>PLMQ01000031.1 GCA_003142535.1 Syntrophaceae bacterium
AAATAGTTTGTTATGGATTATAGATGCCTTCCTGAAAGGGAGATCTCTCAAGTCTTCCGGTAGACACAATATTTCTTCCGGAAATCAGCAGATTTCAGTTTTCAAATCAGATAATTTTATTCTGTAAGTTATGCCGATTATTAGAGGATTTTTTTATTTCATTTTACTTGACACAGATTTTTGTTTGGTATTTCATGCAATGAGAACAAAAATAACTGCCGTGCATCACATAAACAGGGGGGAAATATGAAAAGACTAATTGTAGTAGCGGTATTTGCATGCGCGCTTGTGGGATGTGCCACACCAAATAGATTAGTCTATTCAAGTGGCTTCAGCTTTGCAAACTACGATTATGTTGTTATCGCAAAGACAGATGGTAGAGATACAGCTACATCCCTTTACGGAATGGACGTTGAGTTCGCTAATCTAATAAGCAGATACAACATGAAAGTAATCGGTGATAAAGAGTACGAAAAGTTCCCACTCAATGTTCAAAAGCGAACCCTAAACGCACGTATGTCTGTAACAGCTAGCAACAATCGGATTTTGCTCGCAGTGTCCTTTGACGATGCAATAACCGGCAGAACAGGAGCAAGCATTACCGCTCTTACAAGGGGAAATATCTTTAACCTTGATGATCGTACAAAAGCTTTCGAGGCTGCGTCAGAAACCATTGTCAAAGCTCTTCAGCAGGACAAGGGGCTTCAAATTACCGATGAAAAAAAGTAGGTAGAGCCATACCCAACAAGTCAATTTAACCGACTCGTTATACTTGCGGCTGATTTTTGTATTATGCCCTTTACCATGGGCGGAGGTTCTATAGAGTGGCAGACCGGAAGAAAATTAGAGAAATAATTGGATACACATACCAGAAGCAGCGAGACAATGCCGACCTATGGTACAAACAGTCCGTATCTTTTCATGAAGCTTCTATTGTTCTATATGAACACCAAGAACGTATAAGTGGTGCATTAAGAATTTTTCAATTCAATGCCGCCCTGTCGCTTGAGTTAATCTTTAAAGCTATATTGGCCGCGAAAGGGGAACCCATACCAGAAATACACATTCTTAGAGAGTTATGTACTAAAGCTAAAGTAAAATTAGACGAAGATCAGAAGTTCACTCTTGACCTCTTTACAGAGAGTATTTTTTGGCATGCTCGGTATCCAGTTCCTAAGTCAAACGCACAATGGGACAATTTTCACGACAATATTTTTGAGAAACACATAGTTCGGTCGCAATCGGGCACTACACATACGACTCTAGCCAACCAAAAACGTTTCCCTTCCATGGAAAATTATACAAGAATATGGGAAATTTGCCTTGTCAAGTATGAAAGTGTTATATTGTGAGACTGGGCACAAAAACAAAATACACATACACATAAAGCGATGGGGCCAAATCTTTGCTTGGGTCATGAGCGATGTCGGATACTACCGTTCAGAAGAACATTATTCCTCATATCCTTCCAATAACTCCCGGATAGCCGGCTTTAGATAAATGTCACTGAGGTCAAACTGACGTAATGCTTTAATCATCACCTGATTTTTTTCTTTCACTGTCTCCCTGGAGTTCAGAATCACAACGTATTTCCCTTCAATACGGCAAAGCCCTCCGGTGCTCGATGATTCCTCAACGTTGATATTTTCATCACGAACTACTATGCCAAGCTTTTCGGCTAGAACTTCCAGTTGATTTAAGAGGATTTCTTCATCCATAAGCTATTGTCCGAAACAAAGAGGAGTTTATTTTTCCCATGCCTACAACATGATACCATTTCTCTTTCAAAGGATAACGCGGCGGCAAGGAGGAGGCGCCGGAGACGTATTTTACATACATTGAAGAAGCCGACGACGATGCCAACAAAGTTAGCCAAAGAAACCGAATTGGTATGAGTTATTGGTTAATGCAACCGCTACGACAAGTCAATAACGAATTCCACATTTGTGGCAAGATTGCCTTGACATACCAGACCGGGCTTCCTATACTTCCTACTAGACAAAGGGAGTTTTTATTAAATGTATGGGGTTGTCTTTCTTGCGGCGTTCGCCGTCGATGTCATTCCGCTGATTGCGCCGCCCGCATGGACGATTGCGGTAATTCTGTTGGTCAAATTCCACCTAAACCCATTGATCGTGTTGCTGCTCTGCGCTTCGGGTTCAACCCTGGGACGATACCTGATGAGTCTCTACATCCCCCGATTTGCCAGCCTGTTCATCAAACGGCGCAAAACTGATGAGCTGGAATTTCTGGGAAAGAAACTGTCGCAGAGCCTGTGGCAGAGCTGGCTCTTCGTCCTTATTTACGCCGTGACACCGCTGTCCACTACGGCGTTGTTCATGGCCGCAGGCATCGCGAAAGTGAAGCCCTCGCGCACGCTGCCGCCGTTCTTTTGCGGCAAATTTCTGAGCGACGCGATAATGATCTTCACCGGGCTTTACGCCGTTAACAATTTCAAAAACCTCGTGAACGGCATCTATTCCCCAAAGGCAATTGTGATGCTGGCCCTGGGTTTTGTGGTCATTGCCGGATTTCTGTTTCTCAACTGGCGCGAGTTACTGCAACAAAAGAAGTTCACATTCAATTTCAGAATCTGGAAATGAAAGCTTTAATGAAGAACAAAAAAAATATTTCATCTAAACTTTTTCGTTTTTGGAAAATACTTGGACCCGGTCTTGTCACAGGCGCAAGTGATGATGACCCTTCGGGCATTGCAACCTACTCACAGGCAGGCGCTGTATACGGACTTTCAACTCTCTGGACTGCACTGATTACATTTCCACTCATGGCTTCCATTCAGGAAATGTGTGCAAGAATTGGTTTGGTTACTTCACATGGTTTAGCTGGAACGCTAAAAGCAAATTATTCGAAATCTGTTTTGTATCTGATGTTGTTGTTTAGTTTTCCGGCCATTGTAATGAACATCGGCGCTGACATTGCAGGAATGGGAGCTGTAGGCAATCTGTTATTCCCTTCAATTCCGGCAACTTATTTCAGCATTATTTTTACCATCATCCTTTTAGTGTTAATTATTTATTTGCCATATCAAAAAATTGCTGCTGTTCTGAAATATCTCTGCATTGTTCTTCTGGTTTATATGATTGTTCCGTTTTTTTACAAACAGGATTGGATTGCAGTTTTAAAAGCCACTTTTATTCCAACAATACACTTTGACAAAAACTTTATCAGTATTCTGGTTGCCATACTGGGAACCACCATTTCACCCTATCTTTTCTTTTGGCAGGCAACGATGGAAGTGGAAGATAAAAAGCACGATAATATTTTAGTGGTGAATAAAAGAATAATCAACGAAATGAAAAAAGATGTCGATTTTGGAATGTTATTTTCAAATCTTACTATGTTCTTTATCATTCTCACCACGGGTTCTGTTCTATTTAATGGTGGTATTCATAAGATCGACACCGTAGAACAAGCAGCTCAGGCATTGAAACCATTAGCGGGAAATGCAGCATATTTACTTTTTGCTCTCGGTGTAATCGGCACCGGACTTTTAGCCATTCCCGTTTTGAGTGGTTCACTTTCTTACATCATCACTGAAACATTTGGCTGGAAAGAAGGATTGGATAAAAAATTTCACCAGGCAAAAGCATTTTATACCATCATCGCCATTTCATTGATCCTGGGGTTATCGTTGAATTACATTGGCCTTTCGCCAATTAAAGCGCTGATTTATTCAGCCATTCTTTATGGATTGACTGCACCTGTTTTAATTGCAATCATTCTTCACATTTCCAACAACAAAAAAATAATGGGAAAAAATACAAACGGAAAAACTTCCAACATTCTTGGATTTGCAACATTGGTTCTTATGACCGTTGCTGCTATAATTTTAGTTTATATGCAACTATCGGAAATGTGGAACTGATTTCAAAGGATAACGAGGCGGCAGTGGTCCGTCGTAGCGTGATTGAAGAAACCGCCGAGTTGCGGGGAACCGATTGTGAAGTTATCATTCTGCCGGGCAAAGAAAGAGATGAAATTCTTAACTTCATAGAAGAAGGAGCCGTAGAATTAATTGTAATGGGAGCTTACGGGCACAAACGGTGGCGGGAATTTCTTCTAGGCAGCACCACTACTCACATTATAAATAAAAGCCCGATCCCTGTTTTGCTGACACATTGATATTTTTTGCTGCAGGACGATGTTATCTTTACAGCAGGTGTTAAAGATGAATAGTAAATTACTTCCTTGTAATGTGGTTATTATAATTTCCGTGAACTACCCTGCGGCAGAGACCGCAGGGCGTCAAAAGCCAATGTATTACCCTGTGGCATAGACCACAGGGAGTTGGAAAATTTTAAAATTGTTTCGGACAAATCAGAACTGAAACCAAGAGATGGTTTCGCCTCCTATATAACTCTTTTCTAATTAAATACTTTTCCTTCCCGCATGGGCAAAGAGGAAGGGTAAACTATGTATCAGGGGCAGCGGCTATTGGAAGAGCTTGCTGCTGCTTCTGAATAGGCCGCTGTCCCTGATGATTACTGAATGGTACCGGTGGTCGTGACGGAGTAAGGCCACGACCCGGTAGCCACCGGCGTTCCGGCGGTCAAGGCCCCGGTGGTCTGGTTGATGGTATAGACCGAGATAGTGTTGGAACCCGAATTAGCCGCATAGGCAAATTCCCCTGACGGGTCAACCGAGATGAATCCCGCAGCCAACCCAGTAGCCACTGGCGTTCCGGCGGTCAATGCCCCAGTTGTCTGGTTGATGGTATAGACCGAGATAGTGTTGGAACCCTGATTTGCCGCATAGGCAAATCTCCCTAAAGGGTCAACCGTAACGAAGGTAGGCCACGACCCGGTAGCCACTGGCGTTCCGGCGGTCAAGGCCCCAGTGGTCGGATTGATGGTATAAACCGAGATAGTGTTGGCACCCGAATTAGCCGCATAGACAAATCTCCCTGACGCGTCAACAGCGACGGAGACAGGCACCGAACCAGCAGCCATTGGCGTTCCGGCGGTCAATGCCCCTGTAGTCTGGTTGATGGTATACACCGAGATATTGTTGGAATCATGATTAGCCGCATAAGCAAATCTCCCTGACGGATCAACAGCGACGGAGACAGGCCCGGTTCCGGCAGCCATTGGCGTTCCGGCGGTCAATGCCCCTGTAGCCTGGTTGATGGTATACACCGAGATATTATTGGAATTATAATTAGCCGCATAGGCGAATCTCCCGGACGGGTCAACCGCGATGGATTGAGGCCACGACCCGGCTGCCACTGGCGTTCCCACAGCGGTCAAAGCCCCGGTGGTCTGGCTGATGGTATAGGCCGAGATATTGTTGGCATAATAATTTGCCGCATATAAGAATCTCCCGGACGCGTCAACCGTGACGGAGTAAGGCGAAGCTATGTTAGCAACTGGCGTTCCCATAGCGGTTAATGCCCCGGTGGTCTGATTGATGGTATATACCGAGATATTGCCGGAACCATAATTTCCCGCATAGGCAAATTTCGGCACATAGGTGACGGGTATGGCACCGGAGGCCATTGCCAGGGAAACTGGCCCGGAGCGGGCAGAAACAGTCCCGGCTGGTGTCAATGCTCCGGTGGCCTGGTTGATGGTATAGACGGAGATAGTGTCAGAACCCATATTTGTCGCATAGGCAAATTTTCCGGAAGGGTCAACTGTGACGAAGTAAGGCTCCGACCCGGCAACCACTGGCGTTCCCGCAGTCAATGCCCCGGTGGTCTGGTTGATGGTATAGACTGAAATGTTGTTGGAACCATAATTTGCCGCATAGGCAAATCTCCCGGAGGGGTCAACCGTGACGGATTCAGGCTCAGTCCCGGCAGCAACTGGCGTTCCCGCGGTCAATGCCCCGGTGGTCTGGTTGATGGTATACACCGAGATATTGTTGGAACCATAATTTGCCGCATAGGCGAATCCCCCGGACGGGTCAACCGTGACGGACCGAGGATACAACCCGGCAGCCACTGGCGTTCCCACAGCGGTCAAGGCTCCGGTGGTCTGGTTGATGGTATAGGCCGAGATAGTGTTGTCATTATTATTTGTCGCATAGGCGAATCTCCCGGAGGGGTCAACCGTGACGGAGAAAGGATACGTTCCGGTAGCCACTGGCGTTCCGGCGGTCAATGCCCCGGTGGTCTGGTTGATGGTATAAACCGAGATAGTGCCAGAACCCGCATTTGCCGCATAGGCGAATCTCCCGGACGGGTCAACCGTGACGGACCGAGGAGTTGATCCGGCAGCCACTGGCGTTCCCACAGCGGTCAAGGCTCCGGTGGTCTGATTGATGGTATACACCGAGATATTGTTGGAACCAAAATTTGCCGCATAGGCAAATCTCCCTGAGGGGTCAACCGTGACGGAGATAGGAAGAGTCCCGGCAGCCACATAGCCGTTATGACGCAATTGACCTGTTACGGCATTGACGGTATAGATAGATATAGTTCCGTCATCGGCATTTGCTGCGTAGGCAAAGCGCGGGTATATTATGATGGCGGCTGTGAAGTTATTTCCCGATGAATTATTGTTGTTAATCGTAACGGAAATGTTGGTTGGACTGAAGGTATAGCCTGCCAGAGACGGCGTAACTGTATAAGCGCCATTTGCCAGGCCACTGAAGGCATAGTTCCCGCTGGCATCAGTGGTCGTAGTTCCAGAGCTTGTACCACTTAATGTTATGGTAACACCCGGAAAAGCCGCGCTGTTTAATGTTACAGATCCGGAGATGCTATAGGTGGCTGGAGGACTTGGGGCGCTGCCACCACCGCCACCACCTCCGCATGAGATTAGAAAGACTGCTACGAAAAATATTAATACAATACCAATACCCACCAAATATTTAATGCTTTTCATCTGTTCCTCCTTTTCACGTTTAGCAATCGCACTGAAATAAGGACAACCATTAATCAACTATGTTCTTTCCTTGTTATCGTATTATTTATTGACTGTTCATCGGTTTCTCGGTTACCTATTTCTCAGCATTAGCTTTTTCTGCGGCTATTCTATCCGTCTCTGCTTTTTCGGCCGCAGCCTTTGCCTCCGCCTTTTCAGCGGCCTTTGCCGCAGCAGCCTTGACGGCCAAATCATGCTTTGTCACTGCGACTTTTAAAGAATTAAAGAAATCGGTATAAAAACCTGGATCAGTAACATTCCCTTCATTAACAACCAAAGTTTGATATTCGGTTCCGGTAGGAATAATCGGTAAAATCCAAAGAAGGTGCCACCAGGTAGTAGTAGCGCGATGGAGAATTGTCTGTTGGCTTGCCGCCAAAGAGACAGTTGATTGGACACCTGCCACCTCTGAAATATCTGCTGATACATGAATATTGTAAGAATATTCGGGGTTTTCCTTATCCTGCATATTTCGTACAGCTTTTATTATGCCGGACTTTAAATCTGCGCTTTCAATAGTGAAGCCTTGCTGAATAAATACTTGTTTGGCGATCATAAAAATACTATCAGATGACTGCGGGAAGGCGCACTGATTTTGGGTAAGTGAATGTTGACTATCAAATGCCTTTTGATACTCCTGTTGAGTAGCGCACCCGATTAGTGTCATAATTGCCACAAACAAAATCATCTGGAGAATTCTGCTGCCGGATTTTCTCATATTTAATTTCTTCCTTAAACTATATTTTTTTGTTTAGCTGCTCAACCATAAGAAAAATATCGTTATGCCGTGGAATAAGGCCCCGCCCCCGCAGGGGCGGGGCCTTAACCTATCTGGTTTTTCTAATGCGTGTTTACCTGAAGCGAATAAGCGCCGGTAGTGACTGTCTGTGTAGCCACCATAAACTTCCCATCGTCCGACGCCTGCCCATGGAACGAAGGACTTTCGGCTACGGTTACAGTGCCCGACGAACTGATGGAGCCGGTGTGGCTACCGGCAGGAGCAGATCCTCCGTTACTGTCCACCCAGTCGCTAAAGGTTATTACGCCACTGCCGGTGCATGTGTCTGTAAAACGAGCCCAAAAAGCCACACCTACGCCAGTGGCAAGCATATGGCTGACCCAAGTTCCGGCAGGTAGTAGGCCCGCAGCGTAAGTCTGGCCGGTAACTTGGATGATCATCAAATGATAAGAATCAGCCGCCCTCCATGTCCCCACAATCGTCTTCTTGTCAGCCGAAAGAAATCCCTGGAAAGCTGCCATGTCTCCATCCATCGTGACTATCCCACTGCTATTCACTGATAATGTCACCCCGGTAGGCCCGTACGACGTAGTACCGGATGGTGTGGTCTCACTGGTATTGGTTATTGTACCGGTCGCGTTGGTAGTTTCTGCCCCATATATCCATTTTTTATCCGTGCCAACCATCAAATGATGGTAAACTAAAGACTTGTTCTGTACATCGGCGCTGCTGTATGTAGTTCCCGGCACTTCTTTCTGGAGGATCGATATGGTGTTTTTGTCACTTCCACCACCACCGCTCGTTGTCGTTCCGGCAATGAATTTCTTATTCGATGCCATCGTCCAATGATCCCCGGTATTCCCGGATCCAGTTATAGTTATTACGCCGCTTGAATTAATCGTCATCGTCACTGTACCTGGAGCCGGTATAGTTGTGTCTCCATCACTGTGAAGACCAGACAAAAAAGTCACATTCCCAGAGGAATCTACCGTGAAGATGGCACGCCACCAACTGGCATTGTCACTGTCGCTTGTATTCAGCGCGTATAAGTGCCACGTTCCCGTAAGATCGGCCTGGGTAAATGCGATCGAGACAGCTGTCGCCACAAAATTCGTACCGGTAATATTTGCTCCGCTCACAGTTTCGGCTGTACTGGTTGGTGTGAACGTATATCCCGTAAGGGAGGGCGTCACGGTATAGCTGCCGTTCGCTAGGCCAGGGAAACTGTAAACTCCGCTTGAGTCAGTTGTTATAGAAGCTGTTGCCGCGCCGGTCAGGGTAATTGTTACACCGTTAACAACAGCGCCGCTCACTGTACCTGAAATATTGTAAGTAATAGGTGCGGGTGGGGTATCACCTCCACCCCCTCCACCACAGGCGATAATAAACAACATCAAAATAATGATCATGCCAACTGAAAAGAACTTATTTCTCATGCACAATTTACTTTTCATGGTTCACCCCTTTATAAAATGAATTTAAAAGACTCTTACGTCTTTTAATGTACTTTAAAGAAATTAGTAGAAGATTGCCCACGAGGAGGAAAAATTGTCAATCCCTCAAGAGAGGGATTTTGACAAAAAAATCCATTGCAATATTGATGATTTATGCTATCAATTTGCATGACTTTCTGAAGCTGTATATATCTTTTGTTCTGATAAGGCATAGCTATGAATAGCAGTTTGACCATAATTCCCCCAAAAAACCTGATCAATAAATTCTTCAGTAAATCACTGAATCCTATGGCTATCAGTAAAATCGAGGATGGCACTTACATCGAAGTAAATGAAGCTTTCACAAAAATCACGGGACTGCGTCGGCAAGAGCTGATCGGACAGACGTCCGTCGGAATAGGGCATATTACGCCGGAACAAAGATTGGTGATTATTAATGCAATAAAAGAAAAAGGATATGCTCAAAACATTGAGTTGGAAGTAAGAGTCAAGAACAATAAGTTCATCTCTGAATTATTCAATTCGTCCATAATCAACAGGGGGAAAGATGATTTCATGTTGACGGTTATTACCGATATTACTAAACGCAACCGGGCCGAAGAGGCGCGGCAGAATAATATTTTATTTGAATCATTAACCGCAATTGCGGGAACGGGTGTGGGTGTGATCTTAATACGCGGTCATCACCGGCAACAACCACATCCAATTTTTATTAATGACGAGGCAAGGCGCGCTATAAACGGACGGCCGGTAAAAGATCTTCTTGATGCCATCGCCGGCTATGAACCGGCCTATTTCCATACGGAAACAAGCTGCTACCGCGTCAAAACAAATTTAACCCATCATAACCCTCCCTTGAAAATCATTCTGCTGGAACCACAGCCTGATTCCGTATGCATTCAAGCGAGCCTAAAGAATTACAACCTGAGCCGCAGACAGGAAGAAACCGCTCTTTTAGCCGTCACGGGACATTCCAACCGGGAAATTGCCGAAAAGCTCTTCATCACAGAATATACCGTAAAAGATCATTTGAAGGGAATCTTTCAAAAAATCGGTGTTCACAGCCGCAGCGAACTTTGCCCCAAAATATTAGGATGGCTATAGCTTGTGGTGTGATCGCGCGTCTTTCGTCCGAGTAACGCTTTGAATATCTTATTCCAATTCTAAATCAAGGCTGCCGTTGACCAACGTTAGCTAAACTAGAAGTCCAATCCCTGTTTTACTTACACATTAATATTATATAGATCGTGCCGTCATTATTTTTTTCAGATCATCAAGCAAATCGTATCTGGTCAGATCACTTTGAATTGGAGTAATCGTTATCACGGGTATGAACCCCAAAGCAAGCTGCGGGGTATTATAGCCTCCGCTTTGCGGGATTGTTCAACTTACCAATTCCGTTGCGCTTCGCTTTCGGAATTGGAGTTTCACAATAAAGCCCTGAGCCAGAGCAGCGACATCCGTATCTTTTGCTTCCGGCGCCGCTTGTGACTCGCCGAAAATCAAATAATTACCGATGATTCAATACTCGTTTAATTATCTTGACATTGCTAAAAGAAATGATATTATAAATTTGTAATTTTATATATTTTATAATTTAATAGATTTATAGAAAATGTATAGGTAAACAAATGCCATTAATTAAAGTAAAACAAAATTTTCAGATTACATTGCCTAATAGCTTGCGCAAATATCTTCATATTGCTGTTGGCGACTACATGGAAGTAGAAAAGCACGATGGCGAGCTTGTGTTGAAACCTGTAAAATTAATTCATCCCGATCAAGCTTATTTTTATAGCAAAGAGTGGCAGGAAGGTGAAATAGCCGCCGACAATGATATTGCCAAAGGCGATGTGTTGGGCCCGTTTGAAAACATTGCTGATGGACTTAATGCTCTAAAAACTGCCAAATGAAGTTATCCTTTACCAAAACTTTTATCAGGGACTATCACAACCTGCCTCAAAGCCTACAGGAAACAGTAGACAAGCAGTTAGAGTTGCTTTTGTCTAACCAACGGCATCCGTCGTTAAATATCAAAAAAATGAATGATCCACGGAACATTTGGGAAGGCAGAGTCACTGCTTCATATCGTTTTACGTTTCAAATTGAAGGCGATATTTACATTATGCGTCGAGTTGGTACTCACGACACTCTAAAGAAACCATAGCGGCAATTATATTATAGATCGTTTCGTCATTATTTTTTTCAGATCATCGAGCAAATCGTATCTGGTCAGATCACTTTGAATAGGCGTAATCGTTATAAAGCCCTGAGCCAGGGCTCCAACGTCTGTATCTTTTGCTTCCTTCCCCGCCTGCGATTCTCCGGAAATCCAGTAATAAATATTTTCCCGGGGATCAATGCGTTTCTCAAAACTCTCCATAATGTTACCCTTCCCCTGCTTGACAACGACTACACCTTTAATTTCTTCCGGAGGAAGAGCGGGAACATTGACATTGATGGCGGAATTATTCAGTTCCGGATTTTTCATCATCACCTGCACCATCTTATGGGCAAATTGCGCAGCATATGTATAATCAGCTTCCTTATGGCTATCCAGGGAAATTGCCAGAGCAGGAATACCCATGAACACGGCTTCGGTTGCGGCTGAAACCGTACCGGAATAAATAACGTTGATGCCGGCATTAGAGCCGCGATTGATTCCCGATACGACCAGGTCTACCGGTTTATCGGACAATTCTTTTATTCCAATTTTGACGCAATCCGCCGGAGTTCCGCAAACGGCATAACCTAAAAATTTTCCGTTTTTTGTGGCACGCCGCACCATCAGCGGACGGGAAATTGTGATAGCGTGTCCCACGGCGCTTTGTTCAATTTCCGGCGCAACAACGAGACAATCCGCCTCAGCGGACAGCTCTTCATAAAGAGCACTCAAACCACGGGCATAAATCCCATCATCATTTGTCAGTAAAAAACGCATTTTATAATTTGTATCCTTTGCCGCTACGCAGGTAGATAGACTGAAGGTAAAAAGCTTTTCGGAGCATAATCATCTGATGATTGATTCTGTTAAGTTTTCAAACTTTATAACTGATGAACCACTTTTTTTTACTACTACTTTACTTGTTCTAACTTTCCGTTCTTAACTCTGAGGATAAAAGCAGTTTTCTGGGCTACTCTATCGGCATCAAAAGATATATTACCTGTTGCACCTTTGTAATTCTCTACTTTCTTCAGGGCGGCAGCAAATTGCCCGCGTGTTTTAATTTCTTTGTCATCCAAAATGCCGATGATTATTCCGGCGGTATCATAGGCCAGTGCCTCGATGGTCTCCGGCTCCCGGCTGTAAGCCGTATAATAAATATCTACAAAATCGTTTGCTTCCGGATAGAAACTATTAACAAAGAAGCTTTCGGTAAAAATAGCCCCTTCCAGATATTCTCCACCCTTCTTCAGCAGATCAGGTGAATACCACATGCTTGTTCCCAGAAGATACATACCCTTAACATCATAAAAAGCCAGTTGCGAAGTGATCATTTTGACCCGCTGATAGGAATCGGGAATAAATAGGGCTTCAAAATCAATGGAAACATGGACTTTCTTTTCCGGATTATTGGCGTTTGCTTTTTTTGCCGCGCTGACAGCATTTCTGGTTACTTTATTTATCTCCTCCGTAAAATCAGTCTGTGTTTTGCTGTAAGGAATCGCCCTTTCCACTTTGCCGCCCATTTGCGCTACTTCTTCACGGAAAATTTTTACCATTTCCACCCCATAATCATCTTTGGGATATAGAATGGAAAAGATCGCACAATTCAAATTTTTCAAAGCGTATTTGGTCAGAGCTTTAATTTGTTGTGAAGGCGTCAGGAAATGCTGAAAGACATACTCACTGCCGCTGGTTATTCCATCTTTAGCCGTAATAATAATTAACGGTACTCTCTGATTATCCGCTTCACGGGCGGCATCAAGAGCTTCCACCATTCCCGCAATGGCAATAATGGCAATAACATTTTGTGTTTTGGCCAAATTAGCCACGGCAGTTTTTGCACCTTCCGGTGTCCCGTGGGAATCTTCAGCAATAATTTTCCACGGTGTCCTGCCCTTTTCATCAAATATTCCCGCAGCGAGTAAAATTGCATCCAGAGCTTTTTTACCGGATTCTCCATACCTGCCGGATAGAGGAAGCACACAACCTATAGCGTTGTGGTCAGGCAATCCTACAGGAAATTGAAATACGGGAGGTTTTTCTTCCGGTGGTTTAATTTCCGGAGGTTTTACTTCCAGAGGTTTTACTTCCAGAGCCGGCGGAGGTGGAGCAGGTTTTTCAGTTACAACAGTCGTTTTGGCGCAACTTATAACAAAGACTATCAGCAATAAAAAGAAAATCCCGGCAAACATTCGGTGAAAGTTCATTTTGCCTCCTTTATAATTTTTTGCATATACGTACGCGCTTCTCTGGCTAAATCGGGATTATCCAGCAAAATAGAAATTTCGTTATTATGCTTCAGGGCTGATTGTGTCAAATTATGGCTGCCTAACAAAATAAACCTCTGGTCAATAACGATAAGTTTGGTATGTGTCGTTTTCCGCGGTGAATCTAAATAAACTTCCACTCCGTTTTTTACAAGAAGTTCTTTCGTTTGTCCGTTTTCCGCATCAAGGGAGCGATCATGCCCGCCGGAATTTTCCAGAATCACCATAACCTTTACACCCCGTTGTACAGCCCCGGCCAGACGAGCCAAAAGCCTATCGGGATAACTGCTATTATGTACTCCAGCTTTAAATAAAAAGAAAGACATGATTATTTCGCTTTTAGCTTCGTCAATCGCATTTATCAGGGCGGGAAAATATTCCTGATTCTTTAACAGAACAGCCGGGCAGGCAGAAGAATCACCTGCTGATATTGTTTTTCTTTCCGTCGCGTACGCTGAAGAATATAAAATGCTTTCCGGAATAAATCCATTAAAACAAATAAAAAGTATTAATAGCTTCAACAATAAATTGCGATTAATAGTCATTTTCTTAGTTTTCTGCATATTTTAAGACCTCTGCAAAACTCCTCTATTCGTCATTCCGGGCTTGACCCGGAATCTAGGAAATACTTGATAATGCTGGATTCCGGTTTTCACCGGAATGACATAATTGCAGGTTTTATACAGTTTTACAAAGATCTCGTTTTATACCGCCGATATCAAAAAGCCCGAAGTCGATTCTAAACTTCGGGCTTTTTGATTATATAATTTTTATTTTACTTCTTCAAAATCGGCATCAACTACATCATCATCCTTCTTGCCTGATGCCTGTTGTCCGCCCGCCTGCTGAGAAGCGCCACCGGCACCGGCCTGAGGACCACCTGCTTGCGGACCACCGCCCTGTCCGCCGGCTGTCTTGGCATACATAGCTTCCGCCAGTTTATGCGAAACATTCATCAATTCATCCTGCGCCTTTTTGATAGCGTCAAGATCATCGCCTTCCAGAGCTTTTTTCGTTTTAGTTATCGCTTCTTCAATTTTGGCTTTTTCCGCCGCATCAACCTTATCGCCGAATTCCTTGATGTTTTTTTCGACACTGTAAACCATTGAATCGGCCTGGTTTCTGGCTTCAATTAATTCTTTACGCTTTTTATCCTCCTCGGCATGGGCTTCGGCATCGCGTACCAATTTTTGAATTTCCGCTTCGGACAAACCGCTGGAAGCCGTGATTTTGATGCTCTGTTCCTTGCCGGTGCCGAGATCTTTAGCATGGACATGAACAATACCATTGGCATCAATATCAAAAGCGACTTCGACTTGCGGTACGCCGCGTGGTGCCGGAGGAATTCCCACCAGCTCGAATCGTCCAAGAGTTCTGTTGTCTGCCGCCATCTGGCGTTCACCCTGCAGAACATGAATGCTCACCGCGGGCTGATTATCAGCAGCCGTAGAGAATATCTGGCTTTTCTTGCAGGGAATCGTAGTGTTCTTTTCAATTAGTCTGGTCATTACACCGCCCAGAGTTTCAATTCCCAGAGAAAGCGGAGTAACATCGAGCAGCAGAACATCTTTGACATCTCCGGCCAAAACTCCGCCCTGAATGGCGGCGCCCACTGCCACAACTTCGTCCGGATTCACGCCCTTGTGCGGTTCCTTACCGAAAATCTCTTTTACCTTCTGTTGCACGCGGGGCATTCTGGTCATACCGCCGACAAGGATTACCTCATCAATATCCTTGGTGGATAAATTGGCGTCTTTAATCGCGGTGCGACAGGGCTCAACAACCTTTTCTATTAATTCTTCCACCAGAGATTCCAGTTTCGCCCTGGTTAATTTAATATTCATATGCTTGGGTCCGGACGCATCAGCCGTAATAAACGGCAAATTAACGTCGGTTTCCATTGCCGTGGAAAGCTCCATCTTGGCCTTTTCCGCCGCTTCTTTCAAGCGTTGCAAAGCCATTTTATCGGACCGCAAATCAATACCCTGATCTTTTTTAAATTCAGCCACGAGATAATCCATCACCCGCTGATCAAAATCTTCACCGCCTAAATGCGTATCACCGTTAGTGGATTTGACTTCAAATACGCCTTCACCCAATTCCAAGACAGATATATCAAAAGTTCCGCCACCCAAATCGAAAACGGCAATTTTTTCGTCTTTCTTTTTGTCCAGACCATAAGCCAGCGCTGCTGCAGTAGGTTCGTTGATGATGCGCAGTACGTTCAAACCGGCAATACGTCCCGCGTCTTTGGTCGCCTGGCGCTGCGAGTCATTAAAATAAGCCGGGGTTGTTATAACGGCATCAGTTACTTTTTCACCCAGATAATCTTCCGCGGTTTGTTTCATCTTAGTTAAAATCATCGCCGATATTTCGGCGGGTGAATAATTTTTACCCCTCACGGTAACCTGAGCATCGTTGTTCGAAGCTTCCGTTATCTTGTAGGGAATAATTTTGATATCGTACTGAACTTCTTTCGAATTGAATTTCCTTCCAATCAGCCTTTTAACAGCATAGATAGTATTTTCCGAATTCGTGATAGCTTGTCTTTTGGCCACCTGCCCGACCAGCCTCTCGCCGCTTTCGGTAATCGCTACGATAGAAGGCGTGGTACGGTTACCTTCCTGATTCGTTATAACAACAGGATCTCCCCCTTCCATTATCGCGACACACGAGTTAGTTGTTCCTAAATCAATTCCGATTATTTTTCCCATTTTGTCCTCCTTATTCTCCATTCTCCACAGTTTTTTCACATATATTATTTTCTTTATTTATCTTTTTACAGACAGAAACTTTTGATGGACGTAATAGCCTGCCATTCAAGAGATAACCTCTTTCATACTCATTGATAACTTTGTTATCTTCATGCTGTTGGCTATCCACCTGCATCATCGCTTCGTGAAAGTTGGGATCAAATTCCTGCCCGGCACATTCAATCCTTTCCACACCGTGCTTTTTGAGGCTGCCTAAAAGCTGATCTTGAATTAATTTTAATCCTTCTTTAAAAGCATTTATGTCCGTATTGCCTTCAGCGTGTTCCAAAGCCCGGTCCAGCGAATCAATAAACGGCAATATATCTTTGATCACATCTTCCTTGCCATATTTAAGAATATCGAGCCTCTCTTTAGCCGCGCGTTTCTTGTAATTATCCAATTCCGCAACGGCACGCAGATACTTATCGTAATTGTCCGCAACCTCTTTTTCCTTTTCTTCGAGCATTACTTTTAGATCAATGTTTTGCTGAGCTGATTCGACCGCAGCTGTTTCCTCCGCTGGAGTTTGCGGCTCTGAATGCTGCTGTTGTTTAGCAATATGTTCATGATGTTCATGTTTTTGTTTTTTCACTATAACCTCTATTTATTACTTATTATTTCAAATCCGGTTTCTGAAAAAGCTTAATATCTACCAGCTCGCAAATGGCATGACCGGCGGTAATATGAGCTTCCTGAATACGCGCTGTAACGGAAGAAGAAACATTAACCGCAAAATCGGCAATTTTGGCAATGCTCCCTCCATCCTTGCCCGTAAAAGCTACCGTAACCAATCCCATCTTTTTGGCCATTTCCAGCGCCTTTAAAACATTAGAGGAATTACCGCTGGTACTGATTCCCCAGGCAATGTCTCCGGCCTGGCCGATTGCCCGTATTTGTTTGCTGAACACTTCCGAAAAATCATAATCATTGCCGATACTTGTAAGAACGGAGCTGTCCGTAGTCAGGGCTATGGCCGGGAGCGGAGGCCTCTCAATTACAAAGCGGTTTATAAATTCAGCGGCCAAATGCTGGGCATCCGCGGCCGAACCACCGTTGCCAAAAATCAGGATTTTGTTGCCCGCTTTCAGCCCGGCGATTATCGCTTCCACCACACTGACCAGCTTGCTCAGGTTTTCATTAATAAAAGCTTCTTTGACGCGATTGCTTTCTTTAAATATTTTTATTATGTGATCTTCCATACTTACGGTTCACAAATCCCTTGAAATAACCTTATTTAGAGCGCGACTAATATATTTACGGGTGTATCTGCTGTCAAGGGCAGCAGAGCGGAATTTATCGTTTTTTCCCTTCTCCTGCCGGAAAAAGTGTTTCATCCGAAAGAAACTAACGTTCCGGTCAAATCAGCCTAACAACAAACCCTCGGTTCCTGAATATCAGAGTGGCGGGCGTTTCTTGTCTATCAACTTATGTAAGCTAAAAAATCGATTACTTCCTGTAATGTTGTTTT
>PLMQ01000067.1 GCA_003142535.1 Syntrophaceae bacterium
CTTTCCACTTGGATATGGAAAAGCTGAAAAGGATACGATTGAAAAGGGGGGAGGGAATTGCCGGGTATGTATCGGACCGCGGTGTAACCGTTCTGTTGAACGACGCCCTGAAGAATCCGCATTTTTCGACAGCCGTCGATCAAGAAACAGGATTTCACACGCAATCGATTCTCTCTGTACCGATGATCTCTCAAGGCCGGGTAATTGGAGTCATTGAAATTCTCAATAAGATGGAAGGGGAATTCAATACAGCAGACGAGCAATTGCTCCAGTCAATCGCCACATCGGTGAGCATTGCCCTGGAGAATGCGAGACTTTACTCAGAAACGGTGGCCATGGCGGAAAAGGAAAGGGGAATTCGAAACGTCTTTCAGAAGTTTGTTCCCCAGGAAGTGGTCGATAAGATTATTTTAGGGACAGACAAGGAGATGCCTATATTGGAAGAGTTTAAGATGTTGACAATCTTAAATATCGATATACGTGAATTTTCTGCTCTTTCCAGAAAGATTGGCCCCCGGAAGACGGTAGATATGCTGAACTATTTCTTTTCGACGATGGGGGAGATTGTTTTTAAGCATCACGGGATTGTTGATAAATATCTTGGTGACGGATTTTTGGCGCTTTTTGGAGCGCCTGTCTCCAGTACCTACGATGCGGATAATGCGGTCATAGCTGCCCTGGAAATGCAGAAAGCCATGGTAGCGGTGAATGACTATTGCCAAGATAAATTTGACGAGACGCTGTTAATGGGTCTGGGTATCCATACAGGTGAGGTAGTCGTAGGCAACATCGGGTTTGAAAAGAAGATGGATTATACGGTAATTGGAGATGCCGTCAATTTTGTCTTCAAGATACAATCAATTTGCAAGGACTGGCCCAACGAAATTTTAATTAGTGAAACTACCGCGCAGGCAGCGAAGTCCTGCCTTGACGTTGCTAATGTCCGTATATGCGAGATAAAGCCTCATTTTGATAAGCTAAAAATTTATCGGGTTCTAGACGGCCATGAATCTAAAAAAAGGACAAGCTTGCCGGAGTGCGAAAAAAAGCGCTGACCTCATTTTCGACATCCGTATGAATGAAATCGGCTGCCGACTTTTAAAGTAAAAAGCCATTAATTCAATTCACGTTATCTGATAACCTTATGCCGATAATGATGTATCTCTGACAAAGGAAAAACAACATTATTCCTAATATTCAAATATCTTTTTAGGAAAGAGTGAATCAGCCTGAAGCAATAATGCTTTTTCGAATCAGTTATTTCAATTTTAAATCAAAGCGCTATCTTTATTGGCTGCGCAGCCCGGCGCATAACCTGAAGGTCACAAGTGCCTGGGGTGTCGTCGGCTTCCTCAATCCGCCGCCGCGGACCTGCGTCGCCTCGATATCATCTTTGATTTAGAAATGGTATTAGTATGTGAGAACATAATGAAACCCCATCCGATTTGCCGGATTCAATTGCTAACCTTTTTCCAAATCCGGCGCAAACGCAAAGAATTGCTCACGACCGATACCGAACTCAAAGCCATTGCCGCGGCAGCAAATTCCGGATTCAATAAAATGCCGAAAAATGGATATAAAGCCCCCGCAGCAATGGGAATCCCGATAACATTATATAAGAATGCCCAGAACAAATTTTGTTTTATTACTCTCATTGTAGCCTGGGATAAGCCGATGGCGTCAGGCACGCCCATCAAGTCATCACGAATTAAAGTTATGTCACTTGCCTCTATCGCCGCATCAGAACCTGCACCGATGGCAATACCGATATCTGCAGAGGCCAATGCCGGCGCATCATTAATGCCGTCGCCCACCATGGCGACTATTTCCCCCTGCTCCTGCAGCTTTTTTATTTCCTTAGCTTTGGCCGCCGGAAGAACTCCCGCCAAAACCTTGTCCATGCCCAGTTTTTCCGCAATCGCCCTTGCCGTTCCCGCATTATCTCCGGTCACTATAGCCACTTTCAAGCCCATTTTTTTTAAGCTCGCCACTGCCTCTGCGGCGGACTCTTTGGGCACATCGGCCAATGCAATAATTCCGACAATCTCCTGCTCGGCGGCAACATAAACAACTGTTTTCCCTTGCCCGGAAAGCTTTACCGCAGTTTCTTGCCAGCGGGCGGTGGATATGTTTTCTTTTTCCAACAGTGTCTTATTACCGATTAAACACACCTTCCCCTCCACCAGCGCCTTTGCCCCCATACCGGATAAGGCGGAAAAATCTTGCACCGGCGGCAGATTTATTTCCAAAATTTGCGCTCTTTTAAGTATCGCTTTAGCCAAAGGATGTTCGGAATGTTTTTCCAACGCGGCGGCATACAAAAGTGTCACCTCCGGCGATTTTCCTCCGGCGGCAACAATGTCCGTCACTTCGGGTTCGCCGCGAGTTAGCGTCCCGGTCTTATCAAAAACAACCATTGTTAATTTATGCACTTTTTCTAAAACTTCACCGCCTTTGATTAAAATACCGCTTTGAGCACCCAATCCCGTCCCCACCATAACTGCCGTGGG
Organism: Syntrophaceae bacterium; assembly: GCA_003142535.1. Classification (GTDB taxonomy): domain Bacteria; phylum Desulfobacterota; class Syntrophia; order Syntrophales; family Smithellaceae; genus Fen-1166. Next base: position 2,511 of record PLMQ01000067.1, read on the forward strand.
AGTGGCCAAGCCCAACGCACAAGGACAGGCAATCACCAGCACGGAGACGAAATTAATCAAGGCGCGGCTGAAATTACTGTCGGTAGGGAAAAAATACCATATGGCAAACGTAATTAAAGCTATAACAAAAACAACCGGAACAAAAACAGAGGCAACTTTATCCGCCAGCCGCTGAATAGGCGCTTTGGAGCCTTGTGCCTCTTCCACCAGCCGGATGATCTGCGCCAGCGCAGTTTGCGTACCTACAGATGTCGCCCGAAAAGTGAAACTGCCTGTTTTATTGATCGTCGCCGCAAATACTTTTCCACCTGTTTCTTTAGTCACCGGCATGCTTTCGCCGGTCAGCATTGATTCATCCACATCCGAAGAACCGGAAATAATCACTCCATCAACGGGTATGCTTTCGCCGGGCTTCACAATTAAAATATCATCTTTTTTTACCTCTTCTATGGGAACGTCAATCTCCAAGCCATCCCGTAATAGATGCGCTGTTTTTGGTTTAAGCCCCATGAGTTTTTTAATTGCCGACGACGTTTTACCCTTAGCCTTTGCCTCCAGCAGCCTGCCCACCAGAATCAGCGTCACAATCATTGCCGCGCCGTCATAATAAACATGCGGCATCACACCGGCGGTCATAAAATAATGGGGGAAGAAGGTAGCCGCCGCCGAGTAGAGATACGCGGACAGAGCGCCGACCGCAACAAGCGTATTCATATCCGAAGTTTTCTGCCGCGCCGCTTTTATTGCTCCGATAAAAAACCGGCTGCCAACCCAGAAAACTGCCGGAACCGTTAACACAAACATGGCATAGAACATGATTTTCTGGGGAATGCCCTGCAGAAAGCTAAACCAGTGCTGCATGGAACCAAAGAAGATAATAATACTTAAGATCGCGCCGCAGGTTACTTTTAACTTCAATTCGGCAAGGTCACGGATACGGGCGGCTTCCGCCGGATCAGCGAAAGAATCTTTAATTTCACCTAAATATTGATAACCATGTTCGATGATGGCTTTTTCGAGAGCCGCCAATCCTCCCCATGGGGTTGTGTGAATCACTGTGGCGCGATTCGTGGCGAAATTGACATTGGCATCTATAACCCCTGCCACTTCTTTCAACGCGTTTTCGACGCGCAGCACACAGGCCGCACAAGTCATTCCGCCGACAGAAATAGTTACCTTCTCTTTACCCGAATCTGTGTTTTCAGTATTAACAAAAGCCTCATAACCAAGAGCAAGGACTTTATTTTGCAGGGTATTTATATCTACAATATCTGCTTCATATTCCACTCCGGCTTTTTCTGTGGCAAAATTAACCGTTGCCGTCCGCACGCCGGGCGTTTGATTCAAACCTTCTTCCAGACGCCGCACACAGGCGGCACAGGTCATTCCGCGAATGTCAAAATTTACTTTCTCAGACAACTTCAAAACCTGCTTTCTTTACAGCCGCGGCAATTACCTGCGGGTCTACTGTCTTTACTTCATTGAATGTGGCTTCCGCGTTTTTTAAATCAACTTTAACATCTTTTATGCCTTCAATGGCGCTAAGCGCTTTTGTTACCGCCATAACGCAATGTCCGCAACTCATACCTTTTATCTTAATACTTTTCATCTGATCGACCTCCTTCGGAAATCATTTCCATAATATTTCATTATAAGGACTTTTCACATTATAACAAGACTCATAACTAATATTTTTAACTATTTTTTACTACAGCCGATTTTATATCTTGCTTGATAAAAAACATATTCTATATTATCTTAAACCCGAGGGAAAAATAATGTTTATTCGTTGCTGGGGCGCCAGAGGCTCTATCCCTGTTTCGGGCAGACAATATCTTCATTACGGCGGTAACACGACGTGTCTCGAAATTCGGACTAAAACTGATGAAATTCTCATAGTTGATGCCGGTTCCGGCATTCGCGAACTGGGTAATTTTCTACTGAAGGAGAATCGTCATGACTTTACTATTTTATTGACTCATGCCCATTGGGATCATATCCTGGGGTTCCCTTTTTTTAAACCCATATATTCAAGCAAAACCAAGATTAATATCTGGGGCTGCCTGCTTGCTCAAACGTCCTTAAAGGAAATGTTATCCCGAACCATGGCGCCACCTAATTTTCCTGTCAATTTCGATGCTCTCCGCGCGAATATATCGTATCAGAACACATGCATTGAGTCTTATCAGTTAGGTTCGATGATGATAACGCCTATTGCCCTTAGTCATCCCAACCAGGGAAGCGGTTATAAATTTAAGGAAAACGGGAAATGCTTTGTGTTTCTCACAGACAATGAATTGGGCTTTCGACACGAAGGCGGCTATAATTATGAGACCTATCTCGATTTTTGCCGCGGAGCAGACTTGCTTATACACGATGCCGAATACAATGAAGAGGAATACAAAAAGACGCGTGGTTGGGGACATTCTGTTTACAAAGACGCCTTGAAACTGGCTATGGAAGCCGGAGTAAAAAAAATAGGGCTCTTTCACCACAATCAGGAAAGGTTTGATGCGGAAATTGATGCAATGGTAGATGACTGCCGGGAAATAATCGCGAGGCGTGGTACAAATCTCGAATGCTTTGCTGTCGCGCAAGGAACGGAATTGACGCTATAAATTTTTGCAGATATTTCTTTGCCCAAACCATTTGGCGCTGCCGGATTCATCGGGACACGGAGAAAAATTAATAATGTTATTTTTCTTTCATAAATTGTTAATGTTCCTGGCAACGCTTTGTCTGCTGACAGGTATCAGTACGGCTACCTTTTTCCGCCATAAACCTAATTGGCTGAAAATTCATAAATTATTCAACTCTGCCGGCTTTATAGCATTATTTACAGGCGTTGTTTGCGCTTTCCTGTTTGTTTACACAAGCGGCGGCGAGCATCTTGACGGAATCCATCAGATTGTCGGCCTCTTTGCTTTTGTATTAACCGGCATTTCACTGTTTCTCGGATTTTATCAGTTTCAGGCAAGGACTAATTTGCAGACAATCAAAACATTTCACCGCTGGCTGGGGCGTTTTTCTCTGCTTTTAATCATTGCTGCGCTTATTTTAGGATTAAGGCAGGCCGGAATTATTTAGAGTGAACGACTAATTCAATATTATGATAAAGAATATTATTTATATCAGTTTTCCATCCTTTTATCGCGCCGAAGATTATCATCAAAACTATTTCGAGCGAAATCCAGAACAGGCTTATTGTCAAATTGTCATTAATCCCAAACTGAAGAAATTCAGAAACGTATTCCAGGATAATTTGAAAAAGCCACAGGAGCCCTAAAGCAAGTTTTGGAAACTTATTCCTAAGCTCGCTTCGGGGTATTCCTTCCGCTGCGCGGGATTGTTCAACTTACCAATTCCGACGCGCTACGCTTTCAGAATTGGAGTTTCACAATAATGTTCCTTCCTACAACCAGCGCGGAATTAAAAAAATTAAAATGGGCTAAGCTCGATATCATTCTTGTTACCGGAGACGCTTACATTGACAGCCCTTTCATAGGCGTTGCGGTTATCGGTCACGTTCTTCTGAATGCCGGCTTTCGCGTGGGAATTATTGCCCAGCCTGATTGGCACACCGCGGCTGATATTTCCCGGCTGGGAGAACCGGAATTATTTTGGGGAATCACCGGCGGCTGCATGGATTCGATGGTCGCCAACTACACCGCCATAAAAAAGAAAAGGCTCAGCGATGATTTAACCGCCGGGGGGAAAAATAACCGCCGTCCGGATCGTGCTTTGGTAGTTTACGCTAATCTTATTCGTCAACATTTTAAAAATACCAAACCGTTGGTACTCGGCGGCGTTGAAGCCAGTCTGCGACGTATCGCTCATTATGATTTCTGGTCGGACTCCATTCGCCGCTCCATCCTCTTTGATACACGCGCCGATGTGCTTGTCTATGGTATGGCGGAAAAAGCTATTCTTGAACTGGCGCAGAAATTGCAAAATGGCCGCGGTATAAAAGATATTCGCGGCACCTGTTATATTGATTCACAGCCGCCCGCAGATTATTTGAAATTACCTCCCTACGAAAAAGTTGTTGCCGATAAAAATGCCTTTACCCAAATGTTCAATACTTTTTACCAAAACAACGATCCGCTGACTGCCCGCGGTTTATTTCAGCCGCATGGTCCGCGATACCTTATTCATAATCCACCCCAGCCCCATCTCACGGTTGAGGAACTAGACAAGATTTATGCTTTGGATTTTACGCGTGACGTTCATCCTTTTTACAATGCAACAGGCAAAGTCAAGGCACTCGATACAATCAAATTTTCCATTAACTCGCATCGCGGCTGCTTCGGCGAATGCAACTTCTGCTCTATTGGTGTGCATGAAGGAAGAACGGTTATTTCGCGCTCGGAAAAATCAATAATAACCGAAGCGCAGATGTTAGCAACCTTGCCAGATTTTAAAGGATATATCCTTGATATAGGCGGCGGAACGGCAAACATGTATGGCATTGAATGCAACCGCAAACAAACGCACGGCTCCTGCAAAAGCAAACGGTGTCTTTATCCCCGCATCTGCAGCAATTTAAAAACCGACCACAGCCGTCAAATCAATTTGCTGCGCCGCTTACGCCTGATAGAGGGTATCAAGAAAGTGTTCGTGGCTTCGGGCATCAGGTATGATTTGCTGCTTAATGATAAAAAATATTGCCCAAGCTACATGCAGGAACTGGTGAAGCACCACGTATCCGGTCAGCTTAAAATAGCGCCGGAACATACCAGCGGCAATATCTTAGCGTTAATGGGCAAACCGGCAATTGAATCTTTACTGACATTCAAAAATATGTTCGAAAAACTAAGTTTGGCATCCGGCCATAAACAATTTCTTACTTATTATTTCATAGCCGCACATCCGGGTTGCACTGAACAAGATATGCACGCGCTTAAATCGTTCACTTCCCGGGAGCTGAAGATCAACCCGCAGCAAGTGCAGATTTTTACCCCGCTGCCTTCCACATATTCGGGCTTAATGTATTGGACGGAGTTTGACCCATTCACCGGCAAGAAGATTTTTGTCGAAAGAGATACCGCGAAAAAACAAAAGCAGAAAGATATTATTACGGAAAAAGAATTTAGAAAAATAAGAGAGTTGCGCTCATCCCTTACCCTGCGACGGTCTGCCCGGAGAATGTAGGGGGAAGGGTAAAAGTAGGGGTGAAAAATTAATAATCACTATAATATTGTCGTCCACCCTCCACCAATCCCGTCCCGTCATAGGGAGGGGAATTTATTTTGTTTTCGTTTCAATTAGCGTATATGCCACTTGAAGGAAAGATTTTCTTGCTGGCTGTACACGAAATTTTAGGCTCGGATCAAACCCTTCCGTAATTGTCTTCAAACCGTTCGATGTCGTCTTCACCAAAATATTTGCCGGTTTGGACTTCAATGATTACCAGTTTTTCCTCGGAAGAATTTTGCACACGATGTTTGGTACTCGCAGGTATATCTACCACACAGCCGGTGCTGAGCGGATAATCTTTACTGTCTATAATAGCTTTTCCTGTTCCGGAAACAACAAACCAGTGTTCGTGACGCAATTTATGGCTTTGCAGGCTGAGACGGCCTTCCGGTTCAATAACTATTCTCTTTACTTTGTGGTCAGGGGCGTCGGACAGAACTTCATAATACCCCCAGGGACGTTTAAACATTTTCCCCATTCATCAACACTCACAATAATTTGTCTTATAATTATTCCTACCATTGAATTGTTTTGCTGACAACAAATTAATCATGATGCTCCACTTAGAATTTATCCCTTTTCATTTAATACCATTTCGCTTTCAAATGATCAGATATCGGCAAGGAGGAGGCCAACCGGCATGCACCGGGCAGGTATCCAGTGTATTACTAACCCGTGACCTTCAGGTTATACGTTTAGGAAGCCGACGACGCTGCCAACAAAGTTGGCCAAAGAAAGCGAAGTGGTATGCAAGAGAAGCGAATTGGGGGTTTTCAAGCCACAATGTCCATTTAAATTGCACCTTATTACTTCATTACTTTGTGATTATATTAAAGTTGAACAATTCTTTTGTAAAAAAAGTCTTAAAGTAAATATTGCAATATATATTTTTTAGTTACTTTTTGTTAGGTTCGACAATGATAACTTGTTCAATGCCCTTTTTATTCAATTGATCTATAAATATTTTCTGATTTTTTTTATCTAAATTGCAATAATTGATGATGATAGTATTTTTCTTTTTTTCTGCATCTGTTTCTTCTTTGTCGCTTTTTAATTTAAATATCAGATGCTTATCTCCCTGTAACGTCCATGATGCTATCTCTGAATACGAAATCTCTTTTTTTGCAACATTTCCGGATCGGAAATATATCGAATCATCACCTAGGATAATCATCGGCGTAAAAAACATGTAGATAGCCGCAATTGCCACTAGCACACCTAAAACAACGGCAATAACGCCCACCTCACGGGTTTCTGCCGCTCCAATATATTGAAGGCCGATGATTAAACAAATAACGGCAACAAGAAATGATATGAAAGTATGTCTTTTTATTTCATGTATTTTAATGCCGTCAGCCATCATTAAAAACCTCCATTAAATTACAATCGCAGTTTATACTTTTTTTCTTGCTAGATAGTATCTATTTGTGAAACTCCAATTTCGAAAGCGCAGCGCATAACCTGAAGGTCATAAGTAACCTAAAGGTCACAAGTTGGAATTGGTAAGTTGTAGTGAGACACCAATTTCAGAAGCATAGAACTCTGAAATTGGCTTGTCCGAACTATCCTGCGCTAGCAGGGTAATGAGATCCAAGTTTCGGAAACAAAGTGCATAACCTAAAGGTCACAAGCTGAAGCTTACAGGTCGAATTATCCCGCGAAGCGGAGGGTATAATACCCCGCAGCGAGTTGACGACATGTTCCCAACGCTTGCCTTGGGAACATACCCGTGATTCCAATTAGATTGCAAGGACTTTTTCCATCACAATTTACCGATCGGGTAAATGAGCCTTGATAAGCATTGTTCGAACCGCCCTCTCTAAAAGCAAGCAACTGCATACATCACCTCCATGATTATCAGCAGTAAGGATCATGTTTTACGACAATATTTTATTGACACACAAAACCACCCAGCATATACTTCAACACTGCAAAAGTTAGTTCTGATCAATTTTAAAAGGCTAGTTCATATATGGATTATAAAAATGCCTATGAAACTCTGCAAATAAAAATCCAGAAACTGGAAAAAGAAATCAAAGTTCATAAAATTGCTGCCAAAGAGCTGGAAGAATCGGAGAGAACGTATCGCCATATCTTCGAATATTCTCCGGTAATGGCTTATCGTTCCGACTATAATGGCTTCATCCTTGACGTAAATAGAGCAGGCGTAGATATTTTAGGTTATAAGAACCGCAGCGATATGATTGGACTGGACGCCCCCCGTTTTCTTTACACTGATCCTACTGATCGGAATAGATTCCAGAAAAACGTTGATAAGACAGGTTTTGTCAGGGATTTCGAAACACAGTTCCGACGTAAAAATGGTTCCATTATTGATGTTCAGTTAACAGCAACGGCACACCGCAATAAAAAAGGAATAATAGATGGATATGAAGGGTTTATTCTGGATATTACGAACCGGAAGCAGGTCCAAAAAGAGCTTTTAGAATCCGAAGAAAAATATAGAACTGTCGCCGAAAATTCTTTAGCTGCGATTTTTATTCATCAGAAAAAACGCTTTTGTTATGCGAATCATCGCCTTGCGGAAATGCTCGGCTACGATTCGCCGGAAGAAATTGTCGGCAAGCCGTTTTGGATGATCGTTCATCCGGAAGATAGGTCTCTAGTCAAGGAAAGAGGGTTAAGAAGGGAAAAGACCGATTTTTTCCCCGATCAGTATCCTTTTCGGGTTATAAAAAAGGATGGTTCACTAATTTGGGTTGAGATGCGGGCGGCACATGCGACATATCTGGGACAGCCTGCGGTTATTGGTAATTTCATTGATATAACTCAGAGTAAACTAGCAGAAGAAGAGATAAGGAGACTCCCGCAAAAGCTTATCGAAGCAGGGGAAAAGGAACGTAAACGCATTGCTGCCGATATCCATGATGAGTTTGGCCAATCCTTGACAACATTACATTTTGATCTGGAAGCGCTGCAAAGATATTTGCCTAGCGACTTGAAGGAAGAAAAAAAGAAATGCAATAGCCTGATCACCAAGGTGGAAAAACTTGCCGATGTAGTGCGTAAAACAACTTCTTATCTGCGTCCCGATTTGTTGGACCACTTAGGACTAATTCCCGCACTGCAATGGTATATAAAAGAATTCCATGAACGCCAGCCCGGCATTAAAATTGAATTTGCAGCAAGGGGATTCAAAAAAAGGCTAAACACGGAAATTGAAACAGTGCTGTACAGAATATGCCAGGAATGTTTGGCGAATGTTAAAAAACACGCCCAAGCCTCATTGGTTAATGTCATGTTGACTTACAGCTATCCTTTAGTCATCTTTATTATCAAGGATAATGGTATTGGCTATCAGCAATCAGTTGGAGGTTTACCTAAGAACACGAAATCCCGCGGTATCGGACTTCTGAGTATGAGAGAAAGAGTAACCTTTTTGCGCGGGAATATTGATATAACATCCGCTCTGCGCAAAGGAACAACCATTCGGATTGAATTACCTTTAACTTAAGAGGGGAAGATGGGCACAATAAAAATTTTGATTGCCGATGATCATGCCATTGTACGGGACGGATTGAGACAACTCTTCAGTGACCAAAAAGATTTAGAAGTTATTGGAGAAGCAGAAGATGGAAAACAGGCTTTAGAAAAAGTAAAAGTGCTTCATCCCGACGTAATTCTTCTCGATATCGCCATGCCGCAATTGAACGGGCTGGAGGTAATCAGCCTGATTAAGGAATCAGTCCTTAAAACGCAAATTGTTGTCTTGTCCATGCATTCCAAGGAAACCTATGTTCAGCAGGTTCTCGCAGCAGGAGCACTGGGTTATGTTCTCAAAGCCTCACCAAGTTCGGACATTTTGGAAGCGATAAGGGCAGCCTATCGCGGCGAGTATTTTCTCAGTTCCAAGCTGCGTACTGAAGTAATTTGTGCCTACGCTAAACGCCGGAAAAGCAACCCTGTATTGGGCGGATACGATCTTCTCTCCGAAAGGGAACAACAAGTTTTTCGCCTGGTAGCTCAGGGAAACTCTACTGGGCAGATTGGAGAAATCCTCTGCGTTAGTCCAAAAACAGTGGAAAAACACCGTACCAGTATCATGAATAAATTAGGTGTTCATGACCGGCTGGGACTGATGAAGTATGCCATCAAAATTGGTGTTGTTGATCCTGATCTTTGGGAAGATTAATCTCGACTTAATAAAGTAGAGAAATCCCCACCCCTAAATGGGGTTTCCCCCCCATTGTTTGTTTTGCCCTTCTTATCTAACAATAAAATATAAATTTTATACGAAGGAGGATTTTATGGTTATAGATTGGAATATTGTCAGTACCATCGGAATTATTGTGTCGTTAGCTTTCATCATTATCCTTGCTTTAAGAGGGTGGCACATCATCGTGATTGCGCCACTGGCTGCAGTTGTTGCCGCTTTGTTTTCTAACATGAATGTTCTACAAATGTTGACCGGGCCATACATGACCGGGTTTACTATCTACGCCGGAAAATTTTATCTAATTTTCTTGATGGGTACAATCTTCGGTAAATTCATGGAAGACAGCGGCGCCGCTCGCTCGATTGCCCAGGCTATTATTAAGTTAATAGGAGGAACCGGTAACCCGATGCGCGTGCTTGTTGCTTTTTCTATTGTTTGTATGGTTTTAACTTATGGTGGCGTCAGTCTCTTCGTTGTTATTTTCACAGTTCTGCCGATTGCCCGATCTCTCTGGAAAGAGGCCAATATTCCCTGGCATTTATTTATGCTGTCCTTCGTTTTTGGTGCTGCATCCTTAACAATGACCATGCTTCCCGGTTCTCCACAAATCCAGAACATCATGCCGACCAAGTATCTGAACACAACGGCAATGGCCGCTCCAATGCTTGGCCTTATGGGAGCTGCAGTCGTAGCCATACTTAATCTTCTCTATATGAAATACTGCTTAAATAAAGCTAAAAAAGAAGGAGAAGTTTATGTCGCACCTACCGGTGTTGGGATTGTCGCTGAAAGCGCAGAAATAAAAGATATGCCTAATGTCTGGCTGAGTTTAATTCCCATGGCTTGCGTTCTTATTTTCTTAAATGTTCCCCAAATAAAGCTGGATATTATCTACTCACTGGGCACCGGTGTCCTTGCCTGCGCGGTTTTATTCTGGACTCGTTATCCCAATATCGTGGATACTTTATGCAAAGGTGCCGTTAACACAGTCATTCCGATCATTAATACTTGCGCTGATGTCGGGTATGGCGGGGCTATTGCAGCTACGGCTGGATTCAAAGTTGTTTCCACCTGGCTTCTCACTCTGCCCATGCATCCAATTATTTCTCTTTCCATTGCGACAAACTTGATGGCCGGTATTACCGGTTCAGCATCCGGCGGTATGGGTATTGTTCTGCAAACATTAGTTCCCAAATACATGGCTCTGGGTATCAGCCCCGAACTGGCACATAGAATTATTGCCATGTCCTCCGGTTGCTTCGACGCAATGCCGCATAACGGCGTGATTATTACAATCCTTGCCGTTGCCGGTTTGACGCACGTCAACGCCTATAAACATGTTTTCATCGGTCATGTCCTGGCAACATTAGTGGCTCTGATTATTGTTATTCCTCTGGGAATACTTATTTACTAGCCTTCCCTTCTGTTTAGTTTCCGTCCTGATCTTACAGGTCAGGACGGAAACATAAAAACACAATAAATAATATTAAGTCTTAAATATGGGAGGATTTATGAACAAACCTTTTGAAAAAATTGCTGTTGTTGGTGCTGGTTTCCTGGGCACTCAAATAGCTTTGCTTTCGGCATATTCCGGATATAAAGTCAGTGTATTTGACTCTAAGGCAAGTGCTTTTGATGATACCTATAAAAGACTGGTCACGGATTTTAAGAATAAAAAAATCAACCCGGTTATTCCCTGGGACAAATGGGATAGTTTAAAACAAGAAATTAGCTTTTCCACAGATCCAGCGGTCGCTCTTAAAAACGCTGATCTGGTTGTGGAAGCCGTATTTGAAGATTTGGAAGTAAAAAAGAATGTTTTTAAGTTGATGGGCGCTAATGCCCCGGCTAAAGCCATTTTTGCATCCAACAGTTCATCGATGCCGATATCCAGAATGGAAGCTGCGAGTGGCAGACCGGAAAAGTGCATTAATACTCATTTTTACCTCCCCCTGCAAGGGATGAATATGGCCGATCTGGCCCCTGGCACCAAGACTCTACCCGAAGTAATGGAAAAAGGTGACGCTTGGATTCGCTCTCTGGGTTGTGTTCCGCTGAGAGTTAATAAAGAAATTCTTGGCTTCGTCTTTAATAGCGTCTGGCGAGCGATAAAAAAGCAATCCCTCTACATGTGGGGTAATGATTTTGCTGATTACCGTGACATCGATCGAGCCTGGCGCATATTTACCAAAACACCTTTTGGGCCTTTCAGTTTAATGGATTCAGTTGGCTTAGATGTGGTATATGATATCGAAATGGTTTATTACAACCACTCGAAAGATCCGAAAGATAAGCCGCCTGATGCGCTATTGGAAAAAGTAAAAAAGGGTGAACTGGGCGTAAAAACCGGGAAAGGATTCTATACATATCCCAATCCTGAAATCCAAGATCCTAACTTTCTGAATCCGAATCCGAAAAAATAAAGTTTTCATTTTGGACTTCTGTGCCGTCCAGACCGGAAGCCCAAAATAATATTCAAGAGATTTATAAGGAGTATATATTCATATGAAAGAAAAAGTAATTATTACAGCGGCAATTACCGGTGGAATTCATACGCCGACGATGTCACCATATCTTCCGATCACCCCTAAACAAATTGCCGACGAAGCTGTCGGGGCTTATAATGCAGGAGCGGCCGTTTGTCATATCCATGCACGCGACCCTGAAACAGGTAAGCCCACTCCTGATGTCAATATCATCAAAGAGATTATTATGAGCATTAAGAAACGCTGCAATATCGTTATTTGCATCACCACTGGCGGTGGGCTGGGAATGACGGTGGAACAGCGTGTAGCTCCGGTAAAACTATTTAAGCCGGAATTGGCCTCTTTCAATGGCGGCTCGATTAACTTTGCTTTATTTCCGGTAATTCCAAAGTATAAAGAATGGAGATTTGAGTGGGAAAAACAATATCTAGGAATGACGGAAGATTTCATCTTTGCCAATACGTTTAAGTCAATGAAGGAATACTGCGCCATTTTCAACGAAAACGGGACAAAACCGGAATTTGAAATTTATGATGCAGGCATGGTGAACAATGTTGCTTTCATGATTCAGGCAGGCTATATCAAAAAGCCCGTGTATATCCAATTTGTCATGGGAGTCTTGGGCGGCATAACACCCAGTTCAGAGAATCTGCTTTTCCTTGTAGATTATGCAAAAAGGCAAATCGGTGACTTCGTATTTTCGGTTTGTGTTGCCGGGCGGGCTCAGTTTCCCATCTGCACCCAATCTCTATTGATTGATGGAAATTGTCGTGTCGGTTTGGAAGATAATCTTTATCTGGAAAAAGGGCAAATGGCCAAGAGCAACGCCGAGCAAGTGGCCAAAATGGTGCGTATCACCCGGGAATTGGGCGTCGAGCCGGCGACTGCCGATGAAGCCAGACAAATTCTGGGCTTGAAAGGAATCGCCAAAGTCAATTATTAGTACTATAAATGCTATTTTTTTATTGACAGCCAATTTTGCCCGGAGTAAAAAAAATTAGGAGGTGAAAGATATGCCTACTATTCGGGCAAATGGACTTGATACCTATTATGAAATTTCCGGAAGCGGTGAACCAATCGTTTTCATTCACGGACTTGGTTCAAACACACGCGACTGGGAACATCAGGTTGAATTCTTCTCTAAAAAATATCAAGTGATAACTTACGATCTTCGCGGGCATGGCAAAACAGGCAAGCCGGCAGGGCCGTATACAATCGAGCTTTTTGCCCGGGATGCCGCCTCCCTGATTAAGGCTTTGGGCATAGGCCCGGCACATATTGTCGGCATTTCCCTTGGCGGAATGATTGCCTATCAATTAGCGGTGGATGAGCCGCAGTTATTTAAAAGCGCAATTATTGCCAATTGCCTTGTCAGCACTATTGCTAAAACTTTCAGAATGCGTTTTGAACTAATGAAGAGAAAAATTCTTTTCAAAATAGTGCCTTTTAAAAAGCTGGGTGAAATAGTCGCGAAAACCATCTTGCCTGAACCGGAAAAGGAAGAACAAAGGAAAATTTTCTTGTCCCGTTTTATGGAAAATGATTATCAATGTTATTATCAGGCGTTTCTTTCCGTCTTCAATTGGAGCGTGGCTGACCGTTTGAGCAATATCAAATGCCCGGCATTGATTATATCATCTGAGTTTGACAATACCCCCGTGGCTGCTAAAGAAGTTTTTGTCAAAATGATGCCGGATGCGAAACTCGTAGTTATCAAAGGTGCGCATCATGGCTTAACAATTGAGTATCCTGATAGATTCAACGAAACAATGATGAATTTTCTATCCGGCCTTGATAAGCGGTAATGAATGAGATCATAGGGTGTTGGAATATATAAACTGTCTCTGACCATATCCCCGCCCAATATGACTATTATTTATTTCCGGAAAACAAATTTCTCAGGTTCATCATCAGCGCCATATCGCCTTCCGCCGTGTATTTCCCTTCCATGAAGGGCTGTTGCCCGTCAATTTCTTTATTGGCTATTGCCAACCAGATTTCCGATGGCGTTTTGATGGTCAAATTCGGCTGTGGATGCAAGCCCTCGCCAAATTCACATTTACTATTCTTAATTGTAATAAACAAGTTGCCCGACTGTTTGCCGCTGACGGCAAACTGAATTACGGCTTGGACATTTGCCGCCGCCTCAGGATTGAAAGTCATGGTCATTCCTCTTATAACCATACGAATATCCTGAGTCGTTCCGATTTGCGCCTTACGTTCAGTCTTTTCTCCCGCGGAAATAAATGGTGATAACGGCTTATTTGTGGTAAGAAAGGCATCCGGACAATGCAATTGCGATAGTTGCGCCAGCTGGCACAATCTATATCATTGGATTAAAAATAATGGCGGTTCCTTACATCCTGAAGAGAAGCAGAAAAAGAAGAAAAACCATTTCTTTGCAAATCAGCAATAAATCCGAAGTTGTCGTCTCGGCACCTTATTTTACGCCGGGCAGCGAAATTAACCGTTTCATTCAGGAAAAACAAATTTGGATTAATAAATCAATTCAAAAACAAAAAACGGCACAGCTGCAAATCAAGAAAAATGAATATGTTTCGGGGGAAGAATTTTATTATCTGGGCGAACCCTACCCCCTCGAAATTTTCTTTCAGCAGGACCTGCCGGCTGGGCTTGTTTTTTGGAGTAATCGTTTTTATCTTAATTGTAAGGAAGGTTCAGCAAAGGGAGAATATTATTTTTTTAAATGGTACAAAGCTAAGGCTCAAGAATATTTCAGCAAACGTTTGAATTTTCTCAGCTATCATTTGCAGTTGCTACCAGGCAAAATTAGAATTACCTCGGCACAGCAGCGCTGGGGTTCCTGTTCGGAAGAAAACAATATTGCGTTTACCTTCCGGCTGATGATGGCACCACCCACGGTAATTGATTATGTAATCATACATGAGTTAATGCATATTAAAGGAAAGAATCATTCGGCAAATTTCTGGAAATTAGTAGAAGTGGTCATGCCCGAATATAAAACACACAGACGGTGGCTTAAAGATAATGGCCATAAATTTGGTTTATCACGGGTATGAGAACCCCAAAGCAAGCTTTGGAAACATTTCGCGAGGTCGCTGCGGGCTATTATACCCTCCGCTGCGCGGGATAATTCGACCTTCAAACTTCAGCTTGTGACCTTCAGGTTGCGCACTTCGTTTCTGAAGTTTGGGTCTCATTACCCTGCTAGCGCAGGATAGTTCGGACAAGCCAATTTCAGAGCTCTATGCTTCTGAAATTGGTGTCTCACTACAACTTACCAATTCCGACTTGTGACCTCTTGCCACCTTCAGGTGGTTAGGTTATTAGGTTATCCGCTGGGCTGCGCTTTCGGAATTGGAGTTTCACTAATAAAAAAGGATAAGAAAACATTTATGGAAAAGATGGAAACAATTGACTTTCAACATCGCAATATTCTCATGGATAGTTTTAAGATTTTAAATTTACCTATTTCCGATTACACTTTCCCTAACATTTATTTGTTCCGTAATGTCAGCCATTATGAATACCTGACAACTGATTGCGGTTTGTTTATTTCCGGCCAATGCCGAAATGGACAACGCTACATCATGCCCTTAAATGATCTGCGCAACTGTGATTTCCAGACATTCGAAAATCTTTTAGGTAAGCAAAACTCCTTCTTCCCTATTCCCGAAGAATGGCTTTCATTTTTTCCTGCCGATAAATTTTCAATCACCTATGAAGATAGTGACTCGGATTATATTTACCTGATGGGAAAAATGGCTGCATTCAAGGGGGGGCAATATACACGCCACAGAAATCATTTAAACCAGTTTTTTTCATTGTATAATCCGCAAGCGGAAGTGATTTCCAAGAATAATGCGACGCAGACGATGTCTATATTACAGGCATGGCAAAACGACTCGGGATTAACCGTTAACAAAACAGATTATGAACAATGCCGTGGCGCCATAGAATTAATTGAAGAGCTTGCTTTATGGGGAACTATCTATTACATTGAAGGCGAGCCTGCTGGATTTATCATCGGCGAGGCTCTCAACAGCGATACTTTTGCTTTGCATTTTGCCAAGGCATCAAAGATTTATCACGGTATTTATGAATTCATGTTCAACGATTCAGCAAAGCGTTTGGAAACACAATTTAAATATCTCAATCTGGAAGAAGACATGGGCAACAAGAATTTGCGACGGACGAAAGCTTCTTACGGACCGGAAATGCTGTTAAAAAAATATCGCATTTCTCTTAAACAATAACTAATATCCTTCCGCTTTCAAAGGCTAACGAGGCGGCAAGGAGGAGGCTCCCCAGCATTCGCCGGGCAGGCATCCGGCGTATTGCGAACCCGTGACCTCTCGTCACCTTTAGGTGGTCAGGTTGTACGTTGAGGAAGCCGACGACACAGCCAACAAAGTTAGCCAAAGATAGCGAAAGGATATAAAGAAAAAAGTAATGGCTGACCCTATTCTCATAACTCAATTACATGAAGGCGATCAGGGCATTATTTATTCCATTGAAGGCGGTGCGGCTTTAACCAGCCGGCTTGCTGGAATGGGCATTGTCACCAACGCCAAATTTAAGATAGCTCAGATAAGCGGCGGCCTGATTGTTATTCAGGTGGCCGATACAAGAATAGCGCTGGGGCAAGGCGAAGCCGCGAAGATTTTGGTTTATCAGACCCAGGCGGAGGAAGATGATGCCTGCTCTCCTATCGTAGAAAGGGAAATATTTGTCGCCCTGGCCGGCCAGCCTAATGTCGGCAAGTCCACTATTTTCAATATCCTGACCGGCTTATCACAGCATGTCGGCAATTGGCCGGGGAAAACAATCGAAAAGAAAGAAGGCTTGCACCACAGCCAAAACACATTAATCAGAATTGTTGATTTGCCGGGAACATACAGTTTAACTGCTTTTTCGGAAGAAGAAAAAATTACCCGCGAATTCATTATCAAAGAAAAGCCTGATCTCGTTGTCCTTGTTCTCAACGCAGCCGCATTGGAGCGCAGCCTGTATCTATTATCGGAAGTGCTTTTGCTTAACCGTCCGGTAATAGTCGCGCTCAATATGCTTGATGTCGCTTCGCAGCAGGGCATTCAGATTGATACGCGCTCATTGCAGGAATCGTTGGGCATCCCCGTTATCCCCATGATTGCCAAACGCAATAACGGCATCAGAGAACTCGTCTCGCAGATCAATGCCTTTGCCGCGGGTGACATTAAGCCCAATCCGCGGCCACCGGAAGTTTCCGCAGATCACCGGCTTGTTTATGAAAAAATACTGGAAAGGATAAAGCCTTATATTGAGGCACCATATACGCCGGGATGGATTTCCATAAAATTAATGGAAGGCGATTCTGAAGTAGCGGCAATTGTAGAGGGCAAAGTATCCGCGGAAATATGGCAGGAAATACAAGCTCTTTTCATTGAACACGAAGATTCGCTGCATGCCGTTGTCAATGGACGTTACGACTGGATTGAAGAGATTACCAGAGCCGCCGTTTCTCGCTTCAAAATGGGGCAGGTGGTTATAACGGATAGAATTGACCATATTCTGACGCGGCCATTCTTCGGCATTCCCATTTTACTTCTGGTGATGGCCATTGTTTTCTTTCTCACTTATTTTGTCGGCATTCCCGTACAGGAATGGATGAACGGCTTAATCTATAAATTCAGCGGCTGGATTGAGCCTGTGTTTTCCGGCGCACCGGCATGGCTCAAAGGTTTATTTGTTAACGGCATCATCGGCGGAGCGGGCTCCGTGATCACCTTTCTGCCCATATTGCTTATCTTCTTTACCATAATGGCGCTTTTGGAAGACGTAGGCTACATGGCGCGCGCCGCCTTTGTCATGGACAGAATCATGCACCTTGTGGGTTTGCACGGCAAAAGCTTTATTCCGATGTGCCTGGGCTTCGGCTGCAACGTTCCTGCCGTGCTGGGTGCGCGGATTATCGAAACGCGCAAAGCCCGAATGATTACTCTACTTTTGATTCCCTTCGTCCCCTGCTCCTCGCGTCTAGCGGTTTTGACGCTTATTTCCGCGGCTGTCTTTGGCGCCAACGCCCCTTACGTATCGTGGAGTATTCTTACCCTAAACATTGTTGTTCTGGGCATCGCTGGCATATTTGTTAATAAAATTATCTGGAAGCAGGATGCGCCGTTCATCATGGAACTGCCCATCTATCACCGTCCTGATTTAAGAACAATTGCGATGGTTGTCTGGTCGAGAACGATTTCTTTTTTACGCAAGGCCGGAACAATAATTCTCGGCGTCTCTATTATCGTCTGGTTTTTGTCATATTTTCCTGCGGGTTCTGTGGAAAAAAGCTATCTTGCTTCTTTCGGCGGCCTTCTGGCACCAATCGGCATACCGCTCGGCCTAGACTGGAAAATGATTACCGCTCTTTTAACCGGACTTGTCGCCAAAGAAAATATTGTCGCCACACTCGGTGTTCTTTATTCCGTAGGCAAAAACGGGCTGATTCATATACTGCCGCAGGTTATGAGCCATGCATCGGCTGCCGCGTTCCTTGTGGTGATGATGCTTTTTATTCCCTGCGCCGGAACTATCGCCGTCTTGAAAAAAGAAATGAACAGCAACAGGTGGTTTTACGCGACTATAACCCTGACTCTGCTTGTTTCCTATATGGGCGGAGTCCTGGCTTATAATTTTGTCCAATGGCTGGGAATTTAGAAGACAGGCGAACCTTTCTGCAGATACTTTTTCCTTATCCGTTATTGTATCACTTTCGGAATTTCTTTTCCATCCAATCAATCAACTATCTGCAGCACAACCGGAAAGATGCTGAATGAAAAAGACAGCAAACAACATCATTATGAAGAATAACTTATTATGTTGCTTCATTTTTCTCCATTAATTTGTAAGGAATTGTAATTAAGTATTCTATTACCAGAATTACCTAACAAAGTTTATCATATACATCACCGATTTTTTACCGGCGCAAATTCCTTTTTACAACATAGATTTTGTCATCCTTTACGGCGAGATAATGGAGGCTATCAGTGCTATCAAAGACTAGCCTTCCGCCAAAGCCTGTGAGCACCACACTATCATACTGATTTCCTTCTTGACCGTCGACGGTGACAAACATTTTGCTACGTGCCTTGCCAATATAAGCCACGCGTTTGCTATCTGGGCTAAAAATGAGAGAACCGGCGTCTATATCGTAATACCGTTTTCCTTCCTGTCCATCCACAACAGAAAATATCTTGCCATCTGTGCCGGTAGCAATGTAAGCCACGCGTTTACTGTCTGGGCTAAAAATGAGAGAACCAACTCCTATATCGTAATACTGTTTTCCTTCCTGCCCATCAACGACAACATATCTCTTGCTGCCTATTTCGGCAATATAAGCCATGCGTTTGTTATCTGGGCTGAAGATGGGAAAACCGGCAAAATCATGTTGCTTTCCTTCTTGACCATCTACGACGACAAATCTCTTGCGGCCAGTTTCGGCAATATAAGCCACGTGTTTACTATCTGTACTGAAGATAGGAGACTCGATATAATCATAATGCTTTCCTTCTTGACCATCCACAACAATAAAGAATTTACTGCCTGTCATGGCAATATAAGCAACTCGTTTGCTGTCTGGGCTAAATATAATAGAACTGGCAAAATCATGTTGCTTTCCTTCTTGGTTATCGACGACGGAAAACATCTTGCCGCCTGTCCCGTTAATATACTCAAAACGTTTGCTGCCTGTTGCAGCAATATAAGCTACTCGTTTACCATCAGGGCTGAAGATAAGCTCAGCGGAGCCATAATTTCCCCATGGAGTAAGATGAATATAAACACCGTCATACTGCTTTCCCTCTTGGCCATCCACGACGACAAACCTCTTGTTGGCTGTTCCAGCAATATAAGCCACTCGTTTGCTATCTGGACTAAAGATGAGAGTGCCGAAGCCTATATCATAATACTGCTTTCCTTCTTGGCCATCGACAACGGACGACTGCTTTCCCCCCGCCCAGGAAAAATAGGCCACGCGTTTGAGGTCTGGGCTCACTCTAAAACCATTTTTTTTCATAGCTTTTTTCATTTCAGTGACTAATGTTTCAGATTCATTGGGTATGACGAAAGTTTCATCAGCCATCGCTTCGCTGCATATTAATATGATGATTATACCGACAAGAAATAGAACTACACTGTTATGCTTCAACATCTTCATATGCCTCCTTCTCAAGATTGTAGAACAAAAAAAGATTGCCACCCCCTAGTCAGGGGGCAAGCAGCGCGCAAAGCGCGCTTCGCAATGGGTGTAATGGCAAAAAATG
>PLMQ01000061.1:0-41806 GCA_003142535.1 Syntrophaceae bacterium
ACAGCATCAAGGTTTTCTATACCCATAACAACCTCGACGGTTAAACTGGTTATCAGTGAACGAGTCGCTATTTTGTAACCGGCATCAATCACCGGATCAAAATACATTTCTACCGGCTTATCTCCCTCATCAAAACCTTTAGGAATCGTAATAATTGCATGCGCTTTGCCATCAGCAAAAATCTGATCATCGGCCATGCCACGTGGCCGATCAATATGTGAAATCAGTTTGTTGGACTTTATCTTTTTCTCAAGCAGGTTTGCTTTGGGAGAGTTGCTTTCGTTTTCAACAACCAGTTGAATTTTCCGTCCGGTCAATTTGTCTGCCCAGACGCCTTCCATTGCCAATGACAGAAACAAAATCAGTGCCACCGGCATAAGGAAAAGAAGCAGGATCGTCTGCTTGTCGCGAAGCAGGATCAGCATTTCTTTTTTGATCAATTCTTTTAGTTGTCTCAAAATCATTTTA
Organism: Syntrophaceae bacterium; assembly: GCA_003142535.1. Classification (GTDB taxonomy): domain Bacteria; phylum Desulfobacterota; class Syntrophia; order Syntrophales; family Smithellaceae; genus Fen-1166. The sequence continues at coordinate 469 of PLMQ01000061.1, forward strand.
AGATCACCCAATACAAAATATTTTTTACCCTTGACCATTATAATCACAAAAACGAATTATTCAAAGCAGAACGCGACGGCAAGGAGGAGGCGACGAGGCGTATTATATATATACATACGTTAAGGATGCCGACGAGGCAGCCAACAAAGTTATGCGCAGAATAATCCGCTTTTGTCTTATTCATCGCGCAACCCTCTTCCTGTCTTTTCCAGAAAAAATTTTTCCAGATCATCAATTTCGTTCATATTGCCGTTAAATATAGCCGCGCCTTTATCCACTAGTGTAACTATACTGCACAAACGCTGGGCTTCATCCATAATATGTGTACAAAGAAGGATGGTCATACCTTCAGCATTAAGCTTTGCTAATGTTTCATAAATATGATGACGGCTTTGGGGGTCAACTCCAACCGTGGGTTCATCCAAAAGAAGAAGCTTTGGTGAATGCAAGAGTGCCACCGCCAGATTCAAACGCCTTTGCATCCCGCCCGAATACGTATTCACCTGCTTTAGCGCATGAGATGAAAGTCCCGTTTCTTCCAGAACCTTCTCTGAGCGATCCTTTAGCTCACTATCCGGCAAGCCGGCCATTGCGCCGAAGAATCTCAAATTTTCCATTGCCGTCAGGGTTGTATATAAGGATATTGGTTGAGGGGCATAACCGATCGACCTGAGAGTGTTTTGATCCGGCATTTTGTCGCCGTAGATGAATACTTCACCCGAATATCCCCTCAACTCGCCGGTGATAATCCGCATCAAAGTGGTCTTGCCCGCGCCATTTGGTCCCAGAAGTGCGTGCATGCTGCCGACAGCTACGCTCAGAGAAAAATTTTGCAGAGCGCACACTGATGCCCCATCATAGCAAAATATAATCGAGGAAATTTCCAGAGCCTTCATGCTTTCAGTTTTCTGACAACTTTCTGCAAATTTTTGAAAAATGCTTCTTCGCGATCAGCACATTTAAAAATCAAGCCACCCGCCTTGGCAAAGGTTTCTTCCTCTTTGCCTCTTTGCTTGATAATACGCGCGGCAACCACGGAAAACTCACGCCAGGTATCACCGATAGCAGTCATATCACGCGATAACTGAGCCAAGTCTTCAGAGCCGAAAAGCTCAGCTGCTTCCTGCATAAAAACGGCATACATGTAACGAAATCCGGCACCCCCAGTGCCTGTCTCTTCCACCCAACGGACTGTACCGGCAAGATGACGACAGGCTTCTTGAAAACCAAGTTTGTCCGGACTTTTGATGACTTTTTTGGCCAGAAACCGCATACCGCGGACACCAAAAATCGGCAGAGGAATTCTGAGCATCAAGTTGCAGGAATCCTTCATTCCCTTGATACACGCTCCGCGCAGATCAGGATGGGGATTAACTGATTTGGTATAATACATATACCCGCGGGGGTTCAAAGGACCAGGTACAAAACGTGCCCGTTCCAATCCATCCGCCAGGCAATCTACCAGATATCCAATTGTCGGGTCACTGATGCGAAAACCATTTTCAATCTCACGAATAACAATGATGTTGTGTCCGCTAAAATTATGGCGGTGACGTTCGGACATATAGGGAAGCCAGTAAAGATTAGTGGCCAGACCAACAATCTGCCCGGTTTTAAGCACCTGCCTTAGTTCATCCATGCCTTTTTGGGGATCGCGATAAGTCTTGATCACAAAATCTCCGCCTAGCCTTTTGGCCGCCTTGCGAAAGACCGACCCGGGTTTAGCCCGAAAAGCACTGATCGGTAAATGTGAAAGTTTCATAAACGGCAGATAACCAAAAAAAATACCGCTGCTGATGCCGAAAATCATCGGCTCGGAAATATCCACGCCCTGATAGCGAAATAGGGCGGATGTGACACCTGTCTCACAATGCGCGGCTTGATGATGAACGAATGGTTTACCATTGGCTGCGAGTTCTGTAGTCATGAAATAATAGCATCCTTCCTTAATCTTAGATATTCGGCACGGTTTTTAATTCTTCCAGTGTGACCCTTAGGGCATTTGTGTAACGATTTAAAACAGATGGTTTAAGTTTGGCAAATATCTCAGGGCGAAAATGTCTCTTGACCCGAAATACCGCTATGCCCGCTGCCTTAGCCAGCATCCCCGATGTCAGCTGCCGCATTTCCATATAATAATAGATCGGGCTTTTCTGACCGGCAAGCACTGCTTTTCTGATTTCCTCGAGATTGGCGCGATTACCTGAAATAATCAGGGCACAAGATACTTTTTCCGCCCAGGGAGCGTCTGTCTCAAGGACATATTGCCCGTTATCGTCGTGCTTGTAATACGCTTTCGGCAACCCATCATTAAAAATTTCATCTTCTAATTCCATGGCCAGTTCCCTTTGATTATGTTGATGTTTTTACTTTTCTTATCTTAATTTTATCAAAACACAAAGTTATTTTTCACCAAACAAGAAACCTGTTCACTTTATTGTTTTCAATAAGAAACAGACAAAAACTTATAGAGAAGATACAAAGCGTGTTTATGCCTTGAGTTTCCGTACCACATTATTCAGATCTTTAAAAAGCTGCTCCTCCCGTCCCGCGCAGATCATCATTAATCCGCCCGCCTTGGCAAAGGTCTCTTCGGCCTGGCCTTTCTGTTTGATGATGCGCGCGGAGACCACCGCAAATTCACGCCAGATATCGCCGATGGCAGTCATTTCATTGGATAATCCGTTTAGTTCGGAGGACTCGAATAATTCGGAAGCTTCCTGTAGAAATGCTGCGAACATATAGCGGAACCCCGCGCCGCCTGTGCCCATTTCTTCCTGGAAACGCACGACATGAGCCAGTTGCCGGCAGGCTTCGACATTGCCCAGTTTATCCGGCCATTTTATTATTTTTTTGGCTAGATAACGAATGCCCTTTACGCCGAAGAGCGGTATGGGAATTTTGAGCATCTGCTTGCAGGAATCCAGCATACCAGTGATGCAGGCCTTCCTCATATCAGGATTGGGATTGACGGATAAAGGGTAGTACATCAAACCGCGCGCTTCCATCGGTCCGCGCGCGAAACGCGCCCTTTCCATATCGTGAGTTGAACAATCTAACGTGTATTCACGTAAAGCCGGGTCGCTCACCCGGAAACCATTTTCAGTTTCATACAAAACGATAAGGTTGTGGCCGTTAAAATTAAAGCGATAGCGTCTGGGAAAATAGGAAAGCCAGTAGACGTTGGTTGTTACCGCGACGATTTGTCCGGTCCGAATGACACGGCGCAGTTCATCCATGCCTTTTTGCGGATTGCGAAAATGTTTTCTGACAACCTTTGCACCCAGCCTTTTGGCTGCCTTCTTGAAAACCAGTCCCGGCAGAGATCTGAAAGTGCTAATTGGCAGTCCGGCCCATTTGACAAACGGCAGATGCCCGAAAAAAATACCACTGCCAATGCCGAAAATCATCGGTTCGGAAATATCAAAACCCTTATCGCAAAACAGAGCGGATGTAACTCCAGTTTCACAATGCGCGGAAGTACGATGAATATAAGTTCTACCATTGGCTAAAATTTCTGTCGACATGAATAATGATTACCTTTCTTGTGAATTATGAGGCACGGTTTTCAATTCTTCCTTTGTGATCTCGAGGGCTTTCGCGTAACTGTCCAGAACAGACTCTTTAAGCTTCGCAAATATTTCTGGCCGCAAATGCCTCTTGACCCGGAAGGTAGCAATGCCCGCTGTTTTTCCCAGAAATTTCGGTATCATCTGCCGCAGTTCCATATAATAAGCAAGCGGACTTTTTTTACCTTCGAGCACCGCCTTTCTGGTTTCTTCCACTTTGGCTTTATATTCATTGAAAGCCAGCCTGTTTGTCAGTTCATCTACATCCCAGCCCTTGCTGGGCACCATGACATATTTCCCCTGATCATCGAGGGCGTAATTTCCTTTTTTTATGCCTTCAGAATAATCGGGTACGTCATCCTGCGGTACTTCGTTTACTTTCATAGCCGACTCCTGCTGATCATGTTGATAATTTTGTTTTTCTTATAATAATTTTAGCAAGACGCAAAGTGATTTTTTGTAAAGCAGTATCATGGCAGAATGTAATCGAGGAAATATGAAGCGCGTTCATACCTTGAGCTTCCTAACGACTTCATTGAGTTTTCTAAAGAGAGCTTCTTCGCGGGCGGCGCATTCCATTAAAATGTCATAGACCTTATCAAAAGTATCTTCGGTCTTGCCGCGCTGTTTGATGATGCGCGCTGAAACAACGGCAAATTCCCGCCAAATATCGCCGATTGCCGTCATTTCCTGCGATAATTGTTTTAGTTCATCCGATTGAAATAGTTCACCTGCTTCCTGCAGAAACGCCGCGTACATGAAACGGAATCCGGCGCCGCCTGTCCCAATTTCTTCCTGCATACGAACAATATTGCCCAAATGCCGGCAGGCTTCATGAAAGCCCAGTTTCTGCGGGCTATTTTTTATTCTCTTCGCCAGAAAGCGGATACCGCGTACGCCAAAGATTGGTATGTGTGTGCGCAGCATCATATTGCAGGTATCTTTCATACCTTTGATGCAGGCTTTTTTAATATCGGGATTTTGGGGAACAAATGATGGGTAATACATAAGGCCATGCGGCTCCAGGGGGCCATGGGAAAAACGCGCCCGTTCCAGATCTTCCGCCAGGCAATCCACCGGATGCTCCAGCACCGGATCGCTGACGCGAAAGCCACCTTCGATTTCCCTGAGCGCAATTAAATTATGGCCGTTGAATTGAAAACGGAAGCGATTGGGGAAATAGGAAAGCCAATAAATATTTGTTGTTAATCCTACAATTTGCCCTTGTTTGAGTAACTGGCGTAATTCAGCCATGCCTTTTTGCGGATTGCGGAAACGCTTGGTGACAAATTTCACTCCCAGACGTTTCCCTGCTTTCCTAAAGACGGCGCCGGGTTGGGAACGAAATGTTGTTATCGGTAGCCCGACCATTTTGACAAAAAATAAATGTCCGAAAAATATGCCGCTGCCGATGCCAAAGACAAGCGCTTCGCTGATATCAAGCCCCTGATCGCGGAAAAGTGCGGACGTAACGCCGCTCTCACAATGGGCAGAATGATTATGGACAAACGGTTTCCCGCTGGCTGTTATTTCTATGTTCACTATATATTTATTACCTTTCTAATGAGACCCAAGTTTCAGAAACAAAGTGCGCTGAAACTTGCTGGTCGAATTATCCCACTAGCGAAGCTAAGTGGGGCTTAATTATACTATTTTTCCGGTACGCTTTTTAATTCATCAAAAGTCAGCTTAAGCGCATACGCGTAGCGCTCTAAAATGGAAGATTTAAGATTACTAAATACATCCGGCCGAAAATGCCGGCGGACACGAATACTCAGTATGCCGACTGTTTTGGCCAGAATCTCCGGGGTCATTTGCCGTCGTTCCATATGATAAACCAGCGGACTTTTTAATCCCTTTAAAACTTCCTGCCTGGTTTTTTCCAGATTAGTTGCAAGTTCGGCAACGGCCAGACCATTGACGACATCTTCGGCGCTCCAGCCGCAGCTGGGAACGATTACGTATTTTCCCTGATCATCCAACGCATAGCAGGCGCGTCTGGCACCTTCATAAAAAGTTATGTCCTGCGGAACTTCATTAACTTTCATTCTCAAGCTCCCCTTGCCTCAAATTAACAAAAATCAGAAGCTTCTTACACTAATTTTATAAAGCAGCAAAGCATAAATTTCTCGTAATTATTAAGGCTGTAAAACTGAAAAAATGTGAGATTAGAAACAATCAGGGGCTACCACCATCATCAATCTTTTTTCCTAAGAACGGCTCAAAGTGATACCACTCAAAAGGATGCTCCCGGGCAACCTGCTCCAGCGTACTTGCATAGGCTTGAGCGGATTCCAGAACAGCCCTGGTTCTATCCGCTCTGGTTGCCGCCTTGACTTCTCGTCCGGGGGAAATTTTAATATGATATTTTCTGGGGGCGGTCTGAAAAACAAAGAAAGTGAAAAGAGGCGCGCCGGACATTAATGCAAAAAGATGTGGAATATCCGGCAGCTGCACTTTATGACCAAGAAAATTGACCGTCACCGAGCGCTGATTACCCCATAGACGATCACCGGTCAAAGATACAAGTCCTCCCTGCCGCAGAAAATTGATCCCTTCCAGAAGGGCAAAGGGTGAACTTTCATCCTCCGTTGTTGTAACTATTTTTACACCGTTTTTGGCCAGCGTTTCTTTCTGCAAGCGTTCAATCTGCTCTTTATGTTTCTCGCCCAGATAAAGCATGATAGGCATGCCCCGGCTGTTCAGCTTTTGCGCCGCAAACTCCCAGTTACCGATATGGGACATGACGATTATTGCCCCTGTCTTTTTTCCCGCCGCTTCATCCAGATACTCCCATCCTTCTTTAGTGAAATCTACGGCATTGCCTTCCTGCATAAGAAAGCGGTCCAAAAAGACATCCGTGAAATTGTGATACTGCCGCCAAACGCAAAGTAAATGATAAAATAATCCCCGCCGCTGGAAAAGGGCTTTGTAAAACTTCCGGCTGCTGGCTACACGCTGCGGGAAAAAAAGAAAATAACCGGTGGCAATGAACCAGGAAAATATGCGAAAAACCCAAAGCCCAATGTGATCGGATAAATAGATCGCCAATTTATATGACTGTTTTTTCATAAATAACTTATCTTTTTCCGATGAACCATTTTTCTTCAACTTCAGCTTCTGCAGACGCATGTATGTTTACCGCGAAACCGACTGCTATCATAAAAGTGGCAATTTCTTTTTCACGACGGAAGCGTTGTGGCATCTTAGTCATCTTTAAACGAGTCGCTTCTATCCAGCGTTTCCAGGGAATTTTTCTCTCAGTGGGAACTGTCGCCCGGATAATCAATGTCCCGCCTATGGAAAGTTTCTGATATATCCGCTGCAAGATAAGTTGCAATTCTTCATCGTTAATCAGATGCAGCATATCGAGCATCATTACGGTATCAACTTCACCTTCCACCACCGGTAAATCCGGCGCCCGCCCCACTTCGATGTGACCTCGGCTGCTAATGACGTGCGAAGCAATTAAGACACGTACTTCGTCCGGCTCCAATCCATATACTTTAGCGTCGGGATAGATTTCCAAAAGCCAGGTAGCAGGAATCCCATAGCCGCAACCAATATCGATAATCCGGCGGGGATTTTGTACATAAAGATCAAGTTCTTTAAACATAGGATCCATCATTATTTTAAAACGGGCAAATAGTCGCGGATGCGCTTCCAGATGACGGTAGCGCAACAAGGTGCGGCGTAAATGTTCTTTCGACCCAATCACCATCGGGCCGGAAGGAAATGTAAAGGGTGCATATATTTTTTTGAGCAGTGTCGGCAGAATCAAATAAGCTCCGATAATGGAATAGCCGATGCCCAGCAAAGATGTAAGTCCGATGCTGCGCAAAAGATTATGCTTGGCAATGGCCAGCACGCCAAACCCGATGAGTGTGGTAAATGCCGCTAAAAACATGGCCAGTTTGATAATATCCATCGCCGGATGTTTTTCATCGCGGTAACGCTGGTAAAAGCAGGCATAATAAATAGAGTAATTGATTCCCATGCCCATGATGATAATCCAAAGCATGATACCGGGTATATCCAATGGATGGCCGATGATTTTCAGAGTTCCCAATGTGGATATCAACGCAAAAGTAATGGGAGCAATAACGGCCAGCGATAAGAGCCAGTCGAGATAAAAAACAAAGATGATAACTGTTGTTCCAATAGCCGTGATCAAAGCAATTTGCACAAAAATATTCTGGAGAAAATCTCCCAGTCTTTTATTAAACAGGCCGACATCAAATATTTTTGCCAGCCCCTGTGGACTCAGACGGGAAACAAAATCCTCGGCATTATAATTCTTGCCGGTCGCCAGCAGGGTCAATTGCGTGTATCCGGTTGCATCTTTAGCAATTCCCATAAATTCAAAATATTTTTCCGGGATCACTCCCTGCTGCGGATTTTTATTATTGATCATTTTCCAGAATGGGGCAAAGGCGGATGGCGCGAAGCCGTTTGTTCTCGCTGCGGCATCCATATCATTTCTGAGCTTCGCCAGACGTTGCTTATTCCAGAAACTCTGCCAGGCCGCCAGATTTTTTTGACCTGTTTCACGCGAAGGAAACAGCACGGTCGGCAGAAAGGCCGACGCTAGTTTTTCCTTTTGCACATCATCTGTCAAGAGCGGCAGTAATTGATCATTCTTTTGTTGCAGTTGCGTAATGCTTGGCGCCTGCAGAAAAATATAGCACTTGCCGGAAAAATTGCCCCAGGTTTCCTGCAATTTCTTTTCGGCACCAATTGTCTCTTGGCTCATCGAATTCATCGAATTGATGTTGGCATCAAATTGAGGATAAGCAAAAAACAGCATCACCACCCCGAACAATGTGGCGACGATCAGCTTCCATTTAGCGGGAGCGGCAACTTTTTTAATGACGTTGAGAAGAACAGGATTGCTCTGACGGGCTGCCGGCGGCATCGCCGGAAAAATTTTGGGAAAAATAAAAAGGACGAAAAGAAGTGCAAAACCGACTCCCAGTGCCGAGAATACGCCGATTTCGGCCAGAATTTTAAAATCACTGATTAGCAGCAGCAGAAAAGAACCCACGGTAGTAAGCACTGCCAACAGTTCGGCTAACCGTACCTCTCGCGCAACTTTCTTGCCATATGTCTCTTTGTTCTGATCCAGAAACAGCAGATAGGTAATCCCCAGATCAACAGTGAAACCCATTATCGCACCACCGAAACCAATGGCCAGCATAGACATGGATTTAAAGAAAAAAGAGCAAACAAATAAAGCGGCAATCGAACCAACCATTGATGGCAATAATGCCAAAAGGCCGATTAGCGGCCGGGGGAAAGCAAACAGAAGTAAAAGGGCAATTCCCAATGTGGTTAAAATAAGAGCGATGCGCGTATCTCGTTTGGCCGTCGTCTCATTATCGAGCGCGGCACGATACGCTCCCACAGGGCTTAATATATATTTTTGGCCACTTGCCGCTGGATCGGACTGCAAACTTTTCTCGATATCTTTGATCAGGGTGGTAATTTTAGCGGCTGTTGCCGTATCCGTTCCTGAGCCGGCAATCTTCGCAATAATCAGTGCGTGTTTCCCGTCCTCCGAAATCAACTGGCCTTGATAAAACTGAGCCTTGCCGGCCGGCATTAAGGCTGATAATTGTCGCAGGACTATACCGGAAAGACCCAAGGGATCTTTGGTAATCATTTCACTGCGGCCGATTCCCTCCAGTTGTTCCAGGCTCTGCTGATTCTGCATAAAAGCTTCATTTATCCGGTCGGTCTCCAGAAGGGGCTTGATTTCTTTTTCCAGTTTTTCAGCGCTGAAAAGAAGGGGCAGGTTGTCGGTTACATGCGCCAATAATTGCGGAAAATATTTAGCCTCATCATTTATTCCCACTTTGGCAAAAAGGCCGCTTTTCATGAGCTTTTCACTGATTAAAGAAGCCGTCGTGACCAACTTATCTTTATCCGGCGAATCCTGGCTTACATCAATAAAAATTCTATCCTGAATGGGCAAGAGTTTAATGATCCGGCGGGCATCGGATAACACCGGATCGCCTTTAGGCATTGACTCCAGAATATCGGTTTCAATTTTTAAATGATTTGATTCCCAGACGAATAAAATTGCCACGATAAAAGCAACTATAGCGATTATTGACCATTTTATTTGATATTTGCGTAATGACATTCAAACCACGAATTTATTGCAGTTTTTTCCCATGGGGGATTGCTCTCCTAAACCACATTTCCCCACTGGAGGCAAGCCAAAAGAGATTAATGCCAGAATAGGCCGCAGGCCGGAATATTTTTTCTCCGCTACACCAATTCACGAATTAAGGCAACGAAAAATTCTGGTAAAAATCAGGCGGGTAAAGGTTGCGGAGTTGCGCAGAAAATCAACAAAGGGGCGGAAATGGGAAATTCTTGCTCCGGCCGGATTATAATTAACGCGCACCGGAGCTTCAATTACAGAAATCCCTTTTCGCTTTGCCTGTACTAATATTTCCACTTCAAACTGAAAACGCCTTGCTCTGGTCGGTAGTTCAATTGCTTCCGGTAACGGATAAATGCGCATACCACTTTGGGAATCGGAAAGTATTGGCCCGCCGGAGAGCCAAACCCAGAAGTTGGAAAACTTCCGGCCAAAGCGGCTAGTCCAGGGCACATGCTTACCAGTCATGCCCTCCCGCGCGCCCACCACTATTGGGCGCATGCCTTCCGGGATGGCGTCAATCATTTTCAGCGCATCTTCCGCATAGTGCTGGCCATCAGCATCTATAGTGATAGCCTGGTCGGCCACAGAGGCGGCGGCAATGAAGCCGGTCAGCATTGCTGCGCCTTTACCCATATTGTCTTTATGACGAATAACAGTAATCCCCGGAATATCTTTAATCTGATTATAGGTAGAATCAGTTGATCCGTCATCAACAACAATCACCGGAAAATTAAGCGCCCGTGCCTGTTGAATAACCTGCACGACCGACCCTTCGTGATTGTAAACGGGAATGACAAATGCAAAACGCCCTTTGTTATGAGTGTCCACTATGACCATACAAGTATAATTATTATATTCGTAAAGCCGCCTCCGGCAGGAAAGCCAGTGCCCATGTACCCGGCCCATAGTGCGCGCCAGACGTGAGCGAAAGCGGTTGTAATACAATTTCCGCCTGCGGGTAGAGCTCCTCGATCATCTTTTTTGCTGTACTTTCCACCCAGGCAAAGTTATCCGAATACTCCAGCATAATGAAAGCGCTGGAATCTTTTTTCAGAGAAGCGGCTAATTTCTCCATAGCCATTTTTACCTGTTCATCTGTATTGCGCACCACACCGACTTTCTTTGCCCCCTCCGGTTGCGGTGATATAACCGGCTTCATTTTCAGCATATCTCCGAAAAAGGCGCTTGTCTTGGATAGCCGCCCACCCGCAGCCACATACTCCAGCTTGTCTAAAAACACATACTCCTCGCAATTAGCTACAGCCTTTTGTGCAAAAGAAATTGTTTTTTCTACATCACCTGTTTCGGCCAGATGACAGACAGTAGCCAGAACCATTGTCCCCAACCTTCCCGACGCCGCACCGGAATCAACAACTATAAGCCTGTCTTGCGGATCGTGCTTCTCTTTCCATTCCATAGCAACCTGATAATTGCCTGTATAGACGGACCCGACGCATAAATACAAAACCTTGGCAAACCGGTCCATAACGCTTTCATAAAACTGATGCCTTTCAAAAACAGAAGCCTGTGATGTGGATACTTTTACCCCCTGTCTCATAGAGCGGTAAAGCTCCTGCGGATGGAGGTGTGTTTCCGGCACACACTTTTCACCCAGGGTGATATAACTATTCAGAAGGGTTATACTGTATTTTTTTGCATCATCGCGGGTAACGGAACCGGCTGCGTCAGTCATGACATGCAATTTATGTGGCGACTTGATGCTCATAAATTCTTTCATCTGTTCTTGCAGATTATCATCTTCCCAGTTCAGCATACTGCCCAGACTGGAAATATCCGATTTTACCTTTTCTCTGTCCGCCGTATGCAGATGAATTTTATAAAGATCACCGTCAGGAATAATCACGACACTTTCCTGGGTCTGTGTAATTCTGGCCAATTCATCCCGGGAAAGGTTCTGCGCTTTCAGAACAAAGTCAACACAGTAACCGTTTTCCGCATCTTCCTGAAACGAAGAAGATATCTGTAAACGATTTTTAAATACTTCTGTTACCGGACGGTATGTTTCGCCGATTCCCGCCAAGGCATGGAAAAATCCTTCGAAGAAAATATACATGCCCAGAGCACCGGAATCCACTACACCGGCCTTTTTTAGCTTGGGCAGCAATTCGCCGGTTTCCCAAACTGCCGCCTCTAAACGGCCGATAATGGATTGAACTTCTTCTTTATCCGGTATCACGCAGCCTTGTGGAATTGCTTCGGCTAGAGCATCGAATAAGGTGAGCATTGTTCCCGGACGCGGATCGCCAACCGCTCTCCAGGCGCGATCCCGCCCTTCCTGCGCGCCACGGTACAAATCGGCAAGATAGAATGCCGAGAAAAATTGCGAGGCAATATTGCCGGAATTACCGCGTGCCGATAAAAGAAGCTGCTGAATGATTTTTCCCTTTTTCTGACCGGACGCTCTTAACGGGGAAAGACTGATCGAAAGATTGCGACCGGTATCACCGTCGGCAATCGGAAAAATATTGATGGCATCCAGCAGATCCGCCCACGCAGAAACTCTTTCCACCCCGGTGATAAATGATTTGTGCAATTTTTCATCCATTGGAAAAACCTAACGCCTGACGAATTTCATCGGGAATACTGAATATTGTTTCCATTTCCGGAGCCTGCACTGTCACTTGCTCGGTGCGTCCGCGCGCACAGACTTTGCCATCCGTCGCCATCCTGATTTCAAAATCAACGACAAGTTTCACGCGGGCATCCACAAGTATGGCCTTGATAATAATTTCATCGCGATGGCGCAGAGGATAGATATGTTTGGTTGAAGTCCGAATTATTGGAAATAACAACTTATGACGTTCGTAATAGGAATAAAGATCAACGCCGTAATGTTCTAATAGCGCCGCGCGGGCAATTTCAAAATAGTTAAGATAGTTGCCGTGCCAGACTATCTGCATGGGATCCAGATCAAAAAAAGGCACGGAATATTTCACTTCAAAGCTTTTTTTTGTGTTCATTATTGATTAACTCCAAATCGACCTCGTAAAGGGCCGCAATAAGCTTGCCCCGTACTTGACACGGGGAAAGGCTGCAGCGCATCCGGCATTCGCCGGATTTACTTCGCATATGCATGCCCGGCGCATGCCGGGGACTTTTTACAAGGTCGTCATTTGATCCTGAAAAAGTCCGAGTATCTGATCGCTGTACACATTTTTTCAATATCCTTATCCAGCGGCCTGTCTTCCAGTACCTCGGGGCTTACGAATCTTATGTGCTCCTGAGTTTTGGCCAACAGCGGCCTCACCCCTATGTTATCCCTGATATCACAAGCCTGTGCCGCCGCCAGAAGATGAATAGATAAAACACGTTCCGTTAGAGTACATATTCTTTCCGCATCGCGGGCCGCAATTGTTCCCATGCTGACCTTGTCCTGATTATGGGATTCCGTAGAACGCGAAAACGACGCTGCGGGCATTGTTCCTTTTAAAGCTTCCGCAGTCAGTGCCGATGAAGAAATGGACATGGCCTTGAAGCCATGATGCAATCCCGTTTCCCTGCCTGTTGCTCTCACTAAATCGCCCGGCAATCCTCTGTTCAAATTTGGGTCAACCAACAGCATGGTCTGACGGTCGCACATATCGGCAACCGAGGCCAATGCCGCCTTCAGTCCGTCCATAGCAAAAGCGATATGCCCTCCGTAAAAATTTCCGCCCATCAGCACCGTGCCGGAGGCGGGATCAAAAATTGGATTATCATTGGAACTGTTGGCTTCCAGCTCTACCCATTTTTCTATCCAGGCCAGGCTGTCGTATAAAACGCCCAACACCTGTGGCGCACAACGTAAAGAGTAAGGATCCTGAAGCGTCTCGAGAGCATCGTCTTCCAGCTTCTTTACCGAGACCTTGGCCTGCAAAAGACGGGCAATCTGAGCGGCAACAAATACCTGTCCGGGAAACGGTTTGGCTTTCGAAAGTACCGGATGGTAATGATGGGCATTTCCTTTTAACGCATGTACGGAAAGCGCCGTGGCATAAATCGCGGCAGTTAGAATTCGCCTTGCTCTATCGATGGTGATCGCTGCTATTCCGGTCATTGTCGTCGTGCCGTTAACCATCGAAAGCGGTTCTTTCGGCAGATATTTGTGCGGCTTTAGTCCGGTCATTTTCATGGCCCGGGCTGTCGACATTCTTTGATCTTTATAAAAAACTTCCCGGTCTCCGGCGAGACACGCACCGATATAAGACATCGGCGTCAAATCGCCGGACGCGCCGACCGATCCTTCACACGGAACAACCGGCGTTATACCATAATTAAGAAAGTTTGCCATTTGCTGCAACAGAGCAATAGAAACGCCGGAATAGCCTCTGGCCAGGCAAATTATGCGGCAGAGCATCGCCGCACGGGTTTCTTCGATCCCGATCGGTTCACCCGTCCCGCAGCCGTGAAAGCGGAAAATATTATCGCCGTTTTTTAAAGCATCCGCCATCGACATGCGCCTGCCGCAAGATTTACCGTATCCGGTTGTAACACCATAGACGGGAATTCCTTTGCGCATTGACTCCATCAGTATGTGCTGTGTCCGCTCCATTCTTTTAACAAAATTTTTGTTTTTGCTTATTTCGACAATAACCCCGTCCCGCGCCACGGCAACAACATCATTGACACTGACATTTCCGCCATCAATAAGCACAACAGGGCTTTTACTTATTTTCTTCATTCTTAAAACCGCTCCTTTCGCTTTAGACGAACTTACTCGCGTACGCGAGCTTTATAGGTGTTATCCTCTTTTTCTTTTTCCACAACTTTTTTCAGAAGCTTGAACATCTTATAATTCTGCGGCTCATCGCGATAGAAAGTCTCCCAGGCATAATAATAAAGCTCCTGCAATTTTTCCGGTGTCAGCAACTTGGGTTGGAAAACAACTTTGCCGCTGGTGTAATTGTTCCAGTCATAGGTAAATATTCTTTTTTCTTTCTGGAAATCGTCAAAAGTCCGCGTGTGCGGGAACGGAGTAAGCACCGTAAATTCCGCCATATCGAGATCCACTTCCAGGAGAAAATCAACCAGCTTTTTGATGTAATCTTCCGTGTGATAATCGAGTCCCAACAAAATGCTGCCTTCCACGGCAATGCCATAATCATGGTATCTTTTAATGCGGTCGCGGATGAAATCGGATGAATCAAAGATTGCCTGATACACAAACCAGGCTCCGGCCTGCGCGGCGAGGTCTAACACCTGATCATCGTTTTCGATGGGATGACAGCACCATTTCTTTTTCAGCGGTATCATTTCTTTAAACAAACCGATTTCCCATTCTTTATCCTGCGCCAGGGAATTATCAACGATGAAAAGTCTGTTATTATCAATGCTGGCCATTTCCTCAATTACTTTATCAAACGGGCGGGGACGGAATTGGCGGCCACCTAAGAAATTAACGCAACACGGATAGCAATTAAAACGACAACCGCGGGAAGCATGTATCAGATCCACCATCTGTACGCCGCGGTAGTTATACAAGTCTCTATTTAAAATGCTGCGCCTCGCCGTGCCCACCGATTCAATCGGCGGAAAATTCTGATAATAGTCATACACTTTTTGCAATTTACCGTTTTTAAAATCGGCAAACACCTGCTCCATGCGGCCTTCCGCTTCCCCGATAAAGACGACATCGGCATGCAGTTGCGTCTCTTCCGCATGCAGCATGGTGGCAATTCCGCCAAAAATTACTTTGATGCCCAATTGCCTGTAGGCATCGGCAATTTCCCAACCGCGTTTAATCTGCGAAGTCAACATCGCGGAGATACCGACAAAATCTGCATCTTTTTCGATGTTCAAAGATTCGGCATTTTCATCAATAAATTCGACCTGCACATCTGACGGTATTGTCGCAGCAAAAACAACCGGCCCATGCGGCGGTAACAGAAACCGCGTTTGTTGATCGAGTTTTTCCCATTTCGGATATATCAGTTTAAATTTCATACTACCTCTTCCTTATAAATTACATTGAAATGGCTTTGGAAATAATCTGTTTCATAATTTCGTTAGTACCGGCCAAAATACGCGTAATGCGTATATCGCGCCAGGCACGGGCAATCGGATATTCTTCACAGTAACCATAACCTCCGAAGAGCTGTAAGCAGCGATCGGCAACACGCCCGGCCATTTCGGTAACCCAGAACTTCGCCATGGAAACATCAATGACAATGTTATTTTTCTCCCAGTGATCGACGATCAGCTTATCGACAAATGTGCGACCGATTTTAACTTCCGCGGCCATCTCGGCCAGGGTAAATTGAGTGTTCTGGAATCTCGTCAGCGGTTTGCCGAATACTTCGCGCTGCTTACAGTATTTGATCGTTTCCGCCAGCATAAATTCCGCCGCTGATATGGCGCCAATCGCGCAGATCAGGCGCTCCTGTTGCAAATTCTTCATTAATTTTTTAAACCCCGTCCCCTTTTCGCCCAGGCGGTTTTCTTTGGGAATGTGGCAATCATGAAAAAACAGCTCCGCCGTATCCTGGCTGCGCCAGCCGATCTTTTTCAGCTTTTTGCCCTTTTCAAAACCCGGCGTCCCGACTTCCACTAAAAACAAATCCACAGCAGCATGGGAATCTTCCACCTGCGGATCTTTGGCGGCAACTATCACCAGATCACAATTAATGCCGTTGCTGATAAAGGTCTTCTGCCCGTTGAGGATAAATGAATCTTTCTCTTCGCGCGCCGTCGTTTTAATTCCGGCGACATCGCTGCCTGCTGCCGGTTCCGTCATGGCAATTGCGGTAAGCATATCTCCGGCAATACACATAGGCAGGTATTTTTTCTTTTGTTCTTCGCTGGCAAACGCAAGAATATAGGGAACAACTACATCGCTGTGCAGGCGCGCCGAAAGGCCGTAAAAGTTAGCTTTGGCCATTTCCTCGACCAGGATTGCCGAATACAGAAAATCGGCTCCCAGCCCTCCGTATTGCGCCGGTACGGCCGTACATAAAAATCCGTTCTCGCCCAGTTTCTTCCATGCCCAGCGGGGGACAATACCTTCTTCTTCCCAATCATCAATGTGGGGAATAATTTCTTTTTCCAGAAATTTCCGGAACGTATCCCGAAAAATTCGATGTTCTTCCTGATAAGGTATTATTTCCATATCAATCCTACTGAAACAAATTCATTGCAAACTAATTATTTATTTTTCTTCCAGACGATTTTTTAAAACTCTCTTTAAAACCTTTCCGGACTGATTGCGAGGAAATTCTTCCACAAATATTATCTTTTTCGGAATCTTATAATTGGCGATTTTACCCTGCAGTGCCGCCAGCATTTCATTTTCTGTAATCTTGGCGTCCTTCTGCAACAGCACATAAGCGGCAACAACTTCGCCGCGCTTAGCGTCCGGCATGCCGACAGCGGCGGCTTCTTTCACCTGCGGCAGGGACTGAATTGCTCTTTCCACTTCCACGGGATAAATATTTTCACCGGAGGATATGATCATTTCCACTTTTCTGCCCACAATATAAACAAAGCCGTCTTCATCGCGCTTCCCCATATCACCGGTGTGAAACCAACCGCCCTTCATGGCGGCATCAGTTGCCGCTTCTTTGCGCCAGTAACCCTGAAAGACGTTGGGCCCTTTGACGATAATTTCTCCCGGCTGATTGGGCGGAAGATCATTCCCTTTTTCATCAACAATGCGCAGAGTTATATGGAACACTTCTTTACCCACGGAACCGGCCTTCAGAATTGAATCATCCAGATCAAGTGAAGTCAACCTGCCCGTTTCCGTCAAAGCATAGCCCTGTACAAATCCGACGCCTTTTTCTTCCTGATATTTCTTGATCACCGGCAGCGGAATGGGCGCACCGCCGGAAATGAAAAAATGAACGTGCGACAGATCTGCGCCTTTCCATTCTTCCACATCCGTCATGAGCTGGAACATCACCGGAACGGCAAACATATAATTGATTTTTTCCTTGCAGATAATGTTGAGCACTTCAGCAGCGTTGTAAAAGCTGCTGAGCACTATGCTGCCGCCTGCATAAATAATGGGCGTAACAGAAGCTGCGAGCGCTCCGATATGAAAGAGCGGCGCAACAACCAGCGATTTATAGGAGCGGTCCACTCCGTAACCCAGCAGAGAATGAATGGCACCGAATAAAATATTCTGGTGCGTTAATATAGCTCCTTTGGGATCGCCAGTGGTACCTGACGTATACATGATAAACAGCGGGTCTTTTATATCCACTTCATTGATAATCGGCGGCTCCTCTATGGACTGCTGCCGGACATAATCGGAAAATACCGTATCGCGCAGCACTGCATCTGCGCCGTGACGGAAATATTTTTTCACTTTAACCGCCGCTTTGAGCTGGCTGACTTTATCGTCAAATTCCGCTGAATAAATTAAAATGTCCGGTGCGGAATCTTTAAGAATGTAAGTAAGCTCCGGCACAGCCAACCGGAAATTGAGGGGGACCATGATTGCACCTGTTTTGGCACAGGCAAAAAATATTTCCAGAAACTCGCTGCAATTGGACATCAGCATGGCCACGCGGTCACCATTTTGTACACCCGCATTGATGAGCGCGTTAGCGGTCTGATTCACATGCTCATTGAATTGCCGGTTGTTATAGGCATTATCTTTATCCGTCAAAAACGGCTTTTCCGGTTGGATTATCGCCCGTTTGCTGATCCATTCACCAATGTTCAATTTTTTTCCTCCCTGCTCCGATTACTTCGCAAAAACAAGATACGCATACGTGCCGCCAAAGGAAATACCGGCAAGCACGGCTTTATCTATCTTTATATCTTTTTTCTTTCCCATAACAAACGGCAACGGCAAAAGCGGCCGGGAAAGCCCGACCACCGGAGGCAACGCTCCTTTTTCTACGGATAAAGCCAGAGCGCAGGCCCTTATTCCACCGCCAGAGAAGCTTTCTCCTATAGCACCTTTTAGCGAAGTAATAAAAGGCTTCGCTTTATTATCGGCAAAAAATTTCGCATAAGCTTCGGCTTCTATTTTATCGAGTGTTCCGCCACCGTTAGCGGCGGCAGAAATGGCCTGAACATCCTGCGGAGCGATTCCGGCATTAACCAGAGCACGCTTCAGCGTCATCTTTACACCTGACGGATCAACAGGCCAACCGGTCGGCGTCGTGGGCGATGAACCCTGACCAAAACCGGCAATTTCACAATACGGCTTACGCCCCCTTGCTTCAGCTGATTCGAGGCTTTCGATACAAATGATTCCACAACCTTCCCCGGCTACAGCTCCATTACGTTCTTCATCAAACGGCCGGCACGCTTCCTTCTTCCCATCCAGAGGAGAAAGGGCGTAAAACCGGGTCATTGATTCATAATAAAATTTTGATAAAATGTCCACACCACCGGTCAGCATAATATCGGCGGCGCCCCGGCGTATTTCTGAAACCGCATAAGCTATGGCCGTTTCCGCGGAAGCGGCAAAATGGGTAACGGTAGTGTTGACACCGCGAAAACCAAGTTCAATCGAAGTATGCCCCGCCGGCGCATTCAGTACTGTGTTGGGCACCAGAATCGGGTTGACAAAAGCGGGGCCTTCTTTGATCAGTGTTTCGGTAAACTGGACGGTTACATCAGTAGCGCCGAAAGAAGTCCCTAAAAGGATACCGATGCGGTCGCGATTGTCCGAATCAATCTTAATGCCCGCATCTTCCAGCGCCAGACGCGCACTCGCGGCAGCCATCAGTGAAATTCTGTCCATGCGCCGGATATTTTTCACGGAAATAAAATCGCGCGGCTGAAAATTCGTTACTTCCGCTCCCAGATGCGACCCGAAGCCGGATGTATCAAATGATTTGATGTCGGCAATTGCACAGTCTCCGGCGAAAAGCTGCCATCCGAATTCTTCCTTGCCGATACCGAGCGGCGTTACCATGCCGATACCAGTAATAACTATGCGTTTGGCGCTTTGTGGTTGTTCTTTTCTATCCATTACCAGCGCCCCTTTCATCATACTTGCCGAATATAACCGTCGTATTGTTGCCCCCGAAGGCAAAGGAATTGGAGAGCACGATGCGCAAATCAGCAAGTCTCGTCCCTCCGGTCACATAGTCCAGATCGCATTCGGGATCGGAATGGCGGTAATTAATTGTCGGCGGGATGAAACCATGTTTCAGCGCCAGCGTGGAAACAATACCTTCCAGAGCTCCGGCAGCCCCCAGTGTATGAGCCGTCATGGATTTGGTGGAACTCACCGGCAGACTATAAGCGCGTTTACCGAATACCTCTTTGATTGCTCTGGTTTCCGTAACATCGTTGACCGGAGTTGCCGTGCCGTGGGCATTGATATAATCAATATCTTCAATGGAAAGCCCGCTATCTTGAAGCGCCGCCCGCATGGAGCGAACGGCACCGGAAGCTTTCTCGTCCGGGGCAGTCATGTGAAAGGAATCACAGGTGACACCATAGCCCAGGACTTCTCCATAAATTTTAGCGCCTCTATTTAGCGCCGTCTCCAGTGGTTCCAGAACCATGATAGCTGCGGCCTCGCCCAAGGACAATCCCGCGCGTTCTTTATCAAAAGGATGGCAAATATCAGGATCAAGCGCCTTCAGGGCATTAAATGCGGCATAAGTAATCCGGCACATGGGTTCCACGCCACCGGCAAGCATTATCGCCGCCTGGCCGTTGAGAAGCAAATCCCGCGCGTAGCCGATGGCTGTGGCTCCGGCGGAGCAGGCCGTCATAAATGTGGCTTTGGGCCCCAGAAGGCCAAGATTAGAAGCAATCCTATCGGCAGACGACGCGCAATAGACAGAAGCCAATTTGGAAAAATGGTGATTCCTGCCTTCTTTCTTTAATAATTCGCCATAAAAGCGTTCGGCTTCCATAAGTCCACCAGAACCGCCGCCGATAACAACACCCATTTCTTCCGGCAGGAAATCAGGTAAAGGATAAAGCCCCGCATCCATCAAGGCTTCAAGTGTGGCGGCAAAGGAGAGCTGATCGGCCCGGGACATTCTTTTAATGGAAAAATCCCGTGGAATATAGTCACGTGCTGCAAAATTCCTGATCTGACCGCCGTTGCGGCAGCGAAACCCCTCCGTATCAAAGAGATCCAGCTCTCCGATACCGCAGACCCCCTCGCGCAAGGCGCGCGCAAAATCAGGAACATTATTGGCAATGGCGTTAAGTGTTCCTAACCCGGTGATTACTATACGTTTATTATTATACATGATCTATTTTAATACCGCGTCCGTTTGCTGCTAATTTTTTGTGGCTGAAACTTAATTGGATAGGGGAAAAAAGTCAAATAAATATTACTATTAGAATGCTTTTGATCAACCATCAAGTCTGCTGCTGCGCCGCCTATATAAACCTTTCCGCGGCGGCAGATCAGGCATTGTCCCGGCATAATCAAGATGATTTATACCATTTCTAAATCAAAGATGATATCGAGGCGGCAGTGAAACTCGAATTTCAGGAACATAGTGAACAACCTAAAGGTCACAAGCTGGAATTCATTAGTTGAACTGTCCCGCATAAGCGGCGGCAAGGAGGAGGTGACGAAGCGTATAACCTAAAGGTCACGCGTTGTACATACGCTGAGGAAGCCAACGACCCCTGCATGCGCGGGGCAGACACTGCTAACAAAGATAGCGCTTTGATTTAGAATTGGTATTACATTATTTTCTTCTATTCTGCAGTCAATATTATTTTTCCATTGTATCCAACCATAAAAAGCTTTAGAATGCTTTTCTGGAGGATCGATCACGGGTATGACTCCCAAAGCAAGCTTTGGAAACTTTATCGCAGCAAGCTGCGGGGTATTTATTATACCCTCCGCTGCGCGGGATTGTTCAACTTACCAATTCCTTAGTGCTGCGCATACAGAATTGGAGTTTCACAATAAATGAAAGAAAAAATTCGTGAATATGCAATGACTCTGGGAGCCGATGTTGTCGGTTTTGCCGCCGCTGCCGATTATTCTTCGAAGAAAGCTCCGGATTTAAAGAAAATTTTGCCTACAGTACAATCACTCATTGTTCTGGGTTACCGCGAACTTGATGGGTCACTGGAAAGCCCCAACTTACGCACGGGCATGACCGCCCGCCTCGGCGTAATGGACCTGATCAAAAAGAACAACTACCTTTTAGCCCGCTTTATTGAAGATAATTTTCACGCCAAGACGGCGCCGGTAGCTCCTTCTTATCCGCTGGATATGGCACCTCCTGTTTTCGGCCTTACCGGTGATGTGTCGCTGCGACACGCGGCTGTTGCCGCGGGACTGGGCGTTTTCGGGCGACACAACTTAGTCATTAATCCTAAATACGGTACCCGCATTGTTTTTTCCGCCTTTCTGACTGAACTGCCCCTTAAGTCCGATCAGCCTATTATGGAAGAATTATGTGATAATTGTAACTTGTGCGTGGAGAGCTGCCCGGCAAAAGCCCTGGCGGAAGAAGGCAAGACCGATGCCATGAAATGTTTAAGGGTTTCCCAGCCCAACGGTATAGGCGGAGCAATGAGTTTTCTGAACAAGTTTATTAGCGCTTCTGAAGAGGATAAGAAGAAACTGCTGTTTGATCCGAAATTCTTCAGTTTGTACCAGGCAATGTTCATGGGATTCGAATACCATTGTTTCCGCTGTATGACCGTCTGCCCCGTAGGCCGGACATAGACCAAAACAAAAAGTGATCAACAGCTTCGGGCTGACACATTTGTTACACCTACGTGTCCGTATATGCTACTCGAAAAATAAATTGAAGATTATCATTTGAAGTTGTGTATTTTTGTTGAGGTTGACGATTTGTGGATAACAAGAAGTATGATTTACAGTCCATCTTTACATCTGTTGTCAAAATAACTTCGTCCTCGTACAGTTAAACGCGTTTGTTGATTGCAGGAGAAAAGGTCAAAGCAGTTATGACCCGTCTCGTCTGGTCTCTCGAATTACCGTTTCTTCCGTGAAAAAAGAGACGAATTTGTCTTGCAACTGCTTGATGAAACGATTACAAGAACAGATATTCCGCACTGCGATTAGACTCTTTGTCTTAGGACAAAGATTAATTTTTAAATTTAACGAGAAAAGAAAGGATTTTTATGCGTAAATTGATGATTATCGTTTTTGTTGCTCTTCTGGCCATACCGGCCTGTTCTCTGTCACCAAAAACAGAAGACCAGAAAGCCTTCTATGCGTTAGGCGTTCATCTCAACAAACAACTATCGGTTTTCGACCTGTCTCCCGAAGAGTTGAAATATGTTCAGCAGGGTATGTCCGACGCGGCCGCTGGCAAGAAGTTGGAGGCAGAGCCGGAAGCCAACATGCAGAAACTCGGCCAGCTGGCTCAGGCCCGCATGGTTAAAACCACTGAGAAACAAAAAGCGCTCGCCAAGTCGTTTTTAGAAAAAGCCGCTTCCGAAAAAGGCGCGCAAAAAACAGCTTCCGGCATGATCTATCAAGAAATTAAGGCGGGCACGGGCGCTCAGCCTAAAGCCTCGGACATCGTCAAAGTTCACTACACCGGCACTTTAATTGACGGTAAGGAATTTGACAGCTCCATCAAGCGCGGCCAGCCCGCGGAATTTCCATTGGGTCAGGTTATTCCCTGCTGGACAGAAGGTGTCGGCATGATGAAGGTGGGCGGCAAAGCCAAGCTGGTTTGTCCTTCGGATATTGCCTACGGCGACAAAGGACATCCGCCTATCATTCCCGGCGGCGCGACGCTAATCTTTGAAGTGGAGTTGCTGGATGTAAAAGCTCCTTCCGCCACAGCTCCCGCTCCCAAGAGGCCTGCGGCGCCCAAGGCCGGTTCAAAAAAATAGTTTAAAGTCAGTATTTTTTTATGTCACATGACTAGAGGAGGCGGGTTTTAAGCCAGCCTCCTCTGTCATTGCAATGAGTTTTATGAACAAGTTTATTGATGCTGACGCGGAGGATAAAAAAAGATGCTGTTTGATCCCAAGTTTTTCAGTTTGTATCAGGCAATGTTTGTGGGGTTCGAATATCATTGTTTTCGCTGCATGACCGTCTGCCCCGCCGGCCGGACATAGGACAAAAAATGATCGACCACTTCGGGCGGACGCATTTGTTACACCTACAACTAAACAACTTTGAGCATACCAAAATATTGACGATTATTTATTGTAATCGTGATTTTCAACTGGTGTTACAGTATGGTAGCTTTCAAGTGGTATTCGTGACGTGATCTAAGAAAAATCTATTTTCAGGAGAAAGCGCGTTTTGCAGTTGATGCATTTGGATAGCAGATTTCTTCCAGTAATGTGTATGAGTTTATACCAATAGGGAATGTCGACGATTATCATGACCTGATGCAAAAGGGTATGATATGAAATCAAAGAATAGTTGATTCCCACTCGGTCAAGAACAAAATGTTCCTGACTATGACCTTATCATGGTCAATAACATCTTGAATTGCTGGATGCCTTTCAAGGCATGTGGCTTGTTGGCGGGCATCACTATGATCTCGCCCTGTTTCAAATGAAAGGGTTTACCTGAAACTATAATTTCCGCTTCGCCATCGAGAACCTGAACCAATGCATCAAAAGGAGCCGTGTGCTCGCTTAGGCTCTGCCCCTGGTCAAATGAAAACAAAGTCACCGTCCCTGTTTTCTTGTCGATGATGGTTTTGCTGACAACAGCATCCTTTTGATAGCCCACCATATCAGCCAAAGAATTTTTCAGGATGTCTTTCATTTAAGGTCTCCTTTAAGGATTGGACACTGGGTTAAGTCGCTTCTCGCCAGGGTTATTTGGCACTAGTCTTTGTCTCGAGCTGTTCGCGGGCAATTGCAACCGCACCTAGAGTACCTCGTTCGGGGTCATTGACTACGGCAAAACTCATTTCGACATACAGCATCTTGCCCGACTGATGAAGTGCTTTTGTCAAAATAGGACGACCCGCATGTTTCGTCCTGCCATTTTCCATCGCCATCCGGTAGCCGGCCCAATGCGGCTCCCGCAGGCGTTCGGGAATTATAATATCGAGACTCTGACCGAGCACTTGCTCGGCTGTGAACCCAAACATGCGCTCCGCCGCGGCATTCCAAAGCTGAATACACCCCTCGCGGTCGGCGTAGATAATGGTATCGGCGCTTTGCTCTAGAATGGCCGCACAGAGCGGTGCTGGCAGATCATGAGCCATGGCGGTTTCCTTATGCTTGTTTTACCGTGGTGCGATAGTGCAATCCAAACTTCGTTTACGCACCCATAAAATCTCAACGTCCCTTCAGACACTCCTACTTTTTTAACAAAAGAAATAGGTTACTCCTAAACAAGAGTAACCTATCCTAAGTAATTCAATAGGAAAGAAAGCCATTTATAATATCTACAAAGATCCTATTTTTTCACCATCAGAGAAACAGTCATTTTTTCAGTCAACTATCCGCTGAAAAATGTTAGTCTCATTTTCTGATTAGTAATACAGGGCATTTAGCGTTTCTCATTACTTTTTCCACGACCCCGCCAAGAAGATTTTTCAGAATTCCAGTCTTCCCGTGAGAGGCAATGACTATCAAATCGATTTTCTTATCTTCCTGCTCTCTGATAATCTCTTCATAGGGGATACCTCTTATGGCATCGTAAATAATCTCTATACTGGTATTATCATTGGTTATCTTTTTTACTTCCTGTTGTAATTTGTCCGTCGCACTTTTTATGCTGTCTTTAAGTACTTTCTGCACAATTGATTCATCAAGGCAATAATCTACGGCGCATTGATGAAAGCCGTCATCAATTACATGTAACAGATAAATTTTGGATTTGTTTTGTTTGGCAATATCGATCGCCTGCTTCAAAGCGTTATCTGCAAAAACTGAAAAGTCCGTCGGTACTAATATTTTTTTAGGTGCAAACATAATGTTCTCCTTATCTTTATTTGATCATATAATGTATTTTAGTTTCTCCAAAGTCAAGACAAAATGAGGTGAAAGGAATTTAAAAATATTATGAAAAACGTGAAGCAACTTAACAATTAAGCATATCGATAATATGGGTATGTTTTACACGGAATCGACATAAATTTAGAAAAATAATCTTATTTGAAAACTGATTACAATTGGTATTCAATAAATTAATCCAATGAGCAAATGTGCACATTTGTATTTGAAGTCTTGGATGCCGACGAAAATGTGATTCTAACTCTTACAGGAAGCAGTCATTAAGACATTATTTTATTTGTTTTTTTGTCATTGCCAGCAATTTGTGACGATAAATGTAAACTAATAAATAAAAGACAGCTACAAGTCCCAAGATTATGAGAAGAACGGCAATTCTCATAGCTCTGAAACTATCTCCACTTACGGAAAGCAAAATAGTGCCAAATAAGCGACCAAAAGTCGAGATACCAATAAATATCCAGATATTCATCTTGCTTAAACCTATTATGTAACAAAACGCAGCTTTGGGGAATCCGGGAATCAGAAAAAGAATAAAGGAAACTAAAGGACCACGAGCTTCCATGAAGTGATCGTACTTTTCCATAAGTTCTGATTTTACCATCTTTCTTACAAGCGGTAATCCAAATGTCCTAGAAAGAAGAAAGGCTAACCAGGAACCAATACTGAGACCAATTGTGGAATAAATTGTTCCTACTACGGGACCATAAAGATAGCCGCCGGCAAAAACGGAAATTTCGGCGGGGATTAATCCCGCTATCAACACCTGGAAGATCTGAATAACGATGAAAACAATATCATCGTATGGATGAAAAGATTCAATGAAGGCGATTAGTTTTTGATTATAATATGCAAAATAAGCATAATAATGATAACTAAAAAATAGTTTAATGCCGATGATTAAAAGCAAAGCCAGAACAGAAATCTTGATGATAAGGCGTTTATTCAAAGGTTTGTCCGTATCTTTTACCTCCTAATTTTTTATCTTAATATATTGCTTACAGGTTTCAGTCAATAAGGATTACTAATTGAAATAGAGCATAAAATTAAATTTTGAAAAACAAGCATTTCAGGAAGATATTTGCATGTCAATAGCTTTTCTCAATTTTGTGTTCTATCCTTGCCTACTTCATATTGAGCTTCTTTCTGAACATTTCAACAAAGGGACCATCCTCGCGCCAGGCGCGACATGTATTAACAAGAAATTGAAACATCATCTTTGCCTGGTGAGAATCGATACCTATTGGTTTCTGTGATTGGTGTGTTGCATACCCCTGGATGATGGCCGGGGCCATTGCCTGAAGGAGCTCTACCAGGTGAGTGCAACCCTTATTACCGCCGGCCATTTTTTTAACTTTTGACATAAAACCTTTAGTAATGGTCAAGCCCTTAATGGGAGCAAGGCAGTCAATAGTTTCCCGACACACTTCGCGAGGAACAGCTATCAGATTAACATCAACATCTTCAATCAAAAGGTTAGAACAATTAACCAGCAATCGTATGACCATGTGATGAAAGACGCCCTTCGGAAAAGTTTCACCGGTTGCGGCATGAGATTCCTGGAAACGATCATCTTTAAGGAAGCCTTCGACAATTATTCTTTGTCCGTCATAATCATATGTCGTTACTTCTATATTTCGTGTATGTAACTTTTTCCCTTTTGATTTCCAGATGGATTGCATTTTATTTTGATTCTCCTAAAAATATTTTTTGAGAAATTATATCATCTCATAATTTATACGAATAGAAATAACTTGCCATAGATTTTATCAGGCGTAGAGGCTATTCCGAAGACACCATACTAGTTAATTTGTCAATATCAACACCTACGTTCTTAAGTTCATTTGTAAAACCTTTAAAAATTAGATTAACTATCTCCGTCGCTTTTTTTCCCGTCAGATTTTTCTTTTCGGCAAGTGCTGTAATCACGTCAATCTTATTCATATGATTAACCTCTTCTTTCTCAGTATAGCTGGCATAGTTATATATAAAATAATATAGAGGCAAACAATTTATCACGAAAGGAGGGGGCTCCACAGGCATATTACTAACGCGTGACCTTCAGGTTATACGTTGAGGAAGCCGACGACCCAGACATTCGCTGGGCAGGCTCCGCCAACAAAGTTAGCCAAAGAAAGCGGAATGGTATGAGACAAGTACGCAAGAACCGGTTAACCTTCTTTCTTTATTTCCCTTGACATTCTAATCCAATTTCATCAATTATTCTTATAACGACAATTTAATATGGGAGGTTTCTTCATATGCCATATATGATTTATAAGAGACACAGTGTGTATTATGAAATTAATGGCAAAAAGGATCAGCCTCTAATAATTTTTATCAACGGATTAACCCAGAACACAGCCCTCTGGGGTGTCCAGACTGAACAACTAAATGAGCTGGGATATCAGACTCTTACGTTTGATCTTCTGGGACAGGGCAAATCTTTCAAACCAATCTTAAGCATCAATTTCGATGAGAATGTTGACGTGTTGCATCAGCTCATTAACGAAGTCGGGGCGAAAAAAGCATATATCGCCGGCATTTCTTTTGGCGGCGTTACGGCCATGCAGTTTGCTTTGCGCTTTCCTCAGCAGTGCAAAGGGCTGATTATAATGAGTGCTTTCTCCGAGATGGATAACCGTCTTAAAATGCTGGGTTTTAATTTATATCAGGGGTTAACTCTGGTCGGCCTGAACATGTTACTGGATCTTCTATTGCCGATTAATCTCAGCTCACAATACTTAAAGGAGAACGAACAGCGATTAAAATCATTGCGCAAGCTTTCTTTAGCGAAGAACGATTTATATGCCGTGCAAAACCTCATGGAATCTATCAACACCTTCGAAGGATTCACGGGTGAATTAAAAAAAGTCAAAACGCCCACACTTATTTTGAACGGCGAGTTTGACTACCTGACTCCGCGCTGGTGCCATGAACTGATGCGCCAGAATATAAAGAATTCGCGGCTGGTTATTATTCAACATGCCTTTCATGCTTTCACCATCGAATTTCCGATGATTACTAACAGATTATTTGATTACTTCGTCCGGAAAGTCGAAAATAATACCTGGAAGGGAGATCAGACTGTCTGGGTAGCTACCGACAATCCGAAATCAAAAGAAGTTCTTTATCCGTACCACGGAGATCACATGAGGGCCATTTGTATTGCCCCGCTCAAAGAAAAGGATACCGAGAAGCCCGCCAGAAGACCTGGAGTAAAGAAAACAAAGAAGGCGGCAAAAACCGGCTGAATATTTTAATTGGGCAGTTCCACGGGTATGCTACCCTCCGCTTACGCGGGATAGTTCAACTTACCAATTTCAATGCACTACGTTTTTGAAATTGGAGTTTCACTAATAAAAGATAAGGGGAAAATCTTATGAAGGGTGATAAAAAAACGGCGAAAAAAACCAGCCATGCCAGCATAAGCTTGACTTATGAAGAAAAGATGCGCGAACTGGTTGAAGTTCAGGAAAAGACAACAAACTATTTAAAACAGCACGGATTGGGAGAAATAGAGCAGACAAAAATTACTCTGTTTTTACAAAGCACAAAATTAGCCAATTCTTTGATTATTCCCAAAATCGAGTTCCAGAGTATTGACTGGCATTCTTATAAATTTTTCAATCAACAGATGTATAAAAATATGCAATCATCATATCTGCTGGCGAAAGCCACCAAATGGACTAATGATTACATGGTTTATGCCCGATATGGCCGGATCGGGGTATCTTTTTGGGATCAGGCCGATATCTGGAGATATATCGAATCTAATTTTACGAGTGATGAAAACGGAGTCCGGCTGTATGAATTTCTCGCTTTCAGCCATGCTTTATTATCCGAAATCAGGATAACCCCCATTGTTGTTGATTTGCCGTTAGATAACTATATCGGCCTATTGTATGAAATAGAAGAAGACAATGGCCGGCAGATTCAGTTGCAGGTACGCTTGCTCAAAGATATGGATGTGCCTCTATCGCTGGATGAAAAGGAAGACATCAGCCTCGCCGAACGTATCAAGGTGGGTGAAGTCTATAAACGCTTTCTTGATTTTTTGTGTGAGGGATAAAAAAACGCCCGAATGACTCCAAAGAGAATTACCGCACGGACTCTGAAAATATGTATTTCTCAGGTTTCGTTTTCGTCCGCGGCAATTCGCGCTTCATAGAGCCTGCGCGTTTCATCAGCAACAGCGGAAATGGAAAAATTATTGCCTTTATAGTCCGGTTCCAGAAAGCTTATTAATTCCACCTGAATTTTAATAAAATCACGGGCATTGAACAGAAATAAACCGGGCCGGAAAAGTTTATTTGTATTCTTAATGTAAATAAGCTTCAGCGGGGCATTGCAGTAGCGGGCGATACTGAACACGCCTTTATTAAAAGGCGCCAGCTTTCCATCACGGCTTCTGGTGCCTTCAGGAAACACAAACAGGTTACCGCCCGCCGCCAGATGTTCTTTAATGCTTTCCAGATTATTAATCATGGCCGGTCCCATCATTTCACTGGGCGCGGAAGGAACATAACCCGAATTTCTCAAGAACCAGCCAAAAATGGGAACCTGAAAAAATGTGTTTTTGACTATTGTCCTCTGCCGCTGAAAAATGGAAATAAGCAAAATAGGGTCGAGATAGGAAATGTGATTGCAGACCACGACGGATGAATGAATTTCCCTCACCTCTTTTTGAATTGCAAATTTTGTGCGGGGGATCAACAATCGCGTCCAGGCGAAAAATATTTTCAAATGAACATGATTTAAATTTTGCAAGGCACCGGCGCGATTTTCGGAAAAAATGTAAGCCGGAATATAAAATAGTAATAATAAAAAAAGATAGCCGAAAAGGAAATAACCCCACAGAAGAATTGTAATAAAAAAATCAATTGCGAGCCAAAAGCATCTGCTAAAGAACATTTTCATCTCATGATATTTTTCTTAGAAGTAAGATGGTATTCACGCCGCCAAAAGCAAAATTTTGAACAGCTATCGTTTTCACCGGCTGCTGTATTATCTTTTGCACATGTTTGATCATTGCACAGCGCTCATCAACTTCTTCCAGATTCAATGTCGGCGCGATGAATCCTTCCTGCATCATATAGAGAGAAAGAATAGTTTCAATACTGCCGCAGGCGGCCATAGTATGCCCCATATAGCCTTTTAAGCCGACCACATAAGGATTATTGCCAAAAACATTGGCTATCGCCTGTGCTTCGATAATATCGCCCATCTTGGTGGCGGTGGCATGAGCGCTGATCAGGTCAACATCTTCCGGATTAATCTTCGCGTTTTCCAGGCCGAGTTTGAGAGTATTGGTTATGCCCTGGAGATTCGGCAAAATCAAATCGCCGCCGTTATTGTTGCAGGCAAATCCGATAACCTCGGCAATGATATTGGCGCCGCGTTTTTTGGCAAATTCATATTCCTCCAGCATTACCGCTCCGCCGCCTTCAGCCACAACCAGCCCGTCGCGTAACTTATCAAACGGACGCGGAGTCCTGTGCGGCTCATCGTTAAACGCCGTGGAACACGCCAGCAAATTATCAAAGACGGCAACTGTAATTGTATCATATTCGTCGGCGCCGCCGCAGAGCATGGCTTCCTGCATACCGAACTTTACCGATTCGTAACCATAGCCAATGGACTGGCTGCTGGTTGTGCAGGCCGTACCGGAAGAAATAACGCGGCCGGTAATGCCGAACATTTTGGTGATATTGACGGCGGTTGTGTGGACCATTGATTTCAGATAATCAACGGCACCGATTGTTTTATAAGCTTTATCATCTTTATCGGCTAAGGCACCGAAAAAAGTGCGGTAGATATCCCGCTGGGTGAGAGGGCTGCCGTGAATGGAACCAAAAGCAACCCCCAGTTTCCCGGATGTAATAAAATCCTGCGGCAACCCCGATTGTTCCAATACTTCCTTAGCTACCTGACAGGCATAATAGGCGCAGGGCGCCATTGTCTTGCGGAATTGCCGCTTAAAATCATAATCGATTGGATAGTCAACGGTGCCGTATACTTTGGAATGGATGAAGCGGCTGAGCAGTTCATCTTCCTTCAGCGGCTTTACTCCGGAAATTCCTTTGAGCAGGCTTTCTAAAATCCTGTCACGTCCATGCCCGATCGGCGTTATCGCCGAACAGGCCGTAATCACTACTCTGCGTTCCATAAGTTATTTTTTCCCGGCTGCGGCCGCTCTCGCCTGCGCAATTCTTTCGATGTAATCACAAATTTGATTGATTGTGCGGATATCCATCGCCTGCTTTTTTTCTTCCTGCGTAAGATCAAAACCTAATAATTTTTCTATTCCCAGTAAAAGTTCGATAGCATCAATACTATCAAATCCATATGCTTCTCTTAAATTATCATCCATACCGGGATTTTCAACTTCAAACTCCCGCCGGAAAATGCTTAATATTTCCCCTTCAATTTCTTGACGTGTCATTATCTTGATTCAATCCTTAAAGATTTTTATTTGAGACTTTTTAGCAGATATTTACTCATTTTTCTATAACTAAACAAAAAATAGCATAAATAACTCAATGCGTCCAGTCCGGCTACAAAAGAGAGACTGGATCACGTTGCTTTTTTCAACTCTTGAGCCAATCGTTCCGCACCGACAATTTGCCTTGCTGCGTTAAAAGACCCCAAAATAGTGCCCAATACCCCTGGCGACAAGGCATTTTGCCCCGCGAGGCAAAGCCCGGATAAAGGAATATTATTTAAGGAAGCAATTTTCAGCAATTGGCCTGCTGAACGCAGCACACCATAACAGGAACCTTCCGGACAATTTACGTAATCCCGCAGCGTCAGCGGCGTAAAAACATCCACAATACGTGCGTTTTTCAGACCGCCGAAAACACCTCCCGCTTTTTTCAACAATGCATTGGCTATAGCCATCTTTTTATTTTCATATTCTTGGCCGCGCTTCCCGGTTTTGGTCAATTCCCATTGACTCCATTCACTATATAATGATTTGGTAATTATTGACAATAAATTGGCACCATTTACGTTTCCCCGGCGCACCTGGTAAAATATTCCTTCTGTTATAAAACCATTTTCATCAGTATGCAGCCGATAGATATTATGGGTCAACTCCTGATGAGCAAGAGCATCAACGCTGATTTGGACAACGATAACACCGTCTGTCTCCGTTAAGTTCAATATACGTTCCCGAAAAGAACTGCGTAGCGATTGAGGCTCCAACAATGCCAGTAAGGCTTTCGGATGGATCGTCGCCACAACTGCATCAGCAGACAAATCTGCCCCTGATTCCAGCCTCACGCCTATTACTTTCTTTTCTTTCAGCAATATTTTATCGGCGCCGTTATTTAAAATGAGCTTCCCGCCCAAATTTTTAAACCGCCCGGCAAATACTTCCGCCATTTTGCTGCCGTTTTCTTTTAAGCGCCAACAGGAAAATAAATAACCGGCCAGAATCATATTATGAAAAATTACCGGGCACTCCGTCATTGGTACACCGATAAGTTGGGAAGGCATGGCTAACACATCTTGCAGCCCTATCGAGGCATTAAGCTTTTGTAAGTACTCACCCATCGGATTAAAATATTCGATACTCTGAAAAGGATCTGCCTGATTAAGCAAAAATGACGTCTCTTGCATGCGTCCGGATATTTCTCGCAGGTCTTTCATTATTACATCGATTGCCGCTGCATCCTGAGGGAACATGCTTCTTAAATTATTCTCATACGCATCAATGCTGACCGGAAAATCAAATGTAAATTTATCAAAAATATAACGGTCTAT
The DNA here is from genome assembly GCA_003142535.1 of Syntrophaceae bacterium. GTDB lineage: Bacteria > Desulfobacterota > Syntrophia > Syntrophales > Smithellaceae > Fen-1166. The sequence continues at coordinate 33,829 of PLMQ01000061.1, forward strand.
TACGCCATCCTGCCCCATGCGCTCGAAAAGGTCGGCAACGCCGATGCCCAGAAAACGGAACATTTTGCCCAGTGGTTCATCTTCGCCCAATGCCCCTACGTAGTGCACACCCACGGGGCACTCGATCCCGGAGCGCCTGTAAGAACGCATCAATCCGCCGGGTACGGGATTTTTCTCCACGATCGTAACGTTGAATTGCAGGAGCGACAAGATAATACCGGCGCTAAGTCCACCAACACCCGATCCGATAATTACAATATTTTTACCTTCCACCGGATTTTTCATTCTTCATCGCCTTTGGCTTTTTCCGTTTTCAATTCACCTTCCAGCGGCTCGGCTTCTATGAGTGTCATAAGAAGTGAATAGTCGAATAGTTCTTTCGCCTGCAGTTCAATGTTCTGGTAGGGGTTTTCCGCCGTCCTGTTCAGTTTAATCTGGCGCTTTAAATTACCATAGGACGAATATTTCTTGATTTCGATTCCTTCCGGCTGCCGTTCGGCGACATCAATCCATTCGCCGTTTTCTTCCTGATAGCGGCAGACACGGGCTCCGTCAGCAAGAATTCCTCTGGCCTTAATTTTCCCCTCCGGAGCAAAAAAGATCAGTTTGATATCGTTAATCATATTTTGTGCAAAATCATTGGAATCAAAAGGAGGCAACGCTCTTTTTACTTTTAATACGGCCTGGGCATCAGCTTCAAAAAGAACCATGCCTTCTGCCGTCATAATGGCGCAGGAAACAAAACGGGTGGCAGGATCGGCCACTGTAATACCGATTATCGCGCCCGCAGTATCACCGGCCATACGTGTTTCAATTCCATGAACCAGCCGGTATGGTTCCTTGAGAAAAGGAGAGGGGCAGGTCAAAGATTTCTGCGCAGCCTGCGGCAAGGCAGAATTGATTGCCGGTAATGTCCGGCAGGATACAAATAATAAAGCTGATAAAATCAGCAGCGCTATACGCTTCATTCGATATCCTGAAATACAGTTTCATTGATAGTTTTATTGATCTCTACATCGCGAAAATCAATTATGGTTGCGGCATTTTCACTTTCGATAATTTTTACAGATTTAACAGCCATTGACTTTTTGACAACGGAGATTTCAATTTTTTGAATCATCCCCGCCATATCCTTACCCACCGGAATAAGAGTAATTTCTGTGATTGTCCCCTCTTTTATTGACGCCTTAAATGAGGGATTCTGATCAAACTTGCCGCTCATCCAGTTGACAACTTCGCTCAGCACAATACGCATGGCCTGCACTCCCCCCGATTTGTCCTCCACCATTTTACCACCGGACATAATAAAACGTTTGGTCTCGCCCTTATAGGAGATGACTATACTTTTCAAGGGTTTTATATATTCCCACCGGAAAGAGTCAGGCGCGGAATAATAAAAACGGCCTTCCGAGACAAGCGGCCTGGATAAAATTTTCATCTGTTTTTTTTGCGTAAAACGGGACTGCACTGTTTTTATATTAGCAGCATCTTTGCGCATCTGTTCAAAATTATCAGCGTTTGCTCCACTAGGCAGCAAACAAAATAAAAGTAGTATCAAAAAAATTGAGAATTTTTTTTTCATTCCACACCTTTTTTAAAGTCACGCTCATACCACTTCGCTTTCAAAGGATAACGAGGCGGCAAGGAGGAGGCTCCGCAGGCGTATTACTAACCTGTGACCTTCAGGTTATACGTTGAGGAAGCCGACGACGCAGCCAACAAAGTTAGCCACAGAAAGCGACGTGGTATCAGCACATCCCACCGTTAATTCCAATAGTCTGTCCCGTAATATAAGAAGCATCATCCGAGCACAAAAAGCGGATGACACGGGCGACTTCTTCCGGACGACCTGCGCGCGCCATCGGAATTACTTTCTTGATTTCGGCAATTGGAGCATTTTTAATCATGTCCGTTTCAATTAGACCCGGAGCTACAATATTTACCCTGATGCCGAAACGCGCCACTTCCGTGGAGAGCGAACGTGAAGCCCCGATCAAACCCGCTTTGGCCGCCGAATAATTTGTCTGCCCGCGGTTGGGCATTATTCCCGCCACCGAGGAGACCGAAACGATGGAACCGCTTCTTGCCCTGATCATTTCCTTTAAAATGGGCTTGGTCATATTATAGAAACCTTTTAGTGTTGTGTCGATTACGCTTTGCCATTCGTCTTCGCCCATCATCATGAAAAGACCATCGGCTGTTATTCCGGCGTTATTAACCAGCACGTTTATGCTGCCGTTGCGTTCCACGATCGAACTGATATTTTCCGAGGTTTGTGCAGAATCGGCTACATCGAACTTAACAGTTTCTCCGGCTCCGCCTGCCTCCTGAACCAATTTTAATGTTTCCGCAGCCGCTTCGGCATTACCCTTATAATTTATCACTACAAAATACCCTGCTTTTGCCATTTCCACTGCCGTTGCCCGGCCGATACCACGGCTGGCGCCGGTAATCAATGCAACTTTTTTCTTATCCATTTATAATCAATCTCCTCAAATATTAATCATCATCATTATTCATCCGTAAAGCCTGAAGAACCATCGTTGCCACGACTTTCTCTCCTGATTTCACAATTCCTTCTATTACACCATAATTATCAAAGGAGTACATGTTTTTGACGCTGATAACCAATCGGGTATCAACGGGAATTCTGGCCACGTTAAATTCGGCATTCTTAATCCCGACCAGCCAACCTTTTGTACCTGTTTTCCCCTCACGTTTTCTTTTATGCCCTTCAACAAGCGCCGCTGTCTGGGCTACCGTTTCCACTAATATCAGTGGATTAATTTCCCTGCCGTCACAAAGGGGCCAGTCAGCTTTTACAGTAGCCGCAGTAACACCTTTCTCATCCTCAATTTCCAGCACTTCACTGATCAGTCTGATGGGATCTCGATGCGGAATATAGCTTTCGATATCAATATTTAACATAGGCGTATTAATTTTCCTTGAGGTAAACTAATGAAAAAACTACACAGAAGTCAACTAAAATTGTTCTTACATGATTAGATCTCCTTTTCCAACAGTAAATTTTTAGGGCAAATAGCAAATTATTAATAATAAATGGCTCGTTGATTTTTTTTTTATTTTTCGATAAGAAACAAAGAAATCATTAAATTAAAATTGGCAGACTATGGAAGAATTACAAAAAGACATCTTTAATAACTTATACAAAAAAATCCTGGCTCCTTCGAAAACTCTTTGCCAGAAGGATTTTACCTCTTATGGTTATAGCTACGGCGAAGTCTTTGAACTGGCCGCAGGCTTAAAGAAAACCCTGGCGCGGCGCGGCAGTGAGAAAACACTGTGCCTTTGTACTGAGAATAAAGCAGTTATTGCCGCCTGTGTTTTGGCATCGCTGACCGGAGCCTGTCAGTTGATTCTACCATATTCCTTTTCCGCTCATGCGCTCCTGGAAATGTATGAAGCCGTAGGTTTTAATGCAGCTATTGCCGATCATCCCGAAGAAATGCCATCTGGTGTGGAAATAATCACTCCTCTTCCTGCGGCCATAGAAAATATCAATCCCGAACTGATCCGCAATGCGGACGAGCCATTTTTACGTCTTTTCACCGGTGGTTCAACGGGCAAACCAAAAGTCTGGTCTAAATCTCCCCGTAATTTATTTTCCGAAGCTTTTTATTTGAAAGAAAAATTCACCCTGTCGGATAAAGACCTTTTTGTGGCCACCGTTCCGCCTTACCATATTTACGGGTTGCTTTTCTCTGTTCTGGTTCCCTTTGTCGCTCATGCACGGGTACTGCCGGATGTTTACACCTTCCCCCAGGAAATCATTTCCACTACCAACAAAAACAAAGCCTCTGTAATGGTCAGTGTGCCCATTCATTACCGTGCCATGAAAGTTGATAATTTGTCCGCTCCTTCGCTCAAAGTCGCTTTTTCTTCTTCGGGCGTGCTGGATCGTTCCGATGGTTTGCATTTCCATAAAAAAACCGGGCTGGGCATTACCGAAATCTACGGTTCGACAGAAACAGGTGGCATTGCTTCGCGTTGTATCAGCGAACATACCGAAAGCTGGAAGGCATTCAATATTGTATCCTGGAAGCTGATTGGCGAAAGGTTGTCCATCAAATCCGATTTTGCATCGCCGGAAATGAAACGCGATACCGATGGCTTCTGCCTGACTGGCGATGAAGCCCGTGAAGAAAAAGATAATCGCTTTGTTCTTCTGGGGAGAGCTGACGGCATTGTCAAGGTTGCCGGAAAAAGAGTTGACCTTCTGGATGTGCAAAATAAAATTAAAACGCTGCCTACAGTCCGCAACGCCATTGTTGTGGCGCTCCCCGCAGAAAAGGGACGGGAAAGCGTTATCGCGGCAGTTGTTGCGTGCGATCTTACCGAAACACATTTAAGAAAACTTTTAATGGATATGCTGGAACCTTACGCTATCCCCCGCCGTGTCAAAATAGTTTCTTCCATTACCACCACAGCCACCGGCAAAATTGACCGCCGCCGAATCGAAAATATTTTACTCGCCGACAAAAAATAAGTCCCATCCTGTGTAAGCGTAATTCTCTTAGATATATAGCTTCCTGAAAGCAGCATATCTATTTTTGCCTATTCATCCAACATTTCAATTGGTTGTCATTAAAAACTACACCGTCTTTTCCGATTGACTTTTCATTATCATTTTTTTATATTACTTCTACGAAGGCAATTAAGGGGGCCCAATAGAAATCAATCCTGACAGAAGAGAGTTGAAAATACTTCCTTTTATCTGATAGATTTTGCAGCTATAATTGTGATTACGGAGGGCTTTGGGCTTTGAAATGTCTGAGTTCATAGGGAGTAACTGTTGTAAAAAAGGCCAATGTATTTTTTAATGGCGGGGTCACCAGCAGGACCATACTATTTGAGGACGGCACAAAGAAGACGCTGGGAATTATGCAACCGGGCGAATACGAATTCAATGTCGGTGCAGCAGAGATCATGGAGATCCTTGCCGGCGAGCTCGATGTGCAGTTGCCGGGCGACAGCGGGTGGAAGCCGGTAAAGGGCGGAGAGTCGTTCAATGTACCGGCGAATTCGCCTTTCAGGATGCAGGTAAAGACATTGTCGGACTATTGCTGCTCATTAGCAAAACAGGAATACCTGCCATTCCGTTAATGGCTTCATCAGGAGGCGTATAACACATGAACATAATCGGCGCATATATAATCACCTTCATAGCCAGTTTCTGCATTCTGGTAATAGAGATTGTAGCAGGTCGCATACTGGCGCCTTATGTAGGGGTCTCGCTCTATACATGGACCAGTATTATCGGTGTAGTGCTGGCCGGTATCAGCATAGGCGCCTATCTTGGCGGGTGGCTGGCCGACAGGTTCCCCACTCCCTCGACGCTGGCCTGGTTGCTTATCATATCAGGCATAGCCGTACTCATCATCTCTCCAATCACTAATCTGGTAGCAGGGCATCAATTCCCTACAACTCTCATGCTGAGAATACTGATAGTTACCATGATCACCTTTTTCATCCCCAGTTGCATACTGGGCATGATCTCTCCCGTGGTGGTAAAGCTTGCGGTGAAGAACATGGAAAAGATGGGGCATGCAGTCGGCAAGATATACGCGATCTCAACCCTCGGCTCTATCTTGGGCACCTTTGCAACCGGGTTTTTTCTCATATCATGGCTGGGCACCCGCCAGATTATACTGCTCACCGGATGTGTCATGATACTGACCGGCCTAATTTTAGGCACAATGTTGAAGATGAGGAAAACGGCTGTCGGTGTAGCCGCTGTCGCACTGCTGGCTGCGACTCTCAGCTATGGTACGGCGTTTAAGCCGCAGTTGGACGATAATGTGTTTTATTACACCGAGAGTGATTATTACACTATCCAGGTGGCCAAGGTCTATTCCGGGGATGAAGTGACGGTGTTAAACGCGCTGGTGCTGGACAATCTTACACACTCCTATGTTCAGCCCGAAGACTCTTATAAGATAGAGTACCTGTATGAACGCATATATGGAGATGTTCTGAAGTGGAAAAACCGCAAGAATTCTTATTTCAAGACATTGTCTATCGGCGGCGGAGGCTATACTTTCCCTAGATATATGGATACTTATTATCCGAATTCGGATAATCTTGTTGTAGAGATAGACCCCGTAGTTACAAGGACGGCCTTTGAACAGATGGGAGTATCCGGCGACACCAGGATAAAAACCATTAACCAGGACGGCCGCTGGTTTGTGATGAACTGCGGGGAAAAGTTCGATGTGGTCTTTATCGACGCATATAACGATCTGTCTATCCCGTATCACCTGACCACAAAGGAGTTCGCGCAGCAGATCAAGAATATAATGAACCCGGGCGGTATAGTCCTGACCAATATTATCGACAACTTCCAGCAGGGCTCGTTTCTTCCATCCTATATGCGCACCCTCAGGTCGGTGTTCGGTGAAAAGAATGTGCATCTCATCTCAATAAGCCCCGATTTCCAGAATACGGGCATCAGTACCTTTATTGTCATGACAGGGAATGGCGACATCAATATAAAATCGTTTTCGGCTTTTCTTAAAAAAAGATTAGAGGGCGAGGCCTCATCAGAGATAGTACCGGAGGCGCTGGTGAATGATTATATAAAGCGTAACCATTCTGTGCTGCTTACGGATGATTACGCGCCGATAGACAATCTGATAGCGCCGGTGTTCGAGGACAGATTCGGGTACAAGAGGGAATCATAAAGTAATACCGTTTCTAAATCAAAGATGATATTGAGCCGACAACGACGCCAACAAAAATAGCGCTTTGATTTAAAATTGGTATAGGCGGGTATAGCCTGGGGCATCCGTCTCTTGCGCGTGCCTTTTCATGGGCGACTCTATGCTTCTCATAATTATTCATAATTTTTTTATTGCGCATTCATAAATATCTGCTATTGTATGTTCATGGCGTTCGGATAATTGAGATTAATACCGCGACCAGGGCGAGTAATGATAGGGGTTATTTACCGCCGATATAAGGAACTCTTTGAACTGAATTATTGGAATTATTGAGAAAGCGTATTTTATAATACCTTAACTTTTTAAGGCACAACAATAAGGCAAATATATCCGATTCCCGGACCATTGGGGTGGAAAAAGGCTGTGAGAAAATGATTTCAAGGCAGATGCTAACAAACAGGAAAGGAGGCAACACTTTTTTTGCTTCCCATACTGAATTTTCTTTAGCATAAAAAATAAACAAGGAGGTACTTTATGTTGCGACGCAGTATAGTCATATTAAGTCTTTTTCTTTTAATAATCGCACTTAGCACGCCTGTTGTCGTTAGGGCAATGGGCGCACCAGCGCCGCCTGTGGCAGCAGTAGAGGTAAGTGCACAGGAGCCGGTTGTTGTGCAGGAGGAGGTTGTTGTTCAGGAGCCGCCTCCGGAGGAATATATTCCTGAAGGCGATCAGACCCCCCCGCCGGCGCTAACAATCCAGAGCCCCGACCTTGTTGTCGTTCCAAGCGGCGATGAGCAGGTCTATATGGTGCCGAATATGGTCGGCGTCTATTTTTATGGCGGACATTGGTACAGACATCACCACGGTGTATGGTTCACGGCAGGATCATATAATGAGCCATGGGTCTTTGTGGAGCCGCCTTCAATTCCTTCGTTCGTAGTCGGTATTTCACCCGCTTATGCCTTTTATCTGCCGAGAGATTATCACAGGATACATTACGGCGACTTTCATTCACACTGGCGCACCTGGGACCACGAAAGGCATTGGCACAATGAACGCTGGTTCCAGCATGAGAGACGACCTGAAATAAGACAAGCTCACGAACGGCAGGCGCATGCACGGATAGAGAAAGATCGCCATCAGAGGCAGGAAAGGATTAAGGCTGATCCGGTAGGATACAAGAAGCGCCTTGCTGATCCTGCAAAGTATAACAGGCCTATACATTCTGACAAGCTCGGGCACATTGACAAGATAGGCAGAACCGGAACTACGGGCAAGATCGACAAAACCGGCCG
>PLMQ01000061.1:41813-89246 GCA_003142535.1 Syntrophaceae bacterium
CAAAACCGGGACTACCGGCAAGACTGGAACCATAGACAAAACTGGTAAAACCGGTGCTACAGATAAGACCGGCAGGACCGGTTCTACAGGTAGCACGACAAAAACAGGTGGCATTACTAAAACGGGCGGCGCTACCACCAAGACTGGTGGAAACACTAATATAAGCAATCAACCAAAACCGCAGCAGCAGCCCAAACCTCAGGTACAGCAAAGAGTTCAGCAGCAACCCAAACCTCAAGTACAGCAGAGAGTTCAGCCAAAGCCGCAGAACAAAAAGCCAAACGAAAGATAGCTGAAGTATTCAGTAAAGTAGTTTTTTGAAAGGGCGCCAGAACGGCGCCCTTTTCTTTTCGGCAAAAAAAGAGGGGAGATTTTGCAGCCTTTTTAAAAGTTCCAGACGATATTGAAGAGCTTCTTTTTGTTGCGCTAAAAGGAAAGGATTTTGCATCATAATTTTTTCGACCAGTGCTTTAGCGCCGCCATAGTTGCACAGGTGATGATAAAATTTCTTACATGGCGCGACCCATTAAAGTCCGGTTGAGAATTATTTCTAAAAATGCCCCAAATATATTGAAAGTACCAACAATCAAAGCAGAGGTATGGGGAATTTGCCGAGGCCAATGCTTGCTGATATTAATTGTTAAATTTCCATTTATTAAATTTAATATGCTTATTCATTAACTCGAAATGCTTATCTAATGAATAGAGCGCCAAATCATTATCTCGGACATTTTGCACGATGATCAAGCCTGCTATGCTAACTTTGTTAATGCCTTTTTTAAAATTAATTTCCTGAAAATCAATAATTTCTTCCCAGTTAATTTTTATCGGAATATTTCTTATCGTCATTAATATTTTTATAAGTTCATCCTCTTTTTTTATTCTCAAAAAAGGGATCAGTTCGCTTAATATCAGATTATTAATACATGTTTGAATGAACAACCCCGCCGCAAGCAGCGGGGTATCAAGTCAGAACGGGGTCAGATATACGCGGCAAGCCGCGGGGAATTGAACCCGTAGAGATTAAAATCGATCAGTTCATCGAGCATGCGAGTTTCTTTTTTGCCGCGGGAATATTCAATCCAGACGGAAGAATCTACTAAAATATTTTTCATCTTTTCCTCAGAGCATTAAGATCAATATCAATATTAACTTTCCCATAATATTTTTTATATTCTTGATTTTTTCTTTCTCAATCAAATTTGCTAAGGCAATTTTTATCAAACCTGTTTTTGTCTTCATTTTTGTAAGCTTCATAGCCTCAATAATAAGGCTATCGGGCAAATCCAGCGTTGTTCTCATAATTCTACCTCCTGTTATGCATAATATATCTTTTAATTATATGCATTAATTCTTCTTGCTGCTTAACCTTTCCAGACGCGCCAGACGGTGGGAGAGAGATTCTCTTTCTTCTTCCGAAAAAACATTGTCCTCTCCTAATGCCTCCTCTACCAGCAGTTTGGCCTGATGATAGTCATGAACACGGTGTTCCAGATATTTAGCCAGCTCCGAGATCGCCGAAAATTCTACCGGTTTTTCTGCCGCCATTTCCTGCCAGATTTGCACTGCTTCCTGCCAACGGCCTGTACGTTTGTATAAATGAGAAAGTTGCTTTTTCGACAAGGAGGAAAGTTCTCCGCAAGTTTGCCCCTGGAATATATTGAATATCTTTGCAGCTCCTTCCAGGTCGTGACGATTTAATAAAAGACGGGCAGCGGCCAGATAATCATCGGCAGTAGCATTTTGTACCGATTCCTGCGCCATAAGTATTTCCGTCAAATGCATCGTGAGACTCGACATGGATATCACGTCGAGACGGTTATGCTCGAATATTGCCGCCAGCAATCGCCCATCGCGGCTTTTGAGCCAGTCGAAATAGCGTTGCGGAATTTCCCAGCCGGGAATATCGCCTTCGCGCTCTACGCCCAGCACTTCCGCCTCCAGTGTGCAAAGACGGCTGTTGGCCAGGCGATGCCCCAAAATCCGCCGCGATGGATGCAGCAAATCCAGATGCGGCAGCAAATTAAGTTCGCTCTTTAATCTGTTCATGATAAAACGGGTTGTAAGCAAATTCACATCGAATGCTTTGCCGTTAAAAGTAATCAGAAATTTTTTCCGGGAGGCAACATCCGCGAGATATGCCAGCGCTGCCTTCTCTTCACCAAAATCACGCGCCAGAATTTGCCGGACATGAAAGTGTCCCTCTTCAAACCAGCCCAAACCGATTAAAAAAGCCATCGTGCCCGTGCCGCCGGCGAGGCCCGTTGTTTCCGTATCCAAAAATAATGCATCGGCACAACTCAAACCACTTATCAGGTGATTGTTGGCGAGCATCGCCGCTGCGGTCATATCGAAACCAAAGGTCTCCCGTATATTGCGATAGCCATGACGAGAAGATGCGTGGACAACACCACTTGCCAGAAAAAATTTCCCCAACTCGTTTTCAATTTCCTCACCCGCAACATATTCCTGCAGATTATCTTTGCCTACGCTTGTTTTCTGCCTCAATTCGTTTTGAGCATGTCTGTTGCGGCGCGCCATAACATCATCAATCCGCCGGCGCAGTTCATCGATCTGCACCTTCTTTGCCGAGGACTCCGCATGTGTTTTAACATTTTCGCCGGTCAGGCGTTTTAATTTATCAATCGGACTCATACTTTTCAAATGTTTGGTCATTTAATCAACTCCACGATGCGCTTCTTTACGAAAGCGGGAAAAGCACCGGCCAGCTGAAACAAATTATCCTTATTAATATTATCCAGCTCCAATTCATCGGCAAAGGGGGCATGCTTGCGCAGATAAATTGTATCAAGAAGCGCTTTTTCCGGCAAAGCCAGGTTGAAGCCTCCCCTATTTTCAAAACCGCTGAAAAGGCGCGGCGCAATCCGGGAAAATTCAATGGTGACACCGCCAAACAAAATATTTCTCGAATGGCCGACGGCGGTATCCAGCGTCAAGACAGTGCAAACAACGGGCGCTTGCAGGATAATCCCATGAAGATTAAGCGCCCATTCGCAGGAAATATAGGAAGGCGTCCGCAGAAAACAAGCGACTTCTTCAATGACCGGTTTTGCCTCACGGAGGTTGTTGATATAAACGCCGCGCACTACCCGTTGGACATAGCCTTTTGCCAGCGCGCGTGTGAGAAAGACGTTGGCATTACCGGTAAATTTCTCCACATCGCTGTAATGAAAAAGCTGCGGCAATTGTCGCAAGATAGTCACAGCCGTCATGGCAGGCGCATTCCTTTCTGCTGTAAATCGGCAAAAACAGAACTCACAGCTTCCAGAAAAGCGGCGTATTTGCGAGCCCGATGAACAGACAAAACATCGGGCGGAAGAAAACGTGATAAGTCTTGTTCGATAGCCTCACGCATTATTTCTTTCTCTTTGCCGGAAGGCTTGGCATAAAAATCAAGGCCTCTTTTAGCGGTAAAGTTTGCCCTGTAAAGAGAAAATTTTCTTTTAACATTATCCGCAGAGACTTCTGTTTTCAGTATGGTATGGAGATACCAGAGATCGAAAAAATCACGGCCTTTAAGATAGGGGCGCTCGAGCAGAGAACGCACCTTGTCGGAAAGAATTTCCGCCGGTGTTTCCGCTACGATAACCGTATTTGCTCGCGGCACGCGGAATTCTCCGATGGCGATAAGATAGGCAACAGCGCTCATTGAGGAGAGAATATGATTTTGGAAATCCGGTTTCTTGTCGGTTTCCAGACCTTCAAACTCCAGTTTGATGGAAATCTTTTCCCGGACACCTTCCGGACGGAAATCAACAAAACATTTCAGCGCCGAGACGCGGGCGCTTTTCTCTTGCACGGATACGGCGCCGATTCCGAAATGGGGAATCATCAGTTTGGCAACGCCTTTAATTGCTCCATTGACCACGCTTTTGATGGCCGCAGCGTCAAGGGAAGTTACAAAATCAAGATCCTCCGAAAAACGGCTTCCACCGTAACACCAGCGTATTGCCGTACCACCTTGAAAGATGAGATTCCGGCTTTCTTTCTGCAGATAAAGCTGATGCAGAAGAATCAATTGTGCAATTTCCGCCTTCCTGATGTATGTCTCACGATAACTTTTCATATTAGGTTACTATATAATACATATTTGTATTGTAATGTAAACATATATTATGCTATTTATCAATGGAACCCATGTTTCAAGAATCCGTTTCAGAAAGAGTATTTTCCAACTTGCTTAACGCCAGTTTTCGTTTTTTCTTATCCATCCACGAAAGATTAAGAAGCTTCCATTGGACAGCCGGTAGAAGATTGATGCCTTTAAGCTCGATCAAGTCCCATTGCGGTTCGCCTTTTTTCACGGAAAGGATGAAAGTTTTTTCTTTATCAAAAGATAAATAGAGGAGAAATAAAGATATGAACAAATCACGGGTATGAACCCCAAAGCAAGCTTTGGAAACATGTTCCGCAGCAAGCTGCGGGGTATTATACCCNNTTGTTCAACTTACCAATTCCGCCTTGTGACCTTTAGGTTATGCGCTACGCCCAGCACTTGTGACCTTCAGGTTATGCGCCGGGTCTTACTTTCGGAATTGGAGTTTCAACAATAAAGCTCTAATCGCCGGAAATATAGGAATAGCAAGGCTTTGACCACTTGCCCTTTTTCAAGCTGAATGAGCAAATTTACGTGGTCGGGTTGTTGTCTCTTTTCTTCGCGGTGCCAGACGGATGACTTTGTGCCCTGATGATAGCTGAATTTTTCGCAAATCCTTACAGATTGCGGAAATATCTCCTTTGAACTTAAGCGTATGTTTCATGCGTTGTTCTCGTACTTCTTCAACAATGGGATCTTTCATCTGTTTACCTCCAATAATTCTTCAGGAGAACATATCTCCGGGCACTCATACCCCTCATCTTCGATAATCCGCCGTAAAATTTTACGGATAAAGGGATTATTTAGATGGGCAAAGTTCCAGGTGACAACAATTTCAATGCCATTAACAGCCGCCACAGCAATATGCAGAGCGTCTTCAGGGTACTGTGATGGTATCCCTTTTTTAGCAATAATAGTTTCGGCGAGAATCCGTGCATCATCGTCAATATCAAGCATGGGAAACGACTCTATTGCGGCAACCCTCAACTGGGCCTGATCGCGATCACCTTTCCTGGCTTCTTCAAATACGAGTGCCGAAACGTAGGTTTCAAATTTCACAGAAAGCTCCGGCCAAATATCCCGTGTAGCGCCTTGGTGACCGGCTATGATAATGTCACGGCTTGGCTTTGCAGTAAGATAGCTTACCACCGTTGTTTCAATATATAATCGTTTCTTCATGTTAAGACACTAGCATGTTTGTAATTTTTCTGAAAGAAATTTGATAATACATTGCTTATTCATGATTGAACTATAAGAATTTCTGAAATGGGAAATTTGGGTAACATCAAGGAAAATATTAGAGAATTAACATCGATAGTGTGATAAAAACCTGCGCCTTGAAAGCGGTTAAAGTATAAATCTCTAACCGCCGGAAGCATAGGAATAGCCAAGGATTGCTGGCGATGCCAATTAAATAGAACCGGCACCGATTATTCTTTAAGAATCCGCTTCAGAAAGAGTCTTTTCCAACTTGTTTAGTCAACTATTAATGTATAATTATGCTAAATAATATATCAGTAGTATATATTTGGAAATAAATATAAAGGAGATGCCAGAGGTTTCTTTTCATTAAACGTGAACAAAGTACAAAGTAAATATTTGTAATTATATGTACCTGTCCCGCTATTTTCCATTTAATTTCGTTTGTATGCTCGCTACTGGCTTAAGAAATGATTGATCACGCCATTGACTGCCATTCCATATGTATGTTGAACCGTCTAATTCTACCGATATTTCATTATCCATAGTTATTCACCTTTAATATTTATCTTTGCCGGAATATTTTCTTTTTTGATTCTATTTTCGACAACGGGCGGATTAACATCAAAATAGTCGGCGATTTCAATAGAGATATATGACCATATATCATCTGGTATTGACGACAACTTTTTAAAATCATCTTCATGTTTAGCAACAACTTTTTTACAGATATCGATAAGTTGATTGGACGGAACAAGCAACTGTCCGGCAAACCATTCGCCTTGCGTTTCAAACCAGCCAACCTCGTCTGTGGGTAATGTCATCCTCCAGTTGACATAATCTTCTATCGATTGAAAAATCAGATCTTCATAGCATACACGATGCAAAACATAATGCCCCAGTTCGTGTGCCAGCGTGTAACGATACTTTTCGTTGAATTGATTAAACTGCACTTCGTCAACATAAATCGTTGTCAGATCATAACTTAGAAAACCATTTAATCCGTGGTCTTTGTAAAGCCGCGGGAAGGGAAAAATATTGAGTTCAAGTTTAAGTTCGATAATTTCTTCGACAGGAATTGGAATATCCTGTGAGGGATGATATTGTTTAAGAAATGACGCTGCTCTATTGCCGATTTCCGTATAGCTTAAGTAGGGACATTTAAACATCAACGTAATTCTCTCTTAATAGATTTGATCAGCTTTCCAAGGCCTTCTTCATCGAGTTTTTTATTCCGGACTGTCCTGAATAATACCGGCAGGGCCGTCATTAATTCCTGATTTGTCACGATGTCGTCGGGAAGCTTGCCGGCGCTGGTTATTGCCAGATCGCAAAAAGTCAACCAGTCTTCCGACCCTTCTTTAATGCCTAGAGCTGTTGCATATTTCGAAAGTATTTCTTTTGATTGCGGTGGTTGGAATAAACCTCTTTCAATCTTGCTTACATTGCCGGGATCAAATCCATTGAGCCTGCAGAATTCCCTTAAAGTAAGTCCTCTGCCGATTCTTTTTGCTTTGAATAACTCTCCAAAGGATTTTGCAATTGTCATAACTATCACCACCTTTCTGTTGTATGTATTTTACAACACATAGACCAAAAGTCAAGTCCAATTTCTTCATTTCTCTTGACACAGCTATTTCGTAAACCTATACTCGCGATACATTTAACTTTTATTTTCGGATATCACATTTCGCAAAAAACAGGAGCGCAATCATTCATGCCCAAACTCGACTGGATCGGCAAAAAGGCAGTTGTAAATCATCATCGCGCCGTTCCCTTTCACTTACTGAAAAATAATGATGAACTTTCCGTGGGCGATCCCGGCAGCGGCAACCTGCTGGTGCAGGGCGACAACCTGATTGCGCTCAAAGCTCTACTGCCCTACTACGCCGGTCTGGTCAAGTGCATCTACATCGATCCCCCTTATAATACCGGCAATGAAAACTGGGTCTATAACGACAACGTCAACAGCCCCGAAATGAAGGCATGGCTGGGCCGCGCCGTGGGAAAAGAAGTGGAAGACCTTTCCCGTCATGACAAATGGCTCTGCATGATGTATCCGCGTTTGACCTTATTACGTGAGTTTCTCCGCGAAGATGGAGCAATTTTCATTAGTATTGATGACAACGCGATACATTTACTTCGTATGCTCATGGATGAGATATTTGGGAATCGAAATTTTGTAACGAACATTATTTGGCAAAAGATCTATACTGTCAAAAATTCTGCCAAGCACTTTTCTGACATGCATGATTACATATTGTTGTACACAAAAAGTATTGATAGCTGGCAAAGGAATTTGTTGCCACGCAGTGCGGAATTGAACGGCACATATACAAATCCCGATAATGATATTCGAGGCCCGTGGACGACAAATGCTATTCAAGCTAGAAATTATTATAGTCAAGGAACATATGAAATATTGTCACCATCTGGGAAAAGTTTCTATCCACCTACCGGAACATATTGGCGAATATCTAAAGAAACGTTTGATGAACTGAATAAAGATGGAAGAGTTTGGTGGGGTGCAAATAGAAAGAGTACACCGCGTATTAAAAAATACCTTTCGGAAGTGAAACAAGGTGTAGTTCCAGCTACAATCTGGTTTCATGGTGACGCTGGTCAAAATGCCGAGGCAAAAGCAGAAGTGAGAGAACTACTCTCTGAAAGTAATGACATGTTCATTACACCTAAACCTACAAAGCTGATTCGCCGAATTTTAGATGTCGCTACTGATAAGGATTCTCTCGTTCTCGACTCTTTCGCCGGAAGCGGCACGACGGGTCATGCGGTGCTGGCGCAAAATGCTGCTGACGGCGGAAACCGCCGTTTTATTTTAGTGGAGATGGATGATAATATATGCCGTAATATCACGGCGCAACGTTTGGCGCGTGTTTCGCAAGGCTATAAAGATGTTCCAGCCCTTGGTGACGGCTTCCGCTATTGTGCATTGGGCGAACCGCTTTTCGATGAACGGGGCAATATCCGCGCCACCGTAAGCTTTGCCGATTTGGCGCGTCATGTCTATTTCACCGAAACAGGCGAACCGATGCCCGCGACAAAAAAAACAACCAGTCCGCTCTTGGGCGTTCACAACGGCACGGCGGTTTATCTTCTTTACAACGGCATTTTGAAAGACAAGACGCAAAAGGGCGGAAATGTTTTAACGACAAATATTCTGACTACGCTCCCAAGCCACGAAGGCAATAAGGTTATCTATGGCACAGCCTGCCGCATTGATGCCGAGCGACTGCGGCACGAAGGAATCGTCTTCAAACAGTTGCCCTATAAGCTGAAAGTGGGGGTTGTATGATTCTCAAAACTTATCAGTCGGACGCGTTAGATTGGTTTGAAAAATTTCTCAAGCGCTGCCGTGAAAGTAAAAATCCCCGCGAGAGCTATGCACAAACCACAAACGAGTGGCGCGACATCGCCCTGCCTTACAAGCCTTTGAAAAAACTTGGCGAGGTTCCCTATGTTTGCGTGCGCATTCCCACCGGTGGCGGCAAAACACTTGTCGCGGGAATGGCCATAGAAAGAGTCAACCGTTCGCTCTTGGAAGTTCCTTACAGTCTGACATTATGGCTGGTGCCGTCAGAGCCTATTCGCGAACAGACTTTAAAGGCGCTGCGCGATAAAATGTCTATTCTTTGCCGGTTCGTATCGTCGGCGCTCGGGGAATTGACCGTACTGGATATCGACGAAGCATTACGGCTAAAACCGCATGTATTGAATGGCTCGAACGTTATTATTGTGGCCACGATGCAGGCCTTCAAGCAGGAAGATACGGGCCGCTTAAGCGTCTACAAACAAAACGGCAGCTTGATGGAACATTTTGAAAGTGTCACCGATCCTGAACTGCGCGGAGATGGATCACTGGTTGATGTGTTGCGAATGCGTCATCCTTTTGTCATTGTGGACGAGGCACATAATCAGGGAACGCCATTGGCTTTTGAAACGCTGGCGCGCTTTGAACCCTGCGCCATTCTGGAACTCACCGCCACACCCGATCGCACATACCAGCCAAGTAACGTGCTTTTCAGTGTTTCCGCATCGGTATTACATTCGGAAGACATGATTAAAATGCCGCTCACGCTGGTGCAGCGGCCTAACTGGCGTGACGCTCTGCGCGATGCGATTGCCTGCCTGAATAAATTGCATGAAGAGGCCAAGGCCGAATTTGCTGGAGGAGCAAACTATCTGCGTCCGATTATGCTATTGCAAGCTGAACGCAAAGACGCAGATCATGAAACGCTGACGCCGGAAAAAGTCAAAAAAGCGTTGCTGGAAGATTTCAGCATCCCTGAACGGGAAGTTGCCATTGCGACAGGCGCTGTTGATGAAATTGACGGCATCAATATTCTGGCCCAAGACTGTCCGCTTCGTTTTATCATTACCGTGGATAAGCTGCGTGAAGGATGGGACTGTCCCTTTGCTTATGTCCTTTGCTCACTGCGAAACACCAGCTCAGCAACCGCGGCAGAACAGATATTGGGACGCATCCTGCGTCAGCCTTACGCGCAAAAGAAAAACCACGCCGAACTTAATATGGCTTACGCCTATTTGACATCGCGCAATTTTGCCGCAACCGTGGAAAGCCTGAAAGACGGGCTGGTGCGCAATGGTTTTGAACGTCAGGAAACCAAAGATTTAATCAACATTGTGGATTCATCGCCGGACGATGATCTGCTCAGTTATCAAATGAATCTGACCTATAGTACGCCAGAGTTGCCGGAGATGGCAGAAATTCCGGATAATCTTTTGAAGAAAATCGAGATTACGCCGGAAAACGGTGCGATTACCTTAAAGGGTTCATTTACTGAAAACCAGGTGAAGGCTTTGGAAGGCGCATTTAAAACGCCGGACGGAAAGAATGCCCTGCGCGAAGCTGTCACCAGAATGCGACAACCACGTAAAACGCTGAGGCCTTCACCTTCAGAACAGGGTGAATTGTTCGAAGTGCCGGTGCTGCAATACAGGCAGGGAAATTTGTGGGAACAATTTGAGGCCACGCATCTTTTACAGGGCGAATGGAATCTGCTGGATTATCCATGTGAGTTGTCCACGTTTACAAAAAGCTATAAAACGGTTGAAGGCGGCTTGATGTATGTGGATAAACAAGAAGAGAAAGTAAAGTTTAAATATTTCGACAAAACATCTAGCGATCAAATTGACTTTGAATATCAAACAAATCGTTCGCGTGTAGATCTCGTTGACTGGCTGGCAAGAAATATTCATGATGACAGTATTTTACCGGATGAAAAGGCTGCATATTTAAACAAAGCTATTGACTGGTTGCTGGCCAATAGCTTTAAGTTAAATGAATTGAACTATGAACAATTCCGTCTGCGCAATGCGTTGGAAGACAAGATCAGTGCAGTAAAATATCTCGCCATGAAAAAGGTGCATCAAGCGCTGCTGCTTAATCCTGAAGATTTTACCGTTACTGACAAACTCCAGGTTATTTTCGAACAGGGGCGCTATGCTTATGATTCAACCTATTGCGGATTTACGGAATTGCCCAAGCACTTTTTCCCGCAAATCGGCAATCTGAAAGGGGAAGGCGAAGAATTTGAATGCGCGCTATTTTTGGCAACCAAGCTAGAAGGATTGAAATGCTGGGTACGTAACGTGGAATGCAAGAAGTCATCCTTTTCGTTACAAACGGCAAGCGACCGCTTTTATCCAGATTTTCTCTGTCAGATGGAAAATGGTGCTGTTCTGGCAGTGGAATATAAAAACAGCCGTGATTGGGATTTGCCGGAAAATATCGAAAAACGACAAATCGGCGAACTCTGGGAGAAACGTAGTAACGGCAAATGCTTTTTCATTATGCCCCAAGGTAAAGACTTTGAGGCGATTAGGCAAAAGGCGTTGATCGCTCTAAAAAAGAAGTAATTTCTACCGACCTTGTAAATACCCGGCGAATGCCGGGAGCTTATTTCAACAGCCCCCAATAACCAGATCAATGATCTTCGGAACTATCTCCTTCGCCGTCTTCCCCACTTCCAGCGTGGGGCCGACGCAGGATGGGCAGCCGTAAGCGCACGGGCATTTTTCGATCAGGCTTTTCGCTGCGGCCAGCAGATTTTTATGCTCGCGGTAGAGCAGCTCGGAAAACCCTATGCCACCGGGGTATGAATCAAAAATAAAGATCGTCGGATCAAATTCATCAATTCTCACACCGTCCTTGCCGTCGGCAATTTCCCTTTGTCCGTTGTTGAAGGTGGTGATCACGCGACCGGTCTTTCCCTGACTGACAAACCACTCGCCGCTCTTGTCGCCCAGCGACCGGTCAATATCGTGCGAATCGGCCATCAAGAACATTGCCGATAAATGATGCAGCGTATAAGCAAGGCCGGAGAGTCCGTCAATTATTTCCGCCGGAGTAAAATTAAGTTTCTTCAACTGATCGCGTGGAATGGTAAACCAGTAGCTCGTTGTGTGCATGTCTTTTTCGGGTAGATTGACATCGCCAAAACCCAGATTTTCGGAAGTATAGAATTTTATTTTCTTATAACCAACAACCTTGCGCACGACCTGCACTTCGCCGTGTTCGACAATGGCGCCGGCATCTTTGATATTGTCGAAGGAATCAATCACCCGGACATTTGTATAGGTCATGGCGTCAGTGTAGTAATCGGAATCAACCTTGCGCACATAGGCTTTCTTGCCTTCCAGATCGAGCTTGTCCACATGGTACTGTTCGGAGGCCATCATGTAAATGGCATCATCATGCAGCGCGGTAAAAGCGCTGTCCCAATCCACTTCGGCAATAACTCTGTGTTTGCCGGCATCGGTTGTATCGACGACAACAACATTCTCCGGATTAATCGAACGCAGGCTTACTTCATCGGCCGGATAGCTCTCCGCCGCCCAGTGCCAGCGGTCATCGGTTCTGTGCAGCACACCCTTTTCTTCCAGATATTGCAGAAACTCTTCCAGATTTTCGCCGCCAAATTTTTCCCCTTTTTCAAACGGCAATTCAAAAGCCGCACTCTTGATGTGATGCAGCAAGATCAGCAGATTATCGGGATTGATGCGGCAGTGCTCCGGCGAGAGCGCAAAAAAGTAATCGGGATTTTCCATGATGAACTGATCGAGCGGATTGCTGCGCGCAATCAAAATGGCGAGGCTATGCCCCGAGCGGCGACCGGCGCGTCCCGCCTGCTGCCAAGTGCTGGCAATCGAACCGGGATAGCCCGCCATGATGCAGGCTTCCAGATTGCCGATATCAATGCCCAGCTCCAATGCATTGGTGCTGACGACGCCCATGACTTCACGCGTGCGCAAGCCGTTTTCGATCTCACGGCGCAGATTGGGCAAATAGCCGCCGCGGTAGCCGGTAACAAAATGATCGTCAATGGGCTTTCGTTTGACAAATTTATCTTTCAGATATTTGGTCAATACTTCCACGTTGAGGCGGCTTGTGGCAAAGATAATCGTCTGGATATCGTTATCAATCAGATCAGAAGCAATTTTGCGCGCCGGAGTCATGGCGCTCTGCCTGATACCCAGCTCCATATTCACCAGCGGCGGATTGTAAAGAATAAAAGTTTTGGCCGCCGTAGGTGCGCCGCTTTTATCCAGAAGCGCGACCTTGCGTTCCAATATTTTCTCCGCATGTTCGCGGGGATTGGCGACAGTTGCCGAGCAGCAGATAAACACCGGATTGGCGCCGTAAAAACGGCAAATCCGCACTAGCCTGCGAATGACATTGGCAAAATGCGAACCGAAAATGCCCCGGTAAATATGCAGTTCGTCAATGACAATATATTTCAGATTCATGAAGAGTTTTTGCCATTTAGTATGATGCGGCAAGATGCCGGCATGCAGCATATCGGGATTGGTGACGACAATATGCCCCTGTTTGCGGATAGCCTGTCGCGCGTCATCGGGAGTATCGCCGTCATAGGTAAATGTTTTGATATCGGCCTGCAAATCAGAAATCAGGCTGTGGACTTCATGCATCTGATCCTGCGCGAGCGCCTTGGTTGGAAACATATACAGCGCGCGCGTTTCCGGCTCTTCCAGAATGCTTTGCAGTACGGGAAGATTATAGCAAAGCGTCTTACCGCTGGCTGTCGGCGTCACCAACACAACGTCCTGACCATTGCGAATGAAGCGAACGGCCTGCGCCTGGTGTCTGTATAGTTTTTCGTAGCCGCGTTTCTGCAAAACTGATTGCAGGCGCGGATCAACCCACGCCGGATAATCTTCCCAATCGCCATCCTTGGCGGGTATGTCCACAATCGCCGCGGCATTATGAGAAAAACTCTTATTTTTCTTTAAGCGGGCTATCCATTCATCTAATGTCAGTTTGGCCATAATTCCTCGATACTTCTATAAATATTCCCCCTCGTCATTCCGGCGCAGGCCGGAATCCAGACTTCATCTAAGCATAAAACTGGATACCGGATCAAGTCCGGCATGACAAATATTGTAGAAATATTATTCAAAAGCCTTTTTTTGTCTTTCGTCTTATAGCCGAATTAGTGGAATATCAATATGTTCTTCATTATGATAACTACTATATTTAAATTACAGAGATAATTTCAATATATAAAAATCCAATTAAGACATTTTCACTAATTATTTCTGGACGAAAGAATTGTATCAATCTGCTTGAATTTATGGTACTTATTAAGTATGCATATGAATAAAAATATTATCAGGAAAAGCAATCTTGATAATCCCCAATCCGCAAAGGAAGACCTCTTATACTGGCTGAGTCGTCCCGCGGAAGAACGAGTTGCAACTGTCGACTACCTGCGAAAACAATATTATGGAAGTACAGAAAGACTTCANNCCACGTTTTACGGGTGATATTGATATCTTCGTGCACTCATCTTCCCAAAACGCACAAAGAATTTTATCCGCCCTGGCTGATTTTGGTTTCGGCTCTCTGAATCTGACTGTTGATGATTTTCAAAATCACAATTCTGTAGTTCAACTGGGCTCACCGCCCGTCCGTATCGACATTATTACTTCAATAACAGGAGTTACCTGGGAAGACGCTGCCGGAGGAAAGCAGGCTGGTTTATATGGTAATGTTCCTGTTTGTTTTTTAGGCAGAGAGCAATACATTGCCAATAAACGCGCAACCGGTCGGAAAAAAGACCTGGCCGATCTCGAAGCACTTGGCGAAGAGTGATTTAGAATAGAAACAAAATAAGTTCTCATCATCCAATGACACATTCATTAAAGAGCTTTCATCATTACAAAATACGAAATGTACTGATTATAAAAATATGTATTGTTCGTTTCTAAATAGAGTTTCTTCCATTCAGAAATAGCATAAGTCGCTGCTGATTCGTGGAAGAAGGAGTATAGGCTATGAATGTTCTTATCTTTGGCGCAAGCGGTTCCGCTGGTGGCAGTGTTCTGCGGGCATGCTTCTCTTCTTCCGCCGTCAAGGAGGTTCGCGCGATTACTCGGCGTCCGCTTCGCTTCACCCACAAAAAACTTCGTGTGTTCATTCACGATGATTATCTGGATTACGCGCCGGTCGAAGAAGCCTTTACGAATGTTGATGCCTGCCTCTTCTGCCTGGGCATATCCGCGACACAAGTCTCCGGTGAAGAATATCGGAGGATTACGCATGACTTTACTCTTGCTGCAGCGCGCACGCTACTGCTTCACAGTCCGAATGCTACATTCCATTTCATCAGCGGTAAAGGTACCAATTTGAATAGCCACTTTATGTGGGCACGGGTAAAGGCGGAGACCGAGCGTGATCTTATTTCTCTTGTCAATGCCGTCTGCTGGCGACCCGCGTTCATTGACGGTGAATCATCGAACAGTAGTCCTCGGTTATACCGGATTTTGCGACCGGCGTTGCGCCTATTGAAACCATTCCGCAGCCTCTACGTGAATGGACAAGACCTCGGGCGGGCTATGTTACGGGCTACGGGCGAAAACATTCGAGGGCGGATAATTGAAAACGCGGAAATTAGAGACCTCGCTAATCATTTTCCCCGGATGTAATAATTATTGTTGCATTAATTATTTTCATTTGCTTTTTTCCTGTTACTAAGTAAGATTTCTAAGGCTATGGAGTATTTATATTAATTGTTGTTCATATATAATGAGGTAATTTTGATGAAAACGGTAAAAATACTTTTATTGTTATTGTTGACAGCAGTTCTTATGGGGTGTCCTGTAGTTTTAAAAAACATAGTCGGATTAGAGGAATATAAATTAGACGCAAAAAAGATAGACGGCACCTGGATAAATGATGAAGGCGCAATGCTTATAAAAACAATTGATGCGGATAAGGGTATTTTAAAACTCGTTTTCTTAGAAGATAGAGAAAACATTGAGGCCATGAAAATAAAAATAATGAAAGGAAATTCCTGGCTGTATTTCAATGTCCTGCCGAACAAAGATGGTAAAGAGGATGAATATATCTGGCGCAGATTTCAAATAAATGAGAACAAAATTATTTTCTGGTACTCCTCCAATGAAGCTTTCACCAGAGCAATAGAAAAACGCAAAATCAAGGGAAGAATAGATAATAAAAAGCACGAAGATCAAACATTATCTTTCAAGACATCCACGGTAATTCTTACTGACAGCGCCAAGAATATAATCGATCTGGCCGAGAAATCCGACACATCATTCTTTACCTGAGATGAACCTGTGTTTTTTATTAAACTGACAAAACAGGAATCTAAATAACCGGCGTCTTTGGCAATAGCACTTATAGCAGCTATTGGTATCAGGAAAGAGATTCTTTAATCGCCCTTACATAGTCGGCAACGATTTTTAATAAATCAGACTTATTTCTGTTTTCATCTATCAGACGCACGACGGCGCTGCCGACGACGATGCCGTCGGCAAATTGCCCTATTTCGCGCGCCTGTTGCGGCTGCGATATGCCAAAGCCAATGGCTACCGGTAGTTTGGTAATTTTGCGGATCTTTTCCACTGCGGTTTTTATGTCGGCAATTTTCGGCGCTGCCGTACCGGTAATGCCGGTAATGGAAATATAATAGATAAATCCTGTAGCGTCGGCGGCAATCCTGCGCGTTCTTTCTTTGCCGGTTGTCGGTGCGATTAAAGAAATGAAATCAACACCGACGGCATCGGTATACTCTCTTAATTCCTGCGCCTCTTCCGGCGGTAGATCAACAACCAGAACGCCATCAACTCCCGCCATTTTAGCAGTATGAGCAAACTTCTTTACTCCATAAGCGAATATAGGATTGAAATAGCCGAAAAGTACGATCGGAATCTGCGATACCTGCCGCACTTCTTCGACCAATTTTAAAACAGCTTCCAGAGTAGTCCCCGATTTAAGCGCCCGCCGTGCTGCCGCCTGAATGACCGGACCATCCGCGGTGGGATCGGAAAAGGGAACGCCGATTTCCAAAATATCCGCACCTGCATTTTCCAGAGCAAATATCAGATTCTTTGTAATCTCCAATGAAGGATCGCCCGCCGTTAAATAAACGATCAGCGCCTTTTCTTTTTTACTGCGCATATAATCAAATTTTTCTGAAATCCTGCCCATGACTTATCCCCTCTCAATAATTGTCTGCGCGTCTTTATCGCCTCTGCCCGATAAGCAAACCACGATGATTTTATTTTTTGACATCTGCGGCGCTATTTTCATCGTGTAGGCCAGAGCATGCGCGCTCTCCAGCGCGGGAATTATCCCCTCCTGCCTTGACAAAAAAGAAAAGGCGTCAATTGCTTCTTTATCCGTCACAGTTACGTATTTAACTTTTTTTATGGCGTGAAAATAGGCGTGTTCCGGGCCTACTCCCGGATAATCTAGGCCCGCAGCAATCGAATAAGCATCACGCACCTGCCCGTGTTCATCCTGCAGTAGATATGTTTTGTTTCCATGCAGAACACCGACCTTGCCGGCATTAATACTGGCCGAATGCTCCGCTGTATTCAAACCGTGTCCGGCAGCCTCCACACCATACATCGAAATATTTTTTTCATTGCGGAAAGGATAGAAAGTACCCATCGCGTTGCTGCCACCGCCAACACACGCAACCAAAACATCGGGATTCCGGCCTTCTGCTTTTTTGATTTGCTTTTTTGTTTCCCGGCCAATAACGGATTGAAAATTGCGTACCATTTGCGGATAGGGATGAGGCCCGGCCGTTGTGCCGATGATATAAAAAGTATCGCGCACGCTAGAAACCCAGTAACGCATCGCTTCATTCATGGCATCTTTCAGTGTTGCCGTGCCGCGCTGCACAGGAACAACTTCCGCACCTAATATTTTCATCCGAAAGACATTCGGCGCCTGGCGGCGGATATCTTCTTCGCCCATGAATATCTTGCACTCCATTCCAAATAACGCCGCTACTGTTGCTGTGGCCACGCCATGCTGACCGGCGCCGGTTTCGGCAATCACCTTCTTCTTTCCCATACGTCGTGCCAAAAGCGCCTGCCCCAGCGTATTATTTATTTTATGGGAGCCGGTATGATTCAAATCTTCGCGCTTCAAATATATTTTCGCCCCATCCAACGCTTTGGTCATTCTAGCGGCAAAATATAGCGGTGTTGCACGTCCGGCATAGTCGCGCTGATAATAGGCAAATTCCTTTTGGAAGGATTTATCCTTTTGAAGAGCCCTGTATGCTTTTTCCAAATCAATCAAGGCGGGCATTAATGTCTCGGCGGCATAGCGCCCACCGAAGATTCCGAAGTGTCCATTTTTATCTGGCTGTGTTTTCATCATTTTCTCCTCTTTGTAAAAATCAATGACGCATTATTTTGCTGCAAATCCGTTAAGCGCACAATTTCCAATATGCGGGCAATCTTTTGATGATCTTTTTTTCCGGGACTAATTTCTACTCCGCTATTGACATCCAACGCCTGCGGCGTAACTTTCTGCAGCGCCTCTTTAACATTTTCCTCATTGAGACCACCCGAAAGAATCAGCGGCTTTTCTTTTTTCACCCGCAAAGCCAAATCCCAATTGGCTTTCCTGCCCGTGCCGCCGTAAAGACCAGCATAGCGGCTATCCACGAGAAGAGCGGCGGCATTATATTGAAAAGCGCGAGTCAGATCAGTTTCGCTCTGCAAATTGACAGCCTTAATAATCAGCTGCGGCGTAAAAAGAGAACAATATTCAACAGACTCATCGCCATGGAGTTGAACAAAATCCAGGTTGCAACATTGAACAACTTTTTCCACCTCTTCTGCCTTCTCATTGACAAATACTCCGACGCTTATTATTTCCTCCGGCAATTTTTTAATAATCAGTTGCGCTTTTTCCGGTGTAATATAACGTGGTGACGCGGAATAAAAGATAAAGCCTAAAGCCGCAGCGCCGGATTGCGCCGCGTACAGTGCATCTTCCTCATTGGTGATACCGCAAATTTTGACCTGCGTCATAAATTTATCCGTGAAACTCCAATTCCGAAAGTGAAGCGCATAACCTAAAGGTCACAGGTCGGAATTGGCAAGTTGTAATGAGACCCAAACTTCAGAAACAAAGTGCGCTGAAGTTTGCTGGTCGAATTATCCCGCAAAGCGGAGGGCATGATGCCTCTCGGCTTGCTGCAAAATATGTTTCCAAATATTTCTTTGGTCTTCATGCCCGTGGCTCCCCTTTGAGCTCCCGCAGCTTTTTCCCGATGTCGGAAGATGTAACCAATGCTTCACCTATCAAAAAAGCGTGAATGCCCGCTTTCATTATGGACTCGATGTCCGCTCTTTTACTTATGCCGCTTTCGGCAACGATAATTTTCCCTTGCGGAATGAATTGTGCAAGTTCTTTGCAAGTATTAATATCAGTCACAAAGGTATCCAGATTCCTGTTGTTGATGCCGATGATTTCCGCACCGGCGGCAAGGGCTAAATCCAGTTCCGCACGAGTATGGACTTCGACCAATTGATTAAGACCGATCTCCTGCGCAACCCCGATAAAATCTTTCAGCCTGTTATCTAAAACAGCAGCAATAAGTAAAACGGCGTCTGCGCCGATTGCCCTGCTCTCATAAACCTGATAAGGATCAATGATGAAGTCCTTGCGCAAAAGCGGCAATTGCACCTTTTGTTTAATTTGCGTCAGATATTCTTTACGGCCTTGAAAATATTTTTCATCAGTCAGCACAGAAATTGCTGCCGCGCCATTTTCTGCATACGTGCGCGCAATTGCCATTGGATCAAAATTTTCCATAAGCCTGCCGCGTGACGGCGAAGCGCATTTCACCTCGGCAATGATGGCGCAGGGTTTATCGCTAAGAGCCGCTTTAAAATTACGGCAAGGTGCAAGCGCTTTCACAGATTTTTTCAAATCAGTCAATGGCATTGTGTGCTTTAATCGCTCAACTTCGTCTATTTTTGTTTTGATAATTTTATCTAAAATCATAATAATTACTATATTCCAGCTTATGCCTGTTCATGGGGAACTAAGCTGATTTTTCCTCCTCAATTAGGGGGCTGTTCAAAAACGTTTAGATGCAAGGCTCGCAAGAACCGAAACGCGAGGCGTATTACAAATACGTTGAGCGTTTCGGTTTACAGCACAACGCCGCAGATGAATTTTCGCGTGCCTTTAGGGTATTTCAACAGCCCCCTGGCTTTAACTGTTGCTCATTTGAATGAGAGCTTGCAGTTTTTTAATGGCGGCGCCGCTGTCAATGCAGTCTTCCGCGATTTTAATTCCTTCTTTAATATCTTGCGCCTTTTCACCAGCAACAATGGCCAGCGCTGCGTTGATTAATACTACATCCCTGCAGGCGCCGGGCTTTCCACTAAGTACATCTTTGACAATTTGCGCATTTACTGTGGGATCACCGCCACGAATAGCTTCCAGCGGATATGTCTTCCCGAAGTAATCAACCGGATTAATGTTATAAGTTTTGATTATGCCGTCTTTCAGCTCGGCAACACGGGTTTCGCCCGAAATCGTTACCTCATCCAAACCATCTGAACCATGCACGACAAAGGCTCTCTTTGTGCCCACGTTTTTCAGCACACCGGCAAACATTTCGGTAAGCTTCTGATCATAAACACCCAATAGCTGCGCTGTTGCACCCGCTGGATTAGTCAGCGGCCCCAGCATATTAAAAATTGTGCGAATACCGATCTCGCGGCGCGGACCGATGGCATATTTCATCGCCCCGTGCAGCTTGGGCGCAAAAAGAAAGCCGATGCCGATTTGCTGAATGCATTCCTCAACAATTTCCTGTCCGGCGCTGACATTGACGCCGAGCGCTTCCAGCACGTCGGCGCTGCCGCAGCCACTGGAAACTGCGCGGTTGCCGTGTTTGGCGACAATAATGCCGGTCGCAGCCACAACTATTGCCGTAGTCGTAGAGATATTGAAAGTATTGCAGGAATCGCCACCAGTGCCGCAGGTATCCACTATTGTTGTCGCACAGGCATTGACACGCGTTGCCTTCTGGCGCATGATACGCGCGGCTCCGGTGACTTCTTCCACGGTCTCGCCCTTCATCCTGAGCGCCGTAATCAAAGCGGCAATCTGTGCCGGTGTGGCATTGCCTTCCATTATTTCTTCCATCGCGGCCATCATTTCGTCTTCGCGCAAATCAATTTTATTTACCACCTTATCAATTGCTTCTTTAATCATGATTAATGCTCCTTTCGACCGGTATATTTTAAAAAGTTTTTAATAATGCGTTTGCCCTGCGGGGTGAGCACCGATTCCGGGTGGAATTGAATTCCTTCCACCGGATACTGCTTGTGACGCAAGCCCATAATCTCTCCATCTTCCGTATCCGCGCTGATTTCCAGGCAATCAGGAAGCGTTTCTCTCTTGACAATTAAGGAATGATAACGCCCGGCAGTAAAGGGATTGGGCAGGCCCGCAAATATTGTTTTGCCGTCGTTTTTAATCAGCGATGTTTTGCCGTGCATAATCCGCTCCGCCCGGATAACATCTCCCCCAAAGGCAAAACCAATGGACTGATGCCCCAGACATATTCCCATTATTGGAACTTCCGTATAAAAGTTAAGGACAACATCTACAGTGATCCCCGCATCGCGCGGCGAGCAGGGTCCTGGCGATAAAAAGATAGCGGCTGGTTTAAGTTTTTTAATTTCCTCCAGAGTAATTTTATCATTGCGATAGACGCGCACATCCTCACCCATTTGCCCCAGATACTGAACAATGTTGAACGTAAAAGAATCGTAATTATCAATCATCAAAATCATTTTGTATTCCTCACTTGCCATTCTCGACTACAAAGCTACTTGCCGCCAGGCGTACCGCTTGGAGCATGGCGCACGCTTTGTTTAATGATTCCTGATGTTCCTTTTCAGGAATGGAATCATAGACGATGCCGGCACCGGCTTGAATATAAATTTTGTTTTCTTTCAAAAGAATTGTTCTGATGGTGATGCAGAAATCCATATTGCCGTTGAAGCTAAAATAGCCGACTGCTCCACCATATGTGCCGCGCTTTACGGGCTCCAGCTCATCAATTATTTCCATAGCGCGGACTTTGGGCGCACCCGTGAGCGTTCCCGCCGGAAAAGTTGCCGCCAGTACATCGAAGGCGTCCTTGCCTTTCGCCAACTGAGCGCGGACATTGGAGACCAGATGCATTACATGAGAATATTTTTCCACAACCATATACTGATTGACCTGAACGCTGCCAATTTCTGCCACACGCCCCAAATCATTGCGGCCTAAATCAACGAGCATCACATGTTCCGCTCGCTCTTTTTCATCTGATAACAATTCATCGGAAAGAGCCCGGTCTTCCTGCTCGGTTTTGCCTCTTTTTCTGGTGCCTGCAATCGGTCGCAATTCCATTGTCTGCTCCTCCAAGCGCACCATGACTTCCGGAGACGAACCAATGAGAGTTACATCATCCAGCTTGAGAAAAAATAAATATGGCGAAGGGTTGACAAAGCGCAAAGCGCGATAAAGATCAATGGGGCTGGATTTACATTCGGTTTGAAACCGCTGCGAAAGCACAACTTGGATAATATCACCGCCGGTTATATATTCTTTTGCTTTTTCCACAACAGCCTCATATTGCGCTTCTGTCATATTGGAAGTAAAAGCTACCTCGCCAGCTTCCGTGGAATCCTTTTCCTGATGAGCCGCCGCCATGGATAATGTTTTGATCATATCTTCGATCTTGCGGCAGGAAGCGGCATAAGCATCTTCGAGTGAATCATGATCTTCAGTATAAGCACAGGCGACAATCTTGATTGTGTGCCGGACATTATCGAAGATCATCATCGAATCGCTGACTATGAAGATAGATTCATCCAATCCCAAATCATCCTTTTGCCCACCGGGTAGCTTTTCCAGATAGCGCACCATGTCATAGCCTAAGTAACCCACCGCGCCGCCGTAAAATCGCGGCAGTCCGGGAACTGATACGGGTTTATAGCGGCTTAACAAGTCCCGCAAATAATGCAGTGGATCGCCGTTATGCGGCCTTTTCGCCACTCTGCCTTTTTCCGTAATAATTACTTCAGTGCCGCGCACTTGAAAAACGACACCGGCATCGGTGCCGATAAACGAATACCTGCCCCATTTTTCTCCGCCTTCCACGCTTTCCAGCAGATAAACGTGCTCCTTCGCCTGCAGTTTCATCAAGACGGAAACAGGCGTTTCAATATCCGCCAATATTTCCCGATAGACCGGAATCAGATTTCCCCTTTGGGCTAACTTTTCAAACTCTGTAAAATTCGGTTCGTACATAAATTAACTCCTTCCAACTTTCAATCCGGCATGCGCGGGATAACCCCGCTAAGCTTCGTACGCGGGATTAATTCAGCTAACAGATATTACTGCGCTACGCTTGCTATATCTGAGTTTCATTAATTCGACTTACCAATTTCAGCTTGTGACCTTTAGGTTATTCACTACGTTCCTGAAATTCGAGTCTCATTAAAACGACTAAGGCCGTGAATTCCTTCACGGCCTTAGTGTAGTAGCAGAAATAAAAAAGCCGTAAAGATGAGAGTCTCTCCACGGCTTTAATTTTAATTAATAAATAAGATTAGCGGTAGACGACCCTCTGTATGCGGTTCCACCACCACCAATTATTAAGAGCTAATATTTTAACCATTGTTTCCATAAACTGCTTTCAATTTCTAATTTGAAAACTATATAGCAATAAGATAATTTTCTGTCAACATTTTTTTGTTTTGTGCTGATTAGTGTGTATTTAATCCTTTTACAACCCTGATCATCAATTAGATAAGTTCTAAAAAACAGACAAATTACTGAACATGAACAACGTTCCCAATATTTTCAATATTTAAAAGCCGCTGAGCATTACTCAGCGGCTTTTATTTTATCTGCGCATTTTCCCCTGACAACTTACTGCTATTCAAATATCAGGTAACGGCTATTGCTATGATCTCCAATGAACAGCTTCGTTCCGAGGATATACACGCCCGTTGGGGATCGAAGCGTCCGCGCGGTGGGATTGGCGTCCGCAACGCCGTCCTGGTTGTCGTCGTTAGCCGTATAATGGGTGAAGTCCCCCTGGCCCAGAACCACATTCGCCGCGGTAAAGTTCGAGGTCGGAATAGTGTTCCAGATAAGCACTCGGCTGTTGCCGATATCAGATACAACCAATTGGGTACCGTTGGAATCGAGATAATACGGAAAACTAAGCGTCCGTGCTGTGGGATTGGCGTCCGCAACACCATCCTGGTTGTCGTCGTTAATAGCTTTATGGGTGAAGTCCCCCTGGCCCAGAACCACATCCACCGGGGTAAAGTTGGAGGTCGGAATACTGTTCCAGATGAGCACCCGGTTGTTGTTGGCATCAGCTACGATGAGTCGTGTTCCGTCACTCCAGACATCTGAGGGATAAGAAAGCGTCCGCGCTGTGGGGGCGACGTCCTGAACGCCGTTCTGGTCGTCGTCGTTAGCAATGCAGGTGGTAAAACTGTTCTGGCCCAGAACCACGTCCGCAGGCACGCCGTTGGACGTCGGAATGGTGTTCCAGATGAGCACCCGGTTGTTGTTACTGTCGGCCACGATCAGCTTGCCTCCGGCTGTCTCAATAGATTCCGAGTTTTTTAACCCTGCCTGGGTGCAGGACGAGCCGGTGAGTCCGAAGCCGGTCTGTCCGACGACAACGTCCGCAGGCTGAGTGCTTGTAGTGGGAGCCGAGTTCCAAATAAGGATTCGGTTGTTGCTATATTCGTCAACCAGAAGCTTTCCGCCGGAGACTCTGATTGATTCCGGTCCACGCATCTGATTTGCGGCGGAACCGGGTGTAGTAGTAAAAAAGTCCGGCTGGCCCAGAACAAAATCAGCGCTGGCGTTGTTGGACGTAGGCACGGTATTGAAACCGAGTACCCGGTTATTGCTATAATCAGGCGCATACAGTATTCCGTTATAGACCACAGGTTTGCCATAGGGGGTACTAAAAGTGTTTGCTCCGGCAGCGCCGCCTTGATTGGCAGTACCCCCGTTAAAATTCGATTGCCCGATTACAACGCTCGCGTTTTGGAAAGTGGAGAGATTCACGATGGTCGGCCCTGCGGGAGCCGTGCTGCCTCCTCCTCCGCAGGCAAAAAGCATGTTTGCCGTAATGACAACCCAAAACAACAGATTCAATTTCTTCTTCATAATAATACCTCCGGTAAAAAAAGTTGTTTTTGACGGCGCAACACCAGTCTCCCGTCAATCCTTTTTCCTATATGTGTCTATATATTCTTTTTAGCAGATGATTGCAAATATTTTTAGGTGCCTTCAAAAAATTAAACTGATTGGAAAAATGGTGACATTCCTCACCTAAAAAATAACCCAGGCCGATAAAGTCAATTAACATTTATTAACATCCTCTCTAACGCTTTTTTAAATGAGAAAGCTAGTATCCGTCTCTGCATCATTTTATATAAATGTGATGAATACGGACACTCATCAAGCCCACCACCACAATAACTGTTGCGGCATCTATAGCAACCGTTATAGGCGTGCCTAAAACCCTAAGAGAATAGTCCTGAAACTTTTGAAGAGCTCCCTTTTCGACATAATAGAAACCATTTTCTATGTTTTTAAAATATTTAACCTTCTTATCAATGAGTTCACGTTCCGAAATATCTTTCATATTTATGGCAACATAGGTGTTGGGATCGGTAACTTCCCACAATTTAGCCGTAACGCAGGAAACTATGATCATTGCTGAAAAAATTAATAATATAATTCGCTTTAAAGCCATAATTATTCTTTTCTCCAGGTGTATATATCGTCCGGTGCATTTAAAATTGACATAATACCATTTCTAAATCAAAGATGATATCGAAGCGGCAAGGAGGAGGCGACGAGGCGTATTGTACATACGTTGAGGAAGCCGACGACGACGCCAACAAAGATAGCGCTTTGATTCAGAATTGGTATAATCCCTCTTGACACCTGTTTAATTATTTCTATATAACATTTCCGGAAAAATACTTAAAGAATGAAATGTTATGGCTATTATCGATACTGTGTTAGCTTTTATAAAAAGTGTCCGAATACAAGATATTCTGGACATGGTAATTATCGCCCTGATGATCTTTGCTTTGCTCACGTGGTTTAAGACAAGGGCTTCGCGTTTTGTTCTCATCGGCATAATCCTGCTTGGCGGCGTTTACAGTGCTGCCCGTTTTTTCCAACTATATCTGACCACCATTGTTTTGCAGGGTTTTTTCGCCATCTTACTCTTTGTGTTAGTAGTTATTTTTCAGGAAGACCTGCGCCGTTTTTTCGAGAGACTCGCCCTGCTGGGAAACATCCGAAAAAAAATTCAGCCGTTATCCGCTTTGGAAGACATCGCCGGAATAATTGCCGAAACGGCGACAAATCTGGCCAAAAAACACTTTGGAGCTTTAATCGTTCTGCAAGGGGATGATCCCCTGGAACGGCATATCAACGGCGGCACAGCCTTAGATGGAATTGTCAGCGAGCCGCTTTTGGAGAGTATTTTTGATCCTCATTCCGTTGGCCACGACGGAGCGGTCATCATTAACGGTGATCGCATTAAAATGTTCGGTTGCCATTTGCCTCTTTCCAGCAATACGGCAAACTACGGCAATATCGGACTGCGGCATACGGCAGCGTTAGGCTTGGCGGAGCGCTCCGACGCTTTGTGCATTGTTGTTTCCGAAGAAAGAGGCACAATATCTCTAGCCTATCATGATGAATTGCTGGCAGTAAAAAATGCAGCTGCGCTGCATGAAGCGCTGGAGAAATTTTATATCCGCAACGTTCCGGCAAGAAAGTCATCTCCTGTCGTAGCCTGGCTTAAAGAGAACACCCGCGAAAAAGTTATTGCCATCATTATTTCCATTATTTTATGGATTACGTTCGGCTACCAGCGGGAAGTTGTCCGGCGTGATTTGATTATCCCCATCGAATACACAAATGTTCCTCCCAACTGGCGAATTGATGAACCGCGAGTAACAGAAGCCAAAATTTTCCTTAAGGGTCCGGCACAGTCATTTCAGTTACTTGATGAACGTTCACTCAAATTGTCTCTGGATTTGTCGCTCATTGCCGGCAAAAAACGGGAGTTCGCTCTGGATAAAGATATGGTCAATGCACCTTCCAGTTTATCCATAACCGAAATCGCTCCGGAAAAAATTCGCGTATATGCTTCCAAGCTTTCCCCCCATACATTTCCCTTAAATGTCGTTACGCAAAATTCTTTACCCGATAATTTATCGTTACAAAAAATTACCGTTACGCCATCCGCAATACGTCTATTGATGGATTCCCGCTTAAGTCTGGATCAAATAAGAATTGAGACGGAACCGGTCGACCTGCAAAAAATATCAAAAACAACATACATTGATGCGAAAATTGTCTTACCTGTCGGCGTTTCTTTTCCTGAGGGAAAGACACCTGTTGCCCGTGTGGCAGTAAAAATAAAAATAAAATAATTATGAGGCAAAAATGCGCAACAAACATAATAAAAGATCAAAGAAAGCAGGTCTTGCCCCCGGTAGCCTGATTCATATTGGCGAAGCATATGCGGATAAATCCAAAGTTTCCGTTATTCGTTACGCTGAAACTTCTTTTTCCGAACGTACAATAAGTTCTATAGAGGATTTACGCAGTCAAAAAGATAAACAGGGAATTACCTGGATTAATATAGACGGCCTGCAGGATGTAAATTTACTCGAAGAAATCGGCAACATGTTTGGTCTGCATCCGCTGGTTCTGGAAGATATTCTGAACACCGACCAGCGTCCGAAAATGGAAGATTATTGCAATTATATTTATATTGTCCTGCGAAATTATACAAGTCAGGGCAACGGCGATTTACAATCCGAACAGGTAAGCATTGTTTTAGGTAAAAACTTTGTTCTCTCTTTCCGCGAAAAAGGGAGCAGTCTTTTCGATACAATTGAAAAAAGGCTGCGTGCCGATAAAGGCCGCATCAGGAAATCCGGCGCTGACTATCTTGTCCATTCCATAATTGATAATATTGTGGATAACTATTTTATAGTTCTGGAAAATCTGGAAGAAAAGATAGAATTTCTGGAAGACGATTTAGTAAGGCAAACAACCACCGCAACACTCCAAGAGATTCACATCCTGAAGAGAGAATTGATTCTGCTGAGAAAATCACTCTGGCCGCTACGGGAAGCGATTAGTTCTCTGGAAAGATCGGATTCCTCGCTAATCAGTGAAGCTACCGGCATTTACTTTAAAGATATATTCGACCA
The DNA here is from genome assembly GCA_003142535.1 of Syntrophaceae bacterium. Taxonomy (GTDB): domain Bacteria; phylum Desulfobacterota; class Syntrophia; order Syntrophales; family Smithellaceae; genus Fen-1166. The sequence continues at coordinate 69,760 of PLMQ01000061.1, forward strand.
TGTTATTGCCATAATTGATACAGTAGAAACATTTAGGGATATGCTTTCCGGCATGCTGGATATCTACCTTTCATCTGTCAGTTACAGACTCAACGAGGTCATGAAAGTCCTGACAATTATTGCCACTATTTTTATGCCGCTGACTTTTCTGGCCGGAGTTTATGGCATGAATTTTAAGTTCATGCCCGAATTGGAATGGCGCTGGGCCTATTTTGGCGTTTTAGGAATTATGCTGGCCATTGCCCTGTTAATGATTTTCTATTTTAAAAAGAAAAAATGGTTCTAGGAAGAGTAAAATAGTTGCATTAGAATGGGAAATATGGTCAATTTAATTTCAGTAGGTTATTATTAATATTAGGAGGCATTTAGTATGCGGGTTTTTGAAGCAAGCGATATCGTAGAAATTGCCATCAGGATTGAAGAGAACGGCGCTAATTTTTATAAATTTGCGGAGCAACTGGCCAAGCAGGAAGAGGCCAAGAAACTTTTTGCGCAGCTGGCAGTGGAAGAAGTAAAGCATAAAAAGATATTCGAAAGCATTTTCGCCAAGATGGAAAAATATAATCCGCCAGAAGGTTACGAGGGAGAATACAGCGCTTATCTGCGCGACTATGTAGATAACAACATCATCTTCACTAAAGAAGTAATGGATAAAGAATTGGCAAAAGTGAAGGACACTATGGCAGCCCTTGATTTTGCCATTAAACGCGAACTGGACTCCATACTTTATTATCATGAAATCAAGAGATTTGTTCCGGCAGCTCAGCATGCGGCCTTAGATCAAATAATCGCCGAAGAAAGAAAACATTTTTCCAAATTATCCGAAGTAAAAAAACAATATTTAGCGTGAGGATAAGTTTATGGCGACAATGGAACTGAAAAAAGAAGGAACTGTCTATATTCTCAGCTTGACCAATGGCACTAAAGCCAACACTTTTAATGAAGATATTATTGGTGAATATCACGCCATTCTTGACGAAGCGGAAGCTTCATCCGGCAATACGGCACTGCTCATTACCAGCACCGATCCCAAATTCTGGTCCAACGGCATCGACTTGGAATGGTTAATCACCAAACCCGCCAATTATTTATCCCAGTTTGCTTTTTTATTGGATAAGCTTTATCTGCGTTTTGCGTTATTGAATATGCCAACGGTGGGATGCCTGACCGGTCATACATACGCCGGCGCCGCGGTACTGGCCACAACTTTGGATTTTCGTTTAATGCGCGCCGACCGTGGATTTTTTTGCTTTCCCGAAATTGACATCAAAATTCCCTTCTCACCAATCATGCAGCAGGTATTAAAATTATTGCCCGATCATCAGGCGCTTACGGAACTGGTGTTAACCGGCAAACGCGTCGGCGGTGAAGAAGCGATGAAGATGAAGATAGTATCGGGTGTTTATCCCGAAGATACTCTTTTCCCTAAATCCCTAGAGCTGGCAAAATTTTTAGCGCAAAAGGATCGGAAGACTTACACCAAACTTAAAAGAGATATGCGTTGCAACCTGGCCGCTCTGCAGCAGAACTTACCGGCATTTTAATCAATGACACCCGCTGAAAACAAGCGTAGCGAAGTTTGAAGCGTTGGTGGAATTGATCCCGAAAGCGAAGTTTTTCGGGGTCTCAGATGGTCCAATTCCACTCAGATGATTAGATCAGGCAAGAAGAAGGCTCAGTGGTGACAATAATGTGTTGTTACCCTAGAAAGCGAAAGGGTATTAATGTTTCAAACTGTATTTCTTTAATTTATAACGTAACATGCGTTCCGACATATTCAATATTTCAGCGGCCTTTGTCTGATTATCTCCGGCCTTTTCCATGGCTTCCATTAGCAAATGCTTTTCTAATTCTTCCACTGATTCGCGCAATGAACCGGATAATGTTTTGCCGATTGATTCGGACAAAGAAGTGGATTTGAATGGTAAATCATCAGATGTAATGTATTGATCACGGGCAATAACCACGGCGCGCTCCATTATGTTAATCAGCTCCCGGACATTCCCCGGATAATTATATTTCAAAAGCAAATCGCGTGCTTCAGAAGACAATCCCTGAATATTTTTTCCATTTTCCCGAGAGAACTTTTCCACAAAATGATCAAGCAAAGCAGGTAAATCTTCTTTTCTTTCCCGCAACGGCGGCAGCGCCATAGTAACAACTTTTAATCTATAAAAAAGGTCTTCCCGAAAGTTCCCTTCTTTGACCTGAATATCCAGATCCCGATTGGTAGCACTGATGATCCGGACATCAACATGAATATTAATATTGCTGCCCAAACGCTGGAATTCCCGTTCCTGCAAAAAGCGCAGCAGCTTAACCTGTATAGTAGGACTCAATTCCCCTATTTCATCAAGAAAGAGGGTCCCGCCATCTGCCTCTTCAAAACGACCGATACGCCTAGCGGTGGCTCCGGTAAAAGCTCCTTTTTCATGGCCAAACAATTCGCTTTCCAGCAAGTTTTCATGTAGCGCGCCGCAATTAACAACAATGATTGGTTTTTGACCGCGGGTACTTAACTGATGAATCAGACGTGCCAAAAGCTCTTTACCAGTCCCGCTTTCTCCCTGAATTAGCACGGATGCCCGGCTCGCGGCCACGCGGCTGGCCATGTTGATCAGTTCTGTCATACGCGGGCTCTTGTAAATTATCCGGTCGGCAGTAACGCCCTTTTTACCGAGTTCTTCCTTCAAAAGTTCGTTTTCCCGAATCAGTTTTCTTCTCTCTGCCACCCTTTCTACTAAAAGCAACAATTCATCCAGTTCTACCGGCTTTGTTATATAGTCAATCGCACCAACTTTAATAGCTTCAACTGCCGTTTCAATTGTCCCGTAGGCAGTGATGATGACAACATCGATTTCCGGATTGATGCGTTTTACTTCTTTTAGTACCTGCAATCCATCCATGCCGGGCATTTTATAATCTAAAAGGATCAAATCGAAATGACCGCTCATTACACCTTTTATTCCTGCTTCGCCGTTTTCCGCTTCGGCCACAGTATGACCTTCCGAACGTAAAAAATCACGCAGCATTTCACGCTGGGATTGGCCGTCTTCAACAACGAGAATGCTTAATTTTTGCATAAACTTATCTCTTATTATGTTTTGTCAATGAGTTTTTCACGGGGCAAAACAACTTCAAAAGTCGTTCCATCCCCTCTCCGGCTGATGACCCGGATTTCGCCGCCATGTCCCTTGATTATTTCACTGGCCAGCGGTATCCCTAAGCCCAATCCTTTTTCTTTAGTGGTATATTCGGGACTGAAAATCCTTTCTATTTCCTCCGCAGTCATGCCGCACCCGGTATCAGAGATGCTAACAACAATATAATTTTTGCCTTCTTTATCAACGGTAATGGTAATTTTACCTTCCGCAGGCATTGCTTCCATCGCATTTTTAATCAAATTAAGAAATGACTGCTGAAGTTTGTTGATATCCATCGGAATTATTGCCGGAATCTGACGCCACCTTGTTTCAATAGTTATTCCGCGGGCTGAGGCCTCTTCACGAATCAAACTGACAATTTTTTGCAGCACTTCGACAACGGAAAACTCGCTCAGTTCCAACCTGCGACTTTTGGAAAAAGAGAGAAACTCCTCAATAATACCGTTGAGACGTTTGATTTCGTCCCTGATCACACTGGAAAGGTTCTGAAAATCATCCACCTTACTTTGATCACCAGGCACAAAATCTCTTTTCAATCTTTGTGTGGCCATGCTGATTGCATTCAATGGATTGCGAATCTCATGCGCCACACCGGCAGCTAATTGCCCCAATGAGGAGAGCCTCTCTGCTTTTTCTAACCGACGCTCCATCTCAATAATACCGGCAAGATGGCGGTTCTGATCATGATACAGAAGGAACATGGACAATAAAGCAACTATAACGACTATACCCATAAAGACGAAAATATTCCGTCGGTTTTCCGCAATAATCTTATCCATTGAACCACGGTCAAGGCCGATTCTTATGATACCGACAATTTTTTTATCAATATATAATGGCGCAGCCATGTCTAAAATCTTGTTATCGTCAAAATCTACTTTTCGGCTGGCAATTCTTACTTTACCGGACAGAATTTCCTTAATATTGAAATCATCGCTGCTTAAAGCTTTCACCGGCTGCCCGATGCTGCTCAGCAGTTTGTTCTGATCGTTAATTATTTGCATGTAAGTTATGCCGTGGCCTTCGCTAATTTTCTTTATACCTCGTTCGACGGCAACTTTTAAACTCCAGTAAAGCAGTCCCGGTTTATCCAGATTAATGACTACCGTGCCGCTATTATCCTTGCGTCGCAGACCGACAAAACCAATCCCTTCTTTAGTGCGAATTAGCTCCAGTATTTCAATTGTTGTCAGTTTCCGTCCGCCTCTCTCCAATTCATTTTTCTCGAGCATATCCGTTTTTAAATGACCGCTCTGGTAAACAGCTTGTCCATGAGAATCAAGAACAGCCAGATACCAGAAATTATTATCTACAGCTAATTTGTGGAGATAATGATTACTTATTTTTCCTTTTTTCCATTCTTCATCAATTTTTCTGCCGAACTCCGTCAGGGCTTCAATTACCCATTTTTTGGAATAGGTGGCTTCCTCCTGGCTGGCTGTTTTAATTTCCGAGCCTTTCTTTTCAGGCATGGCAATGATACTTTTCAGATTTTCTTCAGTTAATCGCTGCAAAACACTTACTGTATTCAGCGCCTGATCTTCCATAAACCCAACAAGGTTGGTCTCGCTCCTTCTAATATCTAATAATCCCATAATCAAGATCAGCGCTACCAAAACCGCAGAAACGATAGCAACGGCTAATGGCTGTAAAAAAGTGCCATTATAATTGTATTTTTTCCGGCTAATGATTAGTTTTTTCTTTCTTAAAGAAAACATTTCGCTCCTTTGTGCTAATTTTGATCGTCATATTAGGTGATTCCATAGAAAAGTCAATCGTTATTGCGCAACCTACTCGACATATTTGTCGAAAGGATAACAAATAATGTAATATACATATACCTGTTTTTACTATTATTTTTAAATAACCCTGTATTTTCCCCGACATTTCTTGCCGCAAGTAGCTGCGACGTATTGAGTCGTAAAAAATCGCGTTGTTAATTATTTCTTATTATTTTCAATTACTTAGACTTATTTTGAAAATTATGGCATAATACATGCTTTAGATAAGAGCAAAGAAAAGATTGTCGACTAAATATAACGGGCATGATTAGCCGGCGACAAAATAAACCAGGAAGGCATTTTGCCTTCGCTCTTCATTAAGGGAGGCCACAACTAGGCCTCCCTTTCCTTTTTATTCCACTTCTAAATTAAAGCGCTATCTTTGTTGGCAGAGCCTGCCCGGCGCATGCTGGGTCATCGGCTACTTAACGTATTCTTCGTGTACGCCTGCTTCGCCTCTTCCTCGCCGCCTCGATATCATCTTTTATTTAGAAGTGGAGTAGCCATTAATTCAGAAAATTTCTGTCTAGACTCCTATTGTTAAGCAATTTATTTGCCATTTTTATCTGCCGCTTTTTTTTGCCGCCAGAAATCCATTCTTTCCTTAATGGTCTTTTCATAACCGGTCTCTTTGGGCTCGTAAAATCTTTGCCCGCGTATTTTTTCCGGCAGGTATTCCTGAGCCACATAAGCATCGGCAAATTCATGAGCGTATTTATATCCTTTGCTGTAATCCAGAGATTTCATAAGCTTCGTCGGCGCGTTACGGATATGCAGCGGCACCGGCAGATAACCGGTCTTTGCTATAACTTCTTTGACTTGCCCATAGCCTACATAAAGTGAATTGCTCTTCGGCGCCGTTGCCAAATAAGCGGCTGCCTGCGCCAGAGCCAGCTCACCTTCCGGCAGGCCGATAAATTCAAAAGCCTGCTTGGCGGCAATTGCCACCATTAAAGCGTGCGGGTCGGCGTTACCGATGTCTTCGGAGGCAAAACGAACCATGCGGCGGGCAATGTACAGCGGGTCTTCTCCCGCGGCCAGCATCCTTCCCAACCAATATAGCGCGGCATCAGGATCGCTGCCTCTCAAACTCTTATGGAGCGCGGAAATCAAATTATAATGTTCTTCACCATTTTTATCATACAAAAGAGCTTTTTTCTGCAGAGCATCCTGAGCAAACTCAGCAGTAATGATTCTCTTTTCTGCCGGCGCGTTTTGCAGCAGGGATACAATGGCTTCCAGATTGTTCAGAGCACTGCGGGCATCGCCATCGGCAAAAGCAACAAGCACACGAACGGCGTCAATTTCGGCTTGAATCTGTAATTTCCCCAAACCTTTTTGTTTATCCTGGAGAGCTCTTTCAACTATGGCGGCCAGTTCCTGCTCGGCAAATGGCTTGAGCAACAACACCCGCGTCCGGGATAAAAGGGGAGCAATTACTTCAAATGAAGGATTTTCCGTCGTCGCACCGATTAAAGTAATTAAGCCGCTTTCGACATGCGGCAGGAAAGCATCCTGTTGCGCCTTATTGAAACGGTGTATTTCGTCAACGAATAAAATTGTCTTTTTCTTTTTATTCTCCAGGGTGTCTTTGGCCTCTTCAATTACCGTCCTAATTTCTTTAACACCCGCGAGCACCGCAGAGAAACTGACAAAATTTGATTTCGTTTCCTGCGCTAATAGTCGCGCCAAGGTTGTTTTCCCTGATCCGGGAGGACCCCAAAAAATCATGGAAAACAATTTGTCTTCTTCAATAGCGCACCGCAACAGGCTGCCTTCACTCAGCAAATGCGGCTGTCCTATATATTCGGCAAGAGTGCGAGGCCGCATCCTTTCCGCCAGCGGCGCGTTTTCGTTTACTTCATTCTTACCCGCACCATGAAATAAATCCAACGTCTTCATGTCTTCACCTTTGCCGCCGCAATAATTTCGATGAGGCTTGTCACTTTATCTTTAGGTCTGGCGGCAATAAATTTTTGCCATTGTTCAGCGGTTAATTTTTCTTTTAAAAAATTCTCTATGTCCAAAACAGGCTGCCAGCAGTGGATAGTCCTCATACAGGGTAAATCTCCCGCTTCCTGCAGGCAATAGGAAAATTTAACTTCATGTCCCAAACGGGGGCAGCGTGTCAGCTTATCATTCAATTCTTTGTTCATCACGCCTTACATTGGCGAAAAAATAAAAAACCGTCAAGGATTTTATTCCCTGACGGTTTTCATACTGAATATAGATTTTTTACTGCTGTACTGTTTACGGTTTCGGGAAATCCTTAATGGCATTGAGCGCCCGGTCAATTTCCGAATCCGGCAGCTCGTATGCTTCCAGTTTGCCTGATAAATAAGCGTCATAAGCGGACAGATCAACGAGACCATGGCCACTCCAGTTGAAGAGGATTACTTTTTCCTTACCCTCTTCTTTGGCGCGCATAGCCTCATCCACAACCGCTGCGATTACGTGATTTGTCTCCGGCGCGGGGATAAAACCTTCTGTGCGCGCCCACTTGACACCGGCATCGAATGTTTTTAATTGATCATAGGCTCTGGCTTCAACCAGTTTTTCTTTTACTAAATGGCTGACAATGGGCGCCATCCCATGATAACGCAAGCCGCCGGCATGAATCGGCGCCGGGATATAATCATGGCCGAGTGTGTACATCGGCAGCAGCGGAGTAGTTTTGGCCAGATCGCCAAAATCATAAGCGAATGGTCCTTTGGTCATGCTGGGACAAGATGTTGGTTCAGCGCCGACAATCTTTACTTTTTTCCCGTGAATTTTATCGCACGTGAAAGGCAGGGCAAGACCGGCAAAATTGCTGCCGCCGCCGCAGCAACCCATGACCACATCAGGATAAATGCCTATTTTTTCCATTTGCTTCTGGGCTTCGAGGCCGATTATTGTCTGATAGAGCAGGACATGATTCAAAACGCTGCCCAGCGCGTAACGCGTGTTTTTGCTGTTCACCGCATCCTCGATAGCTTCGCTGATGGCAATACCCAGACTCCCCGGTGAATCAGGATGTTCCGCTAAAACATTGCGGCCAGCCTGCGTTAAGTTACTGGGGCTGGGAAGACATTCCGCGCCCCAGGTGTTCATCATCATGCGGCGATATGGTTTTTGCTCATAGCTCACCTTCACCATATAAACGCGGCATTCCAGGCCAAACATCTGGGTGGCCATCGCAAGAGCGCTGCCCCACTGGCCGGCGCCCGTTTCCGTCACAATTCTTTTTGTTCCGGCCACTTTATTATAATAAGCCATAGGTATCGCGGCATTTGGTTTGTGGGAACCGGCCGGGCTGACGCCTTCATGCTTATAGTAAATCTTCACCGGGCAATTGAGCAATTTTTCAAAATTATAAGCGCGGTAAAGGGGAGAAGGCCGCCAGAGCAAATACTTTTGCAGAACTTCATCGGGAATATCAATCCAGCGCTGGGAACTTGCTTCCTGCTCAATAATGTTCATGGGAAAAATTGCGGCTAAATCATCGTGTGTCACCGGCTGACCGGTGCCAGGATGCAGCGGCGGCTTCATGGGCGTCGGTAAATCCGCGACGATATTATACCACTTCTTCGGTATTTCCTTGTCTTCCAATAGTACCTTGACCTGTTTCATAATTCTCTCTCCTTTTTTTAAAATTTTATAAAATAAATACCATTTTGCATTCAAATGGATACCTAGACGGCAAGGAAGAGGCTACGCAGACGTATATATTTTAATACGTTGAGTAGCCGATGACGCCGCCAACAAAGGTAGGCGTTGAATGCGAATTGGTATGACATAAAAAATGCCATGAGTTTTCTCTTCCCATGGCATTTGTATATTTCTCTATGCGGAGTCACGGGAAGGTTCTTCCCTGCCCATGCTCACTTTTTTGTCAGAGCTTATGGGCAGACTTTTGCAGCCTGCCACCACCAATTGTTATTAGAAATTATTATAACCATTTTTTAAGATCCAATTTATTCTTTCAATTGATGAGTCCCGTAACACAGCAAATTAATACTTGTCAAGTAAAAAATTTGCTGCACGCAGCAACTCAAAAATTAAGGGTATACCAATTTATCATTTGACAAAAATACTTTTGCCCATATACAAATAAGGCATTAATTATAAAAATAATCGGGAGGCCGCAGCAGTGATGACCACTAAACATCGTACCCAATCCGCAAAGCCAAATTCCAAAGCGGCTAATTTTGAGAAAATTCAGAAGTTCAGTAAGCGAAACAAGTATTGGCCATGGATTATTCTGGCACTCATTATATTATTTGCGACAGCTATTCGTACTCGCCTTTTGCAAATACCTTTAGAGCGTGATGAAGGTGAATTCGCCTATATGGGGCAATTAATGCTCCAGGGCATACCGCCTTATCTTATGGCATATAATATGAAACTCCCGGGTATTTATGCCGCTTATGCCTTGGTAATGGCGCTTTTTGGGCAAACGATCGCTGGTATTCATCTTGGATTGATATTGGTAAACTCCGCCGCCATTTTCCTTTTGTTTATGCTGACACGCCGCTTATTCGACAATATTGCCGCCATAGTCGCGGCTGCCTGCTATGCTTTACTCTCACTGAGTCCTTCAGTTCTGGGTACATCTGCACACGCGACACAGTTTATTGTGCCTCTGGCTTTGGGTGGAACTATTCTTTTATTGAGAGCTCTTGATTCCGGCAAAATCACTATTTTGTTTGTGAGCGGCTTATTATACGGGTTGGCATTTATTATGAAGCAACATGCCATTTTTTTGAGCGCCTTCGCATTATTCTACTTCACAATGCATATAATAAATCGACGGCCAATTGATTGGAAAAGATTAGTGGCGGGAAATATAATCTTTATCATAGGGATGATTCTGCCTTTTTTAATTACCTGCGCCATTCTTTACAACGCCGGCGTTTTTTCCAAATTCTGGTTCTGGACATTTACCTACGCAAGTCAATATGTATCCGAGACGACTTTATCTGCGGCAATACAAAATTTAAAGGTCATGGCGCCTAAAGCTATCGCTCCATGGTTTTGGACTATTGCCGGAGTTGGTATCACTGCCATTTTCTGGAATGAAAAAGCAAAATTCCATCGGTTATTTTTACTGGGCTTCGCTATTTTTTCCTTCCTCACGATTTGTCCGGGATTTTATTTCCGCAAACACTATTTTATAACTTTGCTTCCCGCAGTTGCTCTGCTCGCGGGAATCGCCGCAACAGCTTTGATTCAATGGCTATCCCATAGAAAGATTGCTCCTGTTATACAAATTATTCCGGTTTTTGTCCTCATAGCGGTCCTTTTGAGTCCCGTTTTCCAATGGGGAGACTTTTTCTTCAAGATAACCCCGGTTGAGGCCTGCCGGTTAATGTATGGTCTGAATCCTTTTCCGGAATCCATCGAAATAGCACAATATATTAAGACACATACATCAAATGATGATCGTATCGCAGTTATCGGATCGGAACCGCAGATTTATTTTTACAGTAATCGAAAATCGGCAACCGGCTATATCTATGCATACGGTTTGATGGAGACCAATGATTATGCATCTAAAATGCAACTGGACATGATCAAAGAAATTGAAACGTCGCGCCCCAAGTATGTAGTGTTGGAGACTATCCCTACTGCATGGTTACAACAAAAAAATTCTGATATGACAATCATAAAATGGTCCGAAAAATACTTTAACCAAAACTATACCGCTGTCGGTTTTATAGATAGCATTTCCGAGGATAACTATAAATTTTATTGGGATGAGGAATCCAGGAGAAACAAGCCTTTATCGCCGTTTTATATTTATGTGTTAAAACGAAAATTATAAAATTGCATTAATTTAATTAACCAATTGCTTTTCCAGTGCCACATTTCCAGGAACTAAAAACGCTGCCATTGGGCAGACAAACTATACAGTTAATGCCGCCAGCCTTTTACTACCAATAGGGGCATATCTTCAAATAAATTTACCGGATTATCCATAAGTATTGTAATCTCTTCAATAGTTTTACCATATGCTTGGAAAATAGATGCCACCTGCTGTGACCAGGCAATCTGGTATGCCCCTTCACTCCAGCCATAAGGCGAATTAGGGGCAGGTGGCAGATGCAAAGGACTCTCTCCCGGATGAAGAAAATCCAATCTACCTACAACCAATACCCGATGCCCATTTTGTAGTGTCTTGGTAATTTTTTGTAAAACAAGCTTTATCGGTTCTTCCTCCATCATTTTAATTTTAAGCATATCAGCACGATGTACACTATGATCATCAATTTCCGGTAAAGTAATCCATGAAGCAGCGCCTTTGTAATAACGTGCGAAAGTAACGCCGCAATATGCTTGATATACAACAATCAAATCATCTTTTTCAGAGAGTGTTTCCAGTTTGGCCGCCAGTATATCGATATTTGTCCGGCGGGTATGGGCGGCATTCCATGAATTCGTAAAAATAAAAACCGCAATACCGATTGCACATACTATCCGTATTATTCTACCAGCAAAACTTTTTTCACAAATAACGTCAATACCCTTATCTAATATTACAATGAGAACCGCCATCAAAGGGAGATAATACCAACTTTGCGTAGGATAAGACAATATTTTCAGGAAACCCATATAAGCAACTATGCTCAAAAACATTGTTGTAAATAGAAATACAGCCATGTCCCTTTGATCTAAAAAACGATCGGAAATGGGCTTAGCCAATATTCTGATAAATGTAAATACAGCAAGAAGCGCCAATATAAACCATGTCCACGCAAGCAATGTACCCGCAGGATCAATGGCACTTTTAAATTTGCCGAAAATGAACGATAGAGTCATTGGGCCTTTCATAATGATAGACCATTCACTAACCTTGGAGACTATTCCAAGATAAGGCAATACTGATACTGCCGCTAATATGCCTGCGCTGAGCGGGAAAATGGTCAGTTTCCATTGACGGCGATAAAGGCCGACTGCAACCGCACCCGTGCATATTGCGAATACAAGAAATGAGTTACGGTAGAGGCACTGCACGCTCAGGAGGATACAAACTGTATTTACAACCATTCGCCAAGGCGTAGGATTCTGAAAAACACGCCACATGGTACCCAAAGACAACAGTATCAGCAACACCCCCAGACCATAAGCGCGCAAGGAGTCACAAAAGAATGCGGTTGGAGACATGGCGAAAAGTACCAGTGAAATAACCGGTAGACGATTACCCAATGCCCGTCCGGCAAACCAAAGAGCGCCCAGAGTCCCCAACCCGATAATTAATCCCAGCACCCGCAGCGCGAGATCCGTTCCGCCAAAACCAATAAATATCCATGCCCGGAGAAGTAGAAACCAGATAATAGGAAATGAATCATATTGAAGCTTGTGCCAGATGTCAGTTATTGACGTTAGTTTACTAATATTGACACTGTTTACCTCATCGCGCCAAAGCCCTCCCGAATGTAAGAAAACGAGCAAATGAAGTATGATTAAAACGAGCAGAAGGATAGCGGCTAGTCCCCATTCCAGCCATTTAATCTGCTTGATATATTTTGGTCCGACATCCGCACCCGATGCGTCTATGCGAAAGGAATGATTTGTCTTTCGGGATAATTTTGTTATTTTTGTCCGCTTTTTTTGTAACATAGTCTCTGACAATTTATAAATTAAAAATGGATTTAAACATCGTAGATAGATATGGCTAATATAATATTATAATTAAATTAATCGAATAGCTCTTTATCCCGGCGATACCAGTGATCAGGCATAATACGGTACATCAGCCTGGAAAACGGGCCTATGTATTCTTTTGTTCTTTTATCTTCTTGACAGGCGCGGATGACCATATCTTTTATCGCGTTTTTATTGCTTACTTCATTGAAGATCTTGTAAGCACAGGAGAATAGCGGACTGTACATGTTTTTCTTTTCCAGATATTTATAGACATTCCTGACGGTATTGGGACCTTCCGGTGTTCCGTCAATTCTCTCTAAAACGTGTAAGTTAGTTTCAATAGGATTACCAGTATAATTTTCGTAGAAATATTTTCCATAACGATAATTTTTGCTAGCCAGAGATGACACTGTAACATACATATCGCCTACACCAGCCTGGCTGTGAAAAGCCTGAAAACTGCCACCTAAAAGCCGGGAGAGCGAACGTATCTCCACGCCGGAACGGGCAAATATAGTACCGGGTATAGAGTCTCCCAGTTCCAGAGAATCAGCTAATCCTTTAATGTTAGCCACAATATTTTTTAAAGCCCCGCAGGCTTCTACACCGACAATATCAAAGTTGTAATATGAATTTAGTTCTTTGCGGTTAAATTTAAATAAATCTTCCCTAATGATATTGGCTATACGTTTTTTACCGGCAATGGTAACACAGACAGGGTTACCCAGCGCTATATCCACATCAAAAAATGGTCCGCCGATACAGGCAACCTGATATTTGTGCCGCAAATTATATAGATTGTTGTTGATTAATTGTGAAGGTGTTATCAGCTCTTTAGAAATTTCGTCCGAGATCAAACCTTTTATCGGAGAAATCAGGCAGGTATCGCCCGCTTTTTTATCGAGCATGGGCTTTAAGTAATTAAGCAATTCCGGCAGACGATTCATGGTTATCGCCAGAACAATGAAATCATTGTTTTCTACGATGTGCTCCAGATCGTTGGTTGCATATACTTTCGGCGATAATCGTGGAACGTTTTGCATTCCGCCCAAACGTTTAGCCAGATCTTCGGTTAAATGCTTCGGGTTTAAATGATCGCGGTTTATCGCCTTACATACTTCCGAATCGTGGTAATATATGGCTACGCGTTTATTATCGCGTCCCAGTTTGTAGGCAAAAGAAGTCCCCAGCCGGCCCGGCCCGATTATCGCAACTCTTGTTGTATCTAAACTAGAAATTATCATCTTTTCCACTCATCTCTTCATCACAGTTTTGAATTTGTATTATAGGAAATAAATTATCGGAATGTCAAACCTTTATAGCTCTTTTTATAAAAAAGTTAAACCAAATTCATTAATATTTATATTCATTTTAATTGCATTATCATGTAGTATTATTTAATAAAATTAGGTTAAGCACAAAAATACAGGGGCTCTTAATATTGAAGAAGTGTTTTCCACTATCTACTTTTTTATTCGTGAAACTCCAATTCCGAAAGCGAAGACCGGCGGATGCTGGACGCAGCGCATTGGAATTGGTAAGTTGAATCCCGCCATAGGCGGGACGTAGCGGAGGGTATTATACCCCGCAGCGAGCTCGCGAAATGTTTCCAAAGCTTGCTTTGGGGTTCATACCCGTGATTATTTGCTCTTCATCTCCTTTTTTGCCCTTGATGTTAGAAAATTCAGATCAAAGGTTGTGAATTAGACATGACTAAATCAGGCATTGCTCCCTTGGAAAAAGTATCATTTTATTCTAACGGGATTATGAAAGAAAAAAAATATCAGCTAGAGGGGAAGCTGGAAGGTGAATACCTTTCCTATTTTGATGACGGCCAAATTATGGCGCACCTTAATTTTGCGGGCGGCAAGAAAAACGGCGTAGCCATAACTTATTACCGGAATGGGCAAATAAGGGAACAAACTGATTTCATAAGTGATAAAATGAATGGCCTTTATATTTCGTATTACGAAAAGGGGAACATTCGGGAACAAGAGAATTACAGGAACGGCAAACTGGAAGGCAAATATCAAATTTATTACCGAACTGGGCAGTTAAAAGAAGAAGAAAATTTTACTAACGGTAAATTTGCTGGCGAGTATCTTTGTTATTACAAGAATGGACAAACTAAAGAGAAAGGCTATTTCCATAACGACAGACGCGAAGGCGAATATGTCTCTTATTTCAAAAGCGGGAAAATAAAAGAAATGGCTACATTTAAGAACGGAAATGTTGTCGGTCAATTTCTGACATACAATGAAGACAGTTCATCTGCGGTTATATCTGACGACGATAATTCCGGTAATTTATCGGAAAAGTGGGAAGAAAAAGATGTTGCCGATTTGCTTCAGAACCTGGCCAGTTTTGATAAAAAAAATAAGTGAGCTGAATTATGATTAAGAAAATCCTTATTCCGTCTGATGGATCCACTAATAGCGACATAGCTCTGGAATACGGAATTTATTTAGCCCATCAGCTTGCCGCTGCTTTAACAGGACTTTATGTTTTAGATGTACATTTACTTCAGGGACCGATGATGACGGACATTTCCAGTTCTGTGGGTATGCCGCCGTCCGAAGGTTTTTTTGATGCAATTGCAATTGAAACATCTCTTAACGAAAAAGCCGATTTCATCTTAAAGGATTTCCGTGAGCGTTGCCGGAAAGCTGGTCTGGAGACGGAAATTAAAAAAGTAATCGGCAAAGTTGAGGAAATAATCATTGAAGAAGCCCAAAATACCGATTTGATCTTAATGGCGAAAAAAGGTGAGCATTTTCATTTAAAAGAAGGAGGGCTGCTGGGCTCCGTTGCTCAATCCGTCATCCGTCATTCCGGGAAACCAGTTCTGATCACTCCTGATAGGTTCCAGGAAATAGAAAGCATGGGCATCGCTTATGACGGCAGCCCTTCAGCAAAAAAAGCTCTGGATATTTCTCTGGAATTATCGAAACAAACTGCTTGGGCACTTACTGCTGTTATTATTAACTCCAGTGAAGAAAAGGCATCTGCGCTCCGCGCTCAAGTTGAAGAAGTTGCCGAAACGCGGGAAACAGCTTGCGAAGTTATAATCATACCCGGCAAAGAAAGTGATGAAATCATTAATTACATCAAGGAAGGCACTGTAGAATTAATAGTGATGGGTGCCTACGGACATAACCGGTTGCGAGAATTGCTTCTGGGCAGCACCACTACTCACGTGATAAATAAGAGTCCAACCCCAGTTTTACTTATACATTAACTCTCCAATTGATGAAATTTTGAATTATGCGGAATTTTGTTTAGTATTTGATAAATTGTGCTTTATATTCAGACATGTAAAAACTCTCAATAGTGAGCCACTGATCAATTGCGCCATTATGTGTCATAATGCCAAAAGTGAGGGGGAGAAAAAGGGGTGACTGCGATACAAGAAGAAAAAGTGAGTAAGAGATCTGTTGAAAATCAACCATCGGAAACGGCCATGGGTGCTGCCACCCTACGCGCTCTCGCAACGCTTGAGGAGCGAGAAGAAATTAGGGGACAAGACTACCTTGCAGAGATATTCCTTACAGAAGAGCACAAAAGCCCCTTGAAAGACCCAGCGATAAGGGAATGGGTAATGAAGAACAGGATTGCCCCTGGTATGTATGAATTCATGATCGCACGCACAGCCTTCTTTGACCATGTTGTAGAGCAAGCATTGTTGGAAAACATTCCGCAGATCGTATTCCTGGGAGCAGGATATGATAGCCGATCTTACCGCTTCAAAGATATTATAAAAGATACCCGGATCTTTGAGTTAGATATTCAGCCGACCCAGCAGCGCAAAAAGGAATTGCTGTATCAAGCGAGCATTTCTATACCAGATCAGCTTATTTTTGTTTCCTTTAACTTCAAGACAGACAACATTGGAGGCATCTTGAATCGGGCAGGATTCAATAGAAACCAAAAAACTCTCTTTGTCTGGGAGGGGGTTACGTATTACCTTTCCGCGGAGGTTATTGATGATACTTTGAGTGTAATAACATCAAATTCACCCGCTGGAAGCTTGATTTGTTTTGACTATGCATCCCATTCGCCTGACAGATTGAACGATGAAGGTTTAAAGAAAATGAGGGGAATGATGAGATCTAATTATCCTGGCGAACCAACTCAATTTGGAATAAAAGATGGGGAAATAAAATCATTTTTATCATCGAGGGGATATAATATTATTGAGCATTTAAACTCAACAGAAATGGAGAGGAAATACCTTAATTTTCATGATGGTTCCTCGGAGGGGAAAGTCCCTGCCTCATTCAGTCTTATGCTCGCATCAATCTCGGATCATAGGTGAGGTAAGCGAATTTTTCTTCCTGTTATCCACAAATCGTCAACCTTGACGAAAATGCAGGACTTCAATCCGTAATCACGGGTATGCCCCCAAAGCAAGCTTTGGAAACCGATTCCGCAGCAAGTTGCGGAGTACTTATACGGGATAATTCGGCTAACAAACTTCTATTCGCTTAGCTTTTGAAGTTTTAGTTTCATTACCCTCCGCTTCGTCCCGCCTATGGCGGTATTCAACTTGCCAATTCCGACTTGTGACCTCGCGTGACCTTTAGGTTATTAGGTTATTCGCTTCGCTTTCGGAATTGGAGTTTCACGAATAAATACGATTCACGCCCAGCGACAAACATCGGCACTGCACCAACATTTTGTTGACATATAAGACCGTTCTTCTTATACTTCTAATACCAATTTTAAATCAAAGCGATATCTCTGTTAGCAGCGACGTCAACTTCCTCACCGTATGTACAATACGCCTCGTCGCCTCCTCCTTGCCGCCGCGATATCATCTTTGATTTAGAAATGGTATAATCTACAGAAGGAATACCTTATCAAAGGGTAAATTATCTCATGAAAAACGATGACAATTTCAAGAAAAAAAACGTATTCACTTTCCGCCTCAAGGGATCATTTCTTTCTGTACTTTTGCTCATTCAGGTTCTTATGATCGGACTCTCAATTGCGTTCGGCTATCTGATGATATCCAATCTTAAGGAAGCGGAAGAGCGCAGGACGCAGAGTGTCACAAAACATATACAGAATGAGGTGAGGCACAGGATTTACCGGTCTCTGCTTGTCACTTTAAATGTTGCCCACGATCCGGAAACCATCGAGGCATTCAGGAAAAACAACCGTGAAGCGCTTCTCAAGGTTACTTCTGCTACATGGAAGCAACTTCAAACCCACGGCATTACCCAGTTTCATTTTCATAAACCTACTGCCCAAGGCATCGTCTCTTTCCTGCGTGTCCACAAACCGGACATCTATGGCGAAGTTATATCCAACTACAGGCCGCTCGTTGTGAAGTGCCAGCTTGATAAAAAGACTGTTTCCGGTCTGGAACAGGGTAAGAGCGGCTATGGATTCAGAGCCTGCGCCCCGATTTTCTACAAAGATAAACTGATCGGATCCGTGGAACTCGGTGCCGGATTCAGCGAAGGATTCTTTAAACAACTGGATGCCGATTATAAAGGAAAATGGAGCCTCGTAAATCTGGAAAGGGGTATCAATACAATCAATGAAGATAAAATAATACTAAGTTCGTATAACCAGACAGATGACATATCTCTGAACAACGCACATCTTGTTCCTGAAGAAGTCCTAAAGCTGATCAAACAGGGTACTTCTTACCATGAGATAGACCGGGCAACTGAATCGGTTACTATGTATGTACCGATACATAATTTCAGTGGTGACTATGTATTGTACATCACATACGAATATAAAACCCAATACTTTGCCCGGATAAGAAATGTTATCTATATCTCTTCACTGATTTGTTTTATTGGTCTGTTACTCTCCGGTACAATACTTTTCATTTTGTATAGACAGGTCACGAATCCTATCCGTGAGTTAGTCCAGGAGACCGAGAAGATCAAAAGTTTTAATCTCGACGAGAAAGTCAATATCCGCGCATCACTTTTTGAGATCAAGACTCTTGTGGATGCCATTGCCAACATGAAGGTAGGGCTGCAGTCCTTTAAAAAGTTTGTTCCGTCGCAGCTGGTGAGGCAGCTCGTGGAGTCCGGCCTGGAAGCAAACGCGAGCGGTCAGAGGCGTGAGGTTACAATTTTCTTCTCGGACATCGCGGATTTTACCACCATTTCCGAAACGATGCGACCGAGCGAACTCGCATCACATTTATCCGAATATTTCAATGAATTGACTAAAATCATCATGGAACATCAAGGTACGGTCGACAAGTATATCGGCGACGCGATTATGGCTTTCTGGAATGCACCGGTTGAAATGAACGATCATGCCAAGGTGGCCTGCCAGGCAACGCTCAAAATTTTTCAGAGGGTCAATGAACTGGAAAAGAAATGGACCGCCGAGGGAAAACCGGTCTTCAGAACACGCATCGGAATAAATACCGGTGATGTCGTCGTTGGAAATATGGGGTCGGAACAGCGCCTGAATTACACGGTCATAGGAGATCCGGTAAATCTGGCCAGTCGCTTGGAGTCTTTAAATAAATATTACGGATCGAACATTATAATAAGCCAGTTCACCCATGAAAAATGTGCAGATGATTTCGAAGTACGCACCCTCGATTACGTTCTGGTCAAAGGAAAGATCAAAGCTGTTTCGATCTATGAGCTTCTGGCGGAAAAAGGCGATATCTCAACCATGGACAGGGAATATATTCTCTACTATGAAGAGGCCATTGCGTACTATTTGAAACGTGATTGGGGAAAGGCGATAGAAATCTTTGAGCGCCTGTTGGCGCAGAAACCTAATGACGGTCCCTGCAGAATGTTTCTGACGCGATGCAGAGAATACAATGTTAATCCGCCGCCGGAGAGCTGGACAGGTGAATATGCACATGAAAAGAAATAATTTCAGCAATTCTTGTTTATTTTAGAACTCTAACTCAAAATGTGTT
>PLMQ01000017.1:0-41882 GCA_003142535.1 Syntrophaceae bacterium
CTTTTCCATATCCAAGTGGAAAGCAGCCGCAAATTCAAGTTCATTCTCTTCAAGGAGTAGGATATATCCCGCTTCGACATTCATGACGCCCCTTATCATGTCCATGGTATAGGTTAGCATTTTATCAAGATCAAACGTGGAAGAAGATAAGGCGCCGCCGATAAGCCGGAGAGATTCCAGTTCCAGATTCCGTTTTATCACTGACTCGATCATACGATCCTTCTCTATTGCTTGGGAGAGATGATCACCAATGACATCAATGATGTCACCAAGTTTATCCCATTTCTTCTCGGGGATATTGTATATAAGGAGGAGACTGGTTACTCTACCCTCCACTTTCAGCGGCATTGCCAGACAAGTTTGAACGCCTTCCTGTTGAAACAGTTTCTTCTCAACGGAAGATTTGAGTTCATTCACATTAGGAATGAATAAGGTCCGCTGCTGTTTAATTGCTTTGTCCAGGATTGTTCCCTCATAAATATATGAATAGCCACGGTTGAAGTCCGTTGGAATAGAGGCTAGAAAATCAACTATGGACAACTTCATAGGGGCGCTTACATCCAAGATCAAAAGCGCAATGATATCGCAAGGAATATTTTTTCTCATCTCCTGAAAAATGGCTTGTAATAATTCCACCCCCCTGAGGCTGGAATTAATTGACTTGGAGATCATCCCCATGGATCTCACGCTTTTCCGTAAGTTTTCCACCACCCTCAAAAGACGAAGATTGTCATAGGTAAAGGCGGCATTGCTCATAAGTGGTGTCAGAGCATCGACATCTGCTTGGGAGAAGATCATCTCCGATTTCCTCCGTGAAGCCGTCAGGACGCCGATAACATCAATGCTGGTCTTCAAGGGCATACAGATAAAAGATTTTGTCGAATATTGAACGCGGGATTGGCGTCCAAATCGGCTGTCCGTTTCGATATCTTCCACGAGTAATGGTGACTTATTGATAACGGCGTACTTGGCCAGACTGTCTTCAAAGGGAACGATAGTTCCCTTTTTCCCGAAATCATCNNCAAGGCTCTCTCCAGGGTAATATGAACAAGGTCATCAGGATTGAATGTCATGTAACAGAGATCGGAGTGTTCTTTCAGGGTTGCCAATTCCGCCGTTTTCTTCTCTAGGTGGAGGAACTTGTTCTTCAGCTCATCCTCAAGAACCCGAAAGGATTGAATTATATTTCCAAGTTCATCTGTAGACGCGATCAGGGGTTGTCGGGCAGTTTCTTCCTCAACGCTTTTAGTCATGCTGGTAGATATCGCGCGGATGTTATCGAACAATTTGCGTAGCAATCTGAAACCGAAGAAAAAAAAGCTTAACAAAACGAGAAAGAAAAAGGGGATATATTGGTCGCTTAAAAATTTATATTTAACGGCAAAAAAGAGAAACCCCGCAACCGGCAAGATAAAAAACAAAGCAAAGGCGACGGAAAGCTTGTAATAAAGATCCTTATTTACGAGGGAGAACTTGCCAAGCAGTGCCTTAAAATGCATGAACGCCTCCGGGGGGAAACATAGCCGGTAATATTGTTTGCAACGGGGTGACATGTCTTCATACCGGATGTTTCATTATTAATATTTTAATAACATAAGAGCCGGGAAATTTCAATACGTAAGGACACCAAATGAAATATAGACCACAAAATGTGGGGTTTGGTGCCGATGTTTGTCGTCGGGCGTGAATTATGTTTATTACGAGTTGAAGTCTTGCATTTTCTTCAAAGTGAACGGGTTGTGTAGTACAGGAAGAAATAAATTAACACATAAATGAGCGTTACTGCTCTTTTTCAAACTTCGATTTATCCGCGCCGCAGACGGGGCAAACCCAGGAATCGGGGATATCTTCAAATCTGATGCCGGGAGCTATTCCGCCATCCGGATCGCCTTTGGCCGGGTCATAAACATAACCGCAAACGCTGCAAACATAGGGTGCTGCGGGTGCTGCCTGTTCTGATTTGGCAGCCAGTTCTTCCTTCATATAAGTAGGAGCATTTTTCGGCGCCTTACCGCCTTTGACTTTATGATAATAGGCATAAGTCATGGGTTCTTCCTGACTTAGAACATCGGCGTCAACAATGCGTCCGACAAAAATGGTATGCGTGCCGCAGTCCAGTTCGCTGATTAGTTCCGCTTCTAAGTAAGCGATTGCATAATCAAGAACTATGGGAACTTTGGTTGCCCCGATTTTTATTTTTACATTTTTTAGTTTGTCTATATTGCGGCCGCACTTGAAGCCGAAGGTTCCGATAAAAGTCATGGGTGCGGCCTCAGCGAGAAAGGAAACCGCAAATTTATTGCTCAGTTTAATCAACTCATGGGTGTAGTTTTCTTTATTAATGCTGATAGCCACAGTTGCCGGCGCTGATGTTACCTGAAACATTGTATTGGCAATCTGGCCATTGAACTTGCCGTTCTGTCCTGCTGTTACCACATAAATACCGTAAGTTATTTTGTAGAAAGCCGCTTTGTTCATTGTTTGCTCCTCTTTGGGGAAAGTTGTTTTATGACACTGCCTTATAACGTAAAATTATTTTCAGTGCCATGTAAATTTGTTTGTGAAACTCCAATTCCGAAAGTGAAGCGTATAACCTAATAACCTAACCACCTGATTGCCTAAAGGTGACAAGAGGTGGCAAGAGGTCACAAGTCGAAATTGGTAAGTTGTAATGAGACCCAAACTTCAGAAACAAAGTGCGTAACCTTAAGGTCACAAGCTGAAGTTAGCTGGTCGAATTATTCCGCAAAGCAGAGGGTAAGAACACCAAAAACTGGTTTTGGTGTTCTTACCCGTGATTGAGGGGGAATTAAAACAACAGGTGGCTCACATATCCAGCTCATAGTGCATTTTTATTGCCTCCATTACTCTATGCAACTTAATGCTACTTCCATTTTTGTTTTTAATTTGACAAATGAGTATTTCTCTTATAGTTAATCCGATTAGAAGTGAATTCCGATCATCAAAAGCTCATAATTGCGGCCAGGGTCGGAGCCCGGGCTTTCAAGACAGAACTGGAATAATCTTCAACCCGGGGATTATTATCTTTAATCTCATTTTGATTTAACACTCAGCCTGGGTATTAAAAAAGGAAAGAGAAAAAATAATGATAAAATATCAAGAATTTTTATCACGGGATCATTTTAATTTTGAGGAAATTCTGGCAGCATCTTACGGGACTTTGATATCGGATCCGCCGCCACACTTAGATGGCCGGCTGCCGACACCACCTTTCCTGATGGTCGACAGGATATTGAAAGTGGAAAGCGATGGCAAACATGGAAGAATCATTGCGGAACAAGATATCCGTATGGATGCCTGGTATTTTCAGTGTCATTTCATTGGAGATCCCGTGCAGCCAGGTTGCCTCTGTGTTGATGCTGTCTGGCAGCTGTTAGGCTTCTATTGTCTCTGGCGCGGTGCTTTGGGTTATGGCCGGGCTCTGGGTTGCGGAGATATATCATTCAGCGGGCAGATCCGCCCTTTTAATAAATGTGTTAGATATGAAATTGCTGTCCGGCGTTATGCCCAATTGAAAGGTTCCGGTGCGGCAATAGTCGTCGGTGATGGCAAAGTCTTTGTGGATAATGAATTAATTGCCAGTGTTCAAGGTGCCAGAACGGGGATATTCAAGGGAATTGGATACACGGATTATCCCAATAGATCCCAAAATTCCATAGGCGGGATAATGGCAAAGTAATATATACCTGCAATTTTTAATTTCCGGCGGTTGGCAATTTTATTAGTGAAACTCCAATTCCGTAACCAAAGCGCAGTGGAATTGGTAAGTTGAATTAATCCCGCGTGCGAAGCTTAGCGGGGCAATATAATTATCCCGCGAAGCGGAGGGTGTAATAAACTGCAGCGAGCTTAGGAATCCGTTTCCAAAGTTTGCCTTGGGGTTTACACCCGTGATTATCTTCAACAGCTTTTATAATTATAGACCAAATTTACATTATATAGATTTTTCTTGAAATTATATTCTACTTGAAGCTACTATCGCACACTTTTTAAATTCGATTGTTTGCGGGGATTTTTTGAGTATCGTAAAAAAAATAGCATTGTATTTTGCCCGTAAAGAATTCTGCCGGAAGGCAATTGCTGAACAAGCGGGCCTCAGCATCTTTAAAAGGAAACCTTCTTTTAGAATAACTATCGGACTGGTTTTGATTGCCTTTAGTTATGTTATCGGTTTGCCGACAGCAATTATTTTGAGTATAATTGTTGCAGCGCACAGTGATGCCATTACAGCCACCATTGCTGCTTCGCTTCTTTATGGTATTTCCTGGCTGATTTTTATGGTGGCCATGTATTTAGCGGGACCTGAATATGGGAAGGCTTTAAGCCGCTGGGCTGTGCGGGTTATTCTGGAAAAAATTCTCAAGGACGAGGAGAAAACATAAGCTTCTCTAAATACGAATAATTTGGGAAGCAACAAGATAAAAGACTAAAAAGCTCTGGCGATTGCCAGATTAAAATTTTGAGGTGTTCAATGAGTCAACTTAATGAGTTAGTAGATGAATTAAAAGTGAAGATCATTCAAGCTCTGGGCTTAATGGATGTTAAGCCTGAAGACATTAAGGACGATGCCCAACTGGTAGGCGGGGATACAGGCATTGATTCCATTGATGTGCTGGAGCTGGTGATGATGATTGAAAAGGACTACGGTGTTAAAATTGAGAGTAAAGAGTTAGGAGCAAAGGTTTTCGCTTCGGTGCGGGCATTGGCCGCCTACATTTTTGAAAACCGGCGGAAAAAGGCTTAAGCGTGAGCTTAAGCAAAGATAATAGCCTTACATCTCGCGTAAGTTTTGCCTCTGCTATGAAAATATTGTTTATATCCGCAAATACTCTGAAGATGCCGTATCCTGTATATCCGGTGGGACTCGATTATGTGGCAGGTTCTCTTGATTCTCAATATCAGTCTAAAATTGTGGATTTAAATGAATTTGCCACACTTACCGAGCTGGAAGAAGTAATTGTGGAATTTACACCTGATTTTATCGGAATATCAATCAGAAATATTGATAATACAGATACAACAAACTGCCGCGCCTTTCTGGAAGAATACAAAAACCTGGTTCGCCAGATTAGAAAAAAATCAACGGCCAGGATAATTCTGGGTGGCAGCGGATTTACAATTTTTCCGATTGAATTTATGCAAGCGCTGGATGCGGATTACGGTATTGTCGGCGAAGGAGAAAGACTGCCATTGCTACTGCAGGCGTTGGAAAAGAAAACTGATGTACGAAACCTGCCGGGGGTTGTGGTAAAAGAAACAACCGATATTGTTTATGGGCCTTATGAATGTGAAACAAAAAGGAGCTTTAATCCCGATAGCTCTCATACCAAATTCTATCTATCCAAGGGAGGCATGCTCAATCTGCAAACTAAAAGGGGTTGCCCTTTTCATTGCGTTTATTGCACTTATCCGCACATTGAAGGCAGCAAAATGAGGTTTTTCCCGCCTCCGGAAATAGCCCAAAAAGCCCGCGAGTTGCAGGATGCCGGAGCCAAATATATTTTTATTACCGATTCCGCGTTTAACGCCAGCTATGAACATAGCATTGATGTGGCCAAGGCATTTATCGACTCCGGTATTTCGATACCCTGGGGCGGTTTTTTTGCTCCCACCACACCGCCGCCGGACTATTTCCGGCTATTGGCCGATGCGGGCTTAAGCCATGTGGAATTTGGTACGGAATCATTATCAGATAAGATGCTGGCCAGCTTGCAAAAACCGTTTGTTGCAAAAAATGTTTTTACTGCCCATAGCATCGCTCTTCAGGCCGGCCTGAACATAGCCCATTATTTTCTTTTGGGTGGCCCCGAAGAAAACAGAAAGACTTTAAGTGAAACGTTAAATGGTGTCGATAAATTGGAAAAGTCTGTTTTTTTCTTTTTTTGCGGCATCCGTATTTACCCTAATACAAAATTATACGAGGTTGCTCTGCGCGAAGGCCAGATTACGAAAGGTCAAAATCTTTTGCAGCCTGTTTTTTACAGGTCGCCGCACATAACAGCCCAGGATATTATACAAACAGTGGAAGAACACGCTGCCTCGCGTTTCAACTGGATAGTTGGTTCCGGAGAAAACAAGGCAACCCGAATTCTTCCTAAACTATATGACCGGGGATTAACCGGCCCTCTTTGGGAGCACCTTATCCAATGAGGACGAAGCAAAAGGTCATTTCTCCGGCTCAAGCCATGGGAATAATCCTCCTTTCTGCTGCTGTGCTCATCTTTTTTTTAAATCCCTTAATTGCTGCCGCCGTTGCCTTTTTCTATATTATCTTATGCATTGTCGCTTCCTTCTTTCCGGAAACTAATTTCTTCGGACCCGTTATCAGCCATGGTAATACCGGGGGAAAATGGGTTGCTCTAACCTTCGATGACGGCCCCTCAGTGCCGGTAACACGACAAATTCTTGATTTACTGGATAAATATTCAATGAAGGCAACTTTCTTTGTTTCCGGCGTCAACGCCTCCCGTCATCCGGATATAATCAGAGAGATAATTGACCGCGGTCATTCTATCGGCAACCACTCATTTAACCATAATCCCTTTTTAATGTTGAAAAGTTATCGAACCATTTATTATGAAGTATCCGCTACGCAGGAAATATTGCAGAAATTAGGAGTAAAGACGCTGGCCTTTCGTCCGCCGGTGGGAATAGTTAATCCCAAGCTTGCCCCGATTCTGGATAAATTGGGGATGTATTGCGTAACTTTCAGCTGCCGGGCAGGCGATGCCGGTAATCGCTATGTAAAACATATCAGCCGGGAAATTCTGAAAAAAGTAAAGGCCGATGACATAATTTTGCTGCATGATATACCGCCGTCTGAAAAGGTTGATAGCGGAATCTTATTAGCGGAAATAGAGGCTCTGCTTTCCGGCCTCATATTAAAAGGCATAGAGGTTGTGCCGCTTTCCATTTTAATCAATAGAGAAGTAACAATTGTCGAGAAAGTTAAAACTCAGCGATAAAAATTGTAAAGAACGAAATTAATCATTGACCTTATAAAAATATTTTGATTGAAAAAACAATCGGTGATATAGATATTTATTGTTTTATAAAGACCCGAATATCAGCTGAAGGTGAAAAAGGAAGATTGTGAAAGATCAATGGCATTTGCTCAGAGAGGTTAAAGCGGTAGAGCCCAATAAAATCGAGGCCTTAGCTCACGTGCCGGAGGATTCGCCCTGGTTTTTAGGGCACTTTCCCGGCGAGCCGATTCTTCCGGGGGTGGCAATAGTCCATATTGCTGAGCAGGCAATTATCAAAGATGCGGAAGGTCGGGGAGAGGAAATACATCTGGATGGATTGAAAAGAGTGCGGTTTACCCAGCCGGTACGTCCCGGAGAAGTTTTGTCAATCAATATCAACAGAGACGAAGCAGGCGAAAAAGCTTTATATGCATTCAAGGTGTCCAGTAAAGAAAATATTGTTTGCAGCGGGTTAATCGTTGCCGGTATAAAAAAGATTAAGGAATAAAGAAGGAGGTATTGATGCCTGAAAGCAATGATATCAAGGGCATTATTAAGCGGGTGAGCGAGATCATTATTGAAGAGCTCAAACTGGAAGATATTACGGTGGCGACATTCAATCCGGATTTGGATCTGATCGATGAGTTGGGTATTGATAGTATGGATCTGGCGACCATAGCCCTGGTTTTGCAGGATGAATACAAGATAGTTATTGATGAAGACGATTACCCGAAATTAAAGACAGTTCGCCTGATCGCCGAATATATTCAGGGGAAAAAAACCGAAAAGAATTAGTTGCTGAAAATAATTGTCCATGACCATTAACGATAAATTATCTCCGAAAAAAGCCAAACCAAAATTTTCTGAACTCTTGTCCCATCCGGAAGTTAAAGAAAGATGGGAAAAGGTGCGGCAATATTTTTTTCTGCGGGAATCGACCTATGATATGAGCAACCGCTGTAACCTTCGTTGTGACGGCTGTTATTATTATGAAGGCGATAAGCAGTTTGCCGTAGAAAACGGTGAGGCGGATGCCTGGCGCAAATTGATGCGGGAAGAAAAAGCGCGCGGTATAACATATGTTGTTCTGGCCGGAGCAGAGCCTTCTTTAGTTCCGGAGCTTTTAGATGTTTGTTATCAGGAAATGCCGCTGGGAAGTATTGCCACCAATGGGTTCAAAAAAATTCCGGAATCTGTCGGCTATAAAATTCATATTTCCGTGTGGGGCAATGATGAAACGAGTTTGCGTGTCCGCAAAGCTAAAAAACTGCTGAAAAAGCAGATCGAGAATTACAGAAATGATCCCCGGGCGGTGTTTGTCTATACGTTTACGCGGGAAAATATTGACGAAGTATATGATGTTGTCCATGACCTGTTTGCTGAGGGCTGTAAGTTGACATTTAATGTTTTTTCATCGCCTGTTGGATACAAGGGCTTATTACGTCATAATGATGATTCCTTACAGCGTACGGAAAACGCAATGATTGATCTCGTTAAAAAATATCCGCAAAATGTTCTTTTTTCTGTTTACAATGCGGTGGCGCATACACACAAGAGTGGCCTGCATGATCTTTTCAGCTGCTCTTATCCCCGCCAGAACCGTTCGCAGGATATCGGGTTGGGAAGGTCTTTCCGTCAATACAGAACGGACTTGAACTGGGACAGATCTGCTGCCTGCTGTGTGCCTGATACAGACTGCGCGGATTGTCGGCACTATGCCGCAGGTTCGGCAGTTGTTACGGCGCGCCTTTACCGCCATGTAAACAATCTGGATACGTTTAAATCCTGGCTGGATTATGTGGACACATATCTGGCGGTCTGGGTGATGGGTTATGAAAAAGGAGAAAATCTTTGTACGGAGCCGGTCACCCCGCCGCCGGCTGCTTCAGCCCGGGCAAGCATGAAATAGAATTAAAGGATAGTATTGAATGAATACGGTAAGCTCATTATTGGATAAAGATTGGCACGAACGTTATAAGCGCATCGCCAAGCTCAATATTCGCAGTTCGATATATGATGTTACGAACAGATGCAATTTACGCTGTAAGGGCTGTTTTTTCTTTTCTTCCAATGAGCATATAGCCGCTCAAGAGGAAATGGATATAAAAAAGTGGGAAGAATTTATTGACCATGAAAAGGAACGCGGCGTCAACCTCGCTATTTTGATTGGTGGCGAGCCGACCCTGTGTATGGATAGAGTGGAGGCTTTTTATAAACGGATTCCATCATATTGTGCCACCAATGGCTTAATTAAAGTTGACCGCAATAAATTTCCCGACATGATGGTGGGAATTTCTCTGTGGGGCGGCGGAGAAGACGAAAAGATTCTGCGCGGGCGCGACACTTTTGCCATCTCCAGCAAAAATTATGCTGGAGATCACTATGCCTATTATCTTTATACCATAACACCTCGCCAGGTAGGAAAAATAGAACCGGTGATCAAACGGATAGTGGATGTTGGTTTGAAAGTACATCTGCAGCTATTGTCCAATGATGAAGGCGTTGACGGTTTCTCCTGGAAAGAGAGCGAGCTGAAAGATTTACGCCTGGAAATGGATGAGGTGTTGGATAAATATCCGCAAACGTTAATTTCCAGCAAATATTATCATGAAGTTATCACAACAGGAAAAATGCTGGGCAGGTCTTTCGGCTGGATGGAATGCCCTTCTGTAACGGAAGCGTTGGATAATAGAAAACCTCAACCGCGCCGGCTGATACATTTTGTTCGCTGGGCTTCCGATTTAAAGACAGTGCACCGCTGCTGCACTTCGGCAACACGTGACTGTTCAACCTGCAAGGACGGCGCCGCGCATATGAGCTGGATTATGGTTAGTAAACGGGCCCATGTTTCTTCAACCAAAGATCTGCAAAATTGGATT
Source organism: Syntrophaceae bacterium (assembly GCA_003142535.1). Classification (GTDB taxonomy): domain Bacteria; phylum Desulfobacterota; class Syntrophia; order Syntrophales; family Smithellaceae; genus Fen-1166. Next base: position 9,866 of record PLMQ01000017.1, read on the forward strand.
GAAGTTTATGAAATGTTTGCAAAACTGTACAGCCTTATTCCCTGGTAATACTTAAATGTCTTCTAAAAAAGCAGTTATTTTAGGGTATGATTGTGTTTCTTCTTTAGGAACTGATTTGGAAACCCAGTGGCAGCGGGCAGTAGCCGGAGAATCGGGCATAGCGAAGTTAACCAGATTTCCGATCCCTCCGGGATTCCCCGTCCATGTCGCCGGAGAAGTCGCCGATATTGATGTGCGTCCCTATCCTTTTTTGCAGCCGCGGGAAATGGCGCACTGGACATCGCCCATTTTTAAATATGCGTTGTTGGTAGTTTATCGGGCATTGGAGAGAAGCGGCCTGGCCATTACAAAAGATATTGCTCCGCGTGTTGCGATAACTTTCAGTTCCGCGGTGGGCGGTCTGGATGCAATATTGCATGCTGACCGTATGCTGATTGCGGAAAATAAATTACCCCATCCCTTCGCCAACCCCAATTCCTGCATTAATATGGTCGGCGGCAAGGTTTCGATTTTTACAGGTGCAACTGGCCCCATTTGTTCGACCATTACGGCTTGTGCTACGGGCATAACTTCTTTAATTATCGGGGAAATGATGCTCGAACGGGGAATAGCAGATGTTGTTATAGCAGGGGCAGTTGATTTCCCGCTGGTTGAGCCGATAGTTGCCGGTTTTGCCACAATGAACGGTGCTTACCGGCCCAAAGAAGGGCAGCCCGATGAGTCTCCGGAAAAAACAAGCAGGCCGTTTTCTATCAATCGCAGGGGGTTTGTCGTTTCGGAGGGTGCCGGTTGTATTATTCTGGCGTCGGCAGAATTTGCGAAAGCGCACAGATTGAAGCCTAAATTCACCATGGCCGGATGGGGAATGACATCCGATGCCAGCCATTCTGTATCACCTAATTTGACAACGGTACAAAGATGCATGGAGGAAACAATTGCCCGTGCCGAGTTGCAGCCGAAAGACCTGGATGCGGTTAACGCTCATGCGACCTCGACAAAGGTCGGTGATAAAGTGGAAGCCGATGCGCTGCATAACATTTTTGGCAAGAAATTACCGCCGGTATCAGGGAACAAATCACAGCTGGGACACGCGATGGGTGCATCGAGTGCAATAGAAACAATTCTGGCAATGGAAGGAATGCTGCGCGATACATTACTGCCCACGATAAATTATATTCCCGATCCGGCAATTGATATTGATTGTGTTGCCGAAGGGGCCAGGAAATTAACTCAGGAATTTGTCTTGAAGAATTCATTTGGTTTCGGCGGTTGCAATTCCTGTGTTATACTGCACAGGATTATTTGAAAAACGGAAGATTATGAAAGCACCGGAAAACAGAAAAGTATTTGTAGTTGGTTACGGAATGGCGACTCCTCTGGGCAGTACGTTTGAAAAAACATGGAAAAGGGCAGTTAAGGGGGAGGCCGGCTTCCGTAAAGTTACGCGTTGTAAAGTGGAATCAGTCTGTGACGTGGTAGGCGAGATACCGGACTGGTATCCGCTGGAACTTGATTTTACCGATGCCAAAGAAGTCTATAACTGGAATGCCGCCTTCGTTATCCTGACAATTGCCGTTTGCAAAGAAGCCCTGCTGAATTCGGGAATTACTATCGACGAAAAAATAGCTCCGCGCATGGCGTGCCTCATTGGCTCCGCTTTAAATGGAACCGATGCTTTTCGAGTAGCGATGCATGATCTGGAACACCGCGGGCCGCTGAGAGTGAGCCCCTATTTGCTACCCAATTTATGCGCCAATTTGCCTGCGGGCAAAGCCGGAATGCTCCTGAAATTTACCGGACCGATATTTTCTCCTCAGGGCGCCTGCGCTTCCGGCAATCATGCTATCGGTATCGGCGCCAGAATGATCCGTGATGGTGATTGCGATTTTGTTTTGGCCGGCGGCGCTGATGCCCCGATTCTACCCGAACTGATTCATGGCTTTGCCAATATGAATGCGACGATTAAAGTCAATCCCCATGATCGTGCTTATGCCGATCCGGCGCAAGCATCGCGCCCCTTCAGCCTCGACCGTAAGGGATTTGTTCTTTCGGAAGGAGCAGGAGTGGTTGTGCTGGCAGCCGAAGATGTTATTAAAGCTCATGGTTTAAAACCTAAGGCGGAAGTGTTAGGTATCGGCTGGACATCGGATGCTTATCACTATACCAGCCCCAATCCGGTAACTATCGTTCGAGCTATTCGTGAAACCATCGATGATGCCGGTTTGAAGCCGGAAGATATTCAATATATCAATGCTCACGGAACATCCACACCCAAAGGCGATCGCACCGAAGTAAAATGTCTGCGTGATGTTTTCGGGAAGAAAATAGAAAAGATTCCCATATCTTCCAATAAATCACAATTGGGGCATACACTGGGGGCGACTGCGGCCATAGAAGCTGCTTTAACCATTGAGGGTATGCGCAAGGGAATTATCTTGCCGACCATTAATCATATTCCTGATCCGGAATTTTCGGATATTGATGTTGTTCCTAATGCTGCCCGTAAACAAAAATATGAAATTGCGCTTTCCAACGCCTTTGGTTTTGGCGGTACGAATTGCTGTATAATATTCAGGGGGGTATAAATATGCGGCCCAAGCCATTTCAGCCCGAAATATTTAATAATGATTCGCATTATGTACGTGACCTGACGACCGGACTGATCTGGCATCGTTGTGAATACCGGACTCTATACGCTGATACGGATCGCTCTGAAGTGGTCTATCACGCCAATTACCTGCGTTATTTTGAATTCGGCCGGACTTCTCTTATGCGCGATGTCGCTTATGCCTATAAGGAAATAGAAGAAAGCGGCTTTGTTTATCCGATTATCGATCTGGGAATAAACTTTTTTCAGCCTCTTTATTACGATGATCTGATGTATATCTACACGCGCCCGACAAATCTGGAAAGAGTCCGTTTGCAGTTTGACTATGTCATTACCCACGCAGGGAAAGGCCATCTGGTCTGCATCGGTTTTACTAAACATTGCGCTTTAAATTCATCGGGAACTCCTGTCGCTGTTGACCCGAAGACGGTTCACCTATGGAAAACGTTTCCCGTTTAAATCAAAAACAGCGCTATCCGTTACAATTAAAGGTACATCCTTATTTATTCGACCACTATCTGGATGGGAAAACAATTCTTCCGGCAGTGGAAGCCCTGATTGTTCTGGCTAAAGCCGTTAAACTTCATTTTCCAAAGATTAATATTAATTGTTTACACAATGCGCGTTTTCCCCGTTTTTTAATTATGGAGCCGGAAGTAAAAAGTCTGAATGCCTTTGTTGATTTGTCTGATTCCGGCACTGGCGTAATTGCCGCATCTCTCACGACATCAGTAAAGACAAAAGCAGGAAATATCACCCGCATGCTTGAGCATGCTTATGTAGAATTTAATATCAATACTCCTGATTCCATTCCCGTCCATCCTTTTCGGTCATTCGAGAAACTGTCGGGAAAATGCATCAATATACCGGCGGATTCGGTTTACCGTGAACTGGTGCCTTTCGGCCCAGCCTATCAAAATATTATTGGAGATCTTTCCCTTTCGCCGGATGGTGCGCTGGCATATCTTTCTGGAGGCAACCGCGAAGTTGATGATGACATTCTCGGTTCGCCTTTTCCTTTCGATGCAGTAATGCACGCCGCCTGCGTCTGGACACAACGTTTTACCGATGTAGTTCCCTTTCCCGTTGGTTTTGACAAAAGAATAATTTATCAAAAGACAAGCAAAGAAAAAACTTATCTGAGCAGAATTATACCTGTAAAGTTCGATAAAGAGCCTTTTGTTTTTAATGCCTGGATATTTGATTTGCAGGGAAATGTTTGTGAAGCAATCGATGGATTGCAGATGAGAGATGTGAGTCAGGGGAAGAGAAAACCACCATCATGGATAAAAGAAGAATCATAATGGTATCAAGTAATGTCAATAACCGTCTAAATAGTTCTCAGCGAAAGGTCATCAGGTTGCCGAATTACGATTATGCCCAGCCCGGAGCCTATTTCGTTACAATATGTACACAGAAAAATAAAAGTTGTTTTGGCGTAGTAACAAAGGATGAATTATTGCTGAATGACGCGGGTAGAATGATTGAGAAATGGTATTTTGAAGTGATGAGTAAGTTTCAGGATATTAAATGTTGTGAATATGTTGTTATGCCGAATCATTTTCATTGTATCATCGAAAACGTAGGGGCAGACCTGCGTGTCTGCCCTGAATGTTCAAGGAAATCATCTTCGGCAGATAATGATTCTCTTGGAAATTTGGGCGAACACATAGGTTCGCCCCTACAACGAATAATTCAATGGTTTAAAACAATGACGACAAATGAGTATATTCGTAACGTAAAGCAAAATGGTTGGCAACCATTTGACAAAAAATTATGGCAACGTGGTTATTATGAGCATGTCATTCGAAATGAAGCTGAATGGTTGACCGCCGCGCAATATATCCTCGATAATCCCCTTAAGGTAGTAATAAATAATAATCTTGAGGGGATGGTGAAAAAGGTTTGTCATTCCGCTGAGAGAAGAGAAGAGAAATCATTTTTTAGAATATGACATTATAAATATATAAAGGAACATATGGGAAAAATATTTTTAATATGCATTCTTGCCTATCTGGCTGGGTCAATTAACTTTGCGATCATCTTTTTTAAATTGGCTGGCAAAGCTGATCCGCGGCTGCAATACAGCGGCAATGCCGGAACGACAAATGTTTATCGTCAGGCGGGTATCATCTGGGCGGCGGTCGTATTTCTGCTGGATATCGGCCGTGCTGTGGCAGTTGCGGCGCTGGCTACTTATTGGCTTCAAGCGCCTTTCATTCCCTGGGCGGGATTTTTTCTCATCCTGGGAAACAGCTTCCCCTGCTTTCATGGATTTCACGGCGGTAAAGGTGTGGCAAATTATCTGGGGTTCACGGCGTTTGTGACGCCCTGGTCGGCATTGCTTGCCGCTGTTATCTGGCTCACCGTTTACGGAGTCTACCGTATTCCTTTTGTTGCTTCCTTTTTCATGGTTTTTGCTTTATCTATCGGGCTTGAATTTTCTTTTGACTGGAATTTCATCGCCATAATTGGTGCCTCGGCAACATTTGTGCTCATCTTATTCAACCACAGAAAAAATATTCTTCAATATTGGAAAAGCAAAGAACAGATAACGCCGAGCGAATAAACAATCGTACAGATTATATATTAAGGCAGGCTAACGGCAACATCAGGGGAAGCCGCCACAAACGTTGGAATGAAAAAGAAGAGCGGCTATTCGCGGTCGGCTGGATGAAAGTGTTGGACTGCTTGCTATTTTCCAAGATCAATTATCTCTTTAGATACTGGAAATGAAAGCGGGTGATCCAAGTCTGGTACGCCAGAGAGAATTGGATAGAGCTTTGCCGCGGGCGTGCAGATAAGTTGCTTTCCGGTTTCTGCCTTCGCCTTGAACCCCGCCGTAGCTGTTCCAAGGCTTGCGATTGCGCTGATTGTTTCGGGTATTTTCGTATCTGTCTTTTGACCAACCGATGCGATCATGCCGTTAGACAATGTCGCAGATAGTTCAGCCGAACCGTATCCAGATACGAATTTCATAACCTTCTTGGCTTCAGGAATTGTAACGACCGTTGCCGTTGTCACGCACTCTTTTGTGGTCGAAACAAATAGGTAGGGCTTTGGATCGAAGTACGTCATTCCATCACCGCCAAAGTCTATGTGGGCACATCCTGAGACTAAAAGAAAAACGACTAGACAGACTGCTTTAATTGCTTTGCTCATAAATCCTCCTTTTTCAATAGAATGTAAATGTTATGTGGCCTAACACTGCAAATCACCGGCGACAAAAAGCAGGGCGACGAAGGAGCGGCGCTTTTTGTCGTTCGGGTGCATTTGTCTTGTTAGGTATTTTTACTTCCCTTTGTTAGGGTTGCTTGCCCACCTGTTATTGTGAACTTCCCGGGCTCGGCAGGCAGCGTATAGTCCTTTTTGCCACCCTTCCGAATTTTGGCAAAACCACCTTCACTTTGTTCTACTTTCCCTTTATTACCGCCACCATGCGTCGGCTGTTGTGAGTTGCAATTTGGACAAAGAAGCTGAAGATTCTCAGGCCGATTGTCACCGCTCACTCCATTTTTATGGTCGAGAGTAAGTTTCAGCTCTTTGCCATTCCATATCAGAGGCGAGTGGTAGTAAACACAACTAGGCTCATCGCAGCGCGTTGGGATAGAAAGATTTTGTTGTGATCGCCACTTAATATAATAGCGTTTAACTGTTTCCTGCGATCTACGGCCTTTTTGGTATCTTAGGACTTCATCTTGAGAAAGTTTAGCCAATTTATTAATCCTTCTTCTTTGGAATTGGAGTTTCACGAATAAATAATTCCGCTGTTTTTCCAACAGCGCCCGTGATTTAATGCTTTAATATTTAAACCTTTTTTTATAAAAATCAAACAATTATTATGTTATACCATTTCGCGTTCAAAGGATAACGCGGCGGCAAGGAAGAGGCGCCGGATGCGTATATGAAAATACGTTGAGGACGCCGACGACGAAGCCAACAAAGGTAGCCAAAGAAAGCGGATTGGTATTAGTGTCCCTTTTTGATGAATTGTACCGGTGCAGAACCGATAGGTGTGATTTTGCCGTTTGGTGTAACGTGTAATGCGCCGCCGGCGGGGATGCCGTAACCGATAGTGCCTTCGGGAAAGAAGCTGAGCAATCTTTTCATCTCTTCCCAATCGTCTTCCTCCGCGTGGACATCACAAAGTAACGGCGCGAAACCAATGCAATCCAGAAGCTCAACTGTATCGTCATCATTTTCGTCCCGCCAGAGCATCCAATTTTTGCAGAGCATTATAGCGCCCGCAGATACACCGCAAAAAGGCTTGCCGGAATTATATAGGTCAGTGAGAAGCGGGATCAAGTTATGTTCCTGCAAATAATCCATACCCGCCGCCACTTCGCCGCCGCTGAGAAAAATCAAATCACAATCGTTTAGAAATTTTTCGGCTTTTTCTTTATTGAAGTTTCGGACAATCGGGACAAGAGTAACATTGCCTGCGCCGGCAGCAATGAACATTTGTTTAAACATATTGAAAAAACTTCTATCGTCCTCGCTCGCCGTACCGATATAAGCAATTGCCGGTTTCGGTTCGCCACTCAGCTTCAACATCGCGGCAATCATCATTTCATTATTTCTTGCTTGCGGCCCTCCGGCAATAAGCACGATCGGCGCCGGTTTTAATTTCGTCATAATCAACCCCCTTTAAGAAAGAGGCTGTCTGTGGCAAGCTCAATATCCGAGATTGTCCGGCGGTATTTGCCTGATGGTTCGGTTTGTATTTCGTCAACAAAATGAACAGCAATTTTATCTTTGCTGCGATAAAGCGGGTAAAGTCCTTCAATTATCTGTTCGCGTACGTGCTTTTGCTGCGCAGAAGATAAAACAATATCTTCCGCAGGCACAATACGGACATCATATCGGCCAGATTTTTGAATAACCTGATATTCAGCAACTTCGCTACAGTCTGCTATAGCTTCTTCAACAGCGGCGGTGGTAATGGGAAGGCCATTAACGGAATAAGTCAAATTGGCGCTGCGCCCGGCAATCTGCCGGAAAATATAGCCGTCATTACAACCGCAGGGGCAGGCGCCTGTTGTGTCTATCTCCACCAGATCACCTACATCAAATCTTATCAATGACCGCCAGGGATTCGTCAATGTGGTGAGTAATAATCTTCCAAGGTTGGGCTGTCCGTATTCGGGGCGGAGGTATTCTATATCAATCCGGCACGAAGAAGATACCTGATGCAGCTTTCCTTCCGCGCATTCCATCAGGACATATCCCGCTTCAGTCGCTCCGTAGGAACTGATCAGCGGTGCGGAAAACGCCTGCCGGATTTGCCGGCGTGTCAGAACCCCCGGATTTTCATAAGTGAAAATAATCGCCGGTGGTTGGAAAACCGGCAGATTGTGCTGATGAGCAAAGCGCGCAACTTTGGCCAGATATGATGGATTTGCTTCCAGAACAATTGGCTGGAATATGGACAATTCATCAATTATTCGCCTGATTATTTTATCATCCCATGAACCGGGATTGGCTTTTTCATTAAGATAAAGAAAACGACCTAGCATCCTTTCGGTCATTGGTAAAAAACCGTTTTGGGCAAGAACACCGGTGTTAAGCGGGCTGGTGAGAATTGCTTCCCTGTGATTTCCCAGCGGCAGCGCCGCCGTATGCTTGTTATAGAGCCATGATGCTGCTTCCGATTCATTCCACCATTGTTGATACCAGATGTTGGTGACACGCTCCTGAGTTGTTCCGCTGGTATTGACCATTTCCACAAGGCCGCTTTCCAGCGCCTTATCTATATCCAGATCATTCGGTACAAAACCCCGCCAGGAATGTTCGCGCAAATCTTTTTTGTCAATTTTCGGTAGGGCATTAAATCGCTTAGCAATTGGCACTGCTGCTCCCTGATCAAATTTGCTCCAGCTTTGATATGCCGGTACTTTGTGGAGAGCTGTTTCCAGCGCTCGTGTCGATAAAATTTGATAGTCAGGAGGAAAATGAGGTTGTTGTTTCATTTCTTGATCCGATCAGGCTGATAAATAAAATAAAATAAAAAAATGGAGATGAAGGACAATGAACCGAAAATTAAAAAAGCCGGAGAGTAAGAACCGGTAAGATCAAAAATCTTCCCCGCCAGCGGCGGGGCCATAATACCGGCAATTCCATTAGAGAGAAAAAGGGTGGAATAAATTGTTCCCATCCGCTGGGCCCCATAGGTATGAGCGATTTCCGCAGCGTATAATACGAGGCAGGCTCCGTAATTAAAACCGGCGGCAACAGCAAATATCTGAAAGGATATTGCATCTTGGACAACGAATGGTGTAGCGAGACACATAACAGCAGTGCTGATAAGGGAAAGAAGAATTGCTTTTTTCCCGGCGACCAATCCGCCGATTATGCCCCAGCCCAGCCGGCCTGTGGCGTTGGAAATAGCGAGGATAGTTACTGCCGCTCCGGCAAATATCGGATTCAAATTCAGGGAAAGTCCGAAAGGTTTGATGTTCCCGATGCTCATTAAACCAATGCAAAGCCCCGGAAAAATGGCACACAAAAGTCCCCAGAAGTTGCGGTCTTTTAAAAGGGCTAAAGTTTTAATATGAGGCTTATCGGTTATGATGTTTTCTTCTGCCGGCGGGTTTTGTAAAAATAAAGATGTTATGGTAACGATGGCGAGAAAGAAGAAACCCATATATTTAAAAATAGTCAATACATCTGTTTGCTGAGAGATCAGGTATTCGCCAATGAGCGAGATAATGATCGCACTGCCGGCATATCCGGAGACGACAATGCCGGTAACCAGGCTTTTATGGTTGGGAAACCATTTTACCGCACAAACAATGGGGCAAAGATAGCAGAGTCCTACGCCAATCCCGTTGGAAATCCCGATAAAGGTGAAGAGAGCAAGATAAGTTCCGCTGGAATAACCGGCGAAGATATAGCTCGCGCCAAAGATAATGCCGCCGCAGAGAGTCGGAATGCGCGGGCCGATTTTATCCTGAAGCCGTCCGCCCACGAACATGAACAAAGTAATCATCAGTATGGCAGTGCCGAAAATTGTTTGTGTCTGGGCAATGGAGAAACCATAGCTCTGTTTTAAAACAGGGACGAAAGTACTCCATGCATAACTGGCGCCGAGGCAAAGCTGCATCAAAACCGCGGCAATTAAAATAATATACTTTTTCATATTGTTATTCAGGCGATAATATAATGACGGGCAGTTTGTCAAATCAATAATGACATATTATCGGGATATCACCATTTTTGCTGTTTCGTCATTATTCGTGAAACTCCAATTCCGAAAGCGCAGCGTATAACCTAATAACCTAAAGGTCACGCGAGGTCACAAGTTGGAATTGGCAAGTTGTAATGAGCCCCAAACTTCAGAAACAAAGTGCGCAACCTAAAGGTCACAAGCTGAAGTTTGCTGGTCGAATTATCCTGCATAAGCGGAGGGTATAAACCCCAAAGCTTGCTTCAGGGTTTATACCCGTGATTTCAACTGCGTTGGGGTTCCGGCAATCGTGGCGGCGATCTTGCGGACATTGTCCATGGCTTTGTCCACATCAATGGTGAGCAGATTTCTGTTCTTCATCACAATCTTGCCGCCGATTATACTGGTTTTAATATCTGCGCCGCTGGCGGCATAGACAAGATGGGAATAACAATTATAAAGCGGAGTGAGATGGGGCTTATTCATATCCAGCAAAATTATATCGGCATCCTTACCGATTTCGATCGATCCGATGCGGTCAGCCAGACCAAGAACCCGGGCACCGCCGATAGTGGCCATTTTTAAAACTGTTTGTGCACTCATTACCGTAGGATTCAAAGTAGTTACCTTGTGGACTTTTGCGGCCGTATCCATTTCGCGGAACATGTCAAGGTCGTTGTTGCTGGCTGCTCCATCCGTTCCCAATCCGCAAGTTATTCCTCGCTTTAACATTTCAGGAATCGGTGCGACTCCGGCGGCCAACTTCATGGAGCTTTCCGGGTTGTGCGAAACCTTTACACCGAGGTCGGCAAAAATTGTCATTTCTTCTTCGGCCAGCCAGTTGCAATGAACGGCGATAGTTTGTTCATCCAGAACTCCGAGATCATGCAAATGCTGGACAGGCTTTTTGCCGTAGCGCTTTTTAATTATATCAATCTCGTCTTTGTTTTCCAGTAAATGAATCAAGTAGAGTATGCCGGCATCGTGTGCCGCATTTTTAACGGAAACCAATGTATCCGCAGTGCAAGTATAAGGGGAATGGCAGAAAAAAGCGGGCGATATCAGCGGCGAAATATCCTGCCATTTTTTAAAAAAATGTTCGGCGATTAATATTTTTTTTGATGAATCAGGATTGTCCGGCGTGGGAAAGTCAATAAAGCCCTGAGAAATGACCGCCCGCGTCCCGGCCTGCAGCGCGGCTTCCCCGATTTTGCTCTCGAATAAATAGCCGTCACAAAAAGTTGTGGTGCCGGAAAGAATCATTTCGGCCATGGCCAGCAGCGCTCCGTCAAAAACCATCTTTTTGTTGACAAAGCGTGCTTCTGCCGGAAAAATGTGTTTATTTAACCAATCCATTAAAGGAAGGTCATCGGCCATTCCGCGGAAACAAACCATCGGTAGATGTGTATGCGTGTTGACTAATCCGGGCATAATGATACAGCCTGCGGCATCAATAATTTCTTTTGCTTGCCAGCAAGTATTTACCGGATCGTCATTTGTCCGTATGGTGGCAATTATTCCGTCTTTGATGCCGATAATCGGATTTTCCAGGATATCCATTTTTTCCGAAAAGGTCAGCAGGGTGCCGCCTGTAATGACAATATCCCAATCACTTGCCTGCATAAAATCATCCTGAATCATCTTATTCCAATTCTAAATCAAAGCGCTATCTTTGTTAGCAGCGTCGTCGGCTTCCTCAACGTATGTACAATACGTGACCTTTAGGTTATACGCCTCGTCGCCTCCTCCTTCTTGCCACCTCGATATCATCTTTGATTTAGAGATAGTATTACTATACATCATAAACCGGGAAGCAGAAGCTACCGCAGCATTTTAAGAACTAGGCCAGCATACCGCCGTCCACATTAAGACAGGCGCCGGTGGTGTAAGATGCCGCATCCGAAACGAGATAAAGAACGGCACCCACCATTTCTTCCGGTTTTGCTATTCTGCCCATCGGGATGGTGGGCAGGACAACTTTCATAATGTCGGGAGATTGCGTTAGGGCGGAAGCAAATTTAGTGTCCGTCAGCCCGGGCAGGAGAGCGTTTACCCGAATATTAAAAGGGGCAAGCTCCTTGGCAAAAGAAAGTGTCAGCGCGATGATACCCGCTTTTGTTATGGAGTAAATTCCCTGAAACGGTGCCGGACGGATGGCATTAACCGAGGCTACATTGACAATGGCACCGCCACCTTTTTCCTTCATCATTTTTGCCGCCTGCTGGCTTGCGAAAAATAATCCTTTCAGATTAACGGCAAAAGTTTTATCCCACGCCCGTTCATCGGCACTCAGCACATCGCCGAAAAACGGATTGGTAGCGGCGTTGTTAATTAAAATGTCGAGCTTAGTGAATTTTTTCCGGATTGCCTCGAATAGCTGATTAATCTGTTCCATTTCTCCCACATGGCAGGCGATCGCTGTTGCTTTACCGCCCGCTTTGGCTATATCATCGGCGATATGTTTTAAGTCTTCCAGTTTACGGCTGGCCAGGATGACTTCCGCGCCGTTGGCTGCCAGAGTGCGGGCTACGGCCTCACCGATTCCCCGGCTGGCGCCGGTTATCAATGCCGTCTTTCCTTGAAAATTAAATTCTAATTTTGACATGTTTATTCTCCTTTTTGTGGTTGATAACCTCGTAAAAAATCCGGATGCGGCGTTACGCTTTATCCCTCGTAGTTGCGACGTACGTTAAAAGTATGTCTCACTCCTCGGGATTTGCGTGCCTTGCCTGCGGCCTTTTTACAAGGTCATCCGAAATTGCTACATTTTTCAACTTTTTGGTAACTCATCATAAATAAATTCTTTATAGTTGGTTTTGATCCATTACTTTAGTTGCCGCTTCTTTCAGCACTTTTACCGTGAATATCAACATCTTAAAACATTCATCCTTGAAGGGAAAGACAGCCATTCCAATAATTCAAAGCCTATCAACGTCTTCTCTATATTTATGCCATTACCCCAGCAGCCACCGGGGTGACGGATAAAGATCATGATCCGACTTATTCAGGTTCTTCAGCTCTTGATCCCCGCCAGTGTTTTGACCAGCTTTTTGCGCGCTTTGATGTCGTACTGGGATGTAATTGCGATCTGCTCCATGATTGGCGATCCGCCACCATGGTAGTTTCCGTAGTTCATGACGCCGGCCAGGGATCCGATGGTATAGTCTCCAAAGGCCATCCAGAATTTGATCTGGTCTTCCACGGGGACATTGGGATTCCGCTTGAGATACTTTTCCAGGACTGCTTTCAGATCTGGATGAGTCAGGTCGCCTTCGTAGGGGAAGGTGGACGGCAAGCCGCCGGCGATCCGGCAGAGAAACTCCTGTTCATGGAAGACTGCTTCTCCCGTCAGGCAGCGGCCTACATTACAGTAGATGGAGTTGGGAATGTAACTGCCCGGGCCGTAAGGGCAACTGCCCATGCCCGGGATGATGACTTCGGGCTTGCCCATACTGGATGCCGTAAATCCAGCAGCATAACCCAGCTCCGAAATCTTGATGATCTCCGACAGCATTTCCTTGACGTGGGGCGTCTTTTCAATGCCATTGTATTCAGCCGCCAGGGCCGCCAGGCCGAGTAAGACATCCCCGATGGCGGGCTTACAGCCCGAATAGCTGTGGCGATGGAACAGGGCGAACAGAAGAGCGCACATGCCGCCGTGATCGTTTTCTCCGCAAAGAAAAACCCGCTCCCACGGGACGAAACAATCCTCAAAAATGACGTAAGAGTCGGAGTAGCCGATGTTGATCCCGCGCTTTACGTGTTTCCGCTCGTGCTGGCTGTGGATGGAAACGACCTGCTTGATTCCTTCGTAATCGGAAGGAACGGCAAAGGCTATGGCGTAGTCTTTCTCGTCGGGACCCAGAGCGCGGGTGGGGACAACGAGGATCTCGTCGGAAATGGAGGCTTCGGAGATATGGAGTTTGCAGCCCCGGACGATGATTCCGTCTTTCTTCTTCTCTACAACATGGACGTACATGTCGGGATCCGTCTGCTGGATGGGTCGCTTCAAGCGTTCACCCTTGACATCCGTCTGGGCGCAACTTCCCACGAGGTCTTCTTTCTGGAAGCGTTCGAGCCATTGGAGAAAGTTCTTATGGTAAGACGTATTTCCTTTGTTGACCTTATCGGCTTCGAAGGAAACGGCATTGACGGCGTTCAAGGCATCGGTGCCCATGCAGCGCTGGATACACCCACCTACCTTGCGGCACAGGGCCCGGGTCATGTCCTGCTTCTTGTGCAGGTCTTCCGTGCTCTGGTGGACGTGGCAGAAGCGGTTGATCGTTTCTCCAGTCAAATGGGAAGTAGCCGTACACAGATCCTTCAACTCCGGATCGTTTACAGCGTCGAAAGTGATGCCCATGACGTTCAAAACTAGTTCCTGTATTTCATCATCCCTGTCGATCTTTTCCCCGTCGTGATAGAGATTACGTCTCATCTTCCGGAGGCCTTCAATATACTGTTCTTTTGTTCTCATGGTATGACTCCTTTTCCTTGTTCAGGTGTTTATCTTGCCCGGTTGTCCTTCCTGGGGAGCCCGGATTCTTTTTTCTCTCGTGCCTCGCTTGCCTGCAGGAGCTCTCTGAAAACCCGGGTGTTGTCCAGGTTCAGGCGCAGGGTCAGACTGGGTTCATCTGTTTTTGAGCGAATTCCTTTTAAAATAATCTCCATGAAGGGATCGAGGAGATCCATGATAGATTCCTTTGCTGATCCGCCCTGGAGATGCCACTGAATGAACAGGTGTTCAATAGTTCCCAGAAGCATGGACCGGACCAGATGAGGATTGATATTTTGTTTGAACGTTCTGTCCACGATACCTTCACGTATGCAATCGAGGAGCATATGGGCTGCCTTGCGGATTGTTGCGTGGGCGTTGGTCTGGCGAAACCTCTTGTTTGGCGTGAGCTGCAGAAGGACAAGGGCTGAATAGTCGGGATTATCGCCATAGATGCGGATATAGCCATGGATAATTGCCCTGATCCGGGCCTCCGCGCCTTTGATATAGGGAAGAACCCGTTCAGTTTCGGCTATGGCTTCTAGTGTCACCTTTTCAGGGATGGCGAACAGAAGATCTTCTTTCGTGCCGAAGTACTCATAGATAGTAGCTTCGGAAACACCGGCCTTCTTGCTGATTTCCGCAATCGTCGACTCCTGGAAACCCTTCGCAGCGAAACTCCGCAGAGCCGCCTCCATGATCCTGTCTTTCCGTCCCTTGGTCTTTTTTTGTTCAGTCATGATTATCTCCAGTGATGCTCATGTTATATTACACATTAATATAGTTGCACTGTCAAGAACTAAATTTATTCAGAGTAGAGCTTTGTAAAGTAAGTATGTAAATAGAGTACCACTGTTATTTAATGTTATAACTGTAATGAAATCAAGCAGCTTCATAATGAATCTCTGAAGAAAAAAGCTTAGAGCTTTTATACTCAAAATTGCGTATACTGCTGATGAAATTCAACACAGGAATTCATCATGAAAGAAAAGAAAATACCGGAACTACTGATTCCTGCGGGCAATCTGGAAAAAATGAGAACCGCCGTGCTTTACGGGGCTGATGCGGTTTATATCGGCGTATCCGGTTTGAGCCTGCGGGCGCAATCCGCCGAAATGTCCCTTGCCGATTTGACAAATGGTGTTCGTGAGGCGCATGCTCGCGGTGTTAAAGTTTATGCGGCTATCAACACATTTGCCAGGAACGCTGACCTTTTGCAGGCGCGCCTCATTATCCCGGAGCTTGCAGCAATTCCGGTGGATGCGGTAATTGTCAGCGATCCGGGAATGATCAGATTGATTAAAAGTTTGGCGCCGCAACTGCCCATTCACTTAAGTACACAGGCCAATACCACAAATAGCGAGGCGGTCAGATTCTGGCGCGATCAGGGAGTAAAACGGATTGTGCTGGCCCGGGAGCTGAATTTACGGGAAGTGGGCGAGATTGCTGCGGCTGTCCCCGAAGTTGAGCTGGAGCTCTTTGTCCACGGTGCGATGTGCATGGCCTACTCAGGGCGATGTTACTTATCAGCCTACCGTAATCAGCGCAGTGCCAACGAAGGTGATTGCACCCAGTCGTGCCGCTGGGAGTATCTGCTTTACGAATCAACGCGGCCCGGTGATCCACTGGTTTTGGAAGAGGATGAACGATACACGTATTTGTTGAGCTCCAAAGACTTATGCCTCATCGAATATTTGCCGGAGATAACGGCTGCCGGAGTTAGAAGCGTGAAGATTGAGGGAAGGATGAAGTCAACTCATTACGTGGCCGTGGTAGCCCGCACCTACCACTGGGCGCTTAATGCTCTGATCCAAAATCCGGGGAATTATCACTGTAACCCGGAATGGCTTGCCGAGCTTAAGAAAATCTCCAACCGTGGATATACCACTGGCTTTGCCTTCAGCGAAGAAAAAATAAATGAAACAAGCCCGGAGATTAAATACAGCCAGACCCACGAACTGGCGGGAACTGTATTGCAATATGATTCAGTCCGAAAGAGGATGCTTGTGGGAGTCCGCAATCATCTGGCCGCAGGCGATCAAGTGGAACTGTTATTGCTGGATGAAACAGTTCGAATCGATACGCGCATCATGGTTGATGCCAACGGAAAACAGCTTCCAGAAGCCAATAATGATAATCAGATTTATCTGCCTCTAGAGCGGGAAGCTTCGATTGGCGCCGTGCTGCGCCAAAAAGTAAAGTAGCCTTAAAATCGTCAACCTCGATGAAAGTGCAGGACTTCAATCCGTAATAAACACAATTCACTCACGACAATAAACATCGACACAACACCTCACGTTTTGTGGTCTATATTTCCTTGACATACAAGACTGAGTTTCTTATAGTTCAACCATGAACAAGCAATGTCTTATCAATTATCAATCAATATAGGATAACAGGTTCGGCTTTTTTGTGTTTATATGGTTCACTTTTGTTATATGATCACTGATTTTCAGGAGGGCTTCGTATGAACGGGGATATTAAGGATCGAGAGGAGAAGATTATGAGGAGATGGGGTATCGTATTGCTGATGTTTGTATCTGTATTTTTTGCCATGCAGGCAGAAGCAGCAAATCTGGTCGACAATGGCAACGGAACGATTACGGATAGACAAACGGCGCTGATGTGGCAGAAGCAGGGTGACGGTCGTCAATACGACTGGTATCAAGCAACTGGGAATGTCTGTAAGGCACTAAGAACAGGGGGGTATATCGACTGGCGGCTTCCATCAAAGGACGAACTGATAACTATCGTGGACAAATCTGCTCCGCAATCCGGCCCGACAATCAAGACATCTTATTTCCCAGGCACATTTAAAGCCGGCTATTGGTCGTCTACCTCGGACGCTGGCAAACCGGACTATGCGTGGCTCGTGGACTTTGTAAAAGGCTACGTCATACCCGCTGTCGATAAGAGAAACCACTGGTATGTTCGTTGCGTTCGGGCCGGACAGTAATTGGGCATTTGAAAATTGCTTATTTAGAGTCTGTGTATAAATGCCTCTTGGTCGTCATGCCGGACTTGATCCGGCATCCAGAAGGTACTGAAAAGAAATGATGCGACTGGCGGAGATATTAGGGTAATATGGGGGTAGGTTCAACCTGACCCTAATGATCCCTCTCATCTCGATTTCCGATGATCCTGGATAGCCGCCCCGAATCTATTAGACGCAAGGCACGATTCAAAAGTCAAAAGTGCTACTGATAATTGTCAAAAGTCAAATATGCTAAAGAATGAAATAGCCTGTACGAAACAAATCGACAAGCTCTGCAAAGATGCTGGATTTCGAACCGTAATCAACAAGTAATATTCCAGCCGGTGATCAGGGTTATACTCGAACATCTGGGAATCTGACTGGTCAGGTCCAGGCCGCCGCCACAAATACATGCCCCGCCGATTCGGGAATACGCTGCTATCGCTATCAGTCAACAAACACAAGCTGATACTATCTATGGCGACCCCCTAATACACATGGGATGAATATATTCAGTCATGACGCATTGTGAAAAAGAGGCGTGCGGGAGAGGACTGTCTAAATTCCGTAAAAAATACCTTTTTAGCAGATGAACAGACCAAAATGTGAACAGATTTCTCATAAGGACGGATGTCGCAATGGCCATCCGGCGCGGTCATCGGTGACGAACCTCACGTTTTGCTGTCTATATTTCCTTGACATACAAGACTGAGTTTCTTATAGTTCAACCATAAAGAAGCAATGTCTTATCAATTATCATGGCATTGAATATCGCCATATAGTGTTGTTTCATGACGATAGAGACTCTTTGATTTCCATAGGTGTTTGGTAACAGGGTCGATTTGTCATGGTTCGGGACGACAACAGAAGTTATTACAACAACAATAGTTTTGTTATCCGGTATCGAGATCGAAATCTCAATATCAGGATTAGATTGAAAAAAGACGAGGTGACTGAATATGAAGATATTTACATGGGAAAGGGATGTAATCAGGAGTATCGCGTTGGGGATATTATTGGTATTGTTTTTATTGACGCCCGGCATGCTAAACGCGGAACCGAACGAAGTACAACTACTGTCTATAGGAAATGTAGGCGCTGTGCAAAACAATCCCAGCAGATCGAGCAAATTTATTCTGGATTCATCGTTTGTGATCACATATCTGTATACATATCACTGGAACGATGGGAACGGGACAAATCCAGGAACGATCGCATTGCGTAATCAAAACGGGAGAATTTTCGGCCCTTACCAAATTACGGGCAGCCCAGGCCAAGGCGGAGTGCCCAATGCAGTGTGGGAGGTTTACCTTAATGTTATAGTGCCGGCAGGAAAATACACAGTTATTGATTCGGAGCCGTCCACATGGTCATGTAATGCAGAATCGGAAAACAGGGGCTTTGCCATTGTTCGGGGCTACCGCCGCCACCAGCGCAACTAGTAAACGCCCCCCCAGCTTACTCTACAGGTGGACCAGTTTTTGGAAACCCCTCACCGTCTTGACCTGCACCGGAAACATGTGGTACAAGTATAGGGGGCAGGCGAAGCGATGATACAAACAATTATAAGTATAGGTAAGCGTATCGTTCAGTCAGTGACGCGCCTATGGCGACGTATTCCGTTGCGTGTGCAGGGGAAAACACTGGTAATACTTCCGCTACTTGCAATCACAATCTCCGCCGTCTTAGCCCTTTTCGGCAATCATCAGCGTGCCAATATTCAAGACGATATTCAGCGTCACTTTCAGATGGTTAGGAACTTGAATGAGGTTGTCATCTCGATGGTCAATGCTGAAACCGGTATGCGCGGCTATCTTTTAACCAGGCGCAATGAGTTTCTAGCGCCCTATGCTACTGCTTCGCAAAAAATCCCCTCTGCAATGTCAGACCTACGCGCTTTAGCTGAAGCAGAGCCGAGCTATGCTCCACGCCTTAATAAGCTGCTCCTACTGAACCAAATACAACTCCTGATTGACCGGCAAATGGCAGACCTCACTTGGCAACAGCAGTACGTCACCGCGTCGAACACCTTTAGAATTTTTACTAGGGGAATGACTTTCGATACAGAAGTATATAATCACCTCGCCTACGGGAAACGGACGATGGATGAAATACGCGCCAACTTAAATGCCATGCAAAGCGAAGAACAACAATTGCTGACCGCGCGCGTACAAGAGATCAATGCCATTCGGCAGCGCGACTATTTGGCTATTATTCTTGCGCTATTTATCGGATTGGGGACACGCCTCATTGCTCGGTATCTTTTTAACAAGGGGAAGGTAATCGGGTCAGGCCTGAAAGAATGAAAGAATCTTTTGGAATAATCGCTCCCTGCTGGAGTGAATTTCTGTGGACAAAAGGTGGGAAAGGGAGGAAGCGTCTTCTCCCCAGGTAAAGTAAATATTGCGGCAGATAAAAAATATTTGCAAGATCATTAACTCAGATAAACAATGTGCTGCGGCATTTTCACAGCTACAAAAGCTATTCATTGATTTTTAAGATTTACATTCTTGCTGACTTGTAGATGCTATACATAACAAAAAGGTGATTGCAACTTAGGCTTCTCAGGCTCATCTATTCTACCCAAAACCTATAAAGGGAAATCAGGAAAGGTATTTTATCTTGAGTACACGCAGGAGGGAAAAGCGCTTCTATTGGCAGTCAAGGCGCTGCATACTTTAAATTTGCGACAAACATATTGTGGTAGAAAAGAATTGACATTCAATCGGGCATTCGCTACATTTTATATATTGTAAACTAAGTTCTTATCAAACAAAATAAAACCAATGGAGGAGGTATTATGAAAGCATTATGGAATGTATGTGCAGTTGTGATTTTAGCTTTATTTGTCTTCTCGACCACTAACGTTTATGCTCAAGGTTATAATCAACGGGAAAGATGGCAACATCTCAAAAATGAGATACATGATGCACAGGTAAAGATCAATGCGGGTGAGCGCGATGGTTCATTGACGCGGCATGAAGTAAAGCGCCTGCGCAATGAACTGAGCAGAATCGAGTCAAATATGGATCGGGCGGGGCAAGACGGATTAAGCCGTAAAGATATGGAACGCCTTGACCGGGAATTTGCCAAACTCCGGCGGGATATTTATAGAGAGCGACGCAACTAGGAAAGAAGTTATCCGAGAAAGTAAAAAAGAGATCCTCAGATAATTTCTACTACCTCAACGTGAATATGCATTACGGTAATAACATAGCCTCTGTATCATTACCTATTGCCTTGTTTTTACTGGTTTGTCAGCCGTGCCGTGCACCACACGGCGCGGCTGATCCACATCCCGTTAGGTCAATCATTTCCAACGCAAATCTTCAAAATATTTCATCCACCATGCTTGTTGCTTTGTAGCTATATGTAACAAAAAGGTGATTGCAACTTAGGCTTCTGATGTTCATCATCTAGAGGAAAATTGGGGAAGGTATTTTATCCTGAGAGTCCACACAGGAGGAAAAAGCGCTTCACTGGATGGGCATTGACTGCCTATTAGGCCATTGACATAGAAGGCTATTCTATCTATACTTCCATTACATAATGTTATACCAATTCTAAATCAAAGCGCTATCGTTGTTGGCGTCGTCGTTGGCTTCGGGAACGTTTGTAAAATACGCCTCGTCGCCTCGATATCATCTTTGATTTAGAAATGGTATTAGTTCTTATTAAGCAAACAAAAACATTAAACAGGAGCTATTACAATGGACAGCAATTCCGGGGAAAAAAAATCACACTTATTATTATGGATTGTTGGTATATTATTGGTGCCGGTGATCGGCTTTATTCTCTACATTGGGCTGGCACTAACCTGGAGTTTTTCCAAGGGCGAGCGGGTTGGTTATATTCAGAAGCTGTCGAAAAGCGGCTGGGTCTGTAAAACTTGGGAGGGCGAAATGGCCATGGTCACCATGCCCGGCGCTATTCCCGACAAATTCCTGTTCAGTATCCGGGACGAGGAAGTGGCCAAGCGTGTCAACCAATTTGCCGGTAAACGTGTTGCCTTAATTTATGAACAGCACAAAGGTCTTCCCACGAGCTGTTTTGGTGATACGGAATATTTTATCGTCGATGCCCGGACGATTGAATAAAAAAGAAAGAAGGAGAACCTTAACTTGTATTATCGGGAGAAACCATTCTGCTTGAGCGAAAAAATCAAACCAAAAGGAGGAGGGTGATTATGGGGAAAATATTCTTTTCATGCTTATGCTGTTTTTTTTTCTGCGGAGGAATGACAATGGCCGCAGATAATAATTTCGAATCAGACAAAATAAAAACAGCGCAGGGTGATCTGGTGATAACGTGTATTGGCCATGCGACATTGATGATGTCCTTCGGCGGAAAAATCATTCATATCGATCCTGTAACACAAATGGCTGATTACACAAAACTGCCGAAAGCGGACTTAATCTTAGTAACCCATGAGCACCCTGACCATTTTGACCTCAAAGCAATAGACGTCATTAAAACCGGCAAAACATCTATAATGACAACGGAAACTATTGCCAAGCAGCTTCCGGGAAGCATTGTCCTGAAAAACGGAGATGAAAAAACCATAATTGGCTTAAAGATTGAAGCAGTTCCGGCATATAATATTGTACATATGCGCAGCCCTGGCTTTCCCTATCACGCCAAAGGCATCGGCAATGGCTATATTATTACGTTCGGCGATAAACGTTTGTACATTGCCGGAGACACGGAAAATATTCCGGAAATGAAAAGACTCCGGAATATAGAAATTGCCTTTTTACCCATGAACCTTCCTTACACAATGACGCCGGAAATGGTTGCGGACGCTGCAAGGGCCTTCCGTCCAAAGATTCTTTACCCGTACCATTATGGCAACACGGACGTATCGAAGTTGATTGACCTGCTCAAGAACGAGAAAAATATTGAGGTGCGTGTACGCAAGATGATGTGATACCAATTCTAAATCAAAACGCTATCTTTGTTGGCAGTGTCGTCGGCTTCCTCAACGTATGTACAACAATACGCCTCGTCGCCTCCTCCTTGCCGCCTCGATATCATCTTTGATTTAGAAATGATATGAGCAGTTTTTTACCGCAGGATAAAGAATAATCTCATTTGGCACGGGTCTGCCGGGAGTACCATTGCATCTGCTGTGCGCTGCTTTCTTGATCCACGTTTTCTTCGGCTATCATTTTCTCGCCGCGTGCCGGCGGCAATACTTCCTTGAGCTTCCATATATTATCCAGGCGGCCGAATGTCCAGTACTCCTCAAAGGGTGATACATATTGCTGCTGGCTTAAGACAATTGTGCCTTTGCGGACAATTTTTTGGGCATGGGCGCTGATGCGGACGGTGAACTCGTCTTTTGCCAGGTCGGCATAGTTTCTGATCAGAATTAATTCCGCCTTGCGAACGCAAAGATTCCTGTATTCCGTCACCATGCCTTCCATCTGCCATTGCTTTATCTGATTGCGCAAGCTTTCGGCGACTTGCGGGAACAAGTCCGCCTCCGGCACGCAAGCCGGATCATTTGCTTCCCTTGCCAGATAGACGTTTAAAAATACCTGGCGTGTCCGCTCCAGCATGAGACTGCGATCCCAAATTTTGTCTGTCTGCACGAGAAAGTTCAAAACACGGTCAATGCGTGTTGCTTTTTGCTGTGTTGATTTTTCCAGCCAGGGACCGGCGGTGCCTTCTTTTGCGGCTGTATCTTCGTAAATTCCCTTTATTGTTTGGTCGGTCAGCATTTCGACAAAGTTTTCATCCTTGAGGATATCCGATTCACCGGACTGCTCAATTTCGCGTAGCAGCCAGTGATTTCCCGAAAGCTGAAATGTCCAGAACTCCTGAAACTGAGCAGGTCGTTCATCCCCCCGCAAAAATTTATTGGTGCGGTCGTCAACATAGTAGTCTCGTGCGGAAGCTGTGATGAGTGCGGTAAACTCGCGCTGATCGGGCTTTTCTGTGTAACGGACATTGACAATGTCCACCTGCTTGACCTTGAGTTCATCAATCTTGTTTATCTCGTTGTTTCGTATCAGCCCCTGAAGCTGTGCTGCATGCTGGACAAAGAGGTCATCCATAAGCAGAATCTTCATCGGCGCGTAATCACGTTTTTGCCAGCATTCTTGAAGCTTGCAAAAAGTCGCTTCGCTCAGAGTTCGTAATTCCTGTGGTGATAATGATGAATCCTGTTTGCTTATAAAATTGAGGAGCTTTTCGGTTTTCAGAGATTTCTTGGTTATTTCAGACCGGCTGTAAACGTAATCCAAATTCTCGTCTTTGCCGGGTTTCTTCTTTTTTATGATAACGATTACAATTGTCCCGATAATTAGCAGAATGATGAACCACTCGAAAATATCATCAGAGGAAGAGCCGCTGCCTGAACCGGAACTTCTTGAACTAGAATGGCTGAAACCACCACCACCCTTGTTGTGCACCACAAAATCATCCGCGAGAAATGTATGCGGCTGATTCACGCTGAGATTATAGACTAATTGTTTTTCTTTACTCTCATCTATTTCGAGAACTGTGGCCGGAATCAGGGAGCCATTATCCAGGAAAAACATTTTATCGTTCGGACGAAGCCGGCCTGCGGCGACGAACGTCCCGTCAGTCAATCCTACCGGATGCTCAGCGGTTGTCCGCAATTCGCCCCGGTTAGTTTTAATAGATAATACGTGACTGCGTGTGGCAAATAGTTTCTCCACATGGGCATTTATGATATGCCCGTCCTGATCAACAGCCTGCACGGTATCGTTTGCCGAAAGGTTTTCGATAGGAATCTGTCCCGCTGGTGTGCGGATTATTGTACCGATGGGAAAGCAGCCGCCTCCACCGCCTTTGTTGTGGACAGCAAGGCCTGCGGCAAAGAATGTGTTTGGCTGATCGGTTTGTAGATTGTAAACACGTACATGTTTATAAACCTTCTGCAGAGAAACGATACGCTGTTCCGATAGGGATTGGCCATTCCAGGCGAAAATTGTATCACCCGCTTTAAGGACATCCAGCGTTTTGAAAGTGCCACGCCCTGTATAGAAGGGGTGCTCCGCGGTTACCTGAAGAGTATTCAGGTCGGTCTTAAGCAGAATGTACTCGTCCACTTTGTGACGAATGACTTCTCTCACTTTTGTATGGACTATGTTGCCTTCCGGCGAATATGACAATAATTCATCACCGCGCCTGACGGCACTGATAAGAATTTTTGTGCCATCCGCTTTTAGAATTTCGCTGTCCGGGAGAAAACATCCTTTATTGTGAACGACGATATTGGCGGGAATGAACGTTCCGCCCGGGACGACAAGCAAATTATAGGCAGGCTGATTGGATTGGCTGTGTCGAACAGACTTAACAGGAACGGCATGAAGGATGCCCTTGCTGATTTGATAAATATTATCTCCCGCTTGGAGCAACCGCGCTATACGGAATTCACCCGGCCCTACCATTACCGGATGCTCCGGGGTGATGAGAAACTTGTTCTCACCTGCGGAAATCTCTAGATAATCATCCGGATGAACTTCGGTCAGCACCTGTACAGTGCCTGTTTGCAGCTTGCCTATGGAGATGCTCCAGACCGGATCGCCCACGCGGAGCTTCTCAATGGCGATGGCGCCTGAGGGCGTCAGTACCAGTGTGCCCCTGGCGAGGCAACCGCCGCCACCACGCGCAAAGGCAGGAGAAGAAGCAAAAACACCAAGCAGTATAAATGCCGCAACAGCCCATCTTTTCATATGTCCGCTCCCCAATATCTGATTCGGGAAATCTTCCCGTTTTATTCGTGAAACTCCAATTCCGAAAGCGAAGTGTATAACCTAAAGGTCACAAGNNAAGTTGAATCCGCCTGTGGCGGACTACGCAATCCCGCACAGCGGAGCGTAATGAGACTCAAACTTCAAAAGCGAAGCGAATTGGTATGACCTAATGGAGCGCAGATATTATTCCGCCCAGCACTGCTGCAGCAACAACTATACTCAATCCGATAATGCACGCCCCCACTATCCTGCCGAAGTATTCCGCCACGGCGGTGTTGCCCCGGATGATTTCCTTCTCCTCATCAATGTTCGGGGTCAACCTGTTCATTAGTCTCGGCACGAGGGCGGAACTCGCCAGTACCAGCACCATGCCGACCAAACCGCCAATCAGTGAAAAGACTATCGACCATCCGATGTTGCTTATCGTCTCTGTCATAGAAACCCCTTTCTTTTGCCGGTAGAGAGTATTCCTACCGGCGTAATTTACAGTATGCACTGATTAAAATTTTACCCGCGGTGCTTCTCGTTCTCCGGCTTCTTTCAGTTGGAAGAAGGGCTCAACCCGAAAGTTGAACATACCGGCAACAATATTGCCGGGAAACGTCTCTACACGATTCTTATAACGCAGAGCGGTATCGTTGTAATATTGGCGGGCAAATCCGATTTTATTTTCCGTCGCGGCTAATTCTGTCTGCAGGGCAATAAAGCTTTCATTGGCTTTGAGGTTTGGGTATGCTTCGGCCAGCGCGAAGAGGGAGCGCAGGGAAGCGCTAAGAGCGTTTTCGGCCTTCGCCCGTATTTCTATACTTCCGGAAGATGCTACTGCCTCCTGACGTGCGTTGGTCACTGCGTCCAATGTCTGACGTTCGTGGGAAGCATAAACTTTGACGGCCTCGATGACGTTGGGAATCAGATCATGCCGCCTTTTTAGCTGCACATCAATTGCGCTCCAGGCATTTTTCACCTCATTGCGGCCGCGGACTAGACTATTATAAAGGCTAATGACCAAGAGGCCAACGACGGCAAGAACACTTAAATAAATGAGGATTAATAGCATTTTCCCTCCTGAGCTCATATAATGAGACAAGATTTACAAACCCATACTAATACAAAGGACAATTTTGTGTCAATAAAGTAATGACAGCTTCTTTTATTTCCTGATCCCGGCCTCTCTGAGAAGGTTGGCTATGAATATCCGGCTGGACTTGATTTTTCCAGATAAATTTATTAGAATTACTTGCATTAATTAGGGCAATGCTGTTATTACTCAATGATAACGCATTTAACGGATTTTGGAATTATAGCCAATATCCATACAAAGAATAATTTATTTACGTGCAAGGATGTCATGTTCGGCCTTTTTCAATTATTTTTTAAAACGCCCAGCTTAAAGCAGCTCCTTCTTAAGCGTTATCTAATAGATTTTTCATTAGACAGGCTTCTTTACGGTGTGGACAATATCCATATTGATGTCCACATCAGCTCGCAAGTGCAAAACGCCGTCAAACGGGTGGCCTTTCTTTTAATGGTCAAGCATAGTAAATCGGAAGATTATTCCGAAGAATATAAAGAAGAACTCTGTGAAAATGAAAAGAAAGCTTTAAAGCATGTCTGTAGGGATGTTCTGCAGGACGGAATTAACCGGGCTAAATCTGAAGCTGAAGTTCAAATAGATTACTTGGGGCAGGCTGCTCTGGCCAAAGTGTTTTTGGAAGAAATTAAAAACCAGTATGAAAAATTAATAGCACATTTTGAGAACATCATTAGAACGTGTGAATTATCCCGCAGATATGACCAGTCTGTATCTTTTAAAATTAAAGAGAAACTGGCTGAAATCAAGCTCAACCGTAATCGGATTGTTCGTCTTGCGGGAAAAGAGCTGTTTCAGATTCTGGCTGATGTTCAAGCCAATGATCTGCGCAATATTAGGGAGGCGAATTTTCATTCCGAATATATTCTTCCTGACCATTTTTTCGTCAACCCTACGCTCCATACGTATAACACCACAGATGATTATTTTCTGATCGAAGAATATGTGCTTTTCGGCCAGAGATCGGAAGATACTGATAATTACGGCAACCTTAAATTGATCGTCTATGATGTGCTTAGCAAAACGGATTTAGCCAAGAAAAGTGTTAATAACGCCTATTCGATAGGCGCAAATAAACGCAGGGAAGCAGGGGAAGAAAGCAGGACCAATATCGCAGGGAGCGCATTGGACCCCTGGATAATGGAAATCGAAAATATTGACCTGATGTTGAACTATTTTGATTTTAGGGAACGGTATAAAAATTCTAAAAAGGGTAAGATATCAAAAAGTATTCTGAGCGAGTTTAAGTCGCAAATGAAAATTCAGAAAAGACTGTTAAATATTTTTTATCGAAAGTTCAAACAATTGCGATTGATTAAAGGAGTTGTGGCAGCTTATGAAATGAAATCCGTTTACAGCGGCTATTGTCCCCCTCTAGGGCCAATGAGTGTCCGCAAATTTCTGGTTAAACCATGGTCGAGAAAATCAGTTGCCATTGCCCGGCAACTGAAACGCCAGAAAGCAACTAACGGTAACACCTTTTCCCTTCAGCCTCTTTATAAAACGGCCCGCCGGATTAACCGGATTAATATGATTTCCGTCCGGAAAAACAAAGAGCATCTGTTCAATTATCTCAAACAATTTTTCCGCTATCACAGAGATTTGAACAATTGCCGTATTCTGAAAGATGCAATGGAATCCATCAACATCGTAAAAGAAGAAAAAATCTTGATACTGTCGCGGGAAAACAGTTCATTGTATGAGTTTCTGCTGCCGACAGAGCGGGTGAAAGAAGAAAAACCCATCATAAATCACGTAATTATCAAAGCTGATATTCGGGGCTCAATAGATATCAATGATATTATGAGAGCTAGGGGGCTTAATCCGGCATCATACTTCAGCCTTAATTTTTTTGACCCGATATCTAAAATCCTTTTCGATTATGACGCGTCCAAAGTATTTATTGAAGGGGATGCGATTATTCTTTCGATTTTCGAAAATGAAGACTCAGCGCAGGGCTGGTATAGCGTGTCCCGTGCCTGTGGACTGGCAATCAGAATTCTGCAAATTGTTCAGCGATATAATCAAAAAAATCAGGAGAATAATCTGCCGATACTCGAACTGGGGATCGGGATATGTTACAACGAGGGGCCTCCGACTTTTTTGTTCGATGGCGATTCGAGAATTATGATTTCTCGGGCGATAAATCTGGCCGACCGGCTGTCCAGTTGCAACAAGAAGTTACGCAAACGTTTGAAGGATCAAGATGAAATCTTTAACCTGTTCGTATTTCAAAATGGGCTGGAAGAAGAAAGCGAGGATACGGCAGATGACCCTTCGCTGCGTTATAATGTCAA
The DNA here is from genome assembly GCA_003142535.1 of Syntrophaceae bacterium. Taxonomy (GTDB): domain Bacteria; phylum Desulfobacterota; class Syntrophia; order Syntrophales; family Smithellaceae; genus Fen-1166. The sequence continues at coordinate 38,222 of PLMQ01000017.1, forward strand.
CGGGATCGAGCTTGACCCGGATGGTTTTGCCAAACTCTACAGAGAAATCAACATGAAGAGCATTACGTATCCGGCAGGTATAAATAAGAAAGTCAAACTCCATGCCGGCAAAATGCCGACAATAACCGGTGATTATCAGTATCTTGTTATTCGGGAAGCGCCTGTTCTTGAGGTCAGGCTGGACAGTCTGGATGTGATTAGAGAGACTTCCCGAAAATATTATGAAGTTTGCACTAATCCGGAAATCTACGAATTCGCCAAAAAAGCGCTTAAACAAAAATGAACGGGCCTTGCTATTTTTTTCTTACCTGCCATGTTCCGGTCACGATAGAGACAACTTCGCCGTGGGCATCAATGAGATTGAGCTCCAGCGGAACATCAGATTTGCCTTTTTCTTCCAGCACAGCAACAATATTTCTAATTTGATCTTCACTGAATGACGTTTCCACGGTGATATCGGTTGTGGCTGGTCGCCGGTAGCGGATTTGAACTTCTTTGACCAGAGGAAAGTATTTATTAATATCCATGGACGCAACGAAAATTGCTCCACCCATAATTTCGCCCAGGGTAAAGAGAGAGCCGGCATACATTGTACCCACGTGATTGATGTTTTTCTCCAGAGGCATCAGAAGCTGGACATAGCGTTCCTTCATATCAACAACTTTGAGTCCCATTTGGGAAACAATGCCGATTGCCGATTCCAGATAAGCCGCAAGTGCTTTATACTTTTCTTCCATAATTATATTATTAAACCTCCTTTTCGGTAATTGTTTTATTCATGGCTATTGAGTTTTCGAAGCTCCTTGCGCAAAATCTTTCCCATGGGATTTCTTGGTATTGTTTTTATAAATTCAATGTATTTCGGCAATTTGTTTTTAGCCAACTGGTCTTGACAATAACTTAGAATCTCTTCCGCGGTAGCCGCTTTGCCCTCTTTTAAGACAATATATACTTTAACTTCCTCGCCCATTACCGGATCAGGGACGCCGATGGCCACAGCATCCTGAATAGCCGGATGTTTATAAAGGACTTCCTCAATATCACGGGGATAGATATTGAAACCGCCACGGATGATCAGGTCTTTTTTTCTCTCTACAAGATAAAGATAACCGTCTTCATCCATTTTCGCCATATCGCCGGTGCGCAACCAGCCATTTTCAAAAGTCTTTGCGGTATCTTCGGGTAACTTGTAATAACCGGATGATACATTTGGGCCTTTTACCAACAATTCACCGGCAACGCCTACAGGTACATCCTGCATCTTATCATCGACGATTCTAACTTTGACTTCGGGCATGGGCTGGCCTATGGAACCGGGTTTTATGGGGCGGTCATGATAATTTGTAGCGACTGCGGGCGATGCTTCGGAAAGGCCATATCCCTCAAATACCTGACAATTAAATTTCTGTTGAAATGCCGTCATATTGGCCAGTGGAAAAGGCGCTCCGGCACTGAGACATCTTTTCAGGGAAGATAAATCGTACTTTGCCGCTTCCTCGCTGTTCAGCATCATTACAAACATGGCGGGAACACCGGGGAAATCCGTCACTTTGTATTTTTCAATTAATCGCAAAGCTTCTTCAACCTGAAATCTGCCCATGAGGATATGCAGATTTCCGTATTTGTATGCCTTATTCATTGTTGTGATACCAAAAGAATGTGACAGGGGCAGGGCAACAAGGGTTATATCCGTTGCCTTTGTTCCGTGGGCGGCAGCAGAACTGACGGCATTGGAATATAGATTTTTATGCGTCAGCATCACGCCTTTGGGTGTTGAGGTGGTGCCGGCTGTATAAAGGATCACCGCTAAATCATCATCTTTGATTGCCTGATGAGCGGGTTCTTCAGAGTTATTGCCGAGCAATGATCGGTAAGAGATTGTTCCTTTAGGAGCATCGCTATCCACGATGATTATCCGTTTCAGGGTCGTAATCGATTTGAGCATGGCTTCATTTTTTAGAAATATATCACGGCAGATAATTATCGCAACTGCTTCACAGTTAATGAGGATATGGCTTAATTCCTTTTCCGTCAGAAGTGAGATAACAGGAACTATGATGGCACCGCTGCGGAGAATGCCCTGGTAACTGACAAGAACCTCCGGGCAGTTGGGAAGCATAACCGCCGCTTTATCGCCTGCTTTAATACCGTTAGCTTTTAGCCCTTGGGACAGGGAATTGGCAGCATAAAGCATTTGCTTGTTGGTAAAGGCTGAATCTTCGAAGATTAAACATGAATATTCACCGAATGATTTCAAATTTTCATTAGCCAATGCGACAAGGTTCATCGGGTATCCCTCCTTATGGATATAGGCAAGCCGTCTTTACTTTTTCTGCTGTGCCTTTAATGAAAATTGCTGATCTATGCACTAAAGCCTAATTTATTTTATAGCAGATTATTTAAAAAATTAAATTACTTCATTCTGCTAAACAGAATACTGCCCAGCAAAAACATCGTTATGGCAAAGAAGATGATTACGCCGAGGTCAATATAAAAAGGAAAAGTGCTTATATTAAGCAGAACGCCCCGGACGCCATCCACGGCATAGGTCAGCGGATTGAGTTTGACCATGCTCTGCAGCCAAAGCGGCAGCTTATTATCGACCGGAAAAAGAGCACCGGATAAGAAAAAAAGCGGAAAAACTACAAATGTGGAAATGACCTGAAAGCCTTCCAAACTCTCCAAAAGAGAGCCCAAAGCAAGTCCCAGAGAAACAAGTGCGATGGATGTTATCAATAAAAATAATAATGCCAGCGGAATACCCCAGGGATTGATTGCAGGAAATAAAAAAGAGAAAATGAAAAGGATAAGAATCTGCAATGTAACATCCGTGCAGCCGCCCAGCACTTTGCCCATAAAAATACTGATACGCGATACCGGCGCTACCAGCACGGCTTTGAGCACGTCGAGCTTCCTATCCCAGACGATATAAAGTCCAAAAAATACCGATCCGAAAAGTACCGACATGGTCAATATGCCCGGGTAAATGTAATCCCGATAATTGATATCGCTGATATTGACGCTGGCTCCCACGCCGCTGCCGAAAAGGAACAGCCACATTAGCGGCTGAACAATGCTGGAGACAATTCTGCTTTTTTCCCGCTGGAATATCTTAAACTCTCGCCACCATAAAGCGTAAATTCCCATCAATTCTTTTTGCAGACGATTATCGCTCATCGGTTTATTTTCCCCTCTGGCGGTAACGCGCCACGGAGTCAACCCAACTGCCGGAGTCTTCCGGTGAATCTTCCCGGATATCGCGGCCGGTCAGCTTGATAAAGACATCACTGAGTGTCGGCACTCTTACTTCCACGCATTCGATATGGGGAATGGTTGCCAGCAGTTCCGGCAGGTGGAGATGGGCGTCCTTCATGGTTATCTCCATAGCATCTTCATTTAGTTTTACTTCCGTTACGTAAGGCAAGGCCTGTATCTTTTGCAGGGGTGGTTCTTTTGCTCGAATAACGACCAGATCACCGCCCATGGATTCCTTGAGATTATCCGGAGCATCCAGCGCCATGATCTGACCGTGGTCAATAATACCCACGCGGTCGCAGACGAGCTGCGCCTCCTCCATATAATGTGTAGTCAGGACAACGGTAGTCTGCTCTTTTTGCGCCATTTTTTTGATATAGTCCCAGGTGCGGGCGCGTGTCTGCGG
>PLMQ01000017.1:41902-104574 GCA_003142535.1 Syntrophaceae bacterium
AGGCGGGCATGAAGTTCAAGGTTTTCATGGCCGGTAAGAACCGTATCCAGCGTGGGGTCCTGAAAAACGATACCAACCTGGCGCCGGACTTCGGCCGGATTTTTTACAATATCAAAACCCGCCAACGTGGCGCTGCCTGAAGTCGGGCGGATGATCGTGCAGAGCATCCCGATTGTGGTGGTTTTGCCAGCGCCGTTGGGGCCCAAAAGCCCGAATATCTCGCCTTTCTCGATATTCAGATTGATGCCCCGCACAGCTTGAATTTTGCCGAAAGTTTTAGTGAGACATTTAATTTCGATGATTGACATAATTAATTTATACCATCTTGCCCCGCTGATGCGGGATAGTTCGACTTACAAACTTTAGCGCACTTCGCTTCTAAAGTTTGAGTCTCACTACCTCGCACAGCCTGAATTTTGCCGTAAGTATTGGTCAGGGTTTTGATTTCAATAATTGCCATAATCGATTTTTATCACTTGTTTGCTTCGTTGACCATACCCTGTTTAGAAAAAGTTTTCAACGTGCCACAGATGCACGGCAGCGGATTATTGCCACATAAAATGTCAAAACGTTTGGAATCATTAGCTTGCTGTGAAATGTTTCCAAAGTTTGCTTTGGAGTTGATATCCGTAATTGCTGCGCTTTTTAAAATAACAGTGTTGCCATAATAAACAGGGGCTTTAAGGGAAATATCAAGAGAAATAGCATGATCGCTGTCGGGCTGGAGAAGGTGAGTAAGCGCGCTGCCGATAACCAGCAGGGGTTGGGCGAAATCTCGTTTGAAGCCCAACAGGCGGGCGTATGCCTTCCAGTAATGAATTGGATTGCCGTCGCCACATACCTTGGAGAAACTATGGCCGATGCCTACGGGCAGGAACCATCGGGCTGTCTCATCTGCATCAGGAACAGGAATATCTTCGCAGTGCGGCGGTTGATAATTTTCATCCGGCGTGCCGAATTTTCCGCGGTAATAGAATGTCTGGATATTTTCCCATACGGCAAATCCGCCACTTTTTACAATGGAGGCTATATCCATCTCTAAGCCTTTTTCCCGAATGCGATGCCCGGCAATTGAACAGTAAATATCAAGAGTCTCATCGATACCAATTGCTCTATGCTGCTGCGCCTGCATTCTGCTATTCAATACGACGAACAGTGATAACGGGGATGCCTTATGTGCTAGTATCCGCTGCAGCAGCGGATATATAAGAGCAAACGGATAAATTACCGGGAGCTTATCGCTGTTTCTAATCCCGCAGATTCTGTTGAATTCGTCAAGCTTTTTTCTGTCAATGGTAACTGCAATTTGACGTGCCGTAATCTGAGGGAAGGGCTTTGCGGCAGCAAATTTACTGCTTCTTTCTAGCAATGCAAAAAAAGCGGTAGCCATGATAGATGGTTGTTTCTTAAAAATTAAGTCGATGGATTTTCCCATTGAGTTTGTTCTTATCTTTTTTTCCCGTATTTTTAAATTAAATATAGGTAAAATATAAGTGGAGTCAAGAAAAATAGCTGCAAAAGTTGTTTGTTTCTTTGTTGAAAAAATAGTATCTTTAAACATATTGGGCTTGTGCTGGCGGCTGACTTAAGTTGTTGGGCATTTGAACACGACAATGTATGATACCAATTTGCAGTCAAAAGTATACCGCGACGGCGAGGAAGAGGGCGACTTGAGTCGTATAGTTAAATACGTCGAGGAGCCGATGACCCCAGCACGTGTGATCTCGTGTCACCTTAAGGTGGTTAGGTTATGCGCGGGGCAGGCGCTGCCAACAAAGGTTGACGAATGAATGCGAATTGGTATGAGGTGACTTTATGGGACTTATTAAGCTGTTTCAGGTTGCTCCGGATTTCAAGTTGGACGACTTTAATGGGCAACAAGTAAATCTAGCGGATTATCGAAACCGCAAATCGGTAATACTGGTATTTAACCGGGGTTTTTTTTGACCCTTTTGCCGCAGGCACATGGCGCAGTTGCGTCAAAACTATCAAACGCTTGTTGAACAAAATGTTATTGTAATAGTTGTCGGCCCCGAAAATACGGAAGCATTTAAAAATTATTGGCAAAAGGAATCGCTGCCCTTTATTGGTTTACCGGATCCTGCGCACACTGTCTTAAAAACATACGGTCAACAAGTAAATATATTTAAGCTGGGAAGAATGCCGGCGCAAGTAATAATTGACCCGCAAGGCATGGTGCGCTATGTCCATTATGGCCACTCGATGGCTGATATCCCTTCCACTCAGGAACTGTTAGCATGCTTAGCTGAAATCACGGGTAGTACCCCCTAAGCAAACTTAGTTGGTACTATACCCTCCGCTTTGCGGGATTGTTTAACTAGTCAATGCCGCTACGCTGCACTTGGGGAATTGGAGTTTCACGAATAAATAAGCAGAAAATTGGTGAAGGCGTATAGTAACCAGCATAAACGGAAATCAGCTTTTTCAATGGAAAGAATTAAACACAATATGTAGGAGGAAAACGTGAAAAAAATACTAATACATTTGGGAATAGCCGTGGGCTCTCTAGCGCTGGGAGCTGCTCTTTTTTACATGCTGCAGATTTATCCCGAATTTAAAAAAATGTCGGCCCTGCCGACGCAAAAGCTGACTGACAGTATCTATGCCATTAATGACTCGTTCGTAAACATGTATCTGATCAAGGGAAAAACGAAGTACATCGCTATAGACGCAGGAAGTAATGTAATGACGATTGAGAAGGAAATGAAGAAACTCGCCATCGACAAAAAAGATGTCGTTGCCGTATTCCTGACTCATGCCGACAATGATCATACCGCAGCAACGAAATATTTCACCGACGCGACCATCTACCTCTCCCACGCAGAGGAGCAGATGATAAACGGTACAACACGACGATTGTTTGTCTTTCGTAATAAATTGAACCGGGAATATACCGCCATTGAAGACGGCCAGAAGTTGACCATCGACGGCATTTCCATCAAATCCATTCTGACTCCCGGACATACCCCCGGGTCAACATGTTATCTGGTTGATGGGAAATATCTTTTTACCGGCGATACTATGAGCCTCCAAAACGGCCGGGCGGAATTGTTCAACAATTATTTCAACATGGATTCCGCAACGCAAAAAATATCCCTGCAGAAGCTGGCACTCCTGACTGGAGTAAAGTTTATCTACACTGCGCATTATGGCTATTCTGATGATTTTGCCAAGGCATTCGAGAACTGGAAAAAGAAGTAAAATTCCGATTTCATACCAATTTGCAGTCAAAAGTATACCGCGACGGCTAGGAAGAGGAGACCTAGGCACTTGTGACCTCTCGTCACCTTCAGGTGGTCAGGTTATACGCCGGGCAGGCTTCGCCAACAAAGGTAGGCGAATTAATGCGAATTGGTATCAAACAGTGCAGGTATTTCGGCCTATGCGCTTTGCAGGGTCCTGCCGATAGTATTCTTTCAACACACGATAAAGGTCGGGGGAGTGTTTAATCATTATACGTGGCTGGTCGAAAAACTGCTCGGTGGCAACGGCGAAGAATTCAGCTTCGCTTACCGCGCCATAGGCATTGAGGAATGATTTCCTGCCATGTTCGACTTCATGTCGGAGGCGCGGATATTCACGAGAACATGTCTGTACCCAGTCACGGTATTCAGCCCGATCGCGCAGCGGGGGAGTGCCGTCCGCGGCGCCGTCGAGCATGTCTAGTTTATGGGCAAATTCATGATAGACAACGTTGTGACCTAACTCAGGATGGCGGCCGCCATGCAGAGCTGCATCCCAAACTAAAATGAGCGGCCCTTGCTGAAAAGCTTGCCCGATAATAGGGTGAGCATTTTCTATTGGCTCGAGAACATTTTCAAAATAGCCTGGTTTGCGCGGGGGCGGGACAACGGTGGAAGGATAAATAATTATAGATTCGACATTTTTATAGTAGTTGTGGGGGAGCCCGAGAAGAAGGAGGCACGCCTGAGCGGAGATAGTGACACGTATCTCGTCGTTAAGTTCCAACCCACCGCAGCCCTCCCAATCTTTTTCGGCAATGAAAACCTGGATAAGAGCGCGCAGATGAGCGCGTTCGGCATCTTCCAGCATACAGTAATGGGCAACGTTATTTTGTAAGATTTCTTCCCAGGCGGAAGGAAATGGAGCTGCCGTGAGCTTTTCCCGACGGCGATTAGTGAACCATTGAAACATGGGAATTCCTTTTTAACCAAATGATTGTCAATTGAAATGTAGCATAAAAAGACAAAATAGAAAAATAAGGATTTCGAAAAAAGCTTTTGAATGCTCCGGCGCATAACCTAATAACCTAAAGGTAAAGGTCACGCGAGGTCACACGTGCTGGGTACACGGGGGCGATTCGGCTATGCCTTACACTTGCCCATGTGTTACGACGCAACAATCACCAAAACAAGAAAAATTTTTAGGAAAAAAAATTGAAATAAAGAAAATTACGGGTATATTTAAGCACATGTTTTTTAAAATGCATCATCTCTTAAAAAATATTTTAAATAGGGCGCTGTTCCTAATAAACCCTAATAAACATGACATGAAGCTGATCGTTGCAAATCGCACTATTCTTCAAGGAGATACTTCAAAGTCCTGGACAGCAGGCAATCATTCTCCAGAACTTCCTTTTCCGATAAATCCTTGTACCATTGTGGTGTCCATGAATTGTGAAGGCCAATAATCATCTGGTTCTTCAAAAAAACATCCTGTATGTGCCTGTCATTTTTAAACCAGAAATTCTCATATTTACCCTCCGGGGTCATTCTTCTTGTATTGAAAAAATTTGCTTCCGGAATAAATCCATATTCCAAGCGATCAAGCATAGTTACATGATTTTGAAACATGGCATGAAACAGGACATCTCTCTTTTTGTTTCTGAGCGAATTACACAATTTATATATAATTGTTTTTAAGCCTGACGGATTAAGTGTCATATCCTTGATTCCAGCTTGTATTGCCAGAATCCCTTTATCCAAGACATGTTTCTGCAATTTACCCGTATATCCGGCATTGTAAATCACTTCGTCCATCACATCGGCCAGAACACTGTTGCCCAAAAAATCCCAGTTCAGTTCTTGTTCAACTTTCTTTCTGCCCGTCAAGTCGCGCATTTTGCGCTGTATACCCTTTAACCAAAGCTCAAGAATATAAGCTCGAGGCCTGGCTGCAATAAAGGCCAAATGCGTATTGAACATAATCATTTCCGTTTCTTTTAACCTGCTTACAATAGGAGAAATGTCTTTTAACACAATCGTATCGGCATCCATGAAAATACCCCCATGCTCTCTGAGTACGCCGACCATGATGGCATCCTTCTGCACCTGCAATATGAGATTGACTCGTTTAAGTGCCTCAATATCGAAGGTATTCGCCGGAAGATAATTTGCGAGATTCGAATAATCCAGAAAGATAATATCGTATTTAGGAAGATACCGTTCCCACGTTTTTTTACATAACTTCAGGTATGGTGTCATGACCCCTTGCGGCTCCCAAAAGGAGAATATGGTTTTATATTCGTGTAGATGGGACATCTTTTGCCTTTTTTAGCTTACGTAAATATAATGTTGCTTCCATTTAGGAACCCGATTTTAGTCAGGGCAATGTGAGATAACCGACCTGTTCTTGGGTAAATTTTAGCGGCGCATTCAAAACAATTGTAAGATAATAACGCTCAATTTTGTAATAGTCAATCAACCTGTGCAACATTGTTTGTAGTTCATCAAAGCTTTGGAGGAACAAATCAGTAAAAGAGAGGCTGTTGTCCATTTGTTTGTAATCCGTATATCTTCCATAAACAATTATAATTTAAAAGGAATATGCTACAAAATAAATCCCGCATCAAGTATATTTTTAATAACATTAATATGTTATCATTGAATAACCACAAATTAGCTGTCGAAAGAACAGCGGAAATATTTGAAAACCAGGGGTAGTTATGCAAAGCAATTCTCACTACAGATTACAGAAACATGTGATTAATGCATAACAAGACGATTCACTGGAAGCAATTCTTCTTCTTTGATTCGTTGCCGTTGGTAAACTTTGTCGGTATTTACTCCGCATCTAGCGAAGAATGACATGGTTTTATCTTACATCAAGATTTTGGCAAGCTATACGGGCATGAAATCAAAATACTGCGTGTTATGCCGATCAATCTAATTACTGTTCGGCTTTAAAGGAGCAATTCAATGAAAAGCTATCTTAATTATTTACTCCCATTTATAATAACACTAATAGCCGTAATATTTTATGGAATTGAAATCCATAAACATAAAATATTCCCGTATAGATACATCAGGAAGGTGTATCTATATTTAAATCTAGGTACTCGAGGCCCTTGGTCGATTGGCATATATGAAGGTGCCACGCCATTCAACTTAGCTGATCCAGAAAAGATTTTCAATCCAGTTCTTACCGCAAAAGATGTTGATGATATAGACGCAAAATTCATTGCAGACCCATTTATGCTACTCAAGAATGGAAAATATTTTATGTTTTTTGAAGTGATGAATCGTGAAACAGGTCAAGGTGATATTGGCTATGCAGAAAGCGCAGATGGAAGAAAATGGAAATATAGAAAAATTATTATTCATGAGGAGTTTCATTTGTCATACCCATATGTTTTCGAGTGGAACAACAGCTATTACTTAATCCCAGAAAGCACTAAAGATTTATCAGTGAGGTTATATAAAGCAATATCGTTCCCTGAAAAGTGGGAATATGTCGGGAATCTACTGTCTGGAGTTCGCTATGCGGACCCTTCAATATTTCGCTATAAAGATAAGTGGTGGATGTTTGTGTGTACAGAAAACTACGATCTTAATCTTTATTATTCTGAACATTTATTAACAGGGTGGAAGCCTCACCCAATGAGCCCAATAATAAAGCAAAATAAGAATATTTCAAGACCAGGAGGACGAGTTTTCGTTTATAATGATCAACTTTATAGATTAACACAAGACGATAGTCCCAGTTATGGAATTCAAGTTTTTGCTTTTGAAATAACGAAGCTGTCTGAAAAATCATATGAGGAAAAAATGGCATCGGAGACACCAATAGTAACAAAAACAGGTAGTGGATGGAATGCCGCAGGTATGCACAACGTAGACCCGCATAAAGTAGGGAGTAATTGGATAGCGGTAGTAGACGGACGAAATAAATAAGCCTAACTAACAATGTGTTCCAATGAAGAATTATTCTTCCGATTTGATGGGCATGAAGTCAGAGCATTGTTTACTGCTGAGGCTGTAAGGTCACAATCCTATAACTATAAGAGGTTGATAACACATGATGGTGAGAATTCTATAATGACCGCCATAGAATCAATTTACAAAATGAAAGCAGCTGTTGTTGAACTTCAGAGGTTTGCATCAAAAAATGCAGTCGTTTCTAGAAAGGCACAAATAAAATATGACCTGCCTAAATACTTGTACCACATGTTAAGTTAAGAGATCAGCCATTTTTTTCTCAATTCAGGTATGCCTCTAGTGCTGGAGGACGGTAATTCTATGAGCTGTGCAGCCTGAATGTGTTGTATTCCAGGCCTGCCTTTAATTATTACGATTAAAAGTTCTGCATATTAATCGGAAGGATAATTCCGGGGACAGTATACTTAATTAATCACTAAGAAGAACTGCTCATACAAGGCAAAGCGCGGGGTGGGACAACTGTGGAAGGATAAATAATTATAGATTCGACATTTCTATAGTAGTTGTGGGGAAGGCCGAGAAGAAGGAGACACGCCTGAGCGGAGATAGTAACGCGTATCTCGTCGTTAAGTTCCAGCCCACCGCACACCGCAGTCTTCCCAATCTTTTTCGGCGATAAAATACACAAACTATGTCATTCCCGCTCGTGCCCTTTCCTTTAGGGTGTGCAGGCGGGAATCCAAGAATATCTTGCATTAAAGGTTCTATTGTATGACTAAATAATTATTATTGATCGTAATGTAGCATAAAAAGACAAAATAGAAAAATAAGTATTTAGAAAAAAGCTTTTGAATGCTCCGACGCATAACCTAATAACCTAAAGGTCACGCGAGGTCACACGTGCTGAGTACACGGGGACGATTCGGCCATGCCTTACACTTGCCCATGTGTTACGACGCAACAATCACCAAAACAAGAAAAATTTTTAGGAAAAAAATTGAAATAAAGAAAATTACGAGTATATTTAAGCACATGATTTTTAAAATGCATCATCTCTTAAAAAATATTTTAAATAGGACGCTGTCCCTAATAAAACCAATGATAACCGCTCTGTTAAAGACATTATCGGGACCATGGTATTACGAAAACATTTACTATAAATACCGCTTCCATAAGATGTCTTTCTGGCAGCGAGGCTTAGCACGGCTCTTTTTCATGCCGATGGCCTTAGGGCTAAGACTTATTAACGAGTCCATCCGGCATAGATTGGAAATACCGCATTTGGAAATGCCCATTACCACCCGCTGCAACCTACACTGCAGAGACTGCGCCAACTTGATTCCTTTTTTTCCGCATCCGGTTGATTTTGATATCAACCGGCTTACCAAGGATGCCGACGACTTCCTAGTTAATGTGGATCGAGTCCACCGCTTTATCATCATGGGCGGCGAGACCTTCCTCTATCGAGAACTATATAGATTAGTAAGTTATTTAATTCAGCAGAATAAAATTAGTCTGGTACATATTTTTACCAATGGATCCATAATTCCGGGGCCAGATATCCTGCAATTGCTGCAGCACCGCAAAATCCTGGTGACGATCAGCAGTTTTCCGGTGGAGGTGTCACCCAACAAACTCTGCTTCATTGCCACCATGGAAGCAAACCATATTAATTACAGGGTAGAATATAATTTGTGGCGGGATCTGGGCGGCTTCAATCCTGCCGTGGATAGCAACACCGAGGTCCTAAAGCATCGTTTTGCAAACTGCAGAAGTAAAGTCTGCCATAATTTTAGCAACGGGGAGTATCACTTGTGCCCCAGGTCAATTCATGGCGAGCGGTTGGGACAGTTTTCGCCGGATGAATCGGACAGGGTGATATTTCGGGATAGGAAAAATCCTCAGGTGCTTAGAAAGGAGTTGCGGGAACTGCTCCATAAAGAGTATATTACCGCCTGCAGCAAATGTACGGGCATCTATGAAGAAACACTGAGCCCGGGTATTCAGATGGGTAGAGGCACCGTATCAAACTGCCCGGGTTAATTACACAATCACGCATTCTTAATAACGGTTCTATTTTTTATCCGCATTTAATATAACCATCTTAATTTTACATGCGTTTCAAGACAATCCCGTGGTTGCCTGTTCAGGCATAACGACGTTGGGTCAGCTTTTGCTTTATTCTCTTCAGCACATATAACGGCAATTGGTGGAGCGACTGCAGTTCCCAAAAGTTTTTCAAAAAGTCGGGAAACAAAACGGCTTTTTCCCAGAAGGGAGCAGACCCCATGCTGTCGCTGTGTATAAACCATTTGTAGCTTATGTCGCCGAAGCGTCGTGGCGAAGTCAATATTGCAAATAAACGGAGCTCTTGCGGATCTTTACGCATGGTGGCCAGCCTGCTCAAGACCTCCTCAGGAATACCTGCGTTGAATTTGGAATTCAGAAAGCTTAGCGCATGCAGCATGGTCACGGTCAGCTTGCGCTCAGCCGCTTCCGAGATCAGCAATTCCCAGTCGATCGAAGCGGCCCTTTTTTCCAGGATAATCAGAACGTCAACAATCCAACGGATCGAAGAGAGGGGATTCCAACGGATACCGTGGGCGCAATTATGCATAATCTGATGGGTCGGGCTCAAAAGCCTGACGCTTACTCCTTTGAAAGCGGCCGTCTCCGCCCTATCCCAGAGCGAGAGGTCTGCCCCGTCCCAGCAGCACTGATAGAAGGCGTACCAGTGAACATCTAGTTCGTAACCGTCTGGGTTTTTCAGATCGAGAGAATGGATATACTTAGCTGCCTTGTTAAGCAATAAGCCATACCTATCCTGCCATCCCTGTTCCTTCAGAAAGCGCAGTGTCCTTTCGACATCCTCCTCCCGCACTAGAAAATCAACATCATTCATCATCCTGGCCCCGATGTCCTCATAATAAGCGGCAATAAGGGCAGTGCCTTTGAGCAGGATGACCGGCACCCCCATTTTCTCCAGTTCGGCGAGCATCTTGAAAGCCTTATGGAAAAGCAAACTATTTCTGTACAAGGACTGGCGGTAGATGCCTTTCAATCTGTTCAGGTGTGGAACCGATTTACCTGTCCTGGCGACCCTTTTGTACAAGAGGGGCAATAGCCGGAAGCTGCCTCCTTCAATGTTGTCGAAGTCCACGGCTTGAGTCCATTTTGCATAATAGGCGAGGGCCATGCTATCGTTTTTTTCCAATATGGCATATAGCAGCAACAGCTCGTCAGGCTTGACCATCTGCTTCCTTCTTTCGTCTGCGCAGTAGCATCTCTTTGACAATCCGGGCATAATCCTCGGTCTGCTGCTTTTGCATAATACCGTGATTCAAGGGATGAATCCTGCGGTACATCAAAACTTCCGGCAGAAATGCCGAGGTCATCCCTGCTTCCTGCGCACGTTGATACCATTCGATAAATTCGCCCGTCTTATATTCCGTCGAGAAAAGACCGACTTTCAGAAAATCTTTCCGCTTCATCAGCATTATCCCGGGATTCGCGCCTTTCATTGGCTGGCTGGGGCATTGATACTGCTGCCCGAAATCCTCACCAGTTTCCGGGCTGTAAAACTGAGCTGTCATCCCGAAAATCATGTTGGCCGCGCCTGGTTTCTTGATCTCCCGCAATTGCAGTGCAAGCTTCTGCTTGTCCCAGTAGTCATCGGCATCCAGAAAAGCGAGATATTCACCACTGGAACTTTTAACGCCGTCGTTGCGAGCTGTCGCCGCACCTCCGTTACTTTTCCTGATATAATGAATGCGGTCGCCATATTGCCGGGCAAGTTCTGCCGTCGAATCTGTTGAGCCGTCATCGATAACCAGTACCTCGAATGGTCTCACCGCCTGGCCCAGCACGCTGTCCAGGGCTTCTTGAAGATATTTTTCGCCGTTGTAAACAGGCACAATGACGCTGACCCTATCGGCGGACCTGACCCGCAGGAGTGAAGCTTTAACTGATTTCAAAAGATTCTTCCGGCTTAGCTCGGTCTGACTCGACAGGCACTGGGGATGCACGCGTTTGTAAAGGAGGGTTTCCTTAATAATTCCCAATTTAATACCGGCATCTCTGGCTCTCAGAAACCAGTCGCTGTCTTCGCCGACCCGATAATTTTCATCGAAGTTTCCTACAGCTTCAAAAACAGACCTGCGCACGACCAGGGCGCTGGGAATATAGGCGCTCATTTCCTGCTCATATTGCTGTGTTCTGACCCAGGCAGGAAGCTCCTTCACCCCTTCGGCCAGGAATAAACTGTGTTTCGTAAAAGAATAGCCAATATCCGGATTTTCTGCCATATAGCTGATCTGCGTCGCCAGTTTTTTGATATCCCAAAGATCATCGGCATCGAGAAATGCCAGATATTCGCCGGAGGCGTTGCGCACCCCGCGATTTCTGGCTGCCGCCACCCCGGCGTTATTCTGACGGAGATAGATGACCTGCCCAAACTTTTTTGCGATGGCTGCGCTGCCGTCAATCGAGCCGTCATCAACAACAATACACTCCAGATTGTCGTACTCCTGGTTGAGTACACTTTTAATTGCCTCTTCCAGAAATTTTTCGCCGTTATAAACCGGAATGATCACGCTGATCTTGGGGTGGTTCATTCTCTTTTTCTCCTTATGCCATTTTGCATTCTTCGTCTAACTTTGTTGGCATAGACTGCCCGGCGCATGCCTGGGTTGTCTGGCTTCCTCAATCCGCCCAAGCCTCTTCCTTGTCGCCTCGTTATCCTTTGAATGCAAAACGCTATCATTCTGCCGGACCAGTCAGAAAATCTCTTAAAGCCTGTGCGATCTCTTCGTTATCCGTTCCCAGGGACATTTGATAGACGGGAATATCTCTCAAAATGTCCGCCAACTTTTTCAGGGTCGGCCCGCCGCTGCCGGGCATCTGGAAAATAGAACTGGCCGCTAAGCTGAGCAATCCCTTGGTCGAGGGGAGGCGAACAAATGTCGTCTTGTCCAGTCGCTCGATAGTCGACAGTAGAACCGCCTTAAGTGGCAGCGTCCTGACCAGAGATTCCGGGTGTGTTTCATGCAGGTAAAAATAGCCTTTATCATCGGCCTTCGGATGGTTCACAGAAAGCGTTCCTGTAGACGGGAGCCGTTCAACCATCTCCCATCTGAACTTGACGCTGTTATAGGCGCTCAGCACGGCAGGCCCGTGAGCGTTATCAAGAACCACGTAGTCGTCACCCAGGAAGCTAAAGCCGCTTTGCGCCGCCAGCATCGCCGTGGTCGATTTTCCGGTACCGCCGCGTCCGGCCAGCAGAGCACCCCTGGAAGCCCAACCTATCGCTGCCGCATGAACCAGAACCCGCCCAGTCATTTCACACCACCAGTGCAGAAGCATGCGCATTGGCGCGGCCTTTTCATAGTAGGGTAGGTCTGCGGCCTGCGGCAAATAATACCAACCATGGCCCGAAGCGGTGTCCACCAGGCTGAATACCTTGCTGTCCGGATTATAGAGCGCGTGGATATCCCCTGCATTGTACATCAGAATTTTCTTGTCTTTGGCAGAAAATTCCACTAGCTGCGCCCAGCCCGGTAAATCCCTGTTCAATACATTTCCGTCACAGACAAAAATCCGGAATGCCGACGCAGCAGTGTTCTCTATAGTTTCCAAATGTTCAAACGCCTTGAAAAGGCTGGTTTCCAGTATTTCCGAAGAATAGGCGATGCAAACCTGCTTGCCGCAAAGCGACAGAGTGCGCTGCCTTAAGTCGGCGGAGGCAAGCACCGCATTACCGAAGTAGGTAAGTATTTCCGGCAAAAGGGATTCAAATTTGTTCATTAACTATTTCTTTTCCTGGTGAGGCCAGCCAACCTCCGAGACCTCGTGAATCGGGTCCAAGAGCAGCATCTCCTGCATGTCGGAATATTTTTCAAAGCTCGGCTTCAGGTACGGTTCACTTTGTCTTTCTTTCGACAGCGGCCAATCCTTCGGATCGCCATTACCGGCTTTGATCAACTGTTCCTCCATCAGGCGCTCGATAAAACTCGTAAAATCAGCTATTACCGAGGCTTCATCACTTCCATAAAACAGTGCCATCTGACGGGCGGCCTGATTTATGGAACAACCCTGTTCCAACTGATTCCAGAGAAGAGTGGCCGTTTTATTCAGACTATAATAACAGCCGCTGTCCAGATTGATCACCACCAGCTCTTCCTCCATGGGTTCGCTGATCACAGCAGGCGCGTTAATTTCATAATATTTTTCCATCATTACATCTCATTTGTTTCGTCGATAAGAACCTGCTTTTTTTCTGGCGAAGTATAGGAAGAACGGCCTTGTATGTCAACAAAAGATTAGTCACCGCATATGAGATGACTTGCTGATATTTGGAATTCGGTGGACAGTATACTTAATTAATCACTAAGAAGAACTGCTCATACAAGGCAAAGCGCGGGGGTGGGAAACGGTGAAAGGATAAATAATTAT
The DNA here is from genome assembly GCA_003142535.1 of Syntrophaceae bacterium. GTDB lineage: Bacteria > Desulfobacterota > Syntrophia > Syntrophales > Smithellaceae > Fen-1166. Next base: position 55,492 of record PLMQ01000017.1, read on the forward strand.
AGATTCAACATTTTTATAGTAGTTGTGAGGAATACCGAGAAGAAGGAGACACGCCTGAGCGGAGATAGTGACACGTATCTCGTTGTTAAGTTCCAGCCCGCCGCAGCCTTCCCAATCTTTTTCGGCGATAAAATACACAAACCATGTCATTCCCGCTCGTACCCTTCAGGGTATTAGGTGATTAGGGTATGAGGGGAGGGATTGAGGGAGGGTGAAACTCACCTTCGTCATTCCGGCAGCGAAGCCCAGCATCCCAGACTGTGTCGTAATTAAGGATTAACCATGTTTTTTGACAACAGAATATTAGAAAAGATTAAAAAAGCAAGAGAAAGCTTTTTGCATTGGCATATTGATATGATAGAGTATTATTATAGGAAAATACTCTATCATATTGCTGCTGCGACCGTTATCAGCTGGACTTAATGCCCCAGAGCTTAGAAGAGTATGTAGGCAAAGACAATCCCGTCAGAGCCTACGATTTTTTTGTAGAAACTCTGGATTTTCGGCAATTGAGGATTGACATCAATCCTGATAAAGTAGGCAACTCTAATTATTGGCTAATGATATGAATCAATTTAAAATGATAACCGGCTTTGTTCCTAAAGGCGATCAGCCGCAGGCCATCGACAAGCTTGTGCGCGGCCTCAACGAGGGCAAGGAACATCAAGTCCTGCTGGGCGTTACCGGCTCCGGTAAAACTTTTACTATTGCCAATGTAGTATATGCCGTGCAAAGGCCGACTTTGGTCATCGCTCATAACAAAACTCTGGCTGCGCAATTATACGAGGAATTCAAAGGCCTCTTTCCCGATAATGCCGTGGAATACTTTGTCAGCTACTATGACTACTACCAGCCCGAAGCCTATCTGCCCACAACTGATACCTACATTGAAAAAGATTCCGCCATCAACGAAGAAATTGACAAGATGCGCCATTCCGCAACGCATTCCCTTTTGACGCGGCGTGACGTTATCATTGTTGCCAGCGTTTCCTGCATTTATGGTTTGGGCTCGCCGGAAGCCTATTATGAAATGATAGTCCAGTTGGAAGAGGGAATGGAATTTCCGCGCGATGAACTACTGCGCAAATTGGTGGAAATTCAGTATGAGCGCAATGATATTGATTTTCATCGCGGCACTTTTCGTGTCCGCGGCGACGTGGTGGAAATATTCCCGCCTTATGAGGAAGAGCGTGCCCTACGATTAGAATTTTTCGGCGATACAATCGAATCCATGTCGTTTATTGATCCGCTGCGCGGTAAAAAATTAAGCAGCGTTAATAAGACGGCAATCTATCCGGGCAGCCATTATGTCACCAGCAAAGATAATTTGCAGCGGGCGATTACCGACATTAAGGCCGAATTGGTATTACGGCTGGCCGACCTCAAAGAACAAAATAAACTCCTCGAGATGCAGCGCCTCGAGCAGCGCACTAATTTCGATATCGAGATGATGCAGGAAATGGGCTACTGCCAGGGCATTGAAAATTATTCGCGCCATCTGACTGGCCGCAAGCCTGGCGAGCCGCCACCGACTTTGATGGAATATCTGGCTGATGATGCACTCATCGTAATTGATGAGAGCCATGCAACGCTGCCGCAGCTGGGCGGCATGTCTCGCGGGGATCGGTCGCGCAAGGAAACGCTGGTGCGATATGGCTTCCGCCTGCCATCGGCATTGGATAACCGTCCTTTACGTTTTGAAGAATATGAAGCTCTGCATAATCAGCGGATTTATGTCTCGGCAACTCCGGCTGTTTACGAAATGCAAAAGATGCAGGGCACAAAAGTCGAGCAGATAATCCGTCCCACGGGATTGATGGATCCGGAAATTGAAGTCAAGAAGGTCGAACATCAGGTAGATGATTTGCTCGAAGAAATCAGGGTAAGAGCGAAAAAGAATGAACGGGTGCTGGTGACAACTCTCACCAAGCGGATGGCGGAAAACCTGACTGATTATTACTCGGGGCTGGATGTTCGCGTGCGTTACCTCCATTCCGATATCCATACTCTGGAGCGGGTGGAAATCATCCGGGATTTGCGCCTGGGAAATTTTGATGTGCTGGTGGGAGTTAACCTTTTGCGGGAAGGATTGGATATTCCCGAAGTATCGCTCGTGGCCATTCTGGATGCCGATAAGGAAGGTTTTCTGCGCTCGGAACGTTCACTAATTCAAACAGCCGGCCGCGCGGCGCGTAATGTTGCCGGCAAGGTCATTATGTACGCCGATACGATTACCAAGTCCATTCAGGCTTGCCTTGATGAAACAAAACGCCGCCGGATTATTCAGCAGAAATACAATGAAGATAATAATATCACGCCAGAAACAATCAAAAAGACGATCAGCAATGTATTGGGTTCTATTTATGAAGCTGATTACGTGACCGTGCCGGTAAGTGGTAAAGACGGGCTGATGCCCGTTAAAGAAGAAGACCTGCCGGCATTGGTTGCCAAGCTCACCAAAGAAATGAAACAGGCAGCTAAGAATATGGAATTTGAAAAAGCTGCTGAACTGCGCGATGAAATAAAAGAACTCAACAAAATTCTAATTGAGATGGGATAACTTCGGTTGTTCTGGCTGGCCTGCTCGTTTGATGCTAGGGGAACAAGAGAGAAATAAAACAACCACTGACTTCTTCCTGTACTACACAACCAGCTAACCGAAACGAAAATGCAGTATTTCAATCGATAATAAACATAATTCACACCTGATGACAATGCCTGCCCAAGCAGATGTCTATTGACCCGCAGGCAAAACTATCAACTTACCGCTCATGCCCGAGTGCCCTATGCCGCAAAACACCGAGCAGTGGGTTGGGAAAGAACCATTTTGATAGGCCGTGAACTCGATCACTTCCAGTTTGGCCGGTTCGAGTTTGCGGTTAATTTTGTACGCCGGGATAGCCAGCCCATGATTCACGTCAGTGCTAGTAACCTCCAAGCGTACTTTTTCACCTTGGCGCACGACGATGGGATTTGGAATGAATTCGTATTTTTTGGCCTCCATTTTTACAATCCGTACCTCATTGACTATTTGCCCGGACAATTGCAGCTGTTTATCCGCCTCGGTCAATGGCTTGGGTCCGCTGGCGCAACCGGCTGTAACCGCTACCCAAAATAATCCCAAGATCAAAAACGGTAAGCCTGTAATATTAATCCGTTTCATCATTTTATACTTCCTCCTTTTTATTTGCCTCTCTGAATTTATTGATATATATAACGATAGTAGAAGTCAACAGGAATTCCTGAATTTTTCGTAATATTTTTTGAAAAATCATGGAAGGACGTCGAAAAAAGGAAAACTAAATTAAATACCAAGAAATATTATAAAAAGATGTAATGAATTTTTGAATAAAAGGAATTCAAGAATTTATCTTATCCAAATAAAAATATCTTGCTGTTCATAACTGTATCAGGTAATTTACGTAAATCAATAAACGAAAAATTCAAAGTTTCGAGTGCTAACAATCGGCTCCAGCATGATACTGCTAGTACTTTATTGGCAGCCGGACATTGGTGTTCATTGTCTAATTAGTAAGTTTTCAATGTCAGTGCCAGTACCCACAATACAGCTGACCCGTTAGTTACTTTCTTTCCATCAGTAATCTTTAATTCTGACAACTGCCTACCACTGGCACGTGAAACAGATAATCGACTTCTTCCTGAAAGAGAGCGTCTCTATTTTTCCCCTTTCATGCATTATTTCAAATGGTAATGATTACTTATACACTAAGCCCGACTATTCCTTGGACAATACATCCAGGCATAAAGATTTGAGAATTTGACGTGTACAAGAAGAGATTTGTCGGAAGACTGCCGAAGGAGCCCCTCGTAGCAGTCGAAACAGTCGAAAGCTGGATTGCTCAACCAATATATTGGATGACTTGATCCACACCTCCATGATTAGTGATAAGATGGCCCATATTCTAGTGACAAAAAACTCCATTGACGCCCAACATCTCTTTTTATATACTTTCCCCGCGAAGAAATAATGCTTTGTCAATTCAATCAATGAGGACTATGGCTACTCAGAAATCTGAAAATATTATGCGCGGTTTGTTAGACCTTGCCGGTATTCAGGTAAATGGTAATAATCCCTGGGATATTCAGGTACATGATAAACGCTTCCATGAGCGCGTGTTGCGCGATGTAGAACTGGGGATGGGTGAATCGTACATGGATGGCTGGTGGGACTGTGAAGAGATTGATCAGATGGTGGACCGCGCCTTACGCGCCCGGCTAGATGTGAAAATCAAAGGCGATTGGAAGATTCTGTTCCACATCTTGCAAAGCAGGCTTTTGAACTTACAGGCGCCATGGAGAGCATACGAGGTCGGCCAACGCCACTATGACCTTGGCAATGATCTGTATTGCGCCATGCTCGATAAGCGTTTGAACTATACCTGCGCCTACTGGGAGAATGCCACTACGTTAGATGATGCCCAAGAGGCAAAGCTTGACTTGATTTGCAAGAAAATCGGCCTCAAACCGGGCATGCGCTTACTGGAAATGGGTTGCGGCTGGGGGAGTTTTGCCAAATACGCCGCGGAAAAATATGGCGTGCAGGTGCTGGGTGTCACTGTTTCTAAAAAACAGGTGGAGCTTGGTACGCAGCTCTGCAAGGGACTGCCCGTCGAGCTGCGTTTACAGGATTACCGCGAGGTGCAAGGCAAGTTTGACGCGGTTTTGTCGATCGGCATCATGGAGCACGTGGGTTATAAGAATTACAGCACTTATATTCAGGTAGTCGACCGCTGTTTGAAGGAAGACGGCATCGCTTTTATACATACCATAGGCGGCAATAAGAGTGTCACATCTACGGATGGCTGGACACACAAATATATCTTCCCGAATGGTATGCTGCCCTCTATTGCACAACTCGGCAAGGCTATGGAAGGTCTCTTTGTTGCGGAAGATTGGCACAATATAGGCCCACACTATGACAAGACCCTGATGGCATGGCATTCCAACTTTGAAAAGGCCTGGCCCTGTCTGAGGGAGAGATATACGGACCGTTTTTATAAAATGTGGCGCTTCTACTTATTGAGTTGCGCCGGTGCATTCCGGTCCAGAAGCCAGCAGTTGTGGCAAATCGTTCTAACCCGGCAGGGCACGCCTCAGCCGGACTGCCGTTTCCGTTAAAGGTACACCATGATCCAGACAGAGGTGCTCATCATTGGCGGCGGGCCCGCCGGCTCGGCTTGCGCATGGCGCTTGAAGCAGGCCAACGTAGATTGTCTTATCCTCGATCAAAACACTTTTCCGCGATTTAAACCGTGCGCCGGCTGGATTACTCCCGATGTGTTCAAAGACCTGGCTTCCAACACTGAAGACTATCCATATGGGTTGACCACCTTTCGTTCTTTCCAGGTCTCGCTCTACAGTCTCACCTTCAAACTTCCCACCCGTCAGTATGCCATTCGCAGATATGAATTTGACGATTGGCTACTGCGCCGGGCTGGTGCAGCGTTTCAGCAGCACAAGGTGAAAAGCATTGAGCGATCTGCTGATGGCTATGTGGTGGACGGTCGGTTCTCGGCCCGCTACCTAGTAGGCGCGGGAGGCACTTACTGCCCGGTCTACCGAAGCATATTCAAAGCTGACAATCTGAAAAAAAGGCAGTCGCTGATTGTCGCCCAGGAAGAGGAATTCCCCTATACTTATACCGATAAACGCTGCTGGCTGTGGTTTTTCGAGGACCGGTTGCCAGGATATGCCTGGTATGTCCCCAAGGCCAATGGGTATGTGAATGTGGGCGTGGGAGGAAAGGCTGAACGACTCAATGCCAATGGTGACAGTCTCAAGAACCATTGGGATCGGTTGGTTGAAAAGCTCGACCGGCTGGAGATGGTACGCGGGCACGACTATCGGCCTGAGGCACATTCCTACTACCTTCGCCAGGACCTTACGGAAATCCGCAAAGGAAACGCCTTTTTGGTCGGCGACTCAGCAGGATTGGCCACCATCGACATGGGCGAAGGTATCAGCCCCGCCATCAAAAGCGGGCTGAAGGCCGCGGAGGCGATCATAAAAGGCAAACGGTACAACCTGGATTCAATCTCGCGCTATTCACTGCGGTCGATCTTAAATCCGACTTAAACAGTAATAAGTGAAATATGGCATATTTGAGGGTTGATTATTTTAAATATCAAGGGTATTTGTTGCTTCCTGTAAGTGAGCATTTAGGATTTTTCACGGACACACTTTCTTTCGAACGGTAACAAGCACAATTCACACCTGACAACAAACATCGACACCCCAATAATTTAAGGTCAATATCTCCTTGACATACATAACCGCATTTCTTATAGTCCAACCATGAATAAGCACTGTCTTATCAAAGGTTGCCTTAAGATCATCTTCGATTTAGAGATGGAATAATACCTAGAACATACTGAATATCTTGGATAAATTTATTTAATTTCAACGAAGGGATTACAAAAATGCGTAAATACTTTTCAACAAGTTTTATTCTACATCTATTAATTTTGTGTTTTACGGTTTATCCGGTTTTCGCGGGAGATAGCGGAGAGAAGAAAAGATGCGATACAATTTCCCCGTCGGAAATTAAGGATGTTTTGAAAAACATAAACGCTAATAATGCGGAAATATTATATATAAAAGAATCTCCACTGGCTGGGATATGCGAAGTTGCTATAGACCGGGGTGGGCAACCGGCCATTTTTTATTTTGATATTGCCAAAACCCATCTAATTTTTGGCAACTTGGTGGAAATGAAGACCATGACGAATCGCACAGCCCAGTCGGCCAGGGAAATCCAGGATAAAAAGCGGATTGACATCTCCAAAATCTCTTTAACCGCAGCCCTTGTTCTGGGCGATTTAAAAGCAGAAAAAAAGGTTATTATTTTTACCGATCCGGACTGTCCATACTGTGCCGACCTTCACAAGGTAATAAAACAAATCAGCGACAAGAGAAAGGATATTGCCTTTTATATTAAAATGTATCCTTTGGAAATGCACAAAGATGCTTATTGGAAATCCAAAAGCATAGTTTGCAACAATTCCCTGCAGTTGCTTCAAGATTGCTTTGATAAAAAAGAGATAGAAAAAACGGATTGCAAAACAGAGGAAGTTGACAACAATTTAAAACTGGCCAAATCCCTGGGCATAACCGGAACGCCGGCGATTATTCTGCCGGACGGCAGGCTGCGCTTAGGCTCTGTGCCGGAGGCGGAATTGACGAATTTGATTGACGGCAAGATATGACAAGAAATCGTTAATACTGGCGAAGTATAGCTTCTGGCGGCCTTATCTTCAGCAGGTTATTTATCGCGGTGTATATGAATTGTGGCGATCTGCACAACGGCTTTGTCCGCCCTGAAATTAATGTCAGTATTAAGTGGTAATTCTTGCTCCAATTCCAACATGAAAATCATTGAAAAGTAGGTAGCCACAAGAGCACTTGAATCCTTCCTGAACTCAAGGTTTGACTGATTTCGAGAACCATGCGAGAGTACAAACGGTAATGCTTAATGAAAATTGCTTGCCCTTCAGATCCTCTCAGTGTAGCATATCGATAAGAGCACGAATCACAACCAGGTGAAAAAAGGCCGATACTTACTGGTGGTGAAAACCCCGTTCCTGAAACTGACATGAGCCGGTCATAAGAACAAAACAATGTTGCCATCGAGCACGAAGGAGAAATTTTTATAATCTGGGCTGGTTCCTTCACATAGTGAAAGGAAAGGTGGAAAGCTATGTAAATACTATCTGGAGAAAGGTCTATTTTCAGGAGAAATGTAGCATCGGACGATTTTCGCATACATACTTTATTTCGAATAAGCTTCAATCCGAAGTTGCGGTAAGCCAAAGAGTAGATAAATTTATGGTATTGTTTTAATTTTGGATTGAAGCATGAAGAACGGAGCCACAGTTGAAGTGACACGATATATTATGGGGTTTCAATCGAGGTATATCCCCACAAAAAACCCTTTAATTTCAAGTAACAATACAAACCGTGAATTGTCAACCATTATTTGGTGCTAATATATGGCTCTAAGTCTACCGCGCAGCGGTTTAGTTCTTCAGGAGGTACTCTTACACATTATTAAACATTTCTTTTGTTAATCTGCAACTTAGTATGAAAAGATTTTCTCTTTGTTAGTAGTGTAGGCGAGAGATAGGTCGGTCATTTAAATTGAAGGAGGTGACATTATGAAACAGTTGAGAATATTTTTCCTTATTTCGTGTTTTGTCATAATCTTGTATTTTTTAATCTTCCCTTTTTCTGACATCTCTATCGCGGAACAAACACGTATACAAAATTGCATTAGTTGTTGCGCCAGCAAACAGCAAGCCTGTTTTAATATAAATTCAGATAGGAGACTATGTAACGTAGAATTTCAAAACTGCGTTGCCACTTGCAATTCAGAAACCGAAGCTCCTTCTGAATGGGATGATTGTTGGTCTAAGTCTGGCAAATAATCAAATATGAATTAATTGCGTGGACAGTGAAATTGAACATTTTGATTGGTAATCTTCAACCTTGCTGGATCAAACATGTTAAGACTTTGTAGGTGAAGCCATTTGTCACGGTTTGTTCGGACAAATTGTGAGGATTTTTTCCTAAAACAACAATCAAGCGAGAACATCATTGCACAATATCTGTAAATCAATTATATATCAGCGTTAACATTTTAAAAACTATGCAAGATAATAACTCCCTTAAAGAAAAAGTTGAGTTGACGCCGCACAGTCCTGGTGTCTATTTGATGAAAGACGCCGCCGGTAATATTATCTATATCGGCAAGGCTAATGATTTGAAAAGCCGTGTCAGCTCTTACTTTACCGGTAAAGATATACGCCCGATGGCGCCGTTTCTGCTGTCTCGCATCAATGATATTTAAATCATTAATAGCCATAATTTGTTTGACATTTGGTACGTAATAATGTATTTTATTTCGTACAATAAAGGTATACAAATAAAGGAGAATAAATATGCCAAGAATTGCATTGGATGCAGATATTCACCCGGTTTCTGATTTACGTTCTAATTTTTCCAGCCTCATCAATCAGGTACACGATACAAAACGCCCGATTGTGATAACACAGCATGGAAGAAGTGCAGCGGTTCTTCTGGACGTTTCTGAGTATGAACGCATGGTCGATAAATTCGAGCTGATTAACGATATTGAGATTGCCACAAAGCAGATAGGCGAAGGACAGGTGATATCCCATGAACAAGCTCGAAAACGTGTCAAGAGCAGGATTCGCACATGAGGATCATCTGGTCGTTGTTGGCTGTTGAACGTATAGAAGAAATATCCGATTATATTGCCGATGATAATCCTTCCGCCGCCAATAAGTGGGTGGATTCTGTATTTGAAAAAGTTGAAATGCTCAAGGGCAATCCGCAAATGGGCCGCGTTGTGCCTGAACTTAATGTGCCGAGTATTAGAGAGATTATCTTCGGCAACTATAGAATTATTTACCGGCATGAACAAAAATTGCTCATAATATTGACGGTACGGAGCTTTCGGCAAATACTTCCCATCAAAGATGTCGATTCGGATAGCTAGAGCTCAAAGAAGATTTAAAGACAATTTTTATGTCAGAAAGCAATCTCTTAAAAGAAAAAGTTGAGCTGGCGCCCCGTTGTCCTGGCGTGTATTTGATGAAGGATGCGCAGGGAAAAATCATTTACGTAGGCAAAGCCAATGATTTGAAAAGCCGCATCAGTTCTTACTTCACGGGCAAGGATGCGCGCCCGATGGCGCCGTTTCTGGTCTCCCGCATCAGCGATATTGAATTCATCACAACCGCCACGGAAAAAGAAGCGCTGATTCTGGAAAACAATTTAATCAAGCAGCATCGTCCCCGCTATAATGTTTTTCTGCGGGATGATAAGACTTATTATCATCTGGGGCTTGACCCCGATGAGTTTTATCCCCGCTTACAGCTTGTGCGCAAGATTCAAAATAAAAAAGCGCGCTATTTCGGGCCTTATCCATCAGGCTTGTCGGCTAAAGAGACACTGCGTTTTGTTTTGCAGGTATTTCCGCTGCGCACATGCCGCGACCGTGATTTTAAACTGAGACGAAGGCCTTGCCTGGAACATCAGATTGGCCGTTGCCTGGCGCCGTGCGCTAAATTAATTGATGAGGCATCCTACAAAAAATTGGTAGGTGGTGCTCTTGCTTTTCTGGGAGGAAGAAGCCGTCCGCTAATTGCGGACTTGAAAAAACAGATGGCGGAAGCAGCGCAAAATCTTGATTATGAAGAAGCCGCCCGCCTGCGCGACCGCATTGCTGCGCTGGATCATGTGCTGGAAAAACAAAATGTGGATTGGGCTGCCGGACATAATCAGGATGTGTTCGGTGTTTATGAAACTGATGGACATTTTCAATTATGCGTTTTGTTTATCCGTGATGGCAAGCTTCTGGGGAAGAAATCATTTGCACCTGTGAAAAGTCATACTGATCTGCCCGAAGTAGTTGCGGCGGGAATCAAACAGTATTATGACGAAGGTGCTGATATTCCGCCCGAAATAATTATTCCTGTGAGCTTGTCTGATAATGATGTAATCGAGGAATGGCTATCCGATAAGAGAGAAAGACGGGTCAGTCTGACGGTGCCGGTCAAAGGAGACAAAAAGAACTTATTGGAACTGGCAGTAAGTAATGCCCGCAGTGTCTGGGAGCAGGAGCATAAAAAAGAAGAACAAAAAATAAATGCGCTGAAAATTTTGCAGGAAAAATTATCGCTGGAAATTCCGCCTAAGCGAATTGAATGTTTTGATATTTCCAATATCAGCGGAAGCCATGCTGTTGGTTCGCTCGTCGTATTGCAAGACGGCGAGCCGGATAAATCAGGCTATCGCCGTTTTCGGATTAAGACTGTTCAGGGTGCCGATGACTATGCAATGATGCACGAAGTCTTAACCAGAAGATTTGCGCATACCGACAATTTGCCGGATTTGATTGTTGTTGATGGTGGTAAAGGTCAGTTAAACGTTGCCCTGGCTGTGTTAAAGGAATTGCAGATTAATGTTGACGTAATTGGACTCGCCAAAGAAGAACGCAGCCAATTGGCGCGCAGAAGTTCAGCGAAAAGAGCGGCGGCAAAAGCGGAAGACAGGGTATTCCTGCCTAGGCGCAAAGACCCTATATTCCTTTCCAAATGGCCGCATGCTTTAGCTATACTGCAAAGAGTGCGTGACGAAGCGCATCGCTTTGCTGTCAGTTATCATCATAAATTAAAAGAAAAGAGTGATTTGCGTTCCGTTCTGGATAATATTCCTGATATAGGTGAGGAGCGCAAGAAGGCATTGCTGAAGCATTTTGAAACGGTTAGTCTAATTAAGGAAGCGACGATTAAGGAATTGCAGCAGGTTGAAGGAATTGGTAAGGAGCTGGCAAAGAAGATATATGATTATTTTGCATTGATAAAAGAAGCGGAATAAGTATCCCATATTCACCCGCCTCTTGATCCCCGCCCGTCAAGGGTGGGAGAAATATCCATCTGAAGTGATAAAAGCAAAGTATTGGCAGTGAGGAGTTTTGGCGTTTAAATGGATTTGTTGACTGTTTTTATAATTGCTGTTGGTCTGGGTGTTGATGCTTTTTCCGTTGCGATCGGTATCGGTGCGGCCAATGTTAAGAAATCCTGGTCGCCTGTCCTGCGTCTGGCTTCTGCATTTGGTGCGTTCCAGTTTATTATGCCGATTATCGGCTGGCTGGCTGGATTAACAATTGTTAATATTATAGCAGGTTATGCCTACTGTGTGGCTTTTGCCCTACTGGTTTATGTCGGCAGTAAGATGATTTGGGAAGCCTTTCAGAAAGAAAAGGATGAAGAAAAAGTTGACAAGACAACAGGGATGCCGCTGCTTTTGCTTTCCATCGCTACGAGCATTGACGCACTGGCCGTCGGATTCAGTTTTTCTTTATTGAAAACGCCGATTATATTACCGGCGATTATTATCGGAGTAGTTTGCTTTGCCATGACGGTTATCGGAATGTATTTCGGCAAAGGATTGGCAAAGCTCTTCGGCAAAAAAGTCGAAATATTCGGCGGCGTGGTTTTAATTGCAATCGGCGTGAAGATTCTGATAGATCATCTTTCATAGTTTCATTCCGGTCCCGCATAAGCGGGATAAACTCCGGCCGGTTTGTGCTCTCTCGTGCCCTCTTACCACCTTCAGGTTATCAGGTTATCAATGAAAAACCTGGATAAGAGTGCGCAGATGAGCGCGTTCGGCATCGTCCAGCAGGCAATAATGGGCAATGTTATTTTGTTAGATTTCTTCCCCGGCGGAAGGAAATGGAGCGGCATAAGCTTTTTCCGGCGGCGATTGGTTAGCCATTGAAACATATTGCTTCCTCATATCATTTATACCGAATAATATGTTAAAAAAACCGACAAACGAGATGGTATTATTTTCGTTCCACGAATTCCACTATATTACCATCCGGATCTTTGACCATCGCAATGCGAACACCGGGACGGATTTCTTTTTCCGGTATAGTAAATTCTATACCGAATTTTTGGAGATCACTGCAAAGCTCAGAGAGATTCTCTATTACAAAGGTCACATAACGAAACCCTGTTTGATTTTCTAACCCAATGGCACCGCGCGGGGGGACCGCTTTCGGCTCAATCAATTTGAAGTCGCTTGTACCGAATCTAAGTCGGTGCATTATGCCGAACCATAAAGGAACTGTGCCCACAAACTCAAGCCCTAAAATATTTTGATAGAAGTTGAGACTGGCCTTGATATCACTGACAACCACTCCAATATCCAGAGAATTCTTTGCTGGTTTCATCATTTTGTTGTGAACCTCCAATTCTGAAAGCGAAGCCCGGCGAATAACCTGACCACCTAAAGGTAAAGGTGACGAGAGGTCACGCGTGCAGGGCGAAGCGCATAACCTAACCACCTGATACCCTAATCACCTAAAGGTGACAAGAGGGCACAGGAGGTGGCGAGAGGTCACAAGTCGGATTTGGTAAGTTGAATCCGCCTGTGGCGGACTACGCAATCCCGGACAGCGGAGGGTAGCATAGCCGTGGTTCCTTTCTGATTATTAATGATTAAACTATAGCACAAAAAGACAAAATAGAAAAATGATAATAGCAGAAAGAAAATATTAATGTTTCGGCAGTCGCACTTGTCACCATTCACTTTCTTTTTCAAGTTGATAAGTGAAAAGTTCTCTGATATTTCATTTCCATGCAAATGCCATTTCGTCTGAACGATCTACTGCTTGTTGTTGTAGTCATTACTTCGATGGTTGCCGCCATTATTTTTCCTGATTTCGGTTCTTTATTCCAGGCGCTGCCCGTCTATTGCGTGATGGCTAATTTCTTTCTCAGTTACCTTTCGATTGAACTTAGCGATGTGTGGAAGGCGCTGCAAGGCCACAGCAGGCAAATCATGGCATTCACAGTGATGAAACTGGTCATTTTACCTGTTATTCTATTTTATATTTTTTATTACATTGCTCCGGCTTATGCGCTCTCCGCGCTGCTTTTGACAGGCGTTTCCACCGGGGTTGTAGCCCCGTTTATATCGAATATGGTGCGGGGTAACAGCTCCCTTGTCCTGGTTGTTGTCGTTATCACATCGGCACTTGCGCCTTTTACGCTGCCGCTCCTCATTAAAATTGTCACCGCGCGGCAGGTGGGAATTTCTTTTTTCTCCATGCTCCGCATGCTGGCGCTGGTGATTTTTGTTCCCATTGCTGCCGTTGAAGTGCTGCGATGCCTGATCCCCAGGTTGCTGGCGCCTTTAATGAAAATGCAGTTTCCCATTTCACTTGTGCTTTTTGCCATTATTGATCTGGGGGTTTTCTACCGCTACGCGCCTTTTTTTAAAAAGGAGCCTGGTATTATTATTCTGGCCTCTGCCGTGGCCTTCGCGCTAGCGGCGATTTACTGCATTATTGGGATTATCTTTTTCTGGAAAAGCTCACTGGAAAATCAATTGGCTGGTGCGGTCATACTGGGCAACCTGAATAACGTATTGGTGATTGTTTTTTCTTCCGAGTTTTTCGGCCCCGTCGAGCCGATGGTCGCCGCCATGTATATGATCCCCTTTTTCGTTATTGTGATTCCTCTGAGATATTATCGCCACCGAAGAACCAAGGCTGTATAGCTTGCCTTTATCTGTGGGTAACGGCGCAACAATCACCAACACAAGAAAAATTCTTGAAAAAAGAATTGAAATAAGGAAAATTGCGCGTATATTTAGGCATGATCAACTTCAAAATATTTTCCGATTATATCTGACCCTTCTGTTATATCGGCAAGGGCATTGTCGACCGGTTGAAAAAAGAATACGTTATTGAAGATACATGGGTGAGTTACGAGCTTCATCCGGAAACGCCGCCCGCAGGATTGCTACTCTCCGAGAGATTCAAGGGTTATGACCTTTCTTCGTTTCATGAGCAATTGCGCATGCGAGGCGAAGAAGTCGGCGTTGTCTTCGGTAACCGGACACTCCTTTCCAATTCCAGATCAGCGCTGATGGCCAGCGAATTTGCCCGTGATCAAGGCCTATATGATTCTTTCCATGAGAACATCTTTCAGGCCTATTTTACGGAAGGACTGAATATCGGCAATCTGGATGTAATTGCCGCCGTTGCCGGAAAAAGCGGTCTTGATGAAAAGGAAACACGCAGTGCCGTCCGGGATGGCCGTTATCTGCCGCGGTTGGATGAAGCCAGAAAGGAAGGGCATTTGCTCAACTTAACGGGTATTCCCCTGTTTATCATAGAGAACAAATATCACGGGTATGAATCTCAAAGCAAGCTTCAGAGTTCATACCCTCCGCCTCGCGGGATTGTTCAACTTGCCGATTCCGCTGCGCTACGCTTTCGGAATCGGAGTTTCACGAATAAAATCGTTGGGGCTCAGCCGATAGAAGTATTCCGTAATCTTCTCGATAAAGCTACATGAAAGTCGTGAAGGCCTGAAGCCAGCCAAAGCCCGTCATATCGGCGAAGGCCGGAATCCAGGAAATGCTTGATAATACTGGATATGCCCTAAAAGGTACACGCCGGCCTTCGCCAGTATGACATAATTGCTGATTTATGCAGTTTTGCAAAGGTCTCAAAATGTATTTCAAAAAGGACGTTGTATCCGATAAATCCTCATGCTTTCACAATTAAATAAGAACGATAAAAGAAATTATCTGCTCTTAATGATCGGCGCTTCATTTCATTTTGGTTCTCTTGCCTTTATGTTCCTACTGCCGCGATTTATAAAGCACATCGGCGGCAATGAAAGTGATATGGGCTTTATCTTCGGGATAGCGATTATTCCGGCCCTGCTCGTTTCGCCGTTTGCCGGTTACCTGTCCGATAAAATGTCCGGGAAGCTTCTGGCTATTACCGGCACCTCTATTGCCATCTTGAGTACGCTGTCATTTCTTTTTGTAAGCAACTTAACCGCGCTTATCTATATTCTACGGATATTGCAGGGCGGCGGGCATGCCATGTTCTTTGCAGTTGTTTTTGGTTTGATGGCGCATATCATTCCGGAGCAAAACAGAGCCGAAGGCATTGCCTATTTTGCCGTTGCCGTCCAGTTTGGCCAGTCCGGCGGAACATTGCTGGCCGAGCAAATTATCGCCCATTGGGGTTTTAATTTTTATTTTATCGGATCTTTCTTAATTGGTTTGGTAGCGATAAGCATGGTTAGTTTGGTAAAAATAGCCAACCACGAAACCAATGCAGCCCTGTCGCAAACGCTGAAGCAGCCTGTGCATAGTGAGAGCTACTTAAGCGCAATTTGCCGGAAGAACTATATCGGCGGTTTTATCCTGATCTTTATTCTGGGAGGCGGTTTCGGCAGCGTCTTACAATTTATTACTCCGTATCTGGATTATTTACATAAAGCCGCTCTGACCATCCGCAAAATACCGACTTCATATTTTATTCCACCGGCCTTGATTACCGTTGCGCTGTCGCGATTGTTTTTGTCGCGGATTACTGACCGGGTGGGCAGAAATAAAATAATCTTTATCAATTTCCCGATTTTTATTTTGACTATCTTTCTGATTACATTTATCCGCAGCGGGTACACGACATTGCTTACGGCGATTATGTTCGGGCTTGCTTACGGATTTCTTTTTCCTGCGCTCAATGCAGTGATATTGAGCCGGACGGAAGTGCGGCATCGGGGCAAAGTATCGGGCGTGTTAGTCATGTTGTTTGATTCCGCGTTTTTCGGTTTTGCCTTTATTTCCGGCCCGCTTGCTTTCAACTTCGGCTATTTCAATATGTATTACATTATGGCACTGATTATGTTGGCCGGTTTCTTGATTTATATTTTCTTTGAAAAAATTTTAAAAAATGAACGCATGAAATGATCCGCCTGCCGGCTTTGTGCCCATTAGGGTAAATCCAGTCCACCGTTATCTTCCCTCTCTCGACAGCCTGCCCGGCGGATGCCGGAGAACGGATTGAGGGAGGCTGAAACTCACCTTATAAGATATTCGTGGCCGCAGTCTTTACATTTGACACCGGCAAAGCTGTTCACGGCGCAACAAAACTTGCAAATGACGCAAACACATTACCACTCTTTACTTGATAGATATAATTTCCTTCTGTTACTTCCCATCATTATGATGAGAGCCGCCACCCTGACCTTTATTCATTTGCCCATCGGGATGGGTGCGTCCAGCCGGTCTATTATCGCCATGTACGTTACGTCCACCCTGACCACCGCCAGGACGTCCCATTCCATTGTCATTACGCCAATGACCACCACGCCAATGATTATTAAGATCACCGTGATTGACGTGATGAGGATCCCAAGTACGACCACCCCAGGTATGGTTTCTATAATTACCTCTCCAATCAGCAGGTATTCTTCCATGCCAAGATGGATTACCACGATAATAACCCCAGCCCTGATCATAGGATCTCGAACGATACCAATGTCCACCGTGATGTCTCCACCACCAACCTTGTCGGAAATATAAATCTCCCTCAACATCAGGAACAGCATATATATCAGTTCCAGGCAATACAACCACATTCGGTGGTCCAACAAATGGAATCGGAGGAGGTAGCGGAACAGGAATAATGACTTGTGCCATTGACATGATAGGAAACACGATTAGCCCCGTCAAAAGAATTATTCCAAATAATAATTTCTTCATTTTCTTATCCTCCTTTTGTTTTTTGTATATACATTATGCAATATTTCAGGGCGTTTGCAAGCTTTATATTTTCCCCTGCATGCTCATCCCTGCCAACATCGTGGGCGATGATGCCAAAGGAGTTGCCGGGGAATTACTCTAATGGATTATGATTAGCGATTGCGCTATGCCCTGCATGCGCCGGGTTTCACTTGCGAAATTAGAGCTTCACAATAAAGATAATTGCGAGTATATTTAACTACATGTTTTTTAAAATGCATCATTGTTTGAAATGTATTTTAAAAATGTCCCTGATTAACTAAACCCATTCACAGAAAGGAGTCTTCTAATGTCACTACCTAAACTACCTAAAAATCTCGGCATGATCTTGTTGGGTATCTGGTTTATCATTGAGGGTCTGATGCAGTTGCTGAGTCTCAGTTTTTCCGGACTCGGTACGCTTATGGCCATCTTCGCAATCGTTATAGGTGCGTTGATCATACTGCAGCGATAGGCCGGAAGGATATGGGGGACAGGTTGACCCTAATAACCCATAAGCCTTAGTAAAACGATTCAAGGACAAAAGGACATTTATGGGATTAGCCACAGACAGAGAAATAAGTTGCCGCATTACCAGGACGTTACTCGCGTATGTCCGCGAGGGCAACAACGGTTCCCTGGGCCCGCTGCTCGACGGGCTGGAACTCGATGAGCAGTATCTTCTGGATACGGATAACTGGGTTTCCCATTCCTTTCTTCAACAGCTTTACCATCGCATGATAGAAATCCTGCAGGATGAAAACGCCGTCTATAACATGGCGCTGGCCTCTGACCGGGTAAAAGCTCTGGGTATGCTGGACCGCATAGTTCGTCTGCTGGGTAGTCCTCGGCTGATTTATTCTCACGGCGACGTATATAATAAACTTCTGAAGCTCAACGGAGATGTCCATATTCACGAAATCGGCGATTCCTGGGTTCTACTGGAAGATCGTTACCATGTAAGCGAACAGAAAACGCGCTATGACTGCGACTACACCAGAGGTGTTCTGGAGGGCATACCCACTATCTTCGATATGCCTCCTGCGCATGTGGAAGAAATAGAATGTCAGGTCGCTGCGGAGCGCTACGGAAAGCGAATATGGAAAGATACACCATGTCAGGGGGCAAAAGGATGCCTGTATAAAGTGAGCTGGGACGCGAAAAGCAAACCTTCCTTCTGGAAGCAATTATTAAAAAATGGGATTTATTTTAAAGCCGTCAAGGATCTCCGGGAGGCTAATCGAAAGATACAGAAAAAATATTATGAAGCAAGAGAGCTGGCATCCAATCTGGAAAAGAGCAATCAGGAATTGGAGCAAGCCAGAAATAAGCAGGATGAATACCTGCAAAAGCTGGAAGTTTCGGAATCAAGGTATCGGCTTCTGGCGGAAAATATATCAGACATCATCTGGACGATAAGTCTGGATGATATGCGCTTCTCCTATGTCAGCCCTTCAGTGAAAAAGTACCTTGGTTTTACCGCGCAGGAAATCATGGCGTTGAGTCTGGAGAAAACTCTTTCACCCCAATCGCTGCAGGAGGTGACATCCATTCTGGCACAGGAATTGGAGCTGGAGAAAAACAAAGATGTTGATTTAAACCGGTCACGCACCATTGCCGTAAATCAGCTTTGCAAGGACGGAAGCTACATCGGGGGTGAAGTAACCGTGAGTTTTCTGCGGGACGTGGCCGGCCGGCCCGTGGGTATCGTGGGAGTGACCCGTGATATTTCGGAGCGCAGACGGGCGGAAGAAGAACGGCAGTCTTTGCAGGAGCGCCTGCATCGGGCCGAAAAAATGGAAGCGCTGGGCACACTGGCGGGAGGTGTCGCCCATGATCTCAATAATGTTCTGGGCATAGTGGTTGGTTATTCCGAACTGCTTCTCAGTGAGGCAAGTGAATCGGATAAAATCAGATCACGCGCAATGAACATCATGAAGGGCGGTGAACGCGCTGCCGCTATCGTTCAGGATTTGCTCACCCTGGCCAGAAGAGGGGTACATACAGAGAAAGTCATCAACATGAACGACATCGTCACTGATTTTCAAAAATCTCCCGAGTCTTTGAAAATGCTCTCCTATTATCCCAACGTGGAAATAAAAACAAACCTGGAGAAAGGCCTTCTGAATATCATGGGTTCTCCGGTCCATCTGAGCAAGACACTGTTCAACCTTGTTTGCAATGCAGAGGAGTCCATGCCGGATATGCGTGGAGGCCTGGTGACCATAACAACAAGCAACCGGTATCTGGACAAACCGATTCAGGGATACGATACCATTAAAGAGGGTGACTATGTTGTTCTTTCCGTATCGGACACGGGAGAAGGCATACCGGTTGCCGATATGAAAAGAATATTTGAACCATTTTACACCAAAAAGGTGATGGGCAGAAGCGGGACCGGCTTGGGATTATCCGTCGTGTGGGGTACGGTCAAAGATCATAACGGTTATATTAACGTTCAGAGTGAGGAAGGAAAAGGCACAACTTTAACCCTCTATTTCCCGGTAACAAGAAAAGAAATATCTGTAGATCAAGCTGCCGTATCCATGTTGGACTACATTGGTAAGGGCGAATCCATACTGGTTATTGATGACATTCAGGGACAGCGTGATCTCGCCTGCGAAATGCTGAAAAAGCTTAATTACAATGTAACATCGGTTTCCTGCGGCGAGGAAGCCGTGGAATATCTACAAAGAGGCCATGCAGATATTATTGTTCTGGATATGATTATGGACCCCGGCATTGATGGGCTGGATACTTATCGCAAAATTCTGGAAATTCATCCCGGCCAAAAGGCAGTTATTGTCAGCGGTTTTTCCGAGACGGATCGTGTCAACCAGGCCCGCGAGTTGGGTGCGGGCGCCTATATCAAAAAGCCATATGTGCTGGAAATACTGGGAATGGCAATCAGAAAAGAATTGGACAGGTAAAAATACCGAAGTCATGGCGACCTCGTCTTCTGTCATTCCCGCTTGTGACCTCTTGTGCCACCAGCATTCCCGAGCACGTGTGACCTTTAGGTTATACGCCGGTGTACCCTACCGGTCTGAGCCTACGATGGTATCAGCCTTCAGTCTTTGCCGTGATTCCGCTTGACGTGTATGGATATTTTACCTATACTTCTTACATGCAGGAAAATGAGGAGGTGAATAAATGCAGCGATTAATTACCGCCGTTTTTGAAAATGGCGTTTTCAGACCAACGCAGGATGTGGAAGTCAGGGAGCATGAAGAAGTGACTATTAAGATAGTATCCCATGATGAGTGGCAGAAGCGTTTTGACCGTATTATAGAAAAAATTCACCGGAAAGCCGCTCTTTACAATGCCAATGAGATAGAAGCGGATATAATCGCAGAGATTAAAAAAGTTCGGGAAGATAAAAATGCGCATTAGGGCGGTTATTGACACTAATATATGGATTTCCGCCATATTAAATCCATTTGGTTTCCCTGCGAAACTTCGCAAATCATTTGCCGGTGGTTTGTTGTGAAACTCCAATTACGAAAGCGAAGTGCAGCGGAATTGGTAAGTTGAACAATCCCGTTAAGCGGAGGGTATAGCACGCCTCGCAGTCTACTACGGAAGCTGTTCCAAAGAATGCCTTGGTGGTTCATACCCGTGGTTTCAGGCAGTCATTTCAGAACCCATGCTATTTGAGCTTGCCGCTGTCCTTAGCCGTCCAAGAATCAGAGATAAATATTCAATTTCTGCTGATGATATAAAAGAGCTTCTGGAGTTAGTGGATGAACGTTCCGAACATGTTTTTCTTGAGGGCGATGTCGTGGTATGCCGGGATGCTGATGACAATATGGTCATTGAAACAGCCATTAAGGGGCAGGTGGCATATCTCGTAACTCGTGATGATGACATTAAACATGATAAAAAAGTTTCAGCTCTCCTTTCTCAACATAAAGTAACTGTGATTACCATTTCCAAATTTTTATCCGTTTTGGAAGAAAACTAGCAGTCTTCTAAAGTATTAATATCTTCAAATTATGGAAGACATCTTGAAGTCTTCCTCTTGAGCCCTCAGTCTAACGTTCCCCTCTTTACCTTGTGCCCTTCAGGGTATAAAGAGGGGTTAGGGGAGATTTTTCTAGCCTCTTGTGCCACCAGCCCTTGCCGGTCTGGCGCCGCCAGGGGTATCAGCCTTCTTCAAAATAACAATTGAATAAAAGAAAATTGCGAGTATATTTAAGCACATGTTTTTAAGAAGTATTAAAAACAGGGCGCTGACCCTAATAATCCTAAGGTGATACGAGATGACAATTTTCTGTGAGAAAAAAGATTTGTTAAACGAAAGTGATGTTGAACAGAAATTAATAGTGCACATGCTAACATCAAAGCCACCATTGGGTTTAGGGTATTCACCGTCGGATTACAGAACGAAGCCTGACATAAGGCAGATTACTATCGACAAAGGTGCTTCTAAAAAATTGTATTTCCCGGATTATGTAATTGTCATAAAAGGTTTGCCTTTATTGATAATAGAAGCCAAGGGACCAGGAGAAGATTTACGCGAGGCGATACGAGAGGCTAGATTATATGCATCTGAGGTTAATGCACAATTTAAAAAAGGTATAAACCCATGTCATAAAATAATAGTCTCTGATGGATTAAAAACTATGGCATGTTCATGGGACTCAAATAATCCAGAACACGATGTAGTCTTTGAACAAGTTTACGCTGAAAGTCCGGAATATTCCGAATTCATAAAGTTTGTTGGCAAAAAAAGTTTGTCGGAATTCTGCGAGAAAATATACGGAGAAATCCGAGGCAATAGCGTCTTTCAAAAGCCATTAAGGCTCTTGGGAGGAAAAATAATTCAGAACGAAGAATTGGAGCAAAATGGTTTTGGCGCCAGCTTGGCATTGGATTACCGACATGTATTTAACCCAACTACAATAGAAAACAGGGTGAATATTGTTAAACATGCATATGTTACATCAAAGCGGAGATTAAAACATGTCGAGCCTATCCGTAAAATAATTGCTAATTTAAAAACACCAATATTGACTTTAGCTCAATCTATTGAAGATACAGAAAAACCGCGTGAACTTATAGACAAATTAAAAGATCCGAAGATATTTAAGCATGAACTTCTATTATTAGTAGGAAGTGTAGGAAGTGGAAAATCAACATTTGTGGATTACTTACATGAAGTTGCATTGCCACCTGATTTATCAAAACAAATTGTGTGGATATCTGTTGACTTGAATATAGCACCATTGTCAAAAGATACAATCTACACTTGGATAAAGAATCGCCTGCTAGAGGAATTGAAGCAAGCGCACTCTAATATAGATTTTGACGATATTAAAGTTCTTCAGAAAGTTTTTTCTCAGGAGCTAAAAAAAGTGGAAAAAGGACCAGCAGCATATTTTGAGAAAGGTTCTGATAAATTTAACGAGTTATTAGCAAACGAGTTGACTAGACTAATAGGAAACACTGAAGCCGCATTGAAAGCGCTCATCAGATATCTTTGTGCTGAAAGAGGAAAGCGGTTAATTATAAGTTTAGACAATTGTGATAAAAGAACCAGAGAAAATCAATTACTAATGTTTGATGTAGCTAAATGGTTACAAAGTGAATGTGAATGTCTCGTTTTCTTGCCTTTGAGAGATACGACGTATGATCACCACAGGAAAGATCCCCCTTTAGACACACTTGTAAAGGATCTTGTTTTCCGTATCGATCCACCTTCATTAATGGAAGTTCTTCATAAACGTGTCACCTATGCTCTATCTTTAATGGGATCAGACACGGTGCCATGGTTGTCTTATGATTTGGAAAATGGCATGCGCGTTAAATATCCAGAGTCTGATAGAGGGATGTATCTAGCATGTATTTTAAAATCACTTTTTCAGACGGATTCTTTCTTTAGAAGGGTAATAACCGGAATTGCGGGGCGAAACATAAGAAGAGGTCTGGAAATATTTTTAGACTTTTGCAAAAGCGGACATATAGGTGAGTCTGAAATATTTAAAATTAGATCATCTAAAGGAGGGCATAATCTACCTAGACATATAATAATGCGCGTCTTGCTTAGAGGAAATAGAAAATATTATCAAGATATAAATTCAAATATCAGAAATCTATTTTTCTCTCTTCCCGAAGAAACGGTGCCTGACCCTTTTACGAGAATAGCTATATTGAAATGGCTTAGCAATCAATATCGAGAACGTGGTCCGAGTGGGATTTTTGGATTCCATAAAATAAGCCGTCTAATTTCCGATCTAACACCATTGGGCCATTCTGCGGACAAAGTGAGAAATGAGCTAATTAATTTGGCAAGGACAGAAGCTGTGGTATTGGAATCGCAAGATGTGGATGCTGTTGATGATGAAGATTTAATATCAATTGCTCCGGCCGGTCATGTTCATCTTGACTTGCTAGAAAGTGTTACTTATCTAGCGGCTTGTTCTGAAGATATTTGGTATCGTGACCAGGGATTGGCTTCGATAATTTCAAAGCGTATGTCAAATCAACTTGAATTTAAGCATATGTCTTTGGAATGCGATATAGCAAATGCTGAAGATATGCTTAAATATCTAGTTGAATATCATAAGATATTCATATGTAACCCGAGTATATTCCTCGCTGAAAATAAATATGAAAACCTAATAGACTTTTCTTCATATTTAAAGGCAGTAGAGGAAATGAAGAAAGGAGTTTCTATAGATAAAGAGGTTAACAGAACAATTCAAGAAAATCCCCCCGGTAAAGTCATTGAGGGAGAAATCGTATCGATCCAGGACTATGGTATATTCTTGGAATTTGGTTTAAACGCACAAGGGTTTATTCCTATTTCCTATTTTACGAAAGCTGGGAAAATCATTTTCGAAGACATAGAACACGGTGATATCATCACGGCTGAGATAATAAAATATAATGTGACTCATAAAAGATTCACAGTAAAGCCAATATCAGAGTGAAAAAGACGAAGAAAAATTTAATGTCAATTCGTTACGTTTTATTAGGGCCAGCTCCCTTTTATTATGCAACAAAAAAATACATTGCTTCATAAGTCAGAACGAGAACGACTTTCGAGGGGGAAGAAACTATGTAAAATAGGGTCAGCGCCCTATTTCCTATTTACAGACCGAATCGGAAATGATGTTCCTCTGTTTTTTATATCGCATGCGTAATTAAAAGGATATGCCATGAAACGAGTTGTGACGATTTCCCTTATTTTCATAATAGCCATTGCTGTTCTCGGTTGTCACAAAGAGAGCGACCAGGACAAGGTTAAGAAGGTCATTACGGACATCCAGGCAGCGGGTGAACAAAAGGATGTCAGGAAGATCATGAGCAACATCTCGAAAACCTACAGCGATCCTCAAGGTTTCAATTACGATGGTATTAAAGGGCTGCTCGTCGGCTATTTCTTTCGGTATCCGAAGATATCGGTCTATATCAACAATCTCACGATATCCGTTGAGAATACATCAGCCAGGGCTGTATTTCAGACTGTCCTGACCAGTGGAGAAAAGACCGGCTCCGTAACCGACATAATCCCACAGTCGCTCGGCATTTGGGACTTTGATGTAACACTGAAAAAGGAATCGAATGACTGGAAAGTTACCTCTGCCAAATGGGAAGAAGCGGAAATGATGAAAACGGAGGGGCGATGAAACTCAGGCAACAGAGGGACGCTGTTAAATTATAAACTTTAGAATAAACTTGGGATCAAATCTTCAATGGAGAGAGAACGATGAAGACATTACAGTTGTTGGAGTACAGTCAATTTTTAAGGCACAAATATTTGGAAACCTTAAGCAAGCTTCCTTGGGAGGACCTTGTCAAGGATCGCAACGCCAGCTTTCCCTCCCTGAGAGACATTTACTTGCATATTGTCTTTGTGCTGGATGTCTATATTAATTATATTCTGCAAGGCAAACCCAATTATCCCAGCGTCAACTATAACGAATACGACAGCATCGAGAAAATCACGAAATATCTGGAAGAGGTCGAATTCAAAGCCAACGCCTATCTGAGCAAAGTCACGCCGGAAGAACTGGCGAAAAAAGTTGGAAGGAAGCAAAAGGACGGCTCAACAATACTTGTACCCGTTGAAGATTTGCTGCTCGACTTTTTCCAGGAAGAAACGCATCATCGGGGAGAACTTCTGGCGCTGTTATGGCAAATGGATGTTGCGCCTCCCCACATGGGCTTTGCTCAGTACCTGCGGATGCAAAAGCAGAAGTAAAGGACAGGGGGCTGTTGAAAAACGCTCATCTGCTGGTTCCCACCTTCAGGTGGCGTTGCGCAAAAAACCGCATCGCTCAACGTATGCTTATATACGCTTCGCGATTCGTTTTTTTGCGCGCCTTGCATCTAAGCATTTTTGAACAGCCCCTGATAAACGCCTCGGATATCCCGGCTATTTAATCCGATTACAGTATTCGGTTGGGCAAACAAATACGGGGGGCAAGTGCAGTAAATTGGTTAAAACCGTTCCCTGCGTTCGAACCCCCGCTTCTTGTTCGGATAATTATTATTATGCTATTTTTTCTTCTTCAATAAATCATCAATCATATTAATGACAGAGTTGATCTCCGCGCTGCTCCATGGGGTATTTTTATCGGTAAACTTTAAGTATTTGACCTTTTTGTCTTTGCCGATCAAGACAAACACCGACTTATCGTTACAATCGCCCAATCCCCAAGCCTTGGGAAGTGTAAGATCAACATCGGTCAGGATTGTGGATTTATATTTCTCGATCTTTCCCTTGATTATGCTTCGAATAATGAAGTTTGGAGCAGCTGAGTCCTTCATGTTGGCAACTCCTAATCCTCTGTATGCAGCCTTGTCATAATTTTTTGCCTTAATCGCATCGTTCAGCGGATCACCTAAATCAGCCGCAGCTGTATTGCTATAGGTTAACCCAATCACATGAGTACCAAAATCCGGAATGGTTGCAGGATTATCTTCAGCATCCCTGATTTGTGGATTAGATAGCTCCTGTCCCACTGAAGCGGCGTTTACAGATCCCACACCGGCAGCAAGGACAATAATTGCACATCCAAAGGCAACAACCAGACTTTTCCATAAGAATGAACGAATCATATACAGAATCCTCCTTTTGATTTGGTTAAAAACTTACTTTCACCGGAAAGGAGTATAGGGAAATTATTATTGTATGTCAAGAAGACGTAATGTCTTTGCGAGGAAGGGTAATGACCGAAGCAATCTCGTATTTATCAGATAAAATAAAGATTGCCACCCGGCATGCGCCGGGCAGGCTGTTCACTGTCGTGCCCCCACACGCTTTGCTCGGGGCTTCGACTCACCGCAATGACAAAGAATGATTAAGATACAGTTTCTTTGCCAGGGAATGACAGAGGGTATCAGTTCACCATTCTTTTGCGTAATCTTCTTACCGCAAAGAATCCGACAACAAGGATAAACACTGCAATATAAAACAAGTCCCACAGATGAATCATTTGGTAATGATTCGCGCAGACAGCTCGGACAAGCCGCACACAATGCGTCAACGGCACAATTTCGACCAGCGGCTGAATATAGTTAGGCAGATTGCTTGTCGGAAATACTACTCCCGAAAAGAAGAACATAGGCGATATGAAGCCGGTGAAAAAGAAATTGAGTTGATTGATCACCCGGACAAACGATGTTATCAGCATCGATATTACCGCGAACATTACGCCGGTGAGAAATCCAACCAGTGGAGCCAGCAAGCTGTAGGGCAGATGAATCACGCCGAATACCGCCAGGATGCACAATACAGCAAAGGAAAAAAATAATCCTTTTGTTCCTGCCCAAATGATTTCACCAACAATCAGGTTATTGACAGTCAATGGCGATGCCAGCATGCCGTCATACACCTTGTCGAATTCCAGCCGGATAAATGTGCCGAAACTGCACTCAAATGATGCCGTGAACATGGCCGCTGTAACCAATAGGCCGGTGCCCAGGAATTCTAAATAGCTAAGCCCCTCCATTGATTGCGTGATATATGTGCCCAGGCCAAGCCCGACTCCCGCGAGAAACAGCAGCGGTTCTAAAAACGGCGGCAAGCCATTGCTGAAGATGTTTTTCGTATAGACGCGCATATGCCGATACCAGACGCTGAATAAGCGCCAATATAAAGGAGGGCAAACTACAGTATTATTGAGTTTCACTTAAACCCCTCCCCGTAGCTTTCAAAAACACATCTTCCAGATTAGTCTGCCGCAGATAATAATTGCTACTCTCCATTGAACCGGCGATTGTCTTCAAATATTCAAAGTCATTGGAAAACAACCGCGTTACCTGCTGAGACTTATCAATCCGCACTTGCTCTTGCATATTTTCTTTGAGTTTATCTTGCAGCGCACCGGCATCCAATATTTCCAGTACATATTTCTCAATATTATTTGCCAATAGATCCCTGGGCGGCCCTTCAATTATCCGCTGCCCCTTATGCATTATCATCACTGTATCGCATATCTGGAACGCCTCTTCCATGTAATGCGTCGTTAGCAGTATCGTCGTCCCTTCTTTTTTCAGGAGCCGCAGCTTATCCCAGATCAGGTGCCGCACCTGCGGATCGAGCCCGGTTGTCGGCTCATCGAGTATCAGCAGCCGCGGATTATTCAAAAGAGCCCGCGCTATTACCAGCCGGCGCTTCATCCCGCCGGAGAGCTCCGTTATCCGCGAATTTGCCTTTTCCGACAGCTCCAGAAAATCCAGCAGATACGCGATTCGCTCGCGAGCGAGCCTGGCAGGTATGTTATAGAACTTGGAATAGATCATCAGGTTCTGGATGAGGTTCAACTCATCATCGAGGTTATTATCCTGGGGCACCACGCCGGAGAGAGACTTTATCTCCAGTTCACAGTCTTTCGGGTCATAACCGAAGATGCTCATCTGGCTTGCTGGTTTTTCGTCTCTGGTGCACTTGCCGTAAATGATCTTCATCATCGTTGACTTGCCCGCGCCATTCGGGC
Organism: Syntrophaceae bacterium; assembly: GCA_003142535.1. Taxonomy (GTDB): domain Bacteria; phylum Desulfobacterota; class Syntrophia; order Syntrophales; family Smithellaceae; genus Fen-1166. The sequence goes on from PLMQ01000017.1 coordinate 83,586, forward strand.
CCAGACACCCGAAACACGTTTGCGCTTCAACCTCAAAACTAAGGTTGTTCACTGCCACAACTTTGGGGAAAGTCTTGCTGACGTTTTTAACAATAATTATTTTTTCTGTCATAATGAAAAATTATACCCTCAACAAAGTTAGTCTGCGAGCGCGAAAGGGTATCAGCTTTTAATTTTTATATAAACTTCTTTATCGAGAGCGACGATGCCCTGCCTTTGCAAACGCTCCAGATGCTTTTTTAACAGCGCCCGTTCGCCAAATTGGAAAAAAGCCAAAGGCTCGCGCGGCCGGCCGTAAATCAACCAGGCCGCCGTAATTTCATCAAGAGTGGCCGGCTTCTTTTCCAAAAAAGCCAATATTTTATTTTCCCGTTTGTAAATTGTATTTTCATAGTTCTCCCAGATAATCCCCGGATTTTCTTCAAACAGGCCTTTATCATGACAGGTGAGCCACACGCGGGCGGGAATCTTTTTCAGACGCCGCAATGAGGCAATGGTCTCATCAATACTGGAATCGGCATCGCCATACCAGGGGCCAAAAGAAGTCAAATCATAGTCGGCTAAAAGCAGGACACCTTCTTCGCGAAAAAAAAAGGACAGATGACCGGGGGTATGGCCGGGCGTGGCAATTGCCTCCACAGTGATTCCGCCAAGATCAATTATTTCGCCATCATTAATAAACCTTGCAGAATTTCGCGGCTGGAAATGAAATTGCTTTTGAAAAGCCGCTTTCCAATAAGCGCGGTGATTTTTGTCGGCAATGCCATAGGCATCCAGCAACTGATCAAGGCCGGTTAGCGGCGGAAAATCTTTTTCTGAAACCCACAAGGGGCATTTGTCGAAAAGATACAGGAAGCTGAAATGATCCTCATGCCAGTGCGAAAGCCACACTGTATCAACTCCCTCATTATCGCGCAATTTTGTTAACTTTTCTTTACTACAGGCAGGATCAATAATTACACGACAGTTTTTACCTTTAATATATAGTGAGTGGGCAAATGGATAGCGGCCGTTATTTTCACCACGCAAAAAACGTATCAGCCCGAATTGACGATCTACCATAACAACCTGCATTGACCTCAACGCTTCGCTACGATAGCGGCGATAGTTTTCAGAAACTTATCCATCTCGACATCCGTACCTATCGTCACCCGCAGAAAGTTATCAATCTTCGGTTTGTTGAAATAACGGACGAGAATGTCCTTTTCTCTCAATTGCTGAAACAGAGCGCTGCCGGGGTATTGCGGGTAGCTGATGAAGATGAAATTAGCCTGCGAGGGAATGACTTTAAAGCCAATTTCCGTCAAACGGTTCGATATGCGCTCACGGGTCTGGATAATTTTTGTTCTGGTTTTCTGAAAGTAGGCATCGTCTTTGATTGCCGCGACTGCCCCCGCCAGAGCGAGGCGATCCAACGTATAAGAGTTTACCGAATCTTTTATTCTCGTAATTGCTTCGATCAGCCCCTCGCTGCCGATGGCATACCCGATACGCAGACCAGCCAGCGCGCGCGATTTGGACATCGTTTGAATCACCAGCAAATTGGGATACTCGTCAATCAGCCCTACGGCTGATTCGCCGCCGAAGTCAATATAGGCCTCATCAATAATTACGACGCTGTCTTTGTTTTGGCCCAGAATTGTTTTTATTGTTTTCAGTGGGACGCCGCGTCCGGTAGGCGCATTGGAATTGGCAATGATGATACCGCCGTTTTCCTGATAGTAGCCCTCTGCCGGAACATTGAATTCATCATCAACCGCAATAAGTTTGTATTTTGTTTTGAAAAGCGTAGCATACACGGGATAAAAGCTGTAAGTTATTTCAGCGAATAATATGGGTTTCTCCGCCGGTTCAAAGAAAGCGAGATAGGCAAAAGCCAGCAATTCATCGGAACCATTACCGGCAAAGACCTGTTCTTTTTTAACTTTGTAGTAGGCGGCTATTGTTTCCCGAAGTAAATCGCAAACAGGGTCAGGATAGAGCCGCAAGGATTCATCGGTAACTTGCCTGATTGCTTCGATCACTCGCGGTGACGGCGGATAAGGATTTTCATTGGTGTTCAGCTTGATGTATTTCTTATCCTTCGGCTGCTCACCGGGCGTATACGGCTTGATATTTTTTACTGTGGTGCTCCAATATTTACTCATGCAGAAAATATACTTGACTTGGCCGGAATTGTCCAATCAAATCCTCAAACCATTGCACTCTCGAAGGCTAACTTTGTTGGCGGAGCACAAGAGGCTGAAGGGAAGACGTGGTGGGCTGGATTTACCCTAATAACCTGACCACCTAAAGGTGGCAAGAGGTAACGCGAGGTCACGCGTGCCCGGGACGTCGGCTTCCTCAACATATTAGTAGCAATATGCTGAAAATCCAAATCCCGCCAAGCTGGAATAGTCTTTTGGAAAAACCTATGAAAAAGGCAGGACCATTATTGATCCTGCCTTTTTGGGGATTCCTTATCGCAACAATTAACGCCGGTAGTGAGACTCCAATTACGCAAGCGCAGCACAGTGGAATTGGTTAGTCGAACTATCCCGCATCAGCGGCGGCAGGGAGGCGGAGGGGCATAACCGTCATTGTCCCAAATCCGGTTATAAGAATATCCATGCGGCCGGCCGCAGTTGATAATCTTCAGGTCGCAGAGAGTTTTGCGCCATTCATATTTAATTAAAATGGATTCGACAGCTCTGTTTTCGGGATCGAACTGTACCCGATAAGAAGGAGAATATTCTTCCCGCCCATAGCCGGTGCCCGCGCTCTCCGCAGCCTTGGATTGAAGCGATGGCGAAGCCGCCTTATCCTTAGCTGCCGCACGCTCACGCATCTCCGGTGCCAGGTAAGAGTGACCCATTGGCGGCTCGTAGCGTTGAATTTCCGGGTAAGCTACAACAGCAATCACTCCCATGGCTGATTCATCGCCAAAAGCTGCGGCATAGGAATCGGGAACGTCGGTAAAATAAAAGCGGTTGATCTTATCTTGTGCTGACCGCCAGCCTGAGTATTCGTTTGTCGCATACGGCTCAATTATATACATTCTTTCGTTATTCTTGAGCCATGACTTTTGCCCGGAAATGATGTTTCTGCCGTCAACGGCAACGACAACACCGACTCTGCGATTGAGTTTATTGCGAACTATAATCCGGTAATGATCGCCTTTGATGGCCTCGGCGTAAACCTTTTTCAGAGTCGGGTGGCTTTTCGCCGGATAGAATGGCAGCGACCAGCCATTATCGGTAGTAATACCGACTTCTATAGCATCGCCGATTGTTGCGGCCGCAGCATAGCTGACCCACATTAATAAAACAGCGCATATTGCTAATAAACGTTTCATGATTTTTTCCTCCTCTACAGGTGTATTTTTTGCCTTTTATTGTTTAGACAAAACAAGGAAGGAAAAAGTTCCTAAATATTTTTTTTATTGTGAAACTCCAATTCTGAAAGCGTAGCGCATAACCTAATAACCTAACCACCTGAAGGTGGCAAGAGGTCACGCGAGGTCACAGATCGGAATTGGTAAGTTGAATCCGCCTAGGCGGACGCAGCGGAGGGTAATAAGGCTTAAACTTTAAAAGTGAAGCGCATAGAAGTTTATTAGCCGAATTATCCCGTATAAGCAGGGATATTATACCCATGATTAAAATGTATTTAAAAAAGGGCGCTGACCCTAATACCTCTAATACCTACACCATGACCGGTACTTATCGATCACGAATCGCTGAAACAACAGAAGCCCCAGGGGGTTACCCCGGGGCTTGTTGAAAGGTGTTCACCTGAATGATAAAGTATCTGTCCGGTCACTGCACTGTGGAAGATGACCAATATCTTTCCTTACGGAAGGACAATCATATTCTTTACCAGATTGTGAGAGGCGACATCGGCGCTAGTACCAAGGAAATTGACATCGAAAACAACCATCAATCTGCCGGCAGGAGCGCTGGATAACGTGCCTCGTGCGTAGTAGATTCCTGCACCAATGCCGTTTGCGTCTTGCATCATAAGGGCACCCGTGCCTGGAGCCGACGTACCATCTGCGGCCTGTATAGTAATGCTGGTGACCGCATTGGGGCCGGTAAATGGCGGCAAAACCGTCTGCGCGTTGGCCGGTGTTGTAAGTGTGATGCTTCCGCCGCCAAGGCTACTGATCATCGAGACAATTGAGTTGTTGCGGGTTGCGAAGCCGCCGTTTTCTCCAATCACGACAAGTGTGCGGCCCCCGGCAAGATATGTCGTATAGCTCGTAATATCTCCAGCCGTCAGTGGGATCTGATTAAACCGGGTATCCCAGATTTGCGCGTAGACGCTCAAGTCTCCGGCGGGAATGCCGTTGCTCGTGGTAACAGTTAAACCGGCTGCCGTCATTAGGTTGGCGATATTTGTATTATCAGTATCGACCACTGAGAAAGCTTCCTCTACGAGCAAGGCCGCTGTGGAGGCGGTAACTACTGCCAGGGTAAAGTGCTGCGTCGCATTGGGGGTGACTCCATTGCTGGCGGTGAAGGTCAGCGGATAGGTGCCACGGCTCCCGCCTGCCGGTGTGCCGCTCAGTACTCCTGTAGAAGCATTGAAGGTCACGCCTGATGGCAACGCTCCGGTTAGGGCAAGCGTGGGGGGTGGGGTGCCGACTGCCGTAAAAGTGAAAGTTCCGGCTGACCCTTCAGTAAAAACCTTATTGTTGGCGCTTGTGATGGCCGGAGCGGTAACTACCGCCAGGGTAAAGTTCTGAGTCGCATTGGGGGGGACTCCATTGCTGGCGGTGAAGGTCAGCGGATAGGTGCCGCTGCTCCCGCCTGCCGGTGTACCGCTCAGGACGCCGGTCGAAGCAGTGAAGGTCACGCCTGATGGTAACGCTCCGGTTAAGGCAAGCGTGGGGGTTGGGGTGCCGGTTGCCGTGAAGGTGAAAGTTCCGGCTGACCCTTCAGCAAAAACCGTATTGTTGGCGCTTGTGATGGCCGGAGCGGACGCGCTGTCCCCTCCGCTTCCGCAGGCTACAAGCTGTGCGAAGACAACTACAAGCAGCAACCATCTGAACCAATTTCTCACTCCATGTACGTTCATAGAATCCTCCTTAAGTTTTTTGCGATAAGAACTTGCTTTTTACTGCCCGAAGTGTAAAGCAAAACGAAATGCGTTGCAAGAGAAAAATGCTGCAAAACATGGCTTCAAGAGTCAAGGAGTCACCCTGATCTTCCCCCAGTAAAACGGACACTTGGTTAGGGGACAACCATGGCGTTTTCAAATGCCATGGAGTAATCAGGTAATCAGGGTCAGCGCCCTATTTTTATACACATCAGACAGTAATAGGGGTCAAATTTTTGAACTTGACAATTCGTTTTGGAATTGACGTTATATGCGGGAAGTATCTATTTAATTGATAGACAGTATAGTATTTAAAGAATGGAGGATATTATGTTGAAAAAAGTATTTTTGAGTATGGCTATAATATTTTGTTTTGTTTCTTCTGCAATGGCTGCTGAAATTAGCCCGATTAAACTTCTTCCGCCTGATTTGAAGGGCGGGAAATCCCTGATGCAATCGTTGCAGGAACGAAAAACATCCCGGTCATTCAGTACTAAAAAACTGCCGATACAAGAGCTTTCCAATCTGCTGTGGGCGGCTTGCGGAATCAACCGGCTGGACAGCGGCAAACGCACGGCGCCTTCCGCCAGCAACAAGCAGGAAATCGACGTCTATGTCGCCATGGAAGATGGCCTTTATCTTTATAACGCCAAAGCTCATGTGCTCGAGCCTGTTTTGAAAAACGATCTGCGGAAGAACACGACCACCATCCTTCAGCCTTCCAGAAACTCGGTAGCGGACGCACCGCTGCAATTGATCTATGTTGCGGACTATTCCAGGATGGCCTTCTACACGAATGATGAAGATAAAAAGTTCTATTCGGCTGCGGATACCGGTTTCATTGCCCAAAACGTTTATCTGTATTCCGCATCGTCAGGACTGGCCGCAGTGGTTCGCGGTATGGTCGGTAAGGATGATCTGGCCAAAAACATGAAGCTTCGCGCCGACCAGAAAATTATTCTGGTGCAGGCAGTAGGCTATCCGGCGGAATAAAAAAAGAATAATTCCAATTCTAAATCAAAGCGCTATCTTTGTTAGCAGCGTCGTCGGGTTCCTCAACGTATGTACAATATGCCTCGTCGCCTCCTTCTTGCCGCCTCAATATCATCTTTGATTTAGAAATGGTATAATAGGTGCTGACTGTACTAGCTTGCTAATTCGGTAACTTTTCGAGTTTAAGGAATCAGAGTCAGCGCCCTATTTTTTATAACCATCATAGCAGTAAACTATATGCTGCTGTTCCATTTACTAATATAATTTTTACCAATCCTTTCTAGAACTTAATTATTCTCTATGGGAAGACTTTCAGTGTTAATCAAATAGACTTAAAAAAATTCAAAAATAATTCTTGACAAAAGGGTTGCCCTGGTTTAATTACTATAGAAACGATAGTATTAGTAGTAATCAAGAGTATAGGTCCTCGCTTACGAGGGATAATTCGACCGGCAAACTTCAGCTTGTGACCATTAGATTATGCACTTTGTTTCTGAAGCTTGAGTCTCATTACAACTAACCAATTTCAACTTGTAACCTTTAGGTTACAAGTTGACCTTCAGGTTATGCGCTTCGCTTTTAAAATTGGAGTCTCATTACCGCCGCTGTGCGGGATAATTCGACTAACCAATTTTAACTTGTGACCTTTAGGTTATGCGCTTCGCTTTTAAAATTGGAGTCTCATTAATGAAACTGTCTACAAGATCAAGATACGGGGTGCGGATGATGGCCGATCTGGCCGATCATTACGGGGAAAATCCTGTATTCTTAAAAGACATTGCCAAAAGGGAAGATATTTCAGAAAAGTATCTGAGCATTATTGTAATTCCCCTGCGCAGTGGCGGTTTGATTCAATCAACGCGCGGTGCTCACGGCGGGTACACACTGGCCAGACGTCCTGAAGAAATTACGGTTCAGGATATTTTTGATGCCCTCGAAGGAAAGATTTGTCTGGTTGATTGTGTGAATAATCCCAAAGATTGCCCGCGGGTGGGAATCTGCCCGACACGAGATATCTGGTCTGTATTAGGCGATAAGATCAGAGAAACATTGAACTCCGTTACACTGGCTGATCTGGTGAAGACCCGTCGTGAAAAAGCGGACAATAATATGATGAGTAACATTTAACTGGTAAATTTGAAGCGATATGAATTATTGTGAAACTCCAATTCCGAAAGTGAAACGCAGCGGAATTGGTAAGTTGAACAATCCCGCAAAGCGGAGGGTATAATACCCGTGGATCTGGCGACACTATGAAGAAAAAAGTATTTGTAGCCATGAGCGGTGGGGTTGATTCGTCAGCTGCGGCATTTTTGCTGAAAGAGGCGGGCTATGCCGTAACCGGCGTGACTATGTGCCTGGGTATCCGCGAGGATGGTGATCGTACCCGTTGCTGCGGCCTCGATGCCATTGATGATGCCAAGCATGTCTGCGATCAATTGCAGATTCCGCATTTTGTTTTTGATTACGCGGTTGAAATGGAAGAGCGGATAATCAATAAGTTTGTTGCGGAATACCAAAGAGGCCGGACACCGAATCCCTGTATTGATTGCAATCGCTATTTAAAATTCGGGACTCTTTTAAATAAAGCCAGAGGAATTGGTTTTGACTATTTGGCTACCGGGCACTATGCACGGATTGAGAAGCAGAAAGACACTTGGCATCTACTGCGTCCGAAAGACAGGGTTAAGGATCAGACATATTTTCTGTATCCGATAAAAGCGGAGGATTTATCTTCCATCCTTTTCCCTTTAGGTGCTTTGAATAAAGAGGAAGTACGAACCATAGCTAAAAAAGCGGGCTTGCATGTGGCGCACAAAGCCGAAAGCCAGGATATTTGTTTTGTCACGCAAGGCGACTATCGAATATTCTTTCAGGAGAAAAAAGTGGTTGCTGCAGGTGGCGATATTGTTGATGTAACCGGAAAGATTTTAGGAAGGCATAAGGGAATTATTTATTATACAATCGGCCAACGAGGCGGTTTGGGAATAAGCGCGAAGACTCCTCTATATGTAGTGGAAATTAACGCAGCAAAAAACAAAGTGGTTGTTGGTGAGAAAAAAGATTTGTACTCAATTGGGCTTGTCGCCGGTGAAGTAAATCTGCTGACGAATGAAATACCTGCGGAAATGGAAGCCAAGATTCGCTACCGGAAAAAACAGGCACGCTGTTCAGTTCAAAAAGAAGGCGAGCGGTTGCGGATAATTTTTGAAGAAAAGCAGGAATCTATTACGCCCGGGCAGGCGGTTGTTCTTTACGCCGGAGATGACGTATTGGGCGGTGGAGTTATAGAAGAAATAATAAGAGGTTGATATGGAAAATTTGAATGCAATTATTATTGACGGGGAAGAGAGAAAATTAGCAGACGTGCCGGTAAGCCAGGAAGTTCCGCTGACTATTGAGGCCAACGATAAAGAACTGGCAACGCTCTTATGCAGCCCGGAACATATTGAAAATCTGGTGACGGGATTTCTTTATACATCCGGCATCATCCAGAATTTATCGCAGCTCAAATCGCTGATCATAGATGAGGAACGTTGGAAGGTAAATGTGACTATCGAGGGCGATGGTTTAGCGGACGATCTGGTCTTTAAAAGAATTTATACATCGGGCTGCGGGAAAGGCGTGATTTTCTCTAATCCTCTGGATTTGATTAACCGGGTACAAATCATCAGTGACTTTAAAGTTTCAAGTCAGGTTATAAGAGAATTTATGAAAACATTTCAAAAACAATCACAGGAACACCAGTTGACGCATGGCATACACAGCGCCGCGCTTGCTTCGCAAGACGAGATTATGATTTACCGCGATGATATCGGCCGGCATAATGCGATTGACAAAGTTGTGGGGGTTGCCCTGTCTAACAATATCGGTTTTGCGGATAAATTTATTTTGACGAGCGGGAGAATATCCTCGGAGATCCTGTCTAAGGCTCTCCGGTGTCGAATGCCCGTTATAGCGGCAATCGGCGCTCCGACCAATCAGGCAGTCAAACTCGCGAGACAAGTCGGCCTGACTATTGTCGGTCTGGTGCGGGGGCCGAAGATGATTGTCTTTAGCGGTGAAGAGAGAATTGTATAAAATTATGAAGACGTCCTTGTAACAAGCCGCTTAATCTGTCATACCGGTGAAAACCGGTATCCAGAGTTTTATTAATATTACTGGATTCCGGATACCCTAAAGGGCACAAGTCAAGTCCGGAATGACAAAAAATATTTTGATTTTATTTACAAACTTAATTTAGAAAGGATACAAAATGAGCAAGCTAGATAATAAATTAAATATAGATACTTTACTTTTACATGGGGGGCAGGAAGCTGATCCGACAACGGGTTCCAGAGCTGTCCCTATTTATCAGACGACATCTTATCAGTTTAAAGATACCGATCATGCGGCCAGTCTTTTCGGCCTCAAGGAATTCGGTAATATTTATACGCGGCTGATGAACCCGACAACGGATGTTCTGGAAAAAAGAATTGCGCTTCTGGAAGGCGGTGTGGGCGCGCTGGCGGTAGCGAGCGGTCAATCGGCAATTACATTGGCGCTTTTGAATATAGCGCAAGCCGGTGATGAAATTGTTTCGGCCGATAATCTCTATGGCGGAACTTACAACCTGTTCCATTATACGTTTCCCCGCCTCGGGATTAAAGTCAACTTTGTAAAATCGAATGATTTACAGGCGCTGGAAAAAGCGATTAATGCGAAAACGAAGGCTGTTTATGCCGAATCCATCGGGAATCCGAAGCTCGATGTTGCCGATTTGGAAGGCATTGCCGCTGTGGCGCACAAGCACGGCATTCCGGTTGTTCTGGATAATACGGTTTCTCCGTATCTCCTGCGCCCCTTTGATTTTGGCGTGGATATCATCGCCTATTCGGCAACGAAGTTTATCGGCGGACATGGCACTTCTATGGGTGGCATTATTGTTGATTCGGGAAAGTTCGATTGGACAAAAGGGAAATTTCCGCTGATTGCCGCGGCTGATCCCAGCTATCATGGAATTAACTTTGTAGAGGCTCTGGGAAATCTTGCCTATATCATTAAAGCCCGTGTTGTACTTTTGCGCGATCTGGGACCGGCATTATCACCATTTAATTCCTTCTTGTTTTTGCAGGGACTGGAAACATTACATTTGCGTATGCCGCGCCATTCCGAGAATGCGCTGGCGGTAGCGCAGTATCTGGAAAAAAATAAGAAAGTGAGCTGGGTTACCTATCCCGGTTTGGCTTCCAGCCCGGATAAAAAAAGAGCGGATAAATATCTACCCAAAGGTGCCGGGGCAATTATCGGTTTCGGCATAAAAGGAGGCGCAGAGGCGGGGAAAAAGTTTATTAATTCTCTGCAATTGATTTCGCATTTAGCGAATATTGGCGATGCCAAGTCTCTGGCGATTCATCCGGCGACAACGACGCATCAGCAGTTGTCCGCGCAGGAGCAGTTAGCAACAGGTGTGACGCCTGATTTCATTCGCCTCTCTATCGGCATTGAACATATTGATGATATACTGGCGGATATTGAACAGGCGCTGGCACAGACATAATATAACAAGTGTCATTGTCGGATCGTGTCCGACAATGACACTACCTCTGTCATTCCGGGCAAGCTAAGCGCGACACGGAATCCAGACATTAATAATTTGGAGATGAAATATGAAAAAAATTTATGCAGATAATTCACAGTCCATTGGTAATACGCCGCTGGTGAAACTCAATCATTTAACTTACGGCGTCAAAGCAACAGTGCTAGCCAAGATTGAAGGGCGCAATCCCGCATATTCGGTGAAGTGCCGCATCGGTGCCGCGATGATCTGGGATGCCGAAAAGAAAGGTTTACTCAAACCGGGGGTGGAAATTGTCGAGCCAACGAGCGGCAATACCGGAATCGCTCTGGCGTATGTCGCTGCCGCCCGTGGTTACAAGCTAACACTGACCATGCCGGAAACCATGAGCATCGAACGCCGGAAAGTATTGGCAGCATTCGGAGCAAACCTTATCCTTACGTCCGGTCTGGATGGCATGAAAGGTGCTATCAATAAGGCAGAAGAAATTGCGGCATCCGATCCGAAAAAATACTTTCTGCCGCAGCAATTTAAAAATCCGGCCAATCCGGCGATTCATGAAAAGACAACGGGCCCTGAAATCTGGAATGATACTGACGGCACAATTGATGTTCTCGTTGCGGGCGTAGGTACCGGTGGAACAATTACCGGCATTTCCCGCTATATCAAAAAGAAAATGAAAAAAAATATTATCTCGGTGGCGGTGGAGCCAAAGGAAAGTCCGGTTATCACGCAAAAGCTGGCCGGTCAGGAACTGAAACCATCTCCGCATAAAATTCAAGGCATCGGCGCAGGATTTATTCCAGAGGTTCTAGACTTGGCCCTTGTTGATCGTGTGGAACTGGTGGATAGTATGGAAGCAGTGGATTATGCCCGCAGGTTGGCTCGGGAAGAAGGCATTCTTGTTGGCATCTCCAGTGGCGCCGCCGCCGCCGCCGCAATTCGGCTCGCCAAGCTGACCGAATTTGCCGGAAAAACAATTGTTGCCATTTTCCCTGACGCGGGAGAACGTTATCTTTCGACAATAATGTTTGAAGGAATCGGCGTATAATGATTTGCCAATATGCAATTAAACTAACAGGAGCATAGTCTTATGCAAGTGACGGCCAAAGATATCTATTCATCTATCGAAGCCATTCGCCAGAAATCACCCGTTGTTCATAACATTACCAATTATGTTGTTATGAATAACACGGCCAATGCGCTTCTTGCCATCGGCGCTTCGCCGGTAATGGCGCATGCCGAAGAAGAAGTGGAAGAGATGGTGAATATTGCTTCCGCTTTGGTAATCAACATCGGAACACTGAGCGAACGCTGGATTTATTCCATGTTCAAGGCCGCTCATCAGGCCAAAAAAAAGGGAATCCCGGTCATCCTTGATCCGGTAGGATCCGGCGCAACCAGCTACCGTACGCAAACGGCCAGAGAATTGATTGATAATGAACCGCCAACAATCATCCGCGGCAATGCCTCGGAAATTATGGCGCTCCATGATGACAAAGCAAAAACTAAAGGTGTGGATAGTTCTGCAGCAGCCGATGCGGCAATAACAACAGCGCAAAAACTCAGTGAAAAATATAATTGTGTAGTTTGCGTGAGCGGGGCGACTGATTATATTATTGAGGGCAACCAAATTATTAAAGTTATGAACGGCCATCCGCTGATGACCAAAGTTACCGGTCTGGGTTGCACGGCAACAGCTCTCTGCGGAGCTTTTGCAGCTGTTGAAAAAAACTATTTTATGGCGACAGCTAAAACAATGGCTGTTATGGGCATTGCCGGAGAAATGGCAGCGGAAATCGCGATAGGTCCCGGCAGTATGCAAATGCTTTTTCTGGATAAACTTTATCTCTTGAAGGAAGCCGATATAGAACAGCATCTAAAAATTGATGACCTTTAGATTTCAAAGGATAACGCGGCGGCAAGGAAGAGGTTCCGCAGGCGTATTTAGTAATACGTCGAGGAAGCCTCTGACGCAGCCAACAAAGTTAGCCGAAGAAAGCTAAAGGGAATGGAGAATAGTGATGCGCGGATTATATCTCGTAACCGACCGCGGTTTATGCGGGCAAAAGCCGTTGGAAGATATGATCCTGCAGGCGGTTCGGGGCGGTGTCGCCTATGTGCAATTACGCGAGAAAGAAATATCTACGCGCCTGTTTGTGGAAGAAGCGCAAAGAATAAAGAAGCTCTTGGCGAAGTATAAGATTCCGCTGATTATCAATGATCGTATTGATGTTGCTCTGGCCTGCGGTGCAGATGGCGTACATATCGGCCAGGAGGACATGCCTTACGTTACAGCGCGATCACTCATGGGTAAGAAAGCGATCATCGGCCTTTCCGTGGAAACATGGGAAGATGTGGAAGAAAGCCAGAAGCTGGATGTGGATTATATTGGGGTTAGCCCTGTTTTTGCGACGCCGACAAAGACCGATACAAAAGGTGAGTGGGGGCTGGAAGGCCTCGCGAAAATTAAAACTTTCAGCCGTCATCCGATAGTTGCTATTGGTGGCATTAATGAATCCAATGCAAGAGATGTCGCAGCAGCGGGGGCTGATTGCATCGCCGTGGTATCGGCAATATGTGCTGCGGCCGATCCCGTAGTGGCAGCCCGCAAGCTAAATGAAATTATTAACGCGGCTTTAAACAAGAGGTAATAGCATTGCCCGACAAACTGATCATCTTTGATTATTCGGGAACGCTGAGTATGGAGATGGCCGCGTTTGCCCGTCCCGATAATTTAATGAAGCATCTGAAAAGCAGCGGTTTGTTTACGCTGGGCGTGGACAGCTTCGCTTTGTTCTGGGAAATAATAAATGCAACCTGGACAAAGGGTAGTACCACCAAACTTGGATACAAGAACGTAATGCAGGCGCGCATATGCGAATTATTTCCTGAGATAACGGGATCGAGACAACCCGAAGTAGCAAATGCAGTCGCCCGTTTCGTTGGTGCATATCTTGATCATTCGCGAATTGATGAACACTGGCAATCAATTCTTCAGGAACTATCTGCAAAAAAATCAGTTCAGGTTATTATTGCCACCGACCACTATGCCGAAGCGACCGACGTCATTATCAAATATCTTAGCGCGTGGAATATTCAGGCAACAACTACAGCAGCGCGTAGTAGCGGTAATTACATTGTGGCCAATTCCGCCGATATCGGAGCCCAAAAATCTGAAAGAAAGTTTTGGGAAACAATTAAAACAAAGTGCGGCGACAATATACATAAAGCAATGCTGATTGATGATTTTGGCGCCAACGAACAAAGTGCCGATGCTTATGCGCAGGCAAACGTAATATCCGCGCGCCGGCAAAAGACGATAAAGTTATTGGAAAATGTTTTTTCGGGTCAAGTGGAATGCTTCTCGTTTGCGGCATTGGAGGCATCGATTGCCGATTTGGTCGCACAGGTTTCGGCAAAAATCGCGCAATTTTTATCGGAGGGAAAAGGGGGAAATATTGTTTAGAGCCTTTACAGGTATTCAGGAAGTGATTAATATATGACTCATTATAAATATAAAACTCAGGGAGGCAGAAAAATGAAGCGGGTAATGGTAATTATGGCAGCAATGTTTTTGCTTATGACCTTTAGCATGGCTAATGCCAAAGATTATGAAATATCGAAAAAGAGCGGTGATTATAGTGTGCAGGTCAGGATTGACAAGAACCCGCCTGTAACAGGTAAGAATAAAATGGAAGTTTCCATTAAAGATAATGCCGGTAAAGATGTTACTGATGCGGCAGTGGTTGTGGAATATGGAATGCCCGCCATGCCGGGAATGGGGGCGATGAATTACAAGGCCAATGCGGAGTTGAAAGCAGGAAAATATTCGGCGGCTCTGGATTTTTCCATGTCCGGCGCGTGGTTCGTCAATATTAAAATTACCAAAGCAGGCAAAACACAAACGGTAAAATTAAATATCGATGTCAAATAGACTGATGAACATAGGCCTCTTGCTGGTGGCCTTTTTGCTGATGGGTGCTGCTCCCGGCGCTGATGATGCAACTCTCCGTGGCTTAATTACAGAGGCTCTCAAGAATAGTCCGGACATTCAGGCATCATCCGCCCGGATAGAAGCGGCAAAATTTCGTGTGCCGCAAGCGGGCAGCTTGCCCGATCCCCAGGTTTCTTTCGGCTATCAAAATGAAGGCTTTGACCGCTATTCTTATGGTCAGGAGCAGGGTTCCCAATGGATGTTTTCGGCATCCCAGCAGTTTCTCTTTCCGGGAAAGCGGACACTCAAGGAAGATATGGTCAAAAGGGATGTCGAAGGCATGGAAGCCATGCATGAACTTTTGCAGCATAAAATTGCAGCACGGGTTAAGGAACTTTATTATGATCTGTTCCTGGCTTACAAGAACATTGAAATCCTGCAGGACAAACGCGATATTTTTGCCCACATTGAAGATCTAACGATGACGCGTTACGCGGCAGGCAAGGCTGTACAGCAGGAAGTCCTGATGGCGCAAACGGAAAAGTATATGCTTCTGGAAAAAGAAGAAATGCTCAAGCAAAAAATTCAATCTTTAGAAGCAATGATGAGCGCTACACTGGGCAGACAAAAAGTAGAAGTAATACCTAACCCTTCTGAACCTGCATACAAATTATTTTCTCTTAGCGCGGATGAAGCTGTGGATATGGCGCTCGCGCGTTCACCGGAAATAAAATATCGCAGCAAGATGATTGCAGCCGCGGAAGTAAAAGAACTGATGGCCAAAAGAGAATACTTTCCTGATCTGGCGATCAGCGCCGGTTATTACAACCGTTCCGGTGATTTCAAGGATATGTGGAGCGCAACGGCAACCATAAATATTCCCTTATATTTTTTGACGAAACAAAAACCGGCTGTAGCGGAAGCAAGAGCAAATATCAGCTCCGCTAAACAGGAACTGGCAGCGGTGAAGCTGATGCTTACGGCGGCGATAAAGGATAATTATTCCATGCTTCGCTCGTCGGAAAAGCTCATGGATATTTACAAAAGTGCCTTGATTCCCAAAAACAGCCAGGATTTGGAGCAGGCGCTGACGAATTATTCCACGGGAAAGGCTGATGCATCCGCTGTAATATCCCGCCTGAAAACATTATTGGATTATGAAACATTATACTGGGGCCAGCTTGTGGAAAGAGAAAAAGCAATAGCCAGACTGCAGGCGATAACAGCACAGTTTGATCAACCCGCAGAAGGCGAGAATAAATGAGGAAAGTTATGCGTTGTACATACGTTGAGGAAGTCAACGACGCAGCCAACAAAGTTAGCCAAAGAAAGCGAATTGGTATAAGTTTGTTGGCATTGAATATTGTCCTATTCTTGCTGTTTGTCACCGCAGCCATAGCACAAGATCATTCAGGGCATTCGTCAACGCCTGCGAAAACAAATAAAGCCGTAACCCAGAAAAAAACACCGGTTGTTGAAGAAACCGAGCAGGATGTTCCGAAAGTGGAAATATCAGCCGAACAGCAAAAACTGATCGGTGTAAAAACAGTTCAGGTTGCGCTGCGTCCGCTGCAAAAGGTTATCCGCACTGTTGGGAAAGTGGAAGCAAATGAGCATAACCTTGCCACCGTTAATGCAAAAATGGAAGGCTGGATTGAAAAACTTTATGTGGATGTAACCGGCAGCTACGTAAAAAAAGGTGATCCGCTGGTGGAGATTTACAGCCCCGAGTTGGTTGCCTCGCAGCGCGAATTGCTCTTGGCGCTAAAATGGACAAAACAATCGGCCGAGCCTAAGCAAAGTACATCAGCAGATATAAACCGTATGTTGGCGCAAGATGTCGGAGCTACATTGGAAGCCGCCCGGCAGCGCCTTCTGTTCTGGGATATATCGGAAGAACAGATTAAAAAGATAGAGGAAACGGGAAAACCTATCCGCACACTGACACTATACAGTCCCGTTAACGGCTTTGTGACGCAGAAAATGGTTGTATCCGGAATGAAGGTCATGCCCGGAGAAAAAATATTCGATATCGCCGATCTTAGCAGTTTGTGGGTAATTGCTGATGTTTATGAAAATGAATTGCCACTGATTAAAGTAGGCCAGACTGCCGTCATTACTTTGCCGTATCTTCCGGGAAGGTCCATATCTTCCTCCATTGATTATATTTATCCCACCATTTCCGCAGATACCAGAACGGCGAAAATCCGTCTGAAACTTCATAATGCCGAATATAAACTGAAACCGCAGATGTTCGCCAATGTGGAAATTAAAATAAATATGGGGAACAAATTGCTGATTCCGGAATCGGCGGTTATTGATACCGGCAGGGGCATTGTTGCCTACGTTGATTTGGGTGATGGTTCTTTCGAACCGCGTGAAATAAAAGCCGGGCTGCGCTCGGATGGATCAATTGAAGTGCTTTATGGTTTGAAAGCGGGAGAAAAAGTCGTTTCGCAGGCTAATTTCCTCGTTGATTCCGAAGCGCAGTTGAAGGGAATAAAACCGCTACCGCGAAAGTAACATAATGTTAATGTTGTCATTCCCCTGCGAGCAATGCGAGACAGGGGAATCCAGAGTATTTGGAAATATATGCAGAGAAGGCTCCGCACAGCAAGGAATAACTGGATTACCCAGCCACCCTGCATTCGCCGGGCAGGGAGCTGGGTAATGATAAGTGGTGTCATTGCGAGGAGTGCTTTGCACGACGCGGCAATCTTTATATTCTGATTTATTTGCGAGATTGCTTCTTCACCCGATGGGATCATCGCAATGACAGATTATTTTGAAAAGGTGTTAGGCTAAGATTGGAGTTCAAATGACAGTTCAGTATAAAGCAGACTTCGATAAACTCGAATGGGAGACACCAATTAAAGGAATGAGACACAAGTATATAGACCAGAATAATTTACGTATGCGTCTGGTTGAGTACTCAAAAGAGATGCCACGCCATTGGTGTGAAAAGGGACACTATGGCTATCTCCTTGAAGGCCAAATGGAAATTGAATATGAAAATGCAAAAATAATTTATAACCAAGGTGATGGTATTTTTATTCCGGAAGGCCCTGATCACAAGCATCGAGGCAGAGTCCTTTCCGACAAAGCTTTAGTTTTTTTTATTGAAAAAGTTTAACGTGCTAATCCAGCGGACGGCTTTCAGCCGCCGCTGGATTAGCACGTTATAGGTAAACCTGAATCATGATCGCTAAAATCATCGAATACAGTGCCCGCAATAAATTCTTTGTTTTCCTCATTATGTTTTTTGCTGTGGCCTGGGGTATCTGGGCGCTGACACACACGCCGCTTGATGCCATCCCCGATTTAAGCGATACGCAGGTCATCATTTATACGGAATGGACGGGTCGCAGCCCCGATCTGGTGGAAGACCAGATAACTTATCCCATCACGTCCACATTGCTCGCCGCTCCCAAGGTACAGGCGGTGCGCGGCTTTTCCTATCTGGGCAGTTCCTTTATTTACGTAATCTTTGAGGAAGGAACGGATATCTACTGGGCGCGCAGCCGTATTCTGGAATATCTGCAAGCCGTTAAAAATAAAATACCTGCCGATGTCAATCCCGTTTTAGGGCCGGATGCCACCAGCCTTGGTTGGGGATTTTCCTATGCAATTATTGACGAAACCGGACAGCTTGATCTGGGCGAGCTGCGTTCACTGCAGGATTATTCCATCAAGCTGGGATTGGAAAGCGTACCTGGTGTTTCGCAGGTGGCAAGTATCGGCGGTTTTGTCAAACAATATCAGATTACCGTGGAGCCCAATCGCCTGTCCGCTTACAACTTGCCGATAACAAAAGTTATCGAAGCCGTCCGCAAAAGCAATCAGGATGTCGAAGGTCGTGTTTTGGAATTTTCCGGCGCCGAATACATGGTGCGTGGCCGCGGCTATATCAAGAAGATACAGGATCTCGAAGAAATTGCCGTGGGGTCAAGTGCTGCGGGAACGCCGGTTTATTTGAAAGATGTCGCCCGCGTGCAGTTGGGCCCGGAAATTCGCCGGGGGCTGGCGGATTTGGATGGCAAGGGTGAAGTGGCGGGCGGTATAGTTGTTATTCGTTTCGGAGAAAATGTTTTAAGTGTCATCGAACGCGTTCAGGAAAAGATTAATAAGGATATTGCTCCCAGCCTGCCCAAAGGAGTGAAGATTGTCGCTACTTACGACCGCTCGGATTTAATTCGAGGCTCCATCAGTACGCTTCGGGATGAAATTATCAAACTGGCCCTTGCAGTAAGTATCGTCTGCCTGATCTTTTTGTTTCATCTACCCAGCGCGCTGGTTGTCATTATGACGCTGCCCATCGCCATCATTATATCTTTTATCTGCATGTATTATCTGGGGGTCACTTCCAATATCATGAGTTTAAGCGGGATTGCCATAGCTATTGGGGCGATGGTGGATGCTTCCATAATCATGGTTGAAAACGCCCACAAGAAACTTGAGGAATGGGAGCACAAAGGTAAGCCGGGAAAACGCAGCGATGTGATTATCGCCGCAGCCCAGGAAGTTGGCCCCTCTTTATTCTTTTCGCTTTTGGTGATCACCGTTGGTTTTCTGCCTGTCTTTACCTTGCAGGCGCAATCAGGGCGATTATTCAAACCGCTGGCTTATACCAAGACTTTCGCCATGCTCTTCTCCTCTTTTCTGGCCATAACGCTCACGCCGGTTTTGATGACTTTATTTATTCGCGGGAAAATTCGTCCGGAAGAGAAAAATCCGGTGAGCCTGATCCTGCATAAGATTTATGAGCCTGTAGCGACTCTGGCTATCCGTTTTCGCAAAGCCGTAATAATCATCGCCATTATCATTATGGCGCTGACTGTTTATCCTTTTTTGAAACTGGGTTCGGAATTTATGCCGCCTCTTTATGAAGGCTCTCTTTTCTATATGCCGGTCACAACGCCGGGTGTTTCCGTATCCGAAGCAGCGCGGCTCCTGCAGATGCAGGATAAACTGCTGAAGGAGATTCCGGAAGTAACATCGGTCTTCGGCAAGGCCGGAAGGGCGGAGACGGCTACCGATCCGGCGCCGGTGGAAATGTTTGAAACCGTCATCAACCTGAAGCCTGAAGCACAATGGCGCAAAGATATGACAGTGGAGAAGCTCAAAGATGAGATGAACGACGCTCTCAGCATTCCCGGTGTTGCCAATTCCTTTACCATGCCTATCAAGGCGCGCATTGACATGCTGGCGACCGGCATCCGCACGCCGGTGGGAATAAAAATCCTCGGTCCCGATCTTGTGGAAATTGAAAAAATCGGCATCCAACTGGAACATGAACTGCGCGATGTTCCAGGTACACGCAGCGTCTATGCTGAGCGAGTAGCCACCGGATATTTTCTGGATATCGTCATCAATCGCAATGCGATTGCCCGTTACGGATTGGCGGTAGATGATGTCAACGAAGTTATTCAAACGGCAATCGGCGGGATGAACCTGACGACAACAATTGAAGGGCGCGCGCGCTATCCGGTGAATATCCGCTATCCGCGCGATTTACGCAGTGATCTTGATAAGCTAAAAAGAATTCTTGTACCGGTGATGTCCGCACCGCGAGCGAGTGCACCTGCCGCCACAGGAATGACAACGAGTGGCAATATATTGCAGGTGCCGCTGGGAGAACTGGCAGACTTTCGCATTATCCGCGGGCCCACAGCCATTAAAAGCGAAGAAGGTCTTTTGACTTCTTATGTCTACATTGATCTGGCGGGGCGGGATGTCGGCACTTATGTAGAAGATGCCCGCAAAAAAGCGGCGGCAGTAAAGTTGCCGGAAGGCTATCGCCTGATCTGGAGCGGCGAGTATGAATATATCCTCAAAACACATGAGCGATTGAAACTGATTATTCCTTTTACCTTGCTGATTATTTTTCTGTTGCTCTATTTGAATACAAAGTCGGTAACAAAGACGATGATTGTCTTGCTGGCTGTGCCTTTTTCTCTGGTCGGTTCTTTCTGGTTTTTATATTTGCTTAATTACAATATGAGCATTGCCGTTTGGGTGGGCATTATCGCGCTGGCGGGACTCGATGCAGAGACAGGTGTCGTCATGCTTTTGTATCTTGATCTCGCTTATGAAAAATGGAAAAAGGAAGGCCTGCTGAAAACCGCCGGTGATTTAAAAGATGCGATTATGTTCGGTGCGGTCAAGCGCATCCGCCCCAAGATTATGACGGTAAGCGTGATTCTAGCCGGTTTGATTCCGATCATGTTCAGCCACGGCGCGGGCGCTGATGTAATGAAGCGCATTGCCGCCCCGATGATTGGCGGTGTCGTCACTTCCACAATTCTGGAACTCATCATCTATCCCGCTATCTATATGATTTGGCGCAGCAGGGAGATTAGCCGGAACTAGTGTGGTGTGTTACAACAACATCTCTACAATATGTCATTTCGGGTGTAATGGCA
>PLMQ01000033.1 GCA_003142535.1 Syntrophaceae bacterium
TCACCAGCAGCTGCAATGATTTCTTTGTGGAGTGGTCTATTACGATGGTAATTTTCATCTGATTTATTGCGGGTGTTTCATTATTGATAAGAATTGATAAGAACTCTCTTCAGCCAGACGGAAGTCCGCAAATGTATCTTCCGCATTCTTCACGGTCAGCCTGAAACAATGGTGGCATCAACTGCAACCACCCCACATGGAACTAATGATCAGGGGGTTGATATCGAACAGAGCTCCCACACGAACCGTACCCGAATTTTGCCGTTCTCACACAATAAAAAAGACGAAATCCACCTATGCCGTCTTGTCTTTATACTGGAGTCCATCATTCAAGATCTGGTCTATAAGGGTGATAATCACCACAAAGACCCTATGATTCTTTTAGCGTTAACATCCAGTAGAATAGACTCAATACGCACATCGCAGCATTTCGTCAATTATAAGATAGTGTTGCTCATCACTAATGTCAAGAGCGATGCCTAAAATATTAAAGCCCCTATAATCAGTTTTACAGCTTGCGAACATTCTCAGCAGCAGGACCCTTAGCGCCTTCGACAACATCGAAACTGACACGATCACCCTCGGCCAGCGATTTAAAACCTTCTCCTTGGATCGCGGAATGATGTACGAAGAGGTCCTTACCACCGTCCTGCTCGATAAAACCAAATCCCTTTGTATCATTAAACCATTTAACTTTTCCTTCTGGCATCTTTAATCCTCCTTTGTATTGGGTTTCTCCGTGAAACCATTTTTTAATATCAGAACAAGTATGAATAATTATTTATGAAAAAGCAAGATGATTTCCTGCTCCGGAATTTTTTCAGATCATCCCCGCAAATAATTTGCGTTACATTGCGGCCGGAGATAAGGGCGGTTGATATACCGTATCGCTAATATTTGCCCGGGAAGTTCGGCTTGCGTTTTTCTTTTTGTGCCATTACTCCTTCGCGCGCGTCCTTGCTGGCAAATATCGGCAGCCCGATTTCTACTTCTTTAGCAAAAGCTTCCGGGTAATTCATGTCCTGCGTTTCGCGGTAACAGCGGATAATTCCCTGTGTGGCCAGCGGCCCGTTGGCCGTTATCTTTTCTGCCAATTCGAGCGCTGCCTGCATCAGTCCTGTTTTAGGCACGACAGCATTGAGAAATCCCCAATCATAGAGAGTTTTTGCGGAGAAATTACCCGCTGTCAAAAGTATTTCCAAACCACGGCAGGGTGTTAACATCCGCGTCAGATAAATATTGGAGCCGCCAATTGGCATTATACCCAGCTTGGCTTCCCGCATCTGGAAAATAGCATCTTCCGAGGCCACGCGCATGTCTGCACCCATAATCATTTCAAACCCGCCGGTCAGGCAATAACCATTAACCGCGGCGATAACTGGCTTTTTGACCATATTGGGCTTTAGCATAGCCTCACCGACATGAGGGCCTACTTCTACAAGCCAGCGCTCCGCTTCGTTTTCCGGCTGTCTCATTCCCGTCAATATGGGAATGGCCGTTTTCAGGTCCATTCCTGAGCAGAAAATATCCGGCAGACAGGAATAGAGAATGACTGCACGAATTGCGTCATCTTCATTAACATCATTCCAGACGCCATGCAGCTCCATCAGGATTTGCGGGTCCAGCGCATTCTTTTCATTGGGGCGGTTAAGCCCCACCTTGGCAATGTGTCCTTGCTTTTCGTAAGTTAAAACCATAGTTGTTTAATCCTTTCCGTAATGTTCAGAAATGGAATCATCCCCTCGATCACCATCATCACGGGTAATGAGCTCCGAAGCGAGCCAACCGGGCTTTATATCCCAGCTTATCCTGGATAATTAGGTTAACAAATTCCGATGCACTTCGTTTCAGAATATTAGTCTCATTATCCTCCGCTTTCGGAATTAGAATCTCACTACAAAACTAACAAATTTACCTGTAGACCACAAGGCAATTTTGAGTTTGATATAATGTTTTGTTATTAGAAAATAAGTCAGATCATCAGGTTGTCGCCGATTAATTAGGAATAGCGACAATGCATTTCTTTTAATATGCTGGTATAATTTTGGTTAGCAATATGAGCCAGCCGAATATTTGCAAACGGCTTGTCATTTTCGCTGTATAGTGATCCACATCGAGGCTTTTCAGCGGCGGTACTACTGCTGATTTAAGCCCACCTGGAAATTCATCGCAGGATAAAGATCATTTATCTTACAATTATCAGATACCGCTTTATTTCTTTTCGTTTTCCGCTTTGTTTTTTTTCGATTTTATTACTTGGGCAACGATATAAATTATCCCAATAACAATTACAGCGATGGTAATCTTAAGAATATCGGCTCCTGACATTGATGTTGTTGCTTCCATATAAAAACCTCCTCTTCGCTTTCTGAATTGTATTTCCGCAATCACCGCTTACGCAGG
The DNA here is from genome assembly GCA_003142535.1 of Syntrophaceae bacterium. GTDB lineage: Bacteria > Desulfobacterota > Syntrophia > Syntrophales > Smithellaceae > Fen-1166. The sequence continues at coordinate 2,404 of PLMQ01000033.1, forward strand.
ATAATTCGACTAACGAACTTCAACTTGTGACCTCTTGCCACCTTCAGGTGGTTAGGTTATTAGGTTATTCACTTCGTTATTGAAGTTTGAGTCTCATTAAAAAAGCCGCCAGCTAAATTTAACATTTAGCTGGCGGCCCGACCAATCATTCTTGTTCCTCCAGAATTGCTTCTGGACCCTCAAAACGGTATTCAATTTATTGGACTATATTTTCACAAATCTAATCAGCTCTGTCAAGAAATTTTTAACAAATTTTTTTATCATTTTTTATCAAATGTCTTGAGCTCGAATGTGCGTCGTGGTATTTAAGAAAGCAATTTAAGGAAAGGCCGCCAACAATTTGAAAATTGCAACTTACAATGTAAATTCCATTCGTTCCCGCCTGCATATTGTTTTGCCTTGGCTGGAAAAAAACAAGCCGGATTATTTTTGCCTGCAGGAAACAAAAGTTGCTGATGATAAGTTCCCGGTAGCTGAATTTGCGGTGCAGGATTATCATGTTATTTACCAGGGCAATAAACAGTACAGCGGAGTGGCGATAGCATCCAGGAATAAGCTGCAAAAGGTATCGTTCGGCCTTGATGATCAACCGGCAGATCCGGAGAGGCTCATCGTGGCAACCTATGATGATCTGACAATAATCAATACTTATGTGCCGCAAGGTCAGGATAAAGAAAGCCCGCAGTATGCCTATAAACTGGCCTGGTTCGGACGCCTGAAAAAATATCTGCAGAAGCATTTGATTTCGCAAAATTCGATTATCTGGTGTGGAGATTTAAATGTGGCGCCGGAAAATATCGATGTGCACGATCCAAAAAGAATTCTGGGGCATGTCTGTTTTAACCCGGATGTCTGGCAGGCTTATAACGAAGTAAAGTCGTGGGGCTTTGTTGATGTGTTTCGCCTCCATCATCCCAATGAGGCGGGCCAGTATACTTTTTTTGACTATCGGGTGCGGGATTCTGTTGAACGTAAAATGGGCTGGCGCGTTGACCATATTCTGGCCACTAAATCGCTGGCCGGCCGTTCTCAAAGTTGTAATATTGATCTGGCATCGCGGCTTAGGGAAAAACCATCCGATCACGTAATTGTTTACGCGGAATTTAAGGGGTGATGGACTATGAATAAAACAGACGAAATAAGACGCCAAAATCTGGAAATATCAGCGAAGTTCAGTAAAATTAGTGCGCAGTTGCCTAAGGCAAAAAACATAGCCAAACTTTTTGAAATGTTATTTGAAGAAATCGAGAAGGAATTTAACATTCCTTTTGTCTGGATCACGCTTACGGACTCTGATAATGCGGCGCCCATTATCAGAGCGATAAAATCTTCAGCCATGCTGAAAAACAGACTCAATGTCATTCCCGCTGATTTATTTAACCGCATTTTACCTGCCGGTCTGAAGCCTATTTTGGCCAATAGTAATTTGCAGCCTTATTACAAATTGTTGCCGCCGAGTAACAAATATTTTATCAAATCTTTGGCTATTGTGCCTTTTCAATCCTGCAAGGAAATTGTTGGGAGTTGGAATAATGGTGATGTCATCAGTGACCGCTACAGGCCGGAAATGGAAACCAACCTGCTGGAAAAGTTGTCTCAGAAAGTTTCCATACGGCTGAGCGAATTAATATAAATAGAAGCTAACATCACAAGCTCCAATTCCGAAACAAAGTGCATAACCTAAAGGTCA
>PLMQ01000049.1 GCA_003142535.1 Syntrophaceae bacterium
TTTGCCATTACACCCATTTCGACCGTAGGGAGAAATCTTATAACATAAAAGAAAGATTTCTCGTTGCTTTGCTCCTCGAAATGACGCGTAGCGCAAATTATTAAAGGTCTCATAATTATCATTGAGATTTTAATGGATTCTTAGATGAAAATGAAGAAGCAAAAAGTTTTATTTATCTGTACGCATAATTCAGCCAGGTCACAAATGGCAGAGGCGCTGTTAAATAACCTCTACCCCGGCAAGTATCAGGCCTTCAGCGCGGGGACAATACCAGGAAAGATTGACCCCCTGGTTATATCTGTAATGAGTGAACTTGGTATTGATATGAGCAGGCATTGGTCGAAGGGACTGGATTATTTTCAAGACGAAACATTTGATTATGTAATTACCGTATGCGATAACGCTAAAGAAGCTTGCCCCTATTTCCCTGGCGGCAAGAAACGGCAGCACAAAAACTTTGCTGATCCTTCTGGACTGGAAGGTGATTTCCCGGAAGCTGTTGATAAATACAGGACGATTCGTGATGAAATAAAAGAATGGATTACCGAAGAATTTGCCTAATATGAAGGCAGATAGAACATATTTAAGACAGGAAAAAGCTCTATGAACCGACGGCAAAAAGAAAAACTGATTAAAGCCATATTTTTTGTTTTTGCTCTAATTTCCGTTGTCATTCTGGGGCTGATTGTATTTTCCCTTTTTCGCGAAGGGCTGCCGTTATTTAAAAAAGTAAACATTTATGATTTTATTTTTGGTTTGGAGTGGTATCCTACTGCCGATCCGCCTTTGTTCGGCATCTTCACATTGATCGTCGCGTCAATTATAGTAACCATTTTCGCCACGCTAATTGCCGTTCCTTTAGGTGTACTTTCTGCCGTTTATATTTCGGAGATTGCTCCTCAAGTAATCAAAGAGATTCTAAAATCATCCATAGAACTTCTGGCCGGCTTACCTTCCGTAGTTCTAGGTTTTTTCGGGATGGTTGTTGTGGCGCCCTGGATGCAGGAAACGTTTGATTTGCCCACTGGTCTGAATATCGTCAACGCCTCGGTAATTCTGGCGATAATGGCTATACCCACAATTTCGAGCATTGCGGAAGACGCGCTGTATGCCGTTTCGCGCGAATTCAAAGAAGCTTCTTACGCTTTGGGCGCAACTAAATTCGAGACGATTACGCGGGTAATTCTGCCCTCGGCCTTATCCGGCATATTAACGGCGGTAATACTGGGCATGTCGCGGGCCATCGGCGAAACAATGGTTGTATTGATGGTTGCGGGCGGTGCCGCGGCGCTACCGGAAAGCATATTTGATTCCGTACGCCCGATGCCGGCCAGTATTGCCGCGGAAATGGGTGAAGCACCCTATCGCAGTGCGCATTATCAGGCTCTTTTTGCTACGGGCATTGTTCTTTTCTTTATGACTATGGCTTTCAATTTAATTGCTGATTATATATCCAATAAATTTAGGCAGGTTGGATCGGGCACACTATGATTGATAATACCATTTTGCTTTCTTTGGCTAACTTTGTTGGCTGCGTCGTTGGCTTCCTCAACGTATTAAAAATACGCCTGCGGAGCCTCCTCCTTGCCGCCGCGTTATCCTTTGAAAGCGAAAGGGTATAAGGAATTAACAAACGTGATAAACAAAATAAAAGACAACTCCATGCAATGGCGCTATTTCAAGCAGAAGATATTTTTTGGCGCTGTGCGGATATCGGCATTAATCATAGTTCTGACTTTAGGCGGTATAGTATTTCACATTATTTTTAACGGTATCGGCGTCATTAGTTGGGATTTCATCACCAAATATCCCACTGATTCGATGACTAAAGGCGGAATAATGCCGGCTATTATCGGCACACTTTATTTAACTGTCGGAGCAATTTCCGTCGGTTTACCGCTGGGCATCGTCTCAGCAATTTACCTGACGGAATATGCAAGGCAAGGGAAAATAGTTCGAATAATAAAGGTAGGGATAAACTGTCTGGCTGGTGTTCCTTCAGTAGTATTCGGGCTATTTGGACTGGGATTATTCGTTGTATTCTTAAAATTTGGTTCGAGCATTCTGGCCGGTTCTTTGACGCTGGGTTTTCTGATTTTGCCGACGATAATCGGCGCAGCGGAGGAAGCGCTGAAATCCGTGCCGCAAACATTTAGAGAGGCATCGCTGGCGCTGGGCGTATCGAAATGGCAGACAATATTCCGCATAGTGCTGCCCAACGCTCTACCAGGAATTATGACCGGGTCTATCTTGGGCATCGGCCGCGCTGCGGGGGAGACGGCGCCGATTATGTTTACCGCTGCCGCTTATTTTACCTCAAAGTTACCGGGATCAATTTTTGATGAGGTTATGGCGCTGCCGTATCACATCTATGTACTCGCAACTGCGGGGACCAATATCGAGCAAACAAGGCCGATACAATTCGGCACGGCGCTGGTTCTGGTTGCCCTAGTTCTGGGTATTGATCTTATCGCTATCGTTATCCGCAGTTACATGAGAAAACAAAAAAGGTGGTAATAATGGGAGTGAACGCAATTATTAATGTCAATGACGTCAATTTTTATTACGGAAATTTTAAGGCGTTGACCGATATAAAAATGGACTTCAAGAAAAATTTGGTTACCGCATTGATTGGCCCTTCCGGCTGTGGTAAATCCACGCTGCTGCGCTTGCTCAACAGGATGAATGATCTCATTGATGGAACCAAAGTTGAAGGGGAGATACTTTTTGCCGGGCAAAATATTTACGCGCCTGATGTTGATCCCGTAGAGATTCGCAAAAAAATAGGAATGGTTTTTCAAAAACCCAATCCCTTTCCCAAAACCATTTATAACAACATCAGCTACGGGCCTAAGCTGATGTGGAATCTCTCTAAGAGCGACATAGACGATTTGGTTGAACAGAGCTTAAAGCAGGCAGTGCTTTGGGATGAGGTGAAAGATATTTTGAATAAATCTGCCATGAATCTATCCGGAGGCCAGCAGCAGCGGCTCTGCATTGCCCGCGCGTTGGCTATGAAGCCGGATGTTCTGCTGATGGATGAACCGACTTCCGCACTTGACCCGATATCCACGGCAAAGATAGAAGAATTGATCGATGATCTTAAAAAGAACTATACAATAATTATTGTTACGCATAATATGCAGCAGGCGGCGCGAATTTCCGATGAAACAGCTTTCTTTTATATAGGGAAATTAATAGAATATAATAAAACAGGGAAAATATTTACCAAGCCCGATGTGCAGCACACGGAAGATTATATAACTGGCAGATTCGGCTGAACTAGGACGACTTTGGAAAAAGCCCATCTGCTGGTTCCCACCTTCAGGTGGTGTTGCGCTGCAGCCTTTGTCGCTGCGGCGTATGTAAATATACGCCTCACTCCGCAGGCTTTGCGCGCCTTGCATCTGGAGCTCGCGTGCCCTCGCGTCACCTTTAGGTGATTAGGGTATTTTGCAAAGCCGTCAGTTTTGTTAGAGGTAATTAGTTTTTCAACTGGAGGATCGATTATGGAAGAAAGAAAGCATACCAGTTCGCATTATGAAATGGAACTCCGTGAGGTCAAAAACGGCCTCATTTATTTGGGGGCTTTAACGGAGCAGGCTATTCAGAAAGCCATGAAGTCCTTATTGGAGAGGAACTCCGAGCTTGCCCGCAAAGTCATTACCGATGACGCAGAGATTGATAAACTGGATAATGAGCTGGAAGACAGGTGCGTTCGCATTCTGGCACTGCGCCAGCCTACGGCGATTGATTTAAGATTCATCACCACAGCCATCAAAATCAACGGGCATATGGAACGAATCGGAGATATGGCCGTCAATATCGCGGAGAAGGCAATCATGCTCAATGAAGAGCCTCAACTGAAACCATATATTGATTTGCCCCGAATGGCCGAGTTGGTGGGGGAAATGATAAAATATTCGCTGGATGCGCTGGTCAGAAATGATCTTGCGCTGGCGGAAAAAGTTTGGCAGAAAGAACAAATAGTAGATGACCTAAACGAACAAATTTTCCGGGAACTGCTCACTTTTATGATTGAAGATCCGAAGGTAATCCACAGAGCAATTTTAATCATGCAGATATCGAAGAATCTGGAAAGAATTGCCGATCATGCCAAGGGTGTTGCCGATATGGTAATGTATCTGGTTACAGGTGAAAGCGTGCGTCATCAAAGTTCAGCGGGAAATCTGAAGAATTGATAAGGATTAAGCATGAAGCGCTATCTTTTTTATAAAATTTTCGGCACCTATTTAATTCTGGTGATCCTTTCAGTTTTTGTATCGCATATATTTATCCGCGATGAAATTCAAAAGACTTTAACCGCAAATATTGAAGAGGAATTAATAGCCGACGCTTATTTGATTGATTTAAACACGCCTCAGATAATATCCGGCCAGCTTAAGCTGATTTCACGATTATCTAAAGCCAGAATTACCCTGATTGACGCGCAGGGGAAAGTTATAGCCGATTCGGAAAAATCAGCGGAAGCTTTGGAAAATCACTTTAACCGCCCGGAGGTGCAGGAAGCGCGCGTCCGGGGGAAAGGCAGGGCTATACGCTTTAGTTCGTCCATCGGTGTGGATATGCTTTATATTGCCATTCCGGTGAAACATAATTCAACGATAACGGGTTATGTCCGTTTAGCGCGCCCTCTTCATGAAGTACGGCATTCTATCGAAAAAGTTACCGGCACGATTTTGCTGACTCTGATCATTGTTGTGACTTTTTCGCTCATCCTCGCTTTGCTGTTTTCTTATTGGCTCACCGCGCCGATTAAAAAGATCGAGAAGTTCACCGAAAAATTGCGGCTAGGAGAACCGGTGGGGACAATTTTTTTAAAAACATCCGATGAGACAAAAAAACTGGCGGACAATATCAATTACCTTGTTGACGAATTAAAAACCCAGCTTAAATCAGCCAATGAAGAAAAAGCAAAATTAGTGACAGCTTTTTCCAGCATGACGGAAGGGCTGATGATTCTCGATTCCCAAGATAGAATCGAAGCCGTTAATCCGTCGCTGGATAATATGCTTGCTCAGTATGGCGACATTAAAGGCAAACCTTTGCTGGAAGCCTTCCGCAACGTTGACCTGCAAAAGGCTTTTCTACAATTTAAAACAACAAAACAATCCGTAGCGCAGGAAATCACTCTCGGTAATATAGAGCCGGTCATTCTCAATATCAGTATCTCGGCAGTTGAAGGCAGCATAGCTGACGGAAAAAATATGATTGTCTTTCACGATATTACCAGATTAAAAAAATTAGAAAGAGTCCGGACTGATTTTGTTGCCAATGTTACTCATGAAATCCGGACACCGCTCACGGCTATTCTCGGCTATCTGGAAACTATCAGAGACGGAGCGATAGAAAATAAAGACGAAGCGCGGCAATTTATCGAGATCATTATTAAGCACGCCCAGCGTCTTAACCGTTTAGTGGAAGATTTGCTGACTATATCAAAAATTGAACTGGGTGAGATGCATTTCCATTTTGAGCAGGTCTCGCTAAGCGAAACTATAGCCGGTGTCCTTCCCTTAATCGAGCCTAAAGCAAAGTTGAAGAAAATAAAAATTAATAATCGCCTGAAGGATTTGCTGCCGCTGGTAATGGCCGATAAAGACCGGCTGATGCAGGTATTTGTGAACATTCTGGATAATGCCGTCAAATTCACAGAAGAAGCCGGAGAAATAACCATTGAAGCCGCGGAGGATGCCAAGGACGGCATTTCTGTTTCTATCACTGATACCGGCATCGGTATTCCGGAAAGTGAAGTGGCGAGGCTGGGCGAAAGGTTCTATCGAGTGGATAAAACGCGGTCGCGCGATCTGGGCGGGACTGGCTTGGGATTATCCATCGTCAAGCATCTGATGATTGCTCACGGCGGCTGGCTGGAAATTGAAAGCCGGCTTGGCCGCGGTACAAAAGTATCATTGTTTTTTCCTTTGAAACAATAGGGAAGGAGAGCAATAAATTCTGATTAATTTTTATTTCTCCTTCTATTTGAAATCGATAACATCCTGAAATGCGGTAGATTCGATTTAATCATAGAGATATAAGACTTAAGAGTTGAACGGATGAATCTCAAATTGCGAGTGATGATCTTTGAGGATATTCCGGAGGCGATGAGGTTGAAATATGCGGCCGGCTGGAACCAGACAGCTGCTGACTGGGCGCGATTTCTTTCGGCTACTCCCGCGGGGTGCTTTGTGGCAGAGTATCGCGGCGATGTTATAGGTACAGCGGCAACAATCATCTACGAGGGAAGGTTTGCCTGGATTGGGATGGTCATAGTTGACGAGAAATATCGCGGCCGGGGAATTGGCACCACTCTGCTCGAACATGCAATCCGCTTTCTTGATTTGCAAAAAGTTCCAACCATGAAGCTTGATGCCACACCGCAGGGCAGGCCCCTTTACGAAAAATTTGGTTTCAAAAGCGAGTACGATATCGAACGATGGATGCTCAGTCGCACAGTAAAAGAAAGGGCAGCGGAGAATGGGTCAGTATCAATAGAAGAAATTCTGACAATTGACCGCGAAATATTCGGAGCTGATAGGAGTGGACTCTTATATTCCCTTGCTCAAGAGGCACCGCACCTCGCGCTGCTAGATATGCAGAAAGGGAAAAACACCGGCTATAGTTTCGGCAGGCTGGGTTCGCGTGCCGATCATATGGGGCCATGGGTTGCTCGTGACAAATACGCGGCAAAGAGGCTGCTGAATTTATTTCTAACCAAATCGTCGAGAGAATTTATATTTATCGACTGTTTGCGACAGCATCCTTGGGCAGTTCCGCTGGTTAAAGCTTGCGGCTTCGAATTATCGCGTCCTTTGACCAGGATGTTCCGGGGAACAAACAAATATCCCGGCCAACCAGAGTTACTTTGCGCCTCCCTGGGCCCTGAGTTTGGGTAAAACACGATGCCTCTGCAAGAGTGGCCACGCCTGCCCGGCGGGCCTGCCTGGGGCGTCGGGTTCCTCAACGTATAACCTAAAGGTCACGGGTTATTAATACGCCTGCGGTGCTTTCTCCTTACCGCCGCTCAAGCGGGATATCCTCAGCCTTCGGCGGGATAATTCAACTAACAAACATTACTACTGCGTTTGTAATATTTGAGTTTCATTAATTCGGCTAACAAACTTCAATTCGCTTGTCCTGCACTTGTGACCTTTAGGTTATACGCTTTGCTTTCGGAATTGGAGTTTCAACAATAACTGTGATATTGATGATGTCAATGTTGACGGCTGGATGAAAAGGTAGGTCATTGTGGAATTAGGAATTCACTGCACATACCGAAAGGGGGCATGAATTGGTAACTCTCCACTTAAAACTGCGCGCACCGTATTTCTACCCGTCCGTGACTCAATCCGATAAAATATCTACAGATTATAATAACTGGAGGAGAATATGGTAGAAATAGAATTACCCAATCCTGAAGAACTCGAGGAAAAAAGACGCAATTCTTTCAGCAAAAAGGTCGCTCTTTTCACAGCAATCTATGCTGTTATTCTCGCCATATGCGCCCTGGGCGGCAACAACTCCATGAAGGATATGCTGCTCGCACAGCAGGAGGCCGGCAATCAATGGGCCTTTTATCAGGCGAAGAATAACAGGGAATATCTGTACCGGATAGAAAAAGACCGGCTGGAGACACAATTAGTGGAACGCGGTGATACCATGAAACCAGCGGCGTTCAAACACTACAAAGTGCAAATACAGAAGGTATCGGCTGAAGAGGCCAGGCTAGCGAAAGACAAACAGGAAATATCGGTAGAGGCAAAGAAGCAGGAACACGAACGCGACGTAAACAGGGCCAAGGACCCCTATTTTGATTTCGGTGAAGCGCTACTGCAGATAGCCATAGTAATGTCATCCGTTGCGATTATAGCCAACTCGCGGCCTGTCTTCATCTTTTCTATTGGTGCATCCGTGCTCGGTTCCCTTATTACACTCAATGGCTTTCTGCTACTGTTCAGAGTGCCGTTTCTGCATTAATCACGGTATGAACCCCAAAGCAAGCTGAGGGTATTTACCCTCCGCTTCGCGGTATTGTTCACCGCTAATATGCGGTATAATTCGCTCAGCAAACTTTAGCGCGCTTCGCTTCTAAAGTTTGTGGCTCATTACCGCCGCTTACGCGGGATAATTCGCTCAGCAAACTTTAGCGCGCTTCGCTTCTAAAGTTTGTGGCTCATTACAACTTACCAATTCCGACTTGTGACCTCTCGTGACCTTTAGGTTATTAGGTTATGCGCTGCGCTTTCGAAATTGGAGTTTTACAACAAAAAATGATACCATCATTTATTTTGACGCACTTTAATTGTGAAAATTTCTAGATATCTATAAGAGGTTTTTTTGTAACTCTATGAGAGCGTCTGTCGTTTTCTTGAGCCGCAAGGCCATTATCTTCAGTACCATTTGGAAATTTCCGGAAAGCTTGTTAAAGTCTTTATCAAAGAAGTTACGGTTGATGATACCCACGGTGGTTTCCCCTACTGCTATGGCCGATGCGGAACGGGGTACTTTTCCGATGTATGCTACTTCTCCAAAGATCTCTCCCTGCTTTAATGTTACGATAACTATTTTTTTACCATTGATGTTTCTTGAAATCTCTACCATACCCTCTTCAACGAAATAAATCCAATCTCCATGGGTTCCTTCCTGGAAAATAACTTGCCCATCTTGAAAAGTTTTGTGGGTTGCGATCTGAAACATATCTCCCTCCCTCCAAAGACAGCCGAGTTTATTTCGCTTGTTGTGAAAAAGTATAAGAAAAACGGTCTCGTATGTCAATGAAAAAATAATCAAATATGTAGGATAATATGCTCATGCTTGTGGTAATTGGTGATTTTATATTTAAATGTTCGTGTTACATTTGCATCAATAAGAATTGTTGTAGTTTGTTTTGGGTTGATGTATAAATTTCCGCAAAATGATTTTATATGGAGAGATAAATGAAGAGATTAATTCATCTGTCTGTTGTTATTCTATTTGTGTAAGGAGATAGTCGATGGAAAGTTTAATCGCCAAAGCAATTCATTTAAATTATCACGCTGTAGCTCTCATCTGGTCGGATGAAAAACCGGAAGGGGCGATGCAGTTTCAGGAAAAGAAGTGGGGCTGTGTTATGTGGCTTGCCGCCCATGCCGCCAAAGGGAAAACGGCAGTCGCCGATATAAAAACATTCGGCTGTTTTGGTGGCGGAGTAGGCCTTGGGTTCGGCAATCAATACAAAAGTTTTCCGGGTGGTGAAGAGGGTTTCTGCCATTTTCTGTCTTCCGGTAATGCTGGAAGAACAGGCGGCAAGGAGTTGGCCGAGAAGATTAAACCATTTATGAGGGCGGAAGCGCATGATAATTTTCTGCACGGTGAACGCTACATTAAAACACCTCGGCAGGTTGAAAAATTTCTGGCAAATCTTCCGATCATGCAAATACCGGCAAAGTATGTTGTCTTCAAACCATTACAGGACGTAAACCTGGCAAAGGAAAAACCACAATCAATAATCTTCTTTGTCAATCCTGATCAGCTTTCCGCTCTGGTAGTTCTGGCTAATTATGGACGCGAAGATAATGAAAACGCGATTATTCCTTATGCTGCTGGCTGCCAGACGATAGGCATTTATCCTTATAAAGAAGCTAAATCAGCAAAACCTCGGGCGGTTGTCGGCCTTACTGATCTTTCCGCGCGTGTCTATATCCGCAAGCAGTTGGGTGATAATCTAATGGCCTTTTCCATGCCGCTTTCTCTTTTTGCAGAAATGGAACAAAATGTAAAAGGCTCCTTCCTTGAACGCCACACCTGGCAGAGCCTTCTTTCAGAGGGGGAATAATTAATTATAGCATGTTGTATTGATTAATAAGTATAGCTTACAGCAGCACCAGCGGAAAAACGCTCGGAATATTGCCCTTCAATATTCAGGTGAAAGCCTTTAATAAGAGGTATATCAGCACCGACAAATCCTCCGACAATGGAACTGTTTTTCATTTGGACATCATCGGTTCCGAATTTTAAGCCGGGAATATTAGCATCAAGACAAACCTTTGCTTCTGAATAATAAACGTAGGGACCGGCATACAATTTTATATTGTAGGGAATTGTCGCCTGAAACCCGATACCGAAATTGACATCCCACATGTTCTTCACTTTAAGGTCGGCTGTAAAAGGTGTTCCGGTATCGGTTCCTGTAATATCATCCGTAAAGTAACTGAAGTAATAAGTTCCTTGAATAAAAGCGCCAATTCCGAATATTTTATTAATTGGTAGAAATCCTTTAGCCCCCAGCGTTCCGAAAAACTTCCAGTTTTCTGCAAAATCGTTTCTGCTTGTAGTTGTTGAAGTAACTGTCGAATTAAAAACATCAAAAATTTTTAAATCGGAGATTCCTATTCTTCCGTATATTTCCCATATATTATGTCCGCCGTAACCCACCTGTGTGTAAATTTGATTTTGCCGGAATATATGTTCCGTGCCATTCTTGAGTATATCTTCATGATACATGTAGCCGATAGCCGTATTCAATCCTCCGGCTTCCCGGGAAACAGTCTGTGGCGGGCCAAATAAGCCGGAAGCGGCAGCGTTTTCCATGGTTGCGAAAATTAACAATACAGATAAAACGACAATCAATTTATTCGTGAAACTACAATTCCGAAAGCGTAGCGCATTGGAATTGTTAAGTTGAACAATCCCGCGAAGCGGAGGGTATAATACCTCGCAGCTTGTTGCGAAATGTTTCCAAAGCTTGCTTTGGGATTCATGGCCGTGATTTTTCGTAAGCATTTGTCTCTTTCTTTATGGTTATATATAAAAGCAACTTGATATGATAACTTTAATCTTTCGCCGGATTAGATTCCCGCGCTGTTTTGGCAGCTTCCGGCTTTACGTCATTCCCTTTGATTTTCTTCAACCTGTATTGAATGTAAGCGTCGCGCACCGCCACATAAGGATCAATAGCCGCGTCCTGCAGAGATTCATAATCTCCAATCCGTAGTGATGTCGCATTGACTTCATCTAAACTTTTAACAGAAAGCCATATATACCAGGGATTAATATATGAAACCGGATACAGAAAATATTCGCCGATTATATCAACGGAATCTCTCGGGCTCGATGGCCCCAGTATCGGCCAGACAATATAAAAACCATGTCCCACTCCGTAGTAGCCAAGTGTCAGTCCAAAATCCGTATCCTGCTTCGGCAGATTGATTTTATTTTCCGCTGCCGGGTCCATAAGCCCGCCAATGCCCCAGATGGTATTTATCCCGAAACGGCCAACTTCAGTAGCTGCACCGCTAAAGTCCGCCTGGAGAACAAAACTGATAAAGCGGATAGGAAAACCCAGATTAGTAAAAAAATTCTTTACGCTGATACGCGCCGGTTCCGGAACAACTTTGCTGTAACCCTGCGCAACCGGCTTGAGCAGCCAGAAATAAAGTTTGTCATTGAAGACATACATAGCCCGGTTAAATGGCTCCAGAGGGTCGGCAATGGTTATAACTTCTTCATCCTTAATGTCATCGAGATATTCATCGTCGCTTTTGGCCTTGTTTTCGGCTGGGGGAGATGCTTCTGCCTGCATAGCCTGCGTCTGCTTTGTGTTGACAGTGGCTTTAGCTTCCTGCGGAGTCGAAGATATATTATCTGTCTGCTGTGCAGAAGACGTCCGGTTGGAGCTGTGGGCGCAACCGATAACTAACAAAGCAGCGATTAAAACCAGACAAGAGAAACGTTTCATAATACAAACCCGTCTTTATTAGTGAAACTCCAATTCCGAAAGCAAAGCGTAGCGGAATTGGCAAGTTGAACTATCCCGCAAAGCGGTGGTTGTGAAACTCCAATTCCGAAAGCAAAGCCCGGCGGATGCTGGGCGAAGCGAATAGAAGTTTGTTAGCCGAATCCCGTACAAGCAGGGATGTAATGCCCTGCAGTTTACTACATAATCGGGTTCCAAAGTTTGCTGCGGGGTTAATTTCCGTGATTTCTATGACATTACACATAACAGGAAAAAACCTTATTGATCCTTCACTTTTTTCCGCAAAATTTCCAGCAATTGTTCTGGTGTATTTTTTGTCAGTATATCATTGAACTGGGTGCGATAGTTCTGGACCAAACTAACATTCTCCACAACAACATCATATACTTTCCATACGTTGTCTTTCTTAATCACTCTATAGAAGATAGGTATTTCTTTGGATGAAGTGACAATTTTGGTCTGAATTTCCGCCTGAGTTTCTGAGTTCATGTTTTCTTTATAGAACTCAATTTTCTCATTGGTGTAAGAAAGAATTTTGTCGATATAAGATTTTTCCAGTATCTGTTCAAAGAGATCAACGAATTCTTTTTGTTGCGCTGCATTCAGTTTGGACCAGTTTTTGGCCAGAGTCCGCTTGGAAAATTCGATTTCATCAAACATGCTTTTGTAAATGATGCGCAGTTTCTCTTTTTTCATCTCTTTGGCCGAATCGGCTTTGAGCTTGGGATCACGCAACACATCGAGCACTTTATTTACACTTTTTTGAACTGTGTCCAAGGGCACACCGGCATACACCGGAAGAGCGAATACTAAGAGCATCAATATGCCCAATGCCGCAAGTTGTCTTTTCATTGTTAAACCCTCCTCATCTTTTACGCCTTTATTATTTTTTAACCTCTCCAAAAGCATATTTGCTGACAAGCTCTATGATGTCCACGGGTGCTTGCGTCTCCGTAATGGTTCCACGAGGTCCGAGAAGCGAACCTCCCCCGCCGGGGTCAATGCTGAGAAACTTATCGCCAATCAGTCCTTCTGTCTTAATGGACGCGATGGCGTCATCATAGATATTTATGCCTTTATTGATCTTAATTTCAACTATTGCCTTCTGATTTTTCTGGTCCATAGTGATTTGTTCCACCTTACCAATCTGAATGCCCAAAATTTCCACAGGATTGCCGACTCTCAGACCGGTAACGGAGTTGAAGCGGGCGAGAAGGGAGTAAGAGTCATCACCCAGCAAGGAAACATGGCCGAGTTTCACGGTCATATATCCTATACAGATCAATCCCAAAACGACAAAGATACCGACTACTGTTTCTATGGTGTACTTTTTCATTTATTCACTCCTCGGCGGCGCATCTTAGCCGCCCAATTTCTTTTTGATTAGATTTTGCCGACTCGATAACAGAATCTATTTCGGCAATAGGTTGCCCCTGAGCAATTCCTGCAAGGACTGTAAAATCGACACAGTTCGCCGAAGTCAGCTGCTGACGAGCTCCAGCCCAGATGTCACGAATTCCCTGCCCTTGAAAATCTTTGGTAAAATCCTGTAAAATGTTCTCCGCATCAGCAATATCCGAATAGGGCATCACCGTAACAACTTCATTGGAATTGCGGCGGGTGGAAAAACCACCTATGGCACCAAAGTGTTTATCAATATATAATCCCATAGACTGTATGGCCGCATGTGCTGCATCGTAACCCAAATTCGTAACGATGGAGTTCAGTCCTTCCAGAGTGAAAACTGCAACAGAGTAGTTTCCCCCGATTGTTCTCCGCTTCAAATGAGCATGATTCATAATCTTGAATTGTCGTTTGGAATAAAGGCCGGTTAATTCTTTCTGCAACCCTTCCAGACTATTGATGACTTCATCCTGGAACGGGTGATCGAATTTTTCCAGTTCTTCCGGAGTGCCTTGAAAAACGATCTTGCCATCGTAAAGAGCAAGAATGCGGTTGGAGATAAAATAGACATCAGGGATTTCGTGGCTGACTATGATCGCGGTAAAATCGAATTTTCTCTGGTAATGGGCAATCATGCTCAGGATCGCATTTTTCCTTACAGGGTCTTGGCCGCTTGTGGGTTCATCAAAAAGAACAATCCGCGGATCGGTGATCAGAGCCCGCGCCAGGGCTAGCCGTTTTTGCATACCCCCGGAGAGTTCAGCGGGGAACTTGTTGACCGCGTCGCTGAGTTCTGTTTGTTCTATTCTGGCCATTACCCGTCGGTCAATTTCGACTTTTTTGAGGTTTGTCGTTTCCTGCAGAGGTAGCGCGATATTTTCATAGACTGTCATGGAGTCAAAAAGAGCATTGTCTTGAAACATGTAGCTCATTTGCGCAAAAGACGTGGCGATTTCAGATTTTTTCATTTCAGCCAGGGGCTTGCCGCGAAAAAGAATGCTGCCTTCATCTGGTTTGAGAAGTCCTATAATGTGTTTGAGGATCAGGCTTTTGCCGGCACCGCTCAGGCCGATAATGGTTGTAACCTCTCCCTCATAAATCTGGAGGTTAACGCGATCGAGTATTGTCTTTGTTCCGAAGCGTTTGGTTACGTCTTTGAATTCAATCAATGGAGTATTCATCGTTTCCTATATCAAAAGTGAGGTTACTATATAATCAGATACCAGAATCAGCACGCAGGAGATCACGACAGCCGAAGTAGTGGCCAGGCCGACAGCCTTGGCCCCACGGCTATCCTTGCGCAAGTGTGCATAATAGCCCTGGTAGCAGCAGACGGTAGCAACAATTATTGCGAAAACCAGTGATTTAATTAAACCGTCGGAAATATCTTTCATCTGCACGTTGGCTTGAATGCTGTGGAAATAGGTGCCCTTATTCAAACCCAGCAGCAGTACACCTGATATATATCCGCCGCCGATGCCGATCAGATTAAATAAAGTGGTCAGTATCGGGAAGCTAATGATAGCAGCGGTAATTTTGGGGCTGATGAGATAGCGGAGCGGATCAATGCGCATGGTGTGCAGGGCATCGATCTGCTCGGAAATACGTTGGATACCGATCTCTGCTGAGATAGCGGAGCCCGCACGGGCTGTAATCATAATGGCCGTAAGTACCGGTCCTAATTCCCTGATCAGAGAAAGAGCGACGAGCGTACCTACTGCCCCCTGCGCGCCGAATTGAATCAGGGCATGGTGAGACTGCAGGCCGAGAACCATGCCGGTAAACAAGCTGACCAGCATGATGATTGTTGTCGATCGTGCTCCGATATAATAGAGTTGATGGATTATCTTGGATAACTGCTTGGGACGAAAAGTCTTCAAAAGTGAAAGAAAGAGGAAAAGTGTCGCGGAGCCTAATTTATTAACCCAGCCGATTACTACACTTCCGATTATTGAGAATGGCCTCAACAACATGTCCAGCCGCTCAGCTTCATTATCCGGGTGCTTCTGACCGGTTACAGTATAAGCCATTAATAAGATTTCCCTTCTTGTCGTCGTTTTACTTCCAACACTGATTACGGCATCGGCAGCTTCAATCTGTGCAGTGTGGCCGGGCTGAATATTCTGGCGCTATTTTAGCCTTCCGGGATATCTCCCTCCGCTTAAAGATAGAACCTATTTCTCTGCGAGATGTATCTTATAACCTATTTTTTTACATACTACAAGGGAGGTCTTATTGTCTAAAAATAGTTTGTTGGTTACTATTTCTCTGCTTCTTACTGCAATTTGCACTTATAATAATTTGTATTCGCCCTGAATTTTAACTACAGCGGAACCGCCGAAAATGACACTTCTTCCATCAACATTCTGCACAGTATCTAATTTGACGATATTGGGGAGATTATGGCTGTTATTTTGTTCGATACTTAAAATACGGCCATCCCATAAACTTTCTCGCAGCAGATAATAGCCAAAGGCGGAATTGCCGGAACCGGTTGCCGGGTCTTCCAGATAGCCGTATTTCGGCGCGAACACACGGGTGCGAAATTTATTCGATTTGTCCGCTACTTCATCCGTAAATATGAGAATAATATCAATGCCGTTTTTTAAGCAGAAGTCTTTCAATTGAGCTTGGTTTGGCAGCACCGCAAGGCACAACTCTAAATTCTTGATGGGTACAATAAGCGTGTTTAACCCGGCATTAATCAAACCTAATGCAAATTTTTGGTTAATCGCTTGCGGTTTGATATTTAACGCTCGGGCGATCTCCTCACTTCCCAGTTTGAGGTGATTATATTGGGGCGCGGGCGCAGTTATAAAAATGGAATCACTTTCATTTATTTTATTATAGACGTTCAGGCAATCATCCTTGACTCTAATCTTGACGATTTCTTGTTTTAATAAATAATCACTGCTTTTGATCAGTTCATACATGATGCCGATAGTGCCGTGTCCGCAGAAATCGACTGCACATTCCGCGGAATAATATTTGAGAAAAAAGCATTCTTCTTCCGGGAATAAATAAATTACCTCGTTGACATAACCTTTCAGCTCTCTGGCGATTAACTGCATTTCGTCATTTGATATTCCATCGGTGCTGTTTAAATAAACACAGGCACAGGGATTCCCGGAGGATAGCCCGTTGGTGAAAGCATCTATTTTTTTAAAGGGAAAACTTTTCATAGTTGAAACTCCAATTGCGAAAGCGCATAACCTAATAACCTAAAGGTCACGAGAGGTCAAGTCGGAATTGGTAAGTTGTAATGAGACCCAAACTTCAGAAACATAGTGCACTGAAGTTTGCTGGTCGAATTATCCCGCTCAGCGGAGGGGAATGAGACTCGGACTAAGGCTGAGCCTCATTCCCCGTGATTGCGTAAAATCCGGCCTGCATATGCGCATACCAGAAAAATTCAACTGTCTTAAAGCCGACATTTCTTAACAATTGAAGATGCTCTTCAACAGTTATCGGAAAATATTTTTTGTTGAACCTCCGGGTATGTTCCTCAACTTCATATTTGCTTCTGCCGGCTTGTAGTTGAAAATTCGTCCAGCGCGCCAATCCAATTTCTACTCCTCTTGCCGATAAGGGATGGATGTTTTCCGTAGTTACATATATTCCGGATTTATTCAGTAAATTAAAGCAATTCTCCGTCGCCTTTTTCCGCTCATCTCTCAGTAAATAAAGATGAGCTTGAATGGCTGTGATGACATCAACTTTGTTTTTGATTTTATTTTCCAGCTCTTGTGTCCCCACCGGCTCCAGAATTGATAATCTGTCACTTGGGATATTTGCCAGGCGTCTTTTTGCTTCTTCCAGCATCTTGGGAGCGGGATCGCAGATGATGAAATGCGTGTGGGGAAAATGCGGGTATGCCTGCTCCACCATATAACCGGTGCCGCAGCCGGTATCCAGCCAGACTCTGGCATCCGGTTTTACAGTTTTAATTAAATCAATTGCTTCCTGATGGATGGTTTCATAATAGGGAATTGTTTTACGGACATTGACATCGTATTCTTCGGCATTGTGAGGTGTGGTATTGTTTAATTCTTTCATAATGACCTTTTTACAGATGGAGCAATCATGTTGATTGCTCTAAAACAATAATGTTTGGTTCAATCTGCAAGATTGAACCAGCAAACCGGGGTTCCCTGCCTTGCTTTACTTGTTACTTATTCTCCTTCAGTCTAAAGGCCTTCAGTCTATATCCTGCTATACAGCCAATCCGGCGCCACTTTCATAATCCAGGCGATGAGGCGCCATCTTCTTGTTATATAGGCAAGCTTCTTTTTGCCTCTGATGGCATCAAATATTTGCTCTGCCGCCTCCTTGGCAGTTGCCAGCCAGAATAAATTACCGCCCTTGGACATGGCTGTCTTGACAAAACCAGGCATAATATCGGTTATGTAAATCGGTTTTTTGGAGCGCACTGCCCGTTGGCGCAGGCCTTCCAGATAGTTGGAGACATAAGCTTTGGATGCCGAATAAGCCGGATCGCTCCTATTGCCGCGCAGTGCTGCAACTGACGATATGCCCGCCAGATGGCCGGAGCCTTTTTCCAGGAAATACTGAAAGGCAATGCTCGCGATCAAAGTAAAACCGGAAACATTCACATCGATTGTTTCCTTTTCGATATCCCATTGTAATAGTGGATTGATATCACCATAACCGGAACTGATGATGACCAGATCAACTCCGCCCATTTCGGCGATTAAGTCGCAAAATTCCTTTTCGGCATCGGCAAACCGGCTAATATCAATTTGTTTAATATAAGACTTTCCCGGCAATTCTTTTTGCAGCTCCTCTAAAAGATTTATTCGTCTTGCCGCCAGACCGACTATATAGTTATTGTTCGATAAAATCCTGGCCAGCTCTTTTCCCATGCCGGAACTCGCGCCCATCACGATTGCTTTTAATTGTTCCATGTTAGTTTCTCCTGAAAACTTATAATCTTCTTTTATTGTCGGTGGAGTAATAATATTCCATGTAACGCGCCGTGTTGCGGGCAACTTCCTCGCCGTAATATTTTTGCACAACTCTCAGTGCCATGTCGATTCCGGCGGAAATACCGGCGGAAGTAATGACATTGCCGTCTTCCACGATATGATAGGCATCTTCCACAATGGTCTCGGGAAACTCTTCCTTCATCCATGACAATGACTGCCAGTGAGTTGTGGCGTGTTTGCCCTTGAGCAGGCCTGCTTTCCCCAAAAGCATGGAACCGGTGCAGACGGCAGTTATCAGTTCCACTTTTTGTGCAATTTTTTTGATCCAGTTGATTATTTTCTTATTATTAATTTCTTTTCGCGTTCCCCAGCCGCCGGGAACAAGCAGAATATCAAATGGCGGATGATTATCCAGCGAATATTCTGCGGCAACCTGGAGCCCCGCTCTGGTTTTGATCATGCCTTCATTTTCGGCAATAAGATAAATCTCAAAGGGAGATGGTTCCAGCATTCTTTTGTTTTCATCAAAATGAAATGTAGAAAGGACTTCATACGGTCCGCAGAAATCCAATAATTCAATGTTCGGAAAAAGTAACATGCCAACTTTTTTCTTGGTCGATTTGTTTTCCATGAATACATCTCCTAAAATCTAAATCCATTCCAGATCAATCCTGGTCATGGGCCCTCCGGCGTTGCCGGTATTAAGAGTGCCTGCAGGTTCAATCAAGAGAACTTTGCATTCGTTTTCGGCATACGGTTTGTGTTCAATATTTCTTTTAGTCTTTTTCCGCTGGTTCGGCAATCATTTTTGTGCTGGGATAATTGCCTACAAAGTTATTGTCTGCAAACCGAAAGTATGCTATTTTACAGTGAAATTATCCAGGAGCTATTAATGAACATAAGAGTGCTGGGATGCCACGGGTCGCAGCTTCCTAGTTATAATACAACAAGCTTTCTCCTTGGGCAGAATGTTCTGGTTGATGCGGGGACAATTACCACTGTTCTGAGCTTGGAGGAGCAATTAAAAATTGATTACATTTTAGTAACCCATGCCCACTTGGATCACGTACGTGATCTGACATTTATTACCGATAATATTTGTTATCAGCGCCGGAAAAAACAGCTTATAATCATCAGCACAAAAGGCATTATCGAAGCAATTCACCGGCATTTGTTCAATAACGTTATTTGGCCTGATTTTTCAAGGCTTCCCAGCGCAAAGTCGCCGGTGATTAAATTTCGGATTATTAAACCGGGGAAGAAACAGACAATTGACAACTTATGCATTACGGCCGTTGATCTTCATCATGTGGTGGAAACAGTCGGATATGTAATCGAATCTGGCGGTAAAACAGTTATTTTTATGGGAGATACAGGGCCGACTGAAGAAGCCTGGCAGATAGCAAAGAAAACAAAAGGACTCCGGGCTATTTTCATCGAAACATCTTTACCGGATGCCATGAAAGATATCGCCGCTAAAACCGGTCATCTTACCCCGCTGTCACTGGAGACAGAGCTTAAAAAATTGCAGAGCATAAAGCCCGATATTTATCTTTATCACATGAAACCAAATTACCATGAAGCCATCCGCAAGGAAATTGCAGCGATAAAAGATAGAGAAGTCCATATAATTGAAGACGGTCAGACAATCAAAATTTAATCCTCCATTAAATAAATGAATAAATTTGATCCCTCCACATACCTTGCCAGCTTAAATGTCGATGTCATGCATTTTGGACTAAAGGCAATTTCTGATCTTCTATCTCGGCTGAATAATCCGCAAAATTCTTACAAGACAATACTGATTGCCGGCACCAACGGCAAAGGTTCGACCGCGGCGATGACTGCTTCCATCCTGCAATCCGCCGGTTATAAAACAGGCCTTTACACCTCGCCGCATCTGATCGATATCCGGGAAAGAATTGCCATCAACGGTAAACAAATTTCTAGGCCTGATTTTGGCCGGATTGTAGCTGATGTAAAAAAGGAAATAGTTCAGCCGGTAACTTACTTTGAGGTTTTAACTGCCGCGGCCTTTCTCTATTTTAAGACCAGGAAGGTAGATATCGCTGTTCTGGAAGTTGGTTTGGGCGGCAGACTGGATGCAACAAATGTAAGCCGGCCCTTGATTTCGGTTATCACCAACATCGGCCATGACCACATGGCTTATCTAGGCAACACTCTGTCCGCAATCGCCCGCGAAAAAGCAGGAATTATCAAGCAAAACGGCATTTGCCTGACCGCGGCAAAACAAAAGAAGGTTCTGAATATTTTTGCTGATGTTTGCCGTAAACGGCGGGCTATGCTTTATCGTCAGGGAGTCGATATAAAAATTAAAAAACAAAAGGATGGCTCGCTTAAATATCATGGTCTGCAGCAGCAAATAAATAATTTATCTATACCTCTGCAGGGGAGACACCAGTTGGAAAATGCAGCGCTAGCTTTAGCTGTGATTGAACTCATTGCTAAAAATGGATTTAGTGTTGATAATTCGGCAATCAGGGCAGGGCTGAAAAATACGCATTGGGAAGCGCGTCTGGAAGTCCTGCAAAAAAATCCTCTATTTGTTTTGGACGGCGCCCATAATCCCGCCGGCATCGATACATTATGCCGGGCATTAAAGAAAGATTTCACTTATCGCCGGATGATTCTTTTATTTGGTGCTCTGGCGGATAAAGACTATCGCCGTATGCTGCAAAAAATTGCGCCGTTCGCCCAAAAAATAATCCTGACACAACTGTGGGCAAAGCGCGCTGTGCCGGTGAAAGATATCCATACGGTGTTGAAAAAAATGGGCTACCGGGCAACTGTTACTCAAAATGTGTTGCAGGCAATTGAAAGGGCGTTGGCTTTAGCCGGTAAAAAAGACTTGATTTGTGCAGCCGGTTCACTATATCTTGCCGGCGAAGTAAAACAAGCTTTCCCTGAGGCAGCTTCTTGTGATAAGAAGTTTTGAAATTACATAATAAACGAGGGGCAAATTTCTTTTGATTAATATACTCAAAAAAAATATCAAAACAGCTTTTCTTTTTTCCGTAATTATCTTGCTTATGTGCCCCCAACTTTTCGCAGCCGAAACAAAACCTAATGCAGACCCTGTGGATATCGAAGCGAACAGCATGAGTTATGACAGTGTCAGCGATGTGTATCGTGCTCGCGGAAATGTCGTAATAATATATTCCGGAGGCTCTCTTTATGCTGATGAGGTCGAACTGGATAATAAAAATAATATCGCCACGGCACAGGGTAATGCCTTTATTAAGTCCGGCGAAGACAACATTCTCGGTGATAAAATAATTTTCAATTTTAAGGATAAAACCGGCACGGTTTTTAAAGGCCGTGTTTTTATTGCGCGGAACCATTTTTACATTAAAGGCGAAAAAATAGAGAAAACCGGAGAGCTGACTTACCATATAGAAAAACCGGCGGCCACAACCTGTGACGGAGATTCACCGGCCTGGGAATTTGCCGGTAGTGACATGAAAGTTACGCTGGAAGGATATGGCATAATGAAAGATGCCAAACTGCTGATCAAAGATGTTCCCATTTTATATTCGCCCATAGGTATTTTCCCCGCAAAAACAAAACGCCAATCCGGTTTTCAGTTTCCCTATCTTTCTTATTCGAAGGATAAAGACGGCATTGATATAGAAATTCCCTATTTCTGGGCGATTAATCCCCAAATGGACGCAACACTCTATCAGCGTTATATCGAAAAAAGAGGGTTGAAAGAAGGCGCGGAATTTCGCTACTATGCTGGGCAGAATTCTTTTGGTACTTTTTATGGCGATTACCTGGAAGATAAAAAAAATATTGTAGAAACCGTCGGCGGCGTCAGCCGTGATTGGGAAGATATGCACCGGCGCTGGTCATATTATTTAAATCATCAGACAAATTTCGATTCGCAGTCTTATCTGCGTACAGATTTGCGCCAAGTTTCCGATAAATGGTATTTCCGCGATTTTTCAGCACACAATTACTACCGTGACAATTATGCTGCAAACGAGGAAGATCCATTCAAAAAAGTTCCTTTTCAAGGGGATGAATCTCTGCGCTCTTTAGAGTCAACTGTTCGTTTATTCAAGGGCTGGTCTAATTACAGCCTCTCGGCGCTGGTAAGTTCCACCGACGATTTTGCTGCTGTCAATAATGATCAGACACTGCAAAAATATCCGGAAATTACTTTTACTGGCATCAAGCAGCCTTTTTTAAAGAGCCCGGTTTATTTTGAATTTACCGGTCTTTATGATTATTTCTATCGCGGTGACGGACAAAAAGGGCATTTTTTTGATTTTGCCCCGACCTTTTCCCTGCCTTTTAATTTATCCCGTTACGCTAAAGTGATACCGCAAATCGGGTTCAGAGAAACGTACTGGAGCCGCGATGATGACCAAACCTCAGGAGATAAAAGCGGCACCAGAAGTATTTATAATGCTTCCTTGTCGATGAGCAGTCAAGTTTCCCGGGTTTTCGATGTCCATGTCCAAAACTGGGAAAAAATCAGACATGAAATAAAGCCGGAGATATTTTATTCCTATATCCCTAATATAAAACAAGACAATATCCCTGATTATATGCCCATTATAGCGCCCTTCGTGGCTCCAGTCACGGTGCCAACGAATAACGTTCTTGCCGAGCAAAATGCAGCCGGCTGGGCGCTAACCAATACTTTTACCGCCAAAGTGAAGGATAAAACCGGTGCCTACAATTATCTGGAATTTTTAAGAGTAAAACTTTTTCAGACTTATGATATCAACGAGTCCAAGAAAGGCATGGAAGGTTCGCTTACGGAAAGACGTCCACTTTCCGATATCGGGCTGGAAGTGGATGCCCGGCCGCATAAGTATTTTTCTTTTATGGCCAGAAACGAATACAATATATATGAAGGCTGGAGAGAAACAAACTATGATTTGAATATCAGTGATTGGCGCGGTGATAATATAACAATTGGCTATCGTTACACTATAGATTCTATTGAAGAAATAAACGTTCAGGGCAAGGCAGTAATCACCAAGTTTCTCGACGGTACATTTATAGCACGCCGGGATCAACTTAATTCCAGGACGGTTGAGAATACCGTAGGTCTGCTTTATCATGAGCAATGTTGGGCTGTGGGATTTGATCTTACTCAGACTGATACTGATACGAGATTTGTAATTAAATTTTCTCTGTCGGGATTGGGAAAAATGGGAATGTAAGACTGATAATCATTAGATTTAGCCCTCCATTCAATCAGCTTTGACCTGAAATATGGTGAACATCTGCTCAATTCCCAATCCCGTCCCTTAAATTAAATTAATATTTTTCTTGACAAAAGCTGTGAAATTGCATAGGTTCCCTCTTTAAATTTTCATTGATTGGTGGTTGGTAAATATGAAGACATATATGGCAAAAAATGAAGCACCGGGTAAAGAATGGTGCATGGTGGATGCTGAAGGTCAAGTATTAGGAAGGTTGGCTGCCCAAATAGCTTACAGGCTGAGGGGTAAACATAAAGCTACCTACACTCCTCACATTGATATGGGTGATTTTGTTATAGTCGTTAATGCGGAAAAGATTGTCGTTACCGGCAAAAAAATGACCGATAAGATTTACTACAAATATTCCGGTTATCCCGGTGGATTAACAGAGACCAGTGCGGGGAAAATGCTGGCTGAAAAACCGGAAAATTTGATCCGCATTGCCGTGCAGGGCATGCTTCCCAAGACCAACCTGGGACGGAAAATGTTGAAGAAATTGAAAGTTTATTCAGGCAATGCTCATCCGCATGAAGCACAATGCCCTCACGTTTTATCAGTTTAATTTTCCTGATATCGAAAATTATCTGATCATTTAATAATTTGGAGAAAGTATGACACAGACAGAACAACGTTATTATGCAACTGGTAAGAGAAAAAGCGCTATCGCCCGAGTCTATATGAAGTCGGGAAATGGCAATATTGTGGTCAATAAGAGAAATTATGAAGAATATTTTACAAGACCAAGCTTAAAAATGATTATTAAACAGCCTTTTGAGATTACCGGAAAGAATGGCCAGTTTGATTTGTATGTTAATGTCCAGGGCGGTGGAAATGCAGGACAAGCTGGAGCAGTGAAACATGGAATTTCTAAAGCCCTCTTGGAGTTTGATGCTCAACTGCGTCCCATCCTGAAGAAAGCAGGCTTCTTAACCAGAGATGCCCGTGTTGTAGAGAGAAAAAAGTACGGGCAACCGGGAGCAAGGAAACGATTCCAATTCTCCAAACGTTAAATTCAACAAGGGGGGCTTCGGGCCTCCCTTTTTTTTGGTGATTTTATGATTAAAGCAGCTATATATGGAGCAAGCGGCTATACAGGTCAGGAACTGACAAGGATTTTGTCCGGACATCCGGAAGTGGAATTGGTTGCCGTTACCTCGCGCAGGTATGCCGGTCAACCGGTTGCTGAAGTATTTCCATCCCTTTGCAGATTGACCAAATTAAAATATCAGAACTCATCTCCCGCAGATATCGCAAAAGTCTGCGACGTTGTTTTCCTGGCGCTTCCCCACGGCGTATCTATGGAGATAGCGCCGGTCTTTGTTCAGGCGGGAAAGAAGGTAATAGACTTAAGCGCTGATTACCGTCTGCGGGATCTTGCTGTCTACGAAAAATGGTATGCGCGGCATACAAGCGCAGGCATGCTCAAAGATGCTGTCTATGGCATCCCCGAACTCTATAGGCATTTGATTAAGCAAAAACAACTTATAGCCAATCCGGGCTGTTATCCGACAAGTATTATCCTGGCTTTGGCACCGGCTCTGAAAAACAAGCTTCTGGATGTCAATACGATAATTGCTGATTCCGCATCGGGTGTCAGCGGGGCGGGACGGGAACCGCAGATCGGCTCACTGTTTTGTGAAGTGGATGGCGGATTTAAAGCATATAAAGTTGGAAAACACAGGCACACGCCGGAAATCGAGCAGGAATTGAACGCGTTAGCAGGCGAAAACTTTGCCATTTCCTTCACACCACATTTATTGCCGGTAAAGCGGGGAATATTGAGCACAATTTATGCGACTTTAAAGAAAGAGATATCTTTGGGTGATTTGCATTCGGTTTATTCATCCTTTTATGCGCAGGAGAAATTTGTACGGATTTCTTCTTCCGGTTCCTACCCCGATATTTCTTCAGTTTGCGGTTCCAATTACTGCGATATCGGTCTGGCTGTTGATTTGCGGACAAATAGAATAATTATAATCTCCGCAATAGATAATTTGATTAAGGGTGCTGCCGGTCAGGCCGTTCAGAACATGAATATTGTTTGCGGTTTGCCGGAAGATGCGGGTCTGCTGAGTGCGCCCATTTACCCCTGAAAAAACATAATAGATAATAAATGCCAATAAAAATATTCAATACAGCGACAAGAAAAAAAGAAATATTCCAACCTATTCAGGAAGGATCGGTGGGTATTTATGTCTGCGGGATAACGGCTTATGATATTTGCCATATCGGGCATGCCCGCGCGGCTGTCGTTTTTGATGTGGCGGTCAGGCATATGCGTTCACGAGGCTATCGGGTTACCTATGTAAAAAATTTCACAGATATTGATGATAAAATTATCAACCGGGCCCAAAAAGAAGGTGTGAAATTTACCGATATTGCCGAGCGCTTTATCAAGATGCATGATGAAGATATGCTGGCGCTGGGAGTAATCAGGCCGGATGTAACGCCCAAAGCAACCGAACATATGGACGATATGATCGCCCTTATTAAAATTCTTGTGGACAAAGGGTTTGCCTATGCCATTGATGGCGATGTGTATTTTGCGGTGAATATTTTTAAGCAATATGGCCGGCTTTCCGGCCGCAATCTGGAAGAAATGCTCGCTGGTGCGCGCGTCGATATCAATGACAAGAAAAAGAATCCGATGGATTTTGCCCTCTGGAAATCAAGCAAAGAGGGCGAGCCTTTCTGGGAGAGTCCGTGGGGCAAAGGCCGTCCGGGTTGGCATATCGAATGCTCGGCAATGAGCCGGTGTTATCTGGGCGAAACTTTTGATATTCACGGTGGTGGAGAAGATCTGATTTTCCCGCATCATGAAAATGAAATAGCTCAGTCGCAGGCAGCAACGGGGAAGCCTCTGGCCAACTATTGGATGCATAATGGTTTTGTCAAAGTAAATTCGGAAAAGATGTCTAAATCACTCGGTAATATTTCTCCCATCAGGGAAATTCTGAAAAATAACCACCCGGAGGTATTACGTCTATTTATGCTGCAGAGCCACTATCGCAGCCCGGTTGATTATTCCGATAATTCGCTCAGCGAAGCGAGATCAGCCCTCATCAGATGCTATACGTCATTGCAGTTAATGAACGATGTTTTGAAAAATTCAGCTGATGGTAAAGCGGTGCCGGGCAACGACAAGACAAAGGCCAAACAGAAAGATTATATAAACAAGTTAAAGGAATTGCAGGACAAATTCAATGAGGCATTGGATGATGATTTTAATACCGCTCAAGGTTTGGGATATGTCTTTGATGCTGTCAGGCTGATCAACAATTTGATCGCTGCTGAAAAAAAGATTGCAGTTGCCAATTCTGCTATTCTGGAAGAAGGAAGAAAAATATTTAAACATTTTGGTGCGATTTTAGGTATTTTTCATGACGATCCTGATCACTTCTTCCTCACGGACAGGGAAATGGAATCCCGCAAAAGGGGATTGGATATTGGAGAAATTGAACGTCTGATCAACGAAAGACAATCAGCCCGAACAGCGAAAAATTGGGATAGGGCCGATGAGATAAGACAACAACTTGCTCAACTTCATATTGTTCTCCAGGATTCCAAAGATAAAACCACCTGGTCTATAGAGTGATTATTAATTTCTTTGTCAGATTGATTTATTTTATATATTTCTCCGCCTTTTTAAAATATCCGAAAAATATGGTAAATATCAGGGAAAATGATATAAGTACTCAAATTACATTTAGACAGTGAGAGGATTGTCATGAAAAATATATCAGGTAAATGGCCTTTAGTAATTCTCCTTCTTTTAGGAGTATTTATCCTTTTCGGCCCTTATAACGACAGCATGGTATCTGCTCTCGATAAAGGGATATACAAAGATGTCAAGACTTTCAACGAAGTTCTGGACATGGTGAAGAAAAATTACGTTGATGAGGTCGACACGCAAACCCTGATTCGGGGAGCCATCAATGGAATGATTAAATCACTTGATCCGCACAGTGCCTTTATGACACCGGATTTATATAAAGAGCTGGAAGTGGAAACACAGGGGCGTTTTGGCGGTATCGGCATTGAAATTACTCTCCTGAAAGATATTTTGACTGTTGTTTCGCCGATTGAAGATACACCAGCCTTTAATGCCGGTGTTAAATCCGGTGATCAGATTATCAAAATTGACGGCAAATCCACTAAAGATATATCAATTATGGAAGCCGTGAAGAAATTACGTGGTCCCAAAGATACCAAAGTGACGATAACAATCATGCGGGAAAATATGACCAAACCAAAAGATATCGAATTGACGCGCGCGATAATTCAGGTCAAGAGCGTTAAAACAAAGAATTTTGATGACAATATCGGATATATTCGAATTGCCTCCTTTCATGAAAGAACGGCGGATGATGTACGTAAAGCACTGAAGGAAGTTGTGGAGAAACAGCACCCTCTAAAAGGGTTGGTTTTGGATCTGCGGAATGATCCGGGAGGGTTATTGATTCAGGCCATAGAAGTATCCGATATGTTTCTTAAGTCGGGGATGATTGTTTCTACTCGCGGCCGCACCAAAAACATGGAAACCAAAGCAATGGCCAGGGATAACGGCAATGAAATTACCTGTCCCATGGTTGTTCTGGTCAATGAAGGAACAGCCAGCGCTGCGGAGATTGTTGCCGGAGCCTTGCAGGATAATGGTCGGGCGCTGATTGTCGGCACGCAAACATTTGGTAAAGCTTCCGTGCAGACAGTAATTCCTCTGGAAGACGGCTCAGCCCTGAAGCTAACCACCGCGCGCTATTACACTCCCAAGGGGCGTTCCATACAGGCGGAAGGCATTAAACCGGATATAGTTATTAAATACGTAAGACCTGTTGAGGAAGCAGATAATGGCTGGGATGAACGGATACGGGAGAGGGATCTCAAAGGCCACATCAAACCGGCCAAGGAGGATGGGACCAAGCTGGAGGAGCCTCAGACTAAAGAGATCAAAGATTCTTTTGATTTGACTAAGGACAACCAGTTAAAGACTGCAATTGATATCTTGAAAAGCTGGGATATCATGAAAAAGAATCTGAACAGTTAATCCATTGCCAGGAAGACAAGCTTTAATTATTGACCATGAAATTATTTAAACGTCTCTTCAAGGGACTGCTGATATTTTTGATAGTATTTTGCATTGCCGCTATCGTTTATATGATCCAATGGAAAGAAGCGCCAACAGTTATAAAACAGCCGAAGAAGGAAACCAGGCAAACGAGGCTTCCCGCAGTTACACCGCAGGTGGAAAAGAAAGCGCCTGTTAAGGAAAAACCCGCACAGCCTGCGAAGGAAAAAGAAAAGATAGTAATATCCAAGATTGAGAAAATACCTGCTCCGTTGCGGCAGATAGCGATAATTATTGACGATATCGGATATGATCTGGGGCCGGTAAGAGAGCTGATGAAAATTGATGCCGATATTACATTTTCCATTCTGCCTCTTTGCAGCCATTCGCATGAAGCTGCGGAAATGCTGCATAATGCCAAAAAGGAAACACTCTTGCATTTGCCGATGGAGCCCAATTCCTATCCGCGCGAAAAACCGGGCAATGGTGCTTTGTTTACCGATATGAACGATAAGGAACTCCTGTATCAATTGGATAAAGACCTTGCCTCCGTGCCTTTCATTTCCGGTGTCAATAACCATATGGGCTCAAAATTCATGGGTGATGAAGAAAAACTGACGTTAATTTTTAATAGATTAAAGAAAAGGAATCTATTTTTTATTGATTCCCGTACAACTTCCAATACGAAAGCTTCAGCCGCATCGGAGAAAGTGGGGTTACAATTAGCATCAAGAAAAATCTTTCTTGATAACAGCCGTGACTACGATCAGATATACAAAAAATTAATTGATATTGCAGAGAATACAGGCGCTGGAGATGTTTCGCCGATCATCATAATCGGCCATCCATATCCAGAAACTATCCGGGCGATTAAGAACGCCGCCGCAGTTTTGAGGCAAAAAGGTGTGCTGGTTGTACCGGCTTCTAAATTAATTAAAGAAAAAGCAGCAAGCGGTTCTTCTTAAAAATAAATAAAATAAAGAAATATTTTACGCCAATCGAGAAAATATTAAATATGCAAAATATAATATATAAATATTCATTCATTCTCCTGATAACGGCTGTTATAGCTTTCAATGGCTGCAGCCATTTAGCTCCAGTTCGTTATTCTTCATCTAATGTGGATACAAGTTCGGCGGAGGCAACTTATCACTATTCCCTCAGTGTTCTTTTGCGGCTTGATGGACAACTGGAGGAAGCTGCCGCGGAAACAGAGCGGGCACAAAAAGCCGATCCCGATTCAAATTATCTGAAAACAGAGATGGTTTCCCTTTACTTTGAAAAAGGCGATCTGGAAAAGGCCGTTGATCTCGGTGAAGAAATGCTGACAGGCAATCCTGACAATATAGAGCTGCATAGTATTATGGGACGCCTATACATTAACAAACGTGAATATAAAAAGGCTATCAGTGAATATAAAAAGGTAATCGAACTCGATCCGGAAAACCTGATAGCCTATCTTTATCTGGCAACCATTTACGCTGAAGAAAAGAATTATAATAAAGCGGAAGAAACCTTTAACAGATTGCTGAAAATTGATCCGGAAAATATCATGGGCATTTACTATTATGGTAAAGTGCTCGCAGAAATGAAGCACTTTGATGAAGCGACAAAGATGTACGAGAAGGCGATTTCCATAAGACCATATTTTGAATCAGCCGTAATCGATTTGGCTGCGCTTTATGAAAAACAAAATAAAATAAGCAAAGCAATAGAAGTTTACCTTAACTATATCGACATTAATCCTGCACGGGCGAATTTAAGGATAAAAGTTGCCGAGCTGCTGATTAAAGATAAAAAAAGCGAAGAAGCGCAGAAGGAATATCAGGATATCTTAAAATCTGATCCAGATAATACTGAAACAAGAATTGCTCTCGGCCTTCTATATTATGAAATGCGGCGATTCGATTTGGCTGCTCAGGAATTTTCCAAAATTCTGGAGAAAACTCCCGTTGATGACAGAGTCCGCTATTTACTGGCAAATGCTTATGAGGAAAAAGGCGATAATAAATCAGCGGCAGAAGAATACAGGAGAATACTTCCCTCATCTGAGTTATATGCCACGGCTCGAATTCATATTAGTATGCTTCTCAAGAAAGAAGGGAAAATAGCGGAAGCGATCAGCACCATCAAGGAAATCATAGACAAGAAAAAAGATATGGTTACCCTTTATCTTTATCTGTCATCGTTTTATGAAGAGAACAAAGATTTGGCTGCTGCAGAGAGTATTTTAAAAGACGGATTAAATAATCTGCCCAAGAATGTTGATTTGCATTACAGCCTCGGCGTAATTTATGAGAAAACAAACCGTTTTGCGGAAAGTATCAAGGAAATGGAAACGGTTTTAAGCTTAGATCCGGATAACTCTGAAGCACTTAATTTTATAGGCTACAGTTATGCTGACCGGGGGATAAAACTGGATGAAGCGGAAGAAATGATTGTCAAGGCTCTGAAGCTCAAACCGGGTAACGGATATATGCTGGACAGCCTAGGCTGGGTGCATTTCAAGAAAAATAAATATGACAGTGCCGTTAAAAATTTAAAAGCGGCATTGGAAGTCCTGCCGAATGATGTCGCCATCATTGAACATCTGGGAGATGTTTATGTGAAGCAAGGCAGGATAAAAGATGCAGAAGAGATGTATAACCGGGCGCTGAAGGCTGATCCCAAAAACGATTCTGTGCAGAAAAAGCTGGAAGATTTGACGAAGACGAAAGCACCATAACTTGAATACTTGCCTGTAAATATTTTTCTTAAAAAGATTGTCCTATGCGGAGTGTGACGTTGATTTTCCGGAAAATGATTATTTTGTTGTTGATTGCTCTCATGCTGGGCGGATGTGTTAAAAGAGAAATTATTCCGCCTGATCCCTTAACTCAAAATATTCTATCAGCTATCGCCAATGCCGTTTCCGAAGATGACGTTCTTAGTGCTCTGGTGCAGATTAATTTAGTGACTCTGCAGGGCACCTATCCGGTGAGGGCAGCCCTTGTCGTGAAGAAACCTTCCTATCTGCGCTTGGAATTACTGCCGTTAGTGGGTACTCCTGATTTCTTTCTGACTATTACACCCCAAGAGATGAAAATATTATTGCCGGCGAAAGGTGAATTTTATCATGGAAAACCGACAGGCGATAATTTGTCGCAATTTCTGCCCTGGAAATTTAACATTGATGAAATAGTGGCCATTTTGTTGAGCAGTTATCCGCCATTGTCCGGTGAACCTGTATCTTATCAAAGCTATTCTGAAGAGAATGCTCAACGGATAGAAATGAATGCCCGGTCGGGAAAATCGCAAACTATCTGGTTAGGGAAGAATAACCGTTTGATAAAGATTATCCGCAGAGATGAATCGGGTAGCGAGCTTTATACTGTCGTTTACAAAGATTATAAAGAAGGGACTCCGGTTGCTGGAAAAGTGACAATCAATATGGCAGACGGCGCAACTTCCATGGAGGTAAAGTATTCCGATCCAAAAATCGAAAAAAACAAAGATACGTCGATTTTTGATTTGCCGGCACCGGTGGGGTTTAAATCAATAATGATGGATTAACTAATATAGCAGTTTAGGCTGAAGACTGAAGGTAAAAGGGTAATACCCCTGCTTCGCGGGATAACCCTGACAGCCTTTGGCTGCAGGATAATTCGTCCAACAAATTTCAGTGCGCTGAGCTTCTGAAACTTGGGACTCATTACAACTAACAGATATTACTGCACTTCGTTTGCAATATCTGAGTTTCATTAATTCGACTAACCAATTTCGACCTGTGACCCCCCGTGACCTCTTGCCACCTTCAGGTGGTTAGGTTATTAGGTTAGACGCTACGCTTTCGGAATTGGAGTTTCACAATATAAAAAGGGGGCTCTCTAAAAAGCCCCCTTTTTATTTGCATTGTTGCCGGAAATATTTATTTAATTTCCTGCAGTTTGTTGCGTGCTATACGCGCCTGATTGGTATTAGGATATTCCTTGATTACCTGCTGTAAAATTAACTTGGCGCTGGTTTTATCATTCAGTTTCAGAAAGGAAAGCCCCTGCTTCAATAAGGCATAAGGAACTTTATTGCCCTTCGGATAATTTTTAGTTACCTTCTCATATTCGAGAATTGCCTTTTCATACTTCTTTTCAAAGAAGTAACACTCACCAATCCAAAATTGTGCGTTATCAGAATATTCAGTGTCCGGATAAGCAACTAAAAATAATTGAAATTCTGTCCGGGCTCTATCGTAGTTTCCTTCCTTAAATATCTGGTATGCCGCGGAATACATGGCTTCCTTATCCTGCTTTTTAACTGAATCTTTCGCAACAGCAGTGCCGGTAGATTTGGTTTTCTCTCCCGCATCCGTTACATTATCCTTTTTGCCGATTTCCAAAAAGTTCTCAATGAAATTGATTTTCAGGAATATATTGTCAAATTTTTCCTTGTATTCTTCTTCTTTTTTTACACTGTGGGCCATGTCCTTTTTCAGTGCTTCCACCTGACCGCGCAGCTGTTGGATATTATCGCGCAAATCGGCCATATCGGCTGCTGCATTGGCACTGCCTTTTCTTGATGTGGATAAGGTTTCTGTATTCTTGTCCATATCCTTTTTCAAAGCGGTAAGTGAGGCATCGTAAACTGCCAGTTTTTGTTCCATGTTCTGGTTTAATTCCGAGCGGAGTGCTTTTATTTCCTGATTTGTGGCACATCCGGCAATGAAGGCTAATAAAACCAATAAAATGAAATAGCGAATATTTTTCAATTATTTCACCTAGTTAATATTACTTGGTTATTACGACAAAATGAGCGCGGCGGTTTTTCGCCCAAGCTTCTTCATTATGACGTGGATCTACGGAACGTTCTTTACCGTAGCTGATAGTCTTCATTCTGGATTCTTTTACGCCCAGATTTACGAGATATTTCTTTGCTTCGCGGGCGCGTCTTTCTCCCAGAGCCATATTATATTCGGTAGTTCCTCTTTCATCGCAGTTTCCTTCAATAACTATCTTCCAGTTACCTTTTTTCAGAAATACATCAGCATCGGCTTTAAGTATTTCGCGCGCATCAGGACGAATGTTGGACTTGTCAAAATCAAAAGTAATGTCCGCGATACCAGCTTCTGCAGCAGCCTGTGCCTTGGCTGATTGCTCCTGATCCGTGGTAGTGGTAGTAGCTGATGATTGAGCTGTGGAAGCCTGTTGCTCCTGAGAAGAGCCGTCTTTGACAACTGTCTTGTTCTCGGAGCAACCACTAAAAATTGTCAGCCCAAATACAAATACGATAAAAATTCCAATCCAGGTAAAATTTCTTTTCATTATTCAAATCTCCTTTCTTAATGTAAAAATTAGGTTATCAAATTAAAAACGCTAAAATTTAAACACAATTGAAATGTTGCGTCAATAAAAAATAAAGAAAAAACTGTTATTTATCCGGGGCGATGCCCGGCAGTCACGTTGTTTTTTGATATTCCTGTTAAATTCAGGAGTTATCATGATGCCTCTTTCTTATATACGGCAAAGAATAAAAAATAACAATCTTAAATATGGGAAAACTGCAAAATCATTTAAATCGGGGCGACCACGTAGGCATTGCCAGGCTATCGGCGTTTTCATTGAGGATTCGCACATTTAATCCATTGGCATTCATAATACAAATTTTGCTTTTCAGGTTTGTTTTGGAGCTATAAACGATTTGCCTGCCGGAAGGTGACCATGAAGGCGTCTCGTTATTGGCAGAATCAAAAGTAAGTTGCAGCAGGTTATTCCCTTCTTCATCAATGGTAAAAATTTGATATTTGCCGTTGATAAGTCCCTCAAAAGCAATGCGGCCCCCCCGCGGAGACCAGGAAGGAGAAGTATTATAATTGCCTTCAAAAGTTATTCTTTTTATGTTGTTTCCATCAGCGTCCATGACATAAATTTGCGGTGATCCGCCACGGTTGGAGACAAAAGCTATTTTCTTGCCATTTGGTGACCATGTCGGCGAAACGTCAATGGAATAGCTGTGCATCAGACGATGCAAATTCAGAGTATCCACTTCGAGCACATACAGCTCCTCATTGCCGTCTTTGCTTAAAGTCAGTAATAAATTTTTGCTGTCCGGTGACCAATAACCGCATAAATTAAGCCCTTCGAAAGAGGCCACCTTTTTTTCCGAGCCATTTTTCAAATTCCGTATATAAACTTCTGGGTTGCCGTCTTTGAAAGATGTGAAGGCCATAAAGCGGCCGTCGGGTGACCAGCGCGGGGCAATAATGATGGATCGGTGATTGGTCATGCTTTTCAGGTCTGAACCGTCATAGTTGATGGTGTAAATATCTCCTTTTTGGCCTTTCTTGGAGACAAAAGCAATTCTGGTGTTAAATTCACCTTCATCGCCGGTAAGGGCGAATAATATGTCGGAAGCAATGTTTCTCGCCAGAATTTTTAAATCGTTACCGGCGGCTATGTACTTTTTATTGAACAGAAGCTCTCCCTTGATGACATCGAACAGCCGGCATTCGGCAGTTGTTTCTTTTTCGCTTTGCTGAATGTTCCCTTTTACCAGATAATCGGCGCCGATCATCGCCCAATTGGAGTAATTGATCTGGGCAGCGGGCGAATTACCGTTTGTTTCTTCTAAAAAGCTTTTTTTGTTCAGAGGATTAAAAAACCCCGTCATAGTCAAATATCTTTTAGTTTCTTCGGCCAGAGCAAAGCCTGCATTGAGGGTTTTTACAGCCACCCCGGCAGCGGCGGGGTCAAAATCACAAATGGCGATGGGAAAAAGCTGGAAGTTAGGCGAATCAACATCAATATAAATTTTGGCTGCGGCATTTGTGCTTAAAGACAAGGAAGCACAAAGCGAAATAAAGATTGCCGTTAATAAACACTTAGTTCTCATGAAGTTTTCGCCTTTCTCATAATTAACGTAGTTCGGCAGAATGAAAGCGGATACCTATTTCCAAACTATTATCGGGATACCATTCCGGCATTGGCGGAAATGGCGCTGATTTTCTTACAGCCTTGAGGGCGGCGTCATCAAAATAACGATTGCCGGAACGCTTTTCGAAACCGGCAGAGGCCAGCAAGCCGTCGCGCATAATTTTTATTTCGACAATAGTTTCGATATTTTCCTTCGGCATAAGTGATGGCGGTATCGACCAGTTACTTTTAACTCTGGAGCCGATAATTGCAATATATTCTTTTGTGCGGGTACCGGCATCCCCCGGCGGTTTTTTAGCCGTACCGGCGGCAGAGTTAATTTTGTTTGGGGTAGCCGTATCCGGTGTATTTTGCTCTTTTTGCTTGATGGCGCTTACCGCTTTTTCCACATTCAGGTTGCTGCTTTCTTCTGTTTTTGTAGGCGTTGGGGCCAGACCGGCACCCTGTCTTTTGTAGATAATCGAATTGGCTGCTTCGCTTGATCTTTCGATTTCCTTCATCAATGATGATCCTTGATTATTTGAAATCACGATATCAGAGGAACTGACAAGCGAGACGGAGTAAACAGGCCCGAAGGTTAAATGTTGCACCGTGGAAGGAACTGCAAAAAGGATGAAGGTGATTACAAACAGATGGACTAACAGAGAGACGAGGATCATGTTGGAGATTCCGGGATTTTTTCCGCTATAGCCGGTGTTTGACTTCCGGGGCGTCATTTTCTTTCCTCAGGCGGTTCCGTAATCATTCCCAGTTTATCCACGCCGGCCCGGCGCACCTCCGACATAACCTCCACCACAAATCCGTAAGGCACGTTTTTATCGGCGCGCAGAAATACCTCCCGGTCAATCCTGTTGGAAAAGATGGCTTCCAGCTTGTAGTTGAGTTCACCCAGGTTTATTCTGACTTTGTTTAAATAAATTTCTCTGGCTTCATTGACTGTCAGGACAAGTTTCTCTTCGGTAACATCCACGCTTTTTGATTTTACCCGCGGCAGATTGA
The DNA here is from genome assembly GCA_003142535.1 of Syntrophaceae bacterium. Taxonomy (GTDB): domain Bacteria; phylum Desulfobacterota; class Syntrophia; order Syntrophales; family Smithellaceae; genus Fen-1166. The sequence continues at coordinate 36,312 of PLMQ01000049.1, forward strand.
CATCAATCCCCATGGAGAGCATTGGTGCCGTTACCATGAAGATAATTAAAAGCACCAGCATAACGTCAACTAACGGTGTGACATTGATTTCTGAAAGAGATTTATTCTGATTATTTCGTCGGCGAAAGGAACGCATATTTTTCTTCCTAAAATTTGTCGGTAGTTATTGACGGTTTATATAACGTTCAACAATGTTTAAAAATTCGGCGGAAAAATTTTCCATTTCCTGAACCATTGTTTTGGTGCGGTTAAGAAAGTAATTATAGAAAATAACGGCCGGTATTGCAGCGGCGAGACCGGCGGCAGTTGCGATTAAGGCTTCGGAAATACCGGGGGCCACAACGGCCAGCGAAGCAGTTCCCCGCGCGCCGATACCTTTGAACGTATCCATAATTCCCCAGACCGTTCCGAACAGGCCGATGAAGGGACTGGCCGAACCGGTTGTCGCTAAAAAGCCCAGCGCGCTTTCCAGTTTGGTCATTCCACTATTGCAGGCATTGTTTAAAGACCGCTCTACATTGTCCAGAGAAGAAAGGCCGATTTCATCGCTGCTGGAAGATGATTCCTTAAAAGGCTTGCTTGTTTTTGTTAATTCCGAATAGCCGACACGGAAAATTTCCGCCGTTGTGGAATAGTTGTATTTTTTAGCTGCCGGCAGAACATCGGAAAGCTTGTTACTGCGCAGATAATCAGCGCTGAATAATTCATTTTCTTTTTTGATATTTTTGTAATATCTGAATTTTAAGAAAATGATTGCCCAGGAAACAACAGAAAAAATAAGGAGCAGCAGCAAAACAAATTTAACCATCGGTCCGGCATCGAGAATCATACCAAAAAGGCTGCCGTGAAAATTTCCGCCTAAATCTAAAGAGCCAATATCCTTCACTTTTTCATCTCCCCCTGTTAAATTATAAACTTGCAGCGTAAGCTAAAGCAAAACCAGGGAGTTGTCAATATATCTTTTTAATGAGACCCAAACTTCAGAAACAAAGTACACTGAAGTTTGCTGGTCGAATTATCCCCGAAGCGAAGCGTAGCGAGATCAGAAACTCCTATTCCGAAAGCAAAGCGTATAACCTAATAACCTAACCACCTTTAGGTGATTAGAAGGCTAGGGTAAATCCGGTAACCCTTTGTCATTCCCTCTTGTGCCTTACAGGATGTGAAGTCGCTGTATCGCAATCATTGTTTGTCATTGCGGGTATAAATATAGGTAAAGTG
>PLMQ01000048.1 GCA_003142535.1 Syntrophaceae bacterium
GAAAAGATTCCGCTGTTTGTTTTAACGGCCATTTCGATATGTATAACTATTTACGCGGCTCAATCTGCAAGAACAGTAGTCAGTTTGGAAGGAACAACTTTTATACAGCGGATCAATAATGCGATATTTTCTTATGCTGTGTATCTGAAAAAATTATTTTGGCCGGTTGATCTGGCTATTTTCTATCCATATATGGATATAGCAATCTGGCAGGTGTTAGTAGCCTCATTACTGATAACCATCATTACAATTCTTGTATGCAGATATTTTCGGAAATATCCTTATTTACCGGTGGGCTGGTTCTGGTATTTAGGAACATTAGTTCCTGTTATCGGGATTGTTCAGGCAGGCAGCCAGTCGATGGCTGATCGTTATGCCTATGTTCCGTTTATCGGACTGTTTGTAATTATTGTTTGGGGCGCCGAACAGATTTTATCAAAAGTTATTTCTTTAAAAAAGTTATTTATATTTGCAACTGCTTTTATAATTGTGATTTTTACGGTAGCAACGTACAATCAAATAAAGCTATGGAGTAATACGGTCACACTATTTGAAGACGCACTGAAAAAAGACCCAAATAATTATTTGGCCCACAATATTTTGGGAATTGAAGCGGCTAATAGAGGCGACTATAACTTGGCGCTATCTCACTTTTCCGTAGTTTTAAAGATAAGACCGGATTTAGATGGTATATATAATAATGTTGGTAACGTTTTATTAAAGATGGGCAGGCGGCAAGATGCAGTTAAGCAATATGAGAAGGCATTGGAGCTAAATAATAATTCAGCAGAGGCACATAACAATATTGGAACAGTATTGTTGCTGGAAAATAAGCTGGATAAAGCCGTATTTCACTTCAACAACACGTTAAAGATAAAACCAGATTATATCAATGCTCTAAATAATCTAGGCGTAGCCTTAGCGAGAATGGGAAAGTTAGATGAAGCGACAATGAATTTTGAAAAAATTTTAAAATTAAAACCTGATGATGAAAGCGCACAAAAGAATATAAGAATTACAGAAGCCAGGAAGAAAAAAAACACTACCGAGATTGCTCCATATTAATTTCCTGTAAGGGAATTCTTTCATGCTTACTGATTTCAAATAGTCAAGAAGCTTTAAAAAAATATATCGATTTTTTACCATACATTGTAGAAAAAAACAGACGAGAGAGATTCACAGCGTTGATTTGATAATAAGAGGCGGAGTTCATGTTTGATAAATTTGATATACGTCAGAAACATTCGATTATTGTTGTTTTGATGCTGATCATCTTAACGCTTGGTGTTTATTGGCCGGTGCAGGATTACGAATTTGTAAACTTTGATGATAATCTTTATGTTGCAGACAATTATTTGACCCAATCTGGTTTGACTTATCAAGGGATCATCAAAACATTTACTGATGTTCATACAGGTCACTGGCACCCGTTGACTATTTTGTCCCATATGCTGGACTGGCAGTTATTTGGCGATAATGCTGGCGGGCATCACTGGACTAGTGTCATTATTCATATATTAAATACGATTTTACTTTTCATATTTTTCAGATACGTAACCGGGGCAATATGGAAAAGCGCTTTCCTTGCGGCATTATTTGCCATCCACCCCCTTAATGTAGAGTCAGTAGCCTGGATAGCGGAGAGAAAGAATGTACTCAGTACATTCTTCTGGATATTAACGATGTTGTTCTATGTCTGGTATGTAAAGCAACCCAACTGGAAACGTTATCTATCGGTTTTTTTTAGTTTTGCTTTGGGTTTGATGTCGAAGCCAATGCTGGTGACGCTTCCCTTTGTTTTATTGCTTCTTGATTACTGGCCACTCAATCGTATGGGAATTAATTTTCAAAATAACGATCAAAACGTAACAACATCAATTGTTACTGATAAAAGCCGAATATTTTTTCTGGTTTTAGAAAAAATCCCATTGCTAGTTTTAACGATAATTTCGATTTGTTTGACTTTTTATGCAGCACAATCCATAAATACCGTAGCCAGCGGCGATATTCTACCTTTGACAGCAAGGATTAGTAATGCCATTTTTTCTTATGCAGTTTATATTAAAAAATTATTTTGGTCATTCGATTTAGCTGTTTTTTATCCGCATGCATATATACCAATATGGCAGGTTTCAGTAGCAGCCTTATTGCTGGTAGTAATAACAATACTGGCCATCAGGTATTATCGTAAATATCCCTATCTCATCGTCGGCTGGTTTTGGTATGTAGGTACTTTAGTTCCAGTCATTGGAATTGTTCAGGTGGGTGGTCAGTCCATGGCTGATCGGTATGCTTATATTCCATTTATTGGATTATTTACAATAATTTCATGGGGTGTTTCTCAGAATTTATTTAAAACCAAATATGCAAAAATGATTACTTCGTCGGTGTGTATATTTTTCATTATAATGTTGAGTTTTATCGCCTATAACCAAGTAAAAGTTTGGAATAATACCGCCACTTTGTTTAAAAGCGCTCTAAAAAGCAATCCCAACAATTATTTAGCCTATAAGGCGTTGGGTCTTGATGCTGCAGATAGAGGTGATAATGAACTTGCATTGCTGTATTATAGTATGTCTTTAAAGATTAAACCTGATTTTGATCAGGCCTATAATGATGCAGGGCTTGTTTTGGTAAAAATGGGCAGACGATATGAGGCTTTAAAATCTTTTAAAAAAGCTATTCAGATCAATAAATTTTCAGCGGAAGCACATTATAATCTTGGATTATTCTTGATGCAGGAAAATAATTTTGACAGAGCTGTCTCGCATTTTAGTAAAGCTATTGAAATAAAAAAAAATAGCGGAAGTGGGCTGCTTGTTTATGCACATATTAATTTAGGCGTTGCTTTCGAGAGAAGAGGCGATACGCAAAAAGCGCTGGAGCATTTTCAGGAGGCTCTGCGCTATAACCCGCACAGCGCGGAAGCTAAACGAAATTATGATATAGTCCGGGCAATGCAAAAAAAATTGGATTGATAAAAAATGAATATATTGGAAAACAATAATTATTCAGCAAAATCAGAGTATAAAAAATATCAGGGTGTTCGTATCTCCCATTGGGATAAAGTTGCTGAAAAAAGAAATATATTAAAGCTTAGTTCTTATTATCATAAACGATTGCAAGAGGTAATGCAATTTATTGTCCCTACCGGGCAGAGAGTGTTGGAGATAGGTTGCGGCAGGGGAGATTTATTGGCCTCTCTTCAGCCGTCTTATGGATTAGGCGTGGATTTTTCCTCTGAGATGGTAAATCAGGCAAAAAATAGATATCCTGATTTACAATTTATTGAGGCCGACGCTCATGAACTCAACTTAAATAAAGAGTTTGATTTTGTCATCCTTTCCGACTTGCTAAATGACCTGTGGGATGTGCAAACTGTATTGCAGAGAATTATGTCATTCACATCGCCCCGTTCAAGAATCATTATTAATTTATACAGCCGGTTGTGGGAACTGCCGCTGAGTATTGCCCGTAAGTTAAGGCTGGGAAAGCCAAACCTTTATCAAAACTGGCTTACGGTTGAAGATATAGTTGGGTTGCTTTCCCTGGCGAATTTTGAAATAGTCAGGCATTGGGAGGAAATTATCTGGCCTGTGCGCACTCCCGTGATTGATTATTTGTTAAACAGATTCGTTGTTAAGTTATGGCCATTCCAATGGTTGGCGTTAAGCCATATTATTGTCGCGAAGCCTGGCGCGGCTAATTTAGCTGAACAGGGTGCACCAAAAGTATCCGTCGTTATTCCGGCACGTAATGAGTCCGGCAATATCGAGCAGATATTTGAACGGGTGCCGGAAATGGGCGCAGGCACCGAGCTTATATTTGTTGAAGGCAATTCCACCGATGATACTTTCGGAACAATCCAAAAAGCCATCGAAGATAACCCGCAAAAGTTAGCAAAACTTTTTCGTCAGGAAGGGAAAGGGAAAGGCGATGCCGTTCGTCTTGGTTTTCAGCATGCTTCCGGCGATATTCTCATGATTCTGGATGCGGATCTCACTGTACCGCCGGAAGATCTGCCGCGTTTTTATGACGTCATTGCCAGGGGAAAAGCAGAGTTTGTCAATGGTGTACGATTAGTATATCCGATGGAAAAAGAAGCCATGCACTTTTTAAATTTTTTAGGGAACAAGTTTTTTAGTCTGGCTTTTTCGTGGTTATTGGGCCAGCCAATTAAAGACACATTATGCGGCACAAAAGTTTTTTGGAAAAAAGATTATGAACGAATTGCCGCCAACCGCTCTTATTTCGGAGACTTTGACCCGTTTGGTGATTTTGATCTGCTCTTCGGCGCGGCTAAATTAAATTTGAAAATTGTTGAGGTGCCCGTTCGTTATCGGGAACGAATTTATGGAACAACTAATATCAGCCGCTGGAGTCATGGCTGGCTTTTATTAAAAATGGTTTTTTTCGCTTTAAGGCGTATAAAATTTGTATAATTTTTTTTGCAGGCATATTATAAATGATTGGCATTGATAAAGACAATAAGGCTAGCCATGAAATTCTGCATGGTAAAAAAATTGCCCAAACAGATCCGGAATTAATATGGGGATGGAAAACGCCAGTCGGCCGGCTGAGAGCAAAAAGACGAGCGCAATTGATAGCCGAAAGCGCCCAATTAAGAACGGGAATAACGGCTTTGGAAATTGGTTGTGGAACAGGTGTCTTTACCAAGATGTTTGCCGCATCCGGCGCGAAAATTGTCGCGGTTGATATTTCGCAAGAATTGCTGGTTTGGGCAAGAGAAAAAAATCTTCCCGCCGAGCAGGTGCAATTTCTGGAAAAAAGATTTGAGGATTGCGATTCTATCGGGCCATTTGATGCAATCATCGGCTCATCGGTTTTACATCATCTTGATATAAAACCGGCTCTGGATAATATTTATCAACTTTTAAAACCAAATGGAATAATGAGTTTTACTGAACCGAACATGCTTAATCCGCAAATTGCCATTCAGAAAAATGTTTTGTGGTTAAAAAGAAAGATGGGTGATTCGCCAGATGAAACAGCATTTATGCGTCGGCCTCTATCCCGGTTATTGGAACAAACCGGATTTGTTGATATTAAAATAGTTCCTTTTGATTGGCTGCATCCGTCAACACCGGTCAAATTTATTGCTGCCGTAGCTAGAACAGGCCTATTCTTAGAAAAAGTGCCTTTTATCCGACAATTTGCCGGATCGCTGCATATATTCGGTCGTCGAGCATAATTATTTGTAAACGGAATTAATATGCATACTACTCTTAAGTCGTTCAATATGCGTAAAGAAATTATAATAATCTGGCCGTGGTTTTAATGTTGCAGGGGAAAGTCGATGAAGCAGAAAAACATTTTAGGGAAGCTTTACGGCTGCATCCCGAATATGCTAATGCCCATTTTTATTTGGCAAAAATTTTGAAGAAGAAGGGATTATTGCGAGAGGCTGATCTTCATTATCGGGAAGCAATAAGAATTAATCCCGAATACAAACAATGATAAGCTTAGGCATATAAAATCATTTTCTATCCTTGAATACTGGATCAATACGTATCGCGTCCTGATAATGACGATTAGCTTCCTCAGTCAACCCCTTCTGTTTCAAAATTAATGCTCGTTTTCAGTATTCCAAAGATTTTCCGCCGATATTTTCTCTATGATCGAAAGCTCCTTGCCGATCTCAGCCGCTGCACCTGGGACATCCCTGGAGGTTTTTCTCCAGCATTCAGTGCCTGAAACTGATCCCATCCCATGCGCCGTCATTGCTATTCAGACAGGTGGTATGTCTGAATTCTGTAAAAAATACCTTTTTGGAAGGTGAACAGACCAAAAGGTGAACCGATTTCTCATAAAGACTGATGTCGTAATATACCCCGGGCGCGGTTATCGGCGTCACACCCCACATTTTGTGTCCGAGATTTCCTTGACATACAAAACCAGACTTCCTATAGTTCAACCATGCAGAAGCCATGTCTTATCAAAAATATATTAATACGCTTTAATTTACCTTATTGGTGGAGGCGTTATTTATTTGTTGTCACGGTCTTGCTGGTTATATTATTTTTGTCTTATAATAATAGCTTTGAGTGCTCGTGGCATTTTGATGATTATGGTAACATTGTTGAAAATGCAAACATCCAGATAAAACAACTTACCTGGGACAATTTTAAAAACCTTTCTTATGGTATTATGAATGAGGGAAGAATATCCCGTCCCTTTTCCTATTTCAGTTTTGCCCTTAACTATTATTTCGGGGGGTTAGATGTCTTCGGCTATCACGTTGTTAATTTTTTAATTCATTTTTTTTCTGCTGTTTTTCTTTTTTTATTTATTTTTAATACCTTAAAATTACCTCTGATTAAAGAGCAGTACGAAAAACAGGCATATTCTATTGCGCTTTTGGCTACTTTATTTTGGGCGATTAACCCAGTCCAAGTAACTGCCGTTACTTATATTGTCCAGCGCATGGCCAGTATGGTTGCTCTCTTTTATATTATGTCCATGTATTTCTACCTTAAATTCAGAACTTCCTGTTCTTCCAAATCAATACGTACTTTTATTTATATTGGCTTATGTGTGCTCTGTGCTTTATTAGCAATAGGTACGAAGGAAAATGCAGTTATGCTGCCGGTAAGTATTTTGCTTTATGATATTTTTTTTATTCAAGGAATATCGAAGGAAAACATTAAAAAGAATACAAAAATAATTATAATACCAGCTGTTATTATTATGACAGTATTTTTGATATCTTACGATTTTTCATCTATTATAAAAGATTATGAATTCCGGCCTTTTACAATGAAAGAAAGGCTTTTAACAGAACCCCGGGTTATTCTCTTTTATATATCATTGCTTTTTTACCCGTTAACTTCACGCCTGACACTAATCCATGATATAGAAATATCAAAAAGCCTATTTGATCCATGGACAACGTTGGCCGCAATTTTGGTCATTATGTTGATTGTCAGTATCTGTTTAATTAAAGCAAAAAAATGGCCATTGATAACTTATTGTATATTATTTTTCTTTCTGAATCATCTTATAGAAGGCTCCTTTCTTTCATTAGAACTAATTTTTGAACATAGAAATTATTTGCCATCTATGCTTTTATTTATTCCTTTGGCCATTTTGCTGGTTAAAGGTTTAGAATATTTTTATCAGAAAAAAATAATATTTTATTTTCTTGCGGCTACAATTACTTTCCTCATGATAATTCTATCGATATCTGTCTATATCCAAAATAATATTATGAGAGATGAACTTTCTTTATGGAGTGATAATGTGGAGAAATCGCCGCGCCTTCATCACCCGCACCAGGGTTATGCTGTTGCACTCCTTACTGCGGGACGTTTACCCGAAGCTATTATTGAATTAAAAAAAACGGAGAAATCTTATGCATCAGCCCTGACCACTGAAAAAGGTGTAACTTATGGATGCATGGGCGAATATTATTATATTACCGGTGATTATGAAAAATCTCTGGAGTATTTCAGAAAATCAATGGATTGGTGTCCCTCTAATTCTTGTGTTCCGCTTTCCTATTATCGTATGGGACTCCTATTAATGAAAAAAGGTTTATTGGATGAAGCAGAGCAAATGTTAAAAAAAGCTATTTCTCTTAAGCCACAAGAAGCCGGATACTATTTGACGTATAGTGAACTTTTAATTAAGAAAAAGCAGCCTGATGCAGTGATAAAAAAGCAAAGGAAGCATTGAGGTTAAATTTAAATTCATTAACTGCATATCGATACATTGCCGATGCCTATGCATTGAAAAAAGATAAAGCCAAGGTGGTAACTTACAAGCGACCTGGTATTAGCAATTGATAATGAGCATTTTCATTCCGGGGTTGAAGCTTAACAGCCTCGCGAAAATGATTAAGGGCATCATCTGTTTTCCCCTGCCGCAATAACACCATAGCAAGGTCATTATGGACAAAGGCATTCCGAGGCTGAATACGCAATGCTTGATTGTACTGAATAACTGCCTCATCGTAGTGGCCTTGCATAGCCAAAGCATTCCCGAAGTTATAATGAAGCTCTAAGTTATTCTTATTAAGATTAAGCTCGACTGCTTTCCGATATTCCTTCAGGGCTTCCTCTGCCTTACCCGCTTGCCGGAGAAGAACGTATAAATCATTGTAGGCTCTGACATATTCAGGGCGAACTTTAATTGCCAGCCGTAAGGCATCAATTGCCTTATTTTTTTCATCTAACAGATTATATGCCCAGGCTATTCTTACCAGCGTGTTATAATTTGCCGGATCTAATAAAAGAGCGATTTGGCAATGATGCATTGCTTCCTTTACTTTATTCTGTTTCAGTAATTCGCCAGCCAAATTACTATGGGCAATAGAATTATTTTCTGTGACATTTACCGCATGATTAAAGAGAGAGAAGGTGTTTTGCCAGTATTGCACCTGGTGACAGGAAACGATTATTAGCGCAACTAATATCATTCCGGAAATAGCGGCAACCATTTTTGTTGAGAAGATTTTTTTAAACACATATGCCATACCCCACACTATCATTACAAATAACCCAATAAGTGGAATATATGCATACCGATCGGCCATAGACTGGCTGCCAACTTGAACGATCCCGATGACAGGCACCAAAGTACCTGCATACCAAAACCAACCGACAGCCCAATAGGGATATCTAAGAAAATACTTGCATACTATGACAGTAATAATTACCAACAATGTGACAATCACAAGAATTTGCCATGCAGGCATTGTCACATACGGATAGATCACTGCCAAATCCACAGGCCAGAACATTTTTTTTATATATAGCCCATAGGATACGATGGCATTACTTAAACGCTTTGCCAAAGGCAAAGAATCCAGGTTAACTACAGCCTTTACAGTGTGCTGTGTATATAAAGTCACACAAATCGAGATTGATGTTAAAATAAAAAGAGGAATCTTCTCCCAAACAAGGAAACTTAGTTTAGCTTTTCCTACTTTTAAAGGCGCCTGAATTTCTGATTTATTTTCATTTTGTGTATCGATTGCAGTTCGATTAAGCGGCCAGTAATCAATAAGTAACAAAACAAAAGGCAGTGTCACCAGCATTGGCTTGGACATCAAACCTAAAGCAAAACATAAAAACACCGGCAGATATCTCTTCCAGTTGGGTTGCTTTACATACCAGACATAAAGAAGCATTGTCAGAATCCAGAAGAAAGTACTTAGAACATTCTTCCGTTCTGCTATCCAGGCCACAGATTCCACATTAATTGGATGAACGGCAAACAGAGCCGCCACCAAAGCACTTCTCCATATTGCCCCGGTAAGACTATTAAGCAGTAAAAATAGCAAAACCGTATTGAAAATGTGGATTATTACACTTGTCCAATGATGCCCGCCTGCTTTTTCTCCAAATAACTGCCAATCCAGCATGTGTGACATCGTGGTGAGTGGATGCCAATTCCCGGTGTGAAAATCGGTAAATGCATCGGAAATATCTCTGATGGTAATAGTATTTTTTTGGCTGTATATATCTGTAACATAAAGCTGATCGTCGTAATTAATAAATTCATAATCCTGCACCGGCCAATAGATAACAAGAGTTAATATGATTAAGACAAGAATTGCTAATATGACTGATCTTTTTCCTATTGAATTCAGATCAACATTCATAAATAAAACCTGAATAAGCTTTACCTAACAACTTCGTATAAAATATATTTACTAAACAAGAAAAAGTTCATATATTAGCTTCGATTATTTCGTGTGTTTTTCTCTAAAAAAATCCAGCAACAGGTTTCTTACATTTTTTCCTGGCAAATTAGATCATTTGTGCCCTTTTTTAAAACTGGCGATGAAACGAAGAGTTCCAAAAACTAAAAATACAGCCCCCAAGACCAGCATAAAGAAAGCCAAGATAGGCGATGGACCACCTCCGTATATAGGAATGTTGTGATTGGAGTTTGACGGATCGTATCTTATTTTCAAATTATCATTAACCTGCAAGGTATCCCACTGTTGTTTTGATATACTGCTGCTGGCGTTAATTTTGCTGCCAGCGGAAGACACAAATGAATAGTCCAGATAATAATTGCCACTGCCGTCGGCTGCCGTCTGAAAATGCTTTTTCGTCACATGGCCACTGGCTTGGCCACTATATTTCTGTATACGGTTATAATCTAAATAGGCTCCCCAACTGCCAGCCAGTAAGAAACATCCTAAACCTACACAGATAAATCCAAAAAAAATACCAGAAAAGGAAGTCTTCAACTTCGATACCTCCAACCTCGTTTTATTCCTTTTTATTTAGTAATTACTTGCATTATTTTAGTAGAAAATACAATAAATTATTGAGCAATAAGGTAATTACTGATGGGATACAAAAGATTGCTTATGACTGACTATTTTATTAGACATCACATTTTCATGATTAAATTACAGAACATTTACAAGATACCTTCCATATAATATTCTGAAATATAATCAAATAAAAAGGGGCGTTATGTAACGCCCCTTTTTAAAACATATTCAATACGCACTAAATTACTCTTACGGTTTTGCTCCCGTCATGGTTACTACACCACTTAAAACTCCCATTGTAGCCGTACTAGTGGTCAAATTCCAGGCGCTGGAACCTGTTGATGTTATTGTGTAATTAGCACTGTCGGTCCAAGTGGACAGAGTAGTAGTTACATTAGAACTAGGTGAATAACCCGCGGCTGCAATATCACCAGAACCAGTAGCTACCGCAGTGTGATCGACAAGATATGCTACAGAAGCAGTATAGGCATTCCTGGCATCGCTATTTACTGTTGCAACATAGCCTCTTTTTCTGTATTGAATAAACTGCGGAATGGCGATAGCTGCCAATATACCGATGATCGCAACAACGATCATCAACTCAATCAACGTAAAACCTTTTTGTCCTTTTTTACGGAAAATTTTCAACATATTATACCTCCTTATAATTATTTATTGCCTTAAGTTTGTTTTTTTATTACAATATTACATCAAATCTATCCACCTTATTATTGCCGCCCGCTACCTCCCTAATTTCTTTAAAATTAATATTTTTTTAAATACTCTTTCATTTCAATAACCATTTACAGCAATTCATATGCCAAATTAAAATATTTCTGGCTTTTAACAAGTAATATGGCGATTTTATTTGAAATATCATAAACAAATCTCATAACTAAAAGTGTATTACTTGAAGAATAGGCATTTTTAATAGTTTTGAATAGGTCATTTTCACCAGCTATCTGTAAATTTCCTCTTCCTTATAATTAATTATTCCCGAAGGTCATAAAATATGGTACGTATCACTTATATAATATTACGGAGATTAAAATGTACGAAGTAACCATTATCAAAACATTTTCTGCCGCCCATTTTCTTGCCGATATCGGCGGGAAATGCGAAGAATTGCACGGCCATAATTTTAAAGTGGAAGTTACTGTGGCGGCTCCCCAGTTAAAGCCAACTGGTCTGCTGATTGACTTCCGCAATATAAAAGAATGGCTCAAAAAAATACTCAACAGCATGGATCATCAACATTTAAATGAGCTTACTCAATTTGCCGGCATTAACCCATCAGCGGAAAATATAGCTAAATTCATTTACGCTCACATGGAACCGAAAGCAAAAGAGTGGCAAGTCCGAATTGCCCGGATTAAAGTCTGGGAATCGGAAAACGCATTTGTAACTTATATACCGGATGGTAATTAAATTATAAAGTTTGGACATGCAGTCTGAGGTTGGAAGGCTTTTAGGTGTTAGTATAGAGAACTTTGCAAAACTGTATAAAACCAGCAATTATGTCATTTCGGCGAAAGCCGGAATCCAGTATTATCAAGTATTTCCTAGATTCCGGCTTTCGCCGGAATGACGAATAGAGGAGTTTTGCAAAGCACTCGTATAGTTCCGTCTTCAGCTTGAATACGTAACTAGCTATAGAAAAGACTATTTTATGATTGACATACAAAATCAAAAAGATTTTCGTAACATCGACATCAAAAAAGTCGGCGTAAAAAATATCAAATATCCGATTATCGTGCTTGATCGCGCCCGCGGTACACAGCCCGTCAACGCAACAATAAATATGTATGTCAACTTGCCGCATCATTTCAAGGGCACGCATATGAGCCGTTTTGTCGAAGTCCTCAACGAATTCAAAGGTCAAATCAGCATCAAAACATTTCAGACAATTCTGGAGAAAACAAGACAAAAGCTGCACGCCCATTCGGCGCATATGGAAATTGAGTTCTCCTATTTTCTGGAAAAGACAGCGCCGGTTTCCAAAGCTAAAAGTCTGATGGAATACCGCTGTCTTCTTGCGGGAGAAAACAGCGCTGAGGAAAAAGATTTCATGGTGGGAGTTGTCGTACCGGTCACGACATGCTGCCCCTGCTCCAAAGAAATAAGCCAGTTCGGCGCTCACAATCAGCGCAGTATCGTCACGGCAAAAGTTCGTTTTAAAAAATTTTTCTGGATTGAAGATATAATAAAAATAGTGGAAGAATCCGCCAGCGGTGAGGTATACTCTCTATTAAAGCGTGTGGATGAAAAATACGTTACGGAAAAAGCATACGAGAACCCTAAATTCGTGGAAGATGTCGTACGCGGTGTGGCTGTTAAACTCAATAGTGATGATAATTTTGTCTGGTATAGTATTGAAGCGGAGAATTTTGAAAGTATCCATAATCACAGCGCCTATGCCTACGTCGAGAAAGGATAAATTCATGCCCATAAAAAAACCAAATCAATTCTTCAATCTATATAAACATGGCTTTATCCGCGTGGCTGTCTGCATTCCGGAGGTCAAAGTTGCCGACACATTTTTTAACATGCAAAAAACAATCGAACTGGCCAAAGAAGCGGTTGCCCGCAAGGCAATTTTTGCCATCTTTCCGGAATTAGGTATTTCCGCTTATTCCAATGAAGACCTGTTTCATCAGGATGCTCTTCTTTGGGGAGTGAACGAAGCTCTCCAAAAAATAAGAAAAGCTTCTGAAAAAATAAACATGGTGATGGCTGTTGGCGCGCCACTGCAAGTTGATTGCCGCCTTTTTAATTGCGCCATAGTCTTTTACCGGGGCCAAATACTCGGTGTTGCCGTTAAATCATATCTGCCTAATTATCGTGAATTTTATGAAGGAAGACAGTTTACGCAGGCCGCTTCAGCACTTTCCGCTAAAATAGAACTAGCCGGACAAAAGGATGTTCCTTTCGGCGCTAATATAATCTTTAAAGTTGCCAACATTAAGCATTTTAATTTTTTCCTGGAAATCTGCGAAGATCTTTGGGTCCCCATTCCTCCCTCCAGCTACGCTTCGATGGCGGGAGCTACTATTGTTGGCAATTTATCGGCCTCCAACATTACCATCGGCAAATCCGAATACCGGCATCAATTAGCGGCCAACCAGTCGGCACGCTGCGTCGGCGCTTATCTTTACGCTGCTGCCGGCACCGGCGAATCAACAACCGACCTCGCCTGGGATGGACATGCCATGATTTATGAAAACGGCAATTTGCTTACTGAATCCGCCCGTTTTTCTCCTGACGCACAAATCATCTACGGCGATATAGATCTGGACCGGTTGGCACAGGACCGGATGCGGCTGAACTCTTTCAGCCAAAATGCGGCAACACACAAGGAAATGCTTTCAGCTTTTCGCCTCGTTGAATTTAATGTCGAAATTCCGGACAAACGCGTTTTATTAGATAGAGAATATCCTCGTTTTCCCTACATTCCCGCTGATCCTGCTAAGCGCGACCAGCGCTGTTATGAAGCATATAATATCCAGGTGCAGGGGCTGGCTAAACGTCTGAAATCTTCCGGCATTAAAAACATTGTCATCGGTGTTTCCGGGGGATTGGATTCGACTCAGGCTCTTATTGTCGCCGCCAAAACAACTGATCTTTTGAAATTACCGCGTTCCAATGTTAAGGCCTATACCATGCCCGGTTTTGCCACAACGGCAAAAACACATAACAATGCCCTGAAGCTGATGAAAGCTCTAGACGTGGAAGCAAATGAGATTGATATAAAACCTGCCTGCCTGCAGATGCTTAAAGATATTAATCATCCCTTTGCCGCAGGCAAGAAAACGTATGATATCACTTTTGAAAATGTTCAGGCCGGACAACGAACTGCCCATTTGTTCCGCCTTGCCAATATGAGAAATGCTCTGGTTATCGGCACGGGAGATTTAAGCGAACTGGCTTTAGGATGGAGTACTTATGGTATCGGCGACCACATGTCCCATTATAATGTCAATACCAGCGTGCCCAAAACCCTGATTCAGCATTTGATTCGCTGGGTTGCCCAAACCACCCAATTTTCCAAAGATGTTTCCAAAATACTTCTTGATGTATTGGAGACGGAAATTTCGCCGGAGCTTATTCCCGGTAAATCAGGCAATAAACCAACTCAGAAAACTGAAGATACGATTGGCCCTTATGATCTTCAGGATTTTAATATTTTTTACATTACCCGCTTCGGCTATCTGCCCACAAAAGTGGCTTTTCTGGCTTATTGCGCATGGAAGGATAAAACTAAAGGGCTGTGGCCGAATATTCCTGACGATAAAAGAAAATCATATACTCTAAAAGAAATAAAAAAATGGCTTTACATTTATTTATACAGATTTTTTAAAACTTCCCAGTACAAACGTTCCTGTGTACCCAATGGACCGAAAGTCGGCTCCGGCGGTTCTCTTTCGCCCCGTGGTGATTATCGCGCACCGAGCGACAGCGAACCGGATGTCTGGTTAAAAAACTGGGAACAAATCCCGGATAATGAAGATCAACCACGGGTATGAACCCCAAAGCAAGCTGCGGGGCATCATACCCTCCGCTTCGCGGGATAATTCGACCTGCAAGCTTCGGCCTTGTGACCTCTTGTACCTCTTGTGCCCTTTAGGGTATTAGGTGGTTAGGTTATGCGCTGCGCTTTCGTAATTGGAGTTTCACTAATGAAGCAGACGTATAAAGATTTTGATGCTACCGAACTATTTTGTCCTCAATGCAGGCGCTCTGTGCCGGTAACGAAAAGGTTGTTGTTAATACTGCCTGAAGGGGAAAAGTATAATTATAGTTGTGTTTACTGCGGTTCTTCGATAGGTGATAAAATGGTTAAAGAAAAAGGGAATCTAAACGTTATTCTCCGTTAATAATTTTAACCTGGTTTTCCCTTCTGCAGCGCTTTTCTTAATTTATCGGCCATAACGCTGGAGCATTCCTCAGCAGATTTATCCTCATAAACAATACTGAATTCCCTGCCGGAAGAATCACTTCCCAGATATTCCGCGAGAACGCCCCGGCTGTGAATATCTTCATGGCAATAAACACAAAGATTTTCCCAGTTGCTGCCGTCTGCCGGATTATTATGATGATTGCCGTCTTTATGATGAACTGTTAAGAGATTTCTCTTGGAATCATCAAAAGCCCGTCCGCAGCGGGCGCAGACAAGTCCGTGAATAGACAATGATCGTTCCCGGTAATCCTCACCGGCCGGAGGTTTTTGCGCATTTTTCATTTCCCGCACAGATTCCTGAACAGACTTATTTTGTTCTCCTGCGGGAGCGGGAAAGGGCTTCTTCTGGACGCTGACCTTACCCCATTTACTGCTGAATGTCATTTTCGTCATGGGAAATTAAAACCCGCGCTGTTCTGATCTATCTTTTGGCCAAAAATTCTTCCAGGAAAACACGAATACCTTTGACTACTGCAAATACATTTTTAACTGTCTGAAAAACAGCTGATTTCATTACTACAGGTGCTATTTCCTGAAGATCATCAACTACATTTTTAGCAACCAGATTTAACCTTTCTGCCGTATATGTGAAATTCTGAACTTCACGATTAACTGCAGCGGTTGAGCTATTGATATTTGTCGTAATTTCTTCAATGTTTTTTAATATGGAAGGCAAACGCGGGTTTAACGTTTCCAGAGTTACAGTTATATCCTTTGCCGCCTGCCTTATTTCCAGCAGAATAGGTATGCAGAAAATTATCAGCAGAAAAAAGGCAATTCCCAGAATTACCAAACCTATTTCCAGATACATGGATTTCTCCTTAATAACTGTTCAAAGGGCTCACATTGTCACGCATCATTCCCTATGATTTTTTAGTTTTTTCTTCCCGATAAGCATCAACTCCGGCATCAATCGCCTTTTTTAATTTATTTTTATTAGCCTGAATTGTTTCGGAACTTTGCTGGGCAAATTCGGTTACTTTATTTTCTACATCTTGTACCTTTTCTTTTGCCGAAAACTCGAGTTCTTCTAAACGCTTAACAGCCGATTCATAAGCTCTTTTACTTTTTTCTACTGCCTTTTCATATTCTTCCTTTGCTTTACCCAGCAGATCCTCTGTTTTGCGGGCGATATCCTCGCGCGTTTCCTTACCGCTCTTCGGAGCATAAAGAATACCCAAACCCACCCCAATCAATCCGCCGATCACCAGGCCTTTTAATAACTCGCCATTTCTTTCTGACATAAGCCACCCCCGAAATTATTTTAATTTTA
The DNA here is from genome assembly GCA_003142535.1 of Syntrophaceae bacterium. GTDB lineage: Bacteria > Desulfobacterota > Syntrophia > Syntrophales > Smithellaceae > Fen-1166. The sequence goes on from PLMQ01000048.1 coordinate 16,483, forward strand.
TCTTTTTTATCCATAACACACTTTCTTCAAATAAACCAGCGGGGCATAAAAAAAACCGAGCACCATTTTAAAATGGATACTCGGTTGTTTTTCCTGCGAATATATTATTACGTAATTATTTTGCAGGTGCAGGTGCTCCGGGTGCGCCAGGTGCTCCGGGTGCGCCAGGTGCTCCGGGTGCGCCAGCCGCTCCGGGTGCGCCAGGTGCTCCGGGTGCGCCAGGTGCCGGTGTAGCAGCGGGTGCTTCAACTTTCGGAGCCTCAGCTGGTTTCTGCGCTTCTTGCTTACAAGCAACCACGACGAATAAAGAAACAGCGAAAAGCACGCTAACAATAATAGCAAAAATCTTTTTCATTATAGCATATCCTCCTTTCACAGATTTTCATAAATGCTTGGGGGTTAAATACCCCAACTTTTGACAGCAGACAATACGCCTTTTTTTTGCCTTGTCAAGACAATTTTAACAATATATATGTAAAAATAATATTAGATCTAGAGGACGCCAAATGATCCTGGGAATTGATGTCGGTGGGACTCATACAGATGCTGTTCTAGTGGAAAATTACCAGGTTAGAAAGAAAGCAAAAGTTCTCACTGATAATTCCAATATAATGGCTTCTCTCTTAGCGGCAAGCCAGAATATTTCTCTCCAAGAAAATCTTAAAAATATCAAGAGAATAGTTCTCAGTACAACAATTTCTACCAATGCCATTGTTCAGAACAAAATAGACCGTGTGGGAATGGTTCTGCTGAGCGGTCCTGGATTATCTCCGGCCACATTAAAATCGAGTACCGATTCCTTCTATGTCAGTGGATACATTAACCATCGCGGCATCGAGATAAAGCCGGTTATTGAACAGGAAATAAAGGATACCGGGGAATATTTCCGAAATGAAAATATCCAAAAGATTGGGATTGTGGGTAAATTTTCCACTCGCAACCCGCAACAGGAATTGTCAGTCGCGAAGATACTTAGAAATAATAACAGGCAATTTTCTTTAGGACATCGCCTTTCCGGCCATCTTAATTTTCCGCGCCGCATTGCCACTGCTTACCTCAATGCGGCAATTGACCGTATTTATAATGATTTTGTTCGGGAAGTGGGACTTTTTTTACGCGAAATAGGCGCCAATATTCCAGTTTATATTTTAAAAGCAGACGGCGGCACAATATTGATTGATCAATCAATTTCCTATCCGGTGCAAACGATTCATTCGGGTCCGGCGGCCAGCATCATGGGGGTTTTGGCTACAACTGCTATCAAGGAAGATGCTGTCGCTTTGGATATTGGCGGCACAACGACCGACATTTCTGTTTTTGCTGATGGAGCACCTCTTCTGGAAGCTTCCGGAGTTACCATTAATGGCAATAAAACTTTAATCCGTGGTCTTTACACAAAATCCATCGGTGTGGGCGGCGACAGCATTATTTGCATCAAAAATGGAGAAATTCTGGTTGGACCGCTGCGGGATGGACCGGCTGCAGCTTTCGGTGGAACCTATCCCACACTGACAGATGCAATAATCGTCCTGGGTATGGCTGCGCTCGGAAATCCGCAAAAGGCAATTGCCGCCATTCAACCTTTAGCCGCACAACTAAAAACAGATATTATTTCTCTGTCTCAATCAATCCTGGATAAAGCCATCGCCGTCATCACCAGCAATGTCCGCAAGGTTCTCTCGGCAATCAACAACCAGCCTGTTTATACAATACATGAATTGCTGGAAGGTAAAACAATCCGGCCGCAATCCGTCTATGTCGTGGGCGGACCGGCTGCGGCAATGGCACCAAGTGTGGCCAGATCCCTGGGCTATCCATATCATATCCCTGAGCATTCTGAAGTGACCAATGCATTGGGTGCCGCGCTGGCCAGAACAACGGCGGAGGTTACTGTGCTGGCCGATACCGAAAAGGAAGTATTGACCATCAGCGAAGAAGGAATATTCAGAAAAATACCGCATACTTTTTCTTCCGCTCAGGCAATAGAAGCCGGCAAGGAAGCTTTAAAGCAAAGAGTACTGAGAATGGGAGCAAGCATTGATGATCTGGAAATGGAAGTCACGGAAGTTCAGGAATTCAACATGATTCGGGAATTTTACACAACAGGAAAAAATATCCGGGCAAAAATTCAAATCAAACCAGGATTGATTTCGGCATGTAATATAGGATGAATTTTGCATGAAAAATAAAACAAGAAAGACCGGCTTAATTTTTTTTCCAGCTTTTGATTGGGCAATTTCGGAAACTCATCCGGAAAGAGAAGAACGTCTCCTCTATACCCAGGATCAGGTTTTGGAAGAAGGCCTCCTGGACTTGGACAACATTCGGGAGTTCAAACCCGGTATCGCCACTTACGAAGATATCAACCGTGCCCACATTTGTGTTCCCGATGCCCAAAGCATTACAACTCAATCGCATCTGATATCGGCCGGTGGCGCCATTACAGCGGCGCAAAAAGTTCTGACCAAAGAAGTTGATAATGCCTTTGCTCTCGTCCGGCCTCCGGGACATCATGCCATGCTGGTAGCCCATGGCGCCCGCGGATTTTGCAATATCAACATTGAAGCAGTGATGATTGAATACATTCGTAAGAATTTTGGCATTAAAAAAATTGCCGTCGTTGATACTGATTGCCATCATGGTGACGGTACTCAGGATATATACTGGAATGATCCTGATGTTCTTTGCATTTCAATGCATCAAGACGGCCACACTCTTTATCCGGATACCGGTTTTATCAATGATTTCGGCGGCCCTAACGCTCTGGGAGCGACAATCAACATCCCCCTGCCGCCTAAAACGTCGGACGAAGGTTTCTTGCATGTATTAGACCATGTCATCCTGCCCATCCTGGATGATTTTCGCCCGGAAATAATTATTAATTCAGCCGGACAGGATAACCATTACAGTGACCCGATTACAGACATGTGTTTCAGCGCCCACGGTTACGCCCTTTTAAATGAAAAGCTGGCCCCGCATATCGCCGTACTGGAAGGCGGTTACTCTATTGAAAAAGCGCTGCCCTATGTAAATGTAGGCATCATTCTGGCTATGGCCGGCCTTGATTACAGCGCTGTTCGCGAACCGGACTACGACCCCGATAAAATCCGCCAGTCCATGGATATAACAAGATTCATAGAAAGTGAGTCGCAGGAAATAATTCTGATGTGGAATGACAGATATAACATGAAGGCAAAGATCGTCGGTTCAGCAGGTTATGTACGGCGTTCTAAAAGTATTTACTATGACACTGACGGTATCCGGGAAAAACAAATGGAAACTGTACGCGTCTGTAATGATTGCGGCGGTCTGGTAATGATTGAATCAGCCGCTGATACTGGTAAAAAAATTTTTGCTGTCATTCTGCCCGGCACATGTTGCCCCGAGTGCCGCAGAAACGGGGAAATGTTTTTTGAACGACTCAGCGGCGGACAATATAACCACATCTACTTTCAAGACCGAGAAAAAGACGTTTTTATAGTTAAATAATTATTCAATAATTTTACCCGATAAGAAGGAACATGGCTATGGAAATGAAAGATATGAAAAAAAGAATCGCAGATACAGCCAGAATGCTGTTCTCCGGTGGGGCAAAAATTGATTTGCCCTACTCTCTGTGGCGGGAATTTGATAGTGAATTAGCTAAAGACTTTTCGCGATTTATTACAGGTAATTTATATTCCCGCAATGTTTTGACCATTCAGGAGAGGCAAATGGCCGCCTGTGCCATGCTTGTTGCTCTTCAGGCAAAAAATGAACTGGCATTACATATTAACGCGGCATTAAACGTCGGCTGTGATCCGCACAAACTGACCGAAATATTTTTTCAGGCGGCTACGTATGCTGGTATGCCAGCTGTCAATGAAGCTCTTACTGTATATAAAAAAGTGCTGCAGGAACGCCATGAATGGCCGTTGAAATCACGGGTATAATACCCTCCGCTTACGCGGGGTAATTCGGAGAGCTTAAAGATATTCCTTATATTATTCCAGCACAATGAGTACCTGGTTGGTATCAACCTTATCTTTTTCTTTCACCTTTATTTCTTTCACCTTACCGGCAGATGGCGCACAGATAGGGTTCTCCATTTTCATGGATTCCAAAATAAGCAACTCATCATCGGCCTGCACCTGATCGCCAACTTTAACCAAAATTTCAGCAATGGTCCCCGGCATATGTGATGCAATATTAACACTCATTTTATATTTCCCCCTTGATAATCTTATTTTTTTATTCGATATTTTTCCGGTAAAATAGCCGGAGACGTCCAATCTTTTGGAATCTTTTGTCCCGGTTCCTCCCCCACTTTCTGAATTAATTTTGCCAGCCCTGGCCTGGCAAATTCCCTGTGGCCTTCTTTGAGTGTCCGCCCGTTATAAACAGCTTCGGAGCGCAAACGGCGGCTGATTGTTTTTTCCAGTTTTGATCCCAGCCACAAAACACGGTCAACATCATAGCCGTGTTCAATGCCCAGCTCATCAATCATGACCAGCAAATCTTCCATCGTAATCAAACCGACATAACGCGGGTCTTTATAATAATATTCCCCTGTTCCCCGAACCGGCGTATCATCCAGAAAATTCGCCGGTTGCCCGCCTAAACCGCCCAGCGTTGCCTCAAAACGGTTGATGCCTGCCTGCAGGGCAGCCAGCACAGAAGCTGAAGCCACTCTTTTAGTCTCATGAAAATGCGCCAGGTGTACTTCCGGATAAGGTATGGCATCCAGAATCATCGAGAAATAACGGTAAACCTGAGCTGCCGATGCCGAACCATCATGGTCGGCGTGTTCAATATCAAAGGCACCAATCTCCAGCCAGCGTTTTGTGAACTCCACCGCATCGGCAAGTTCGGTTGCTCCTGTTATCGGACTGCCCCATATAGTGCTTACCGTACCGCACATTTTAATTCCAACATCAGCGGCCTTTTTAATACAGCGTTCCGCCTCTTTCCAGTATTGAGATAAAGTTGTACCGGAATTGGCAAAATGATGTTCCGGATCGGTAGAAACCATCATCAAGATACGGTCAGGGCCAATGCCCTGTTTCTTTAATTCAATCGCCCTGTCTACGGCATTTTCGCGAATTGTTACAGCAGTAAAAGTAATAGAATCCGGTTTGATGCCGCTTTTTTCGCAACGTTTCCGGAAGCGGTCACCGCGAAAGTAAGCTAACACCTGATCGGCATCTCTAAATTGCGGAATGCTTTCCGGACTGCCCAAATTAGTTACTTCAATTTCCCGGCAGCCCGCCATTATCATTTCTTCCGCATAAAATATTTTCGCCGCCGTAGAAAAAAATTTTTCTTCATGCTGAAAACCATCACGGATGGTTATATCGCCGATTGTTACTTTCTTCGGCATACGGGGGAATATTTTCCAATAATCATATTCAGTCATAGCGTATGTCCTCCATAATTAATTTTTATTCGCCTTTAAACACCGGTTTTCTCTTTTCGGCAAAAGCCGTCAGTGCCTCCATTCTATCCTTTGTGGGAATGGTTATTTCATAAGCTTTCGACTCCAGAGGCAGGGCAACGGAAAGCGGGGCATCCATGCCGCAATTAATGGCAAATTTTGCCTGAGTTACGGCAATCGGCCCGTTCTGGGCAATCTCGTGAGCCATCTCGCCGGCAGAATCAATTAATTTCTCCGGTTCCACAACCTTATTGACCAATCCAATCTCCAGTGCGCTCTGAGCAGTAATGCGGCGGGCGGTAAATATCAATTCCTTGGCTTTGGCAATGCCGACAATTCGCGGCAGGCGTTGTGTCCCACCGGCTCCCGGAATAATCGCGAGCGAAGTTTCCGTCAGTCCCATTATGGCAGTTCTTGCCGCAATGCGGATGTCGCAGGCTAGCGCTAATTCCATCCCGCCACCAAAAGCAAAACCGTTAATCGCTGCGATGACCGGCACGCGTAATTGTTCCACCGAAGTAAAAACACTGCGAATGGTAAAAATAAAACGCCGGACTTGATCTGGAGACAGAGTCCGGCGCTCTTTTAAATCCGCACCGGTAGAAAACGAAGCTTTCTGGGGGTCATTGCCACCGGCACCTGTTATAATCAAACAGCGCAAACCGGTATCGAAATTGGCTTCACGAATTGCCTCACCGAGTAGCGCCAGCAAATCAAAACTAAAACAATTCATCGCTTCGGGACGATTCAAAGTTAAAAGTAAAACACCCTCGCCTTTTTTCTCTTGTAATAATATTTCAGCCATTTTGTTTCTCCCAGCGATATGTGGTTAGAATTTCAAATCACCCCAATCCGATTTTCTGATGGGTACACGCAATGCAATTTCAAAAGCCCGCGCCAGTTTGTTGCGTGCTTCACAAAAAGCGATGACACCATCGTGGAATAAAAGCGAACCGGTATAAAACGGATGTCCTTCGTTGTCATAGCGTTCCCGCATCATCTGGCGGAATTTGGCCATTTCTTCTTCATTCACAGCACCGTCTTTGGCTTCAATATTTTTCCGCCGGACGGTTTCTAGAATAAATCCTGCTGTATTACCGGACATAACAGTTGTACGCCCGCGCATGTTGGTAAAAGCAAAACTCGGCTTAAAAGCCCGGCCGCACATGCCGTAATTGGCGGCACCATGATCAGGACCGATTACGTAAGTAATTTTCGGCGTTTCGAGGCAAGAGCAGGCCCGCACCATATCCGATCCATATTTACCGATACCGCCCCACTCTTCCGCTTTACCCACCATATATCCCGGCGATCCCTGCAAGAATAAAACCGGCAACCGGGAATTGCCGCAACGGAGCATCCACTCAGTAGCCTTGCGGGCGGCTTCAATGTAAATTACGCCGCTGGCATTGGAGGCAATTACGCCGACCGGAATCCCTTTAAGCCACATCTTGCCGCAAATGATGGAATCACCGCGCCCCAGACCATAAGTCGGTTTGTATTCATGAAAATAGCTGTCATCAGCCAAACATTTTATTGTGTCCTTAATATTAATGTGATGATAAGTATCGACTGGGCTGTTAGACATCATTTCTTTATAATCAAAGCGCGGTTCGCGCGTTTCACGCCGGTCACTATAAATCTTTTGCCCAGATTCGAATTCAATCATCGCCCGGAGTTTTTCTATTCCTTCTTCCTGTGACTTCACAAAATGGTCGCAACCGCCGGAATGTTGTGTGTGCACATAAGCGCCACCAAGGTCCTCTTGAGAAACTGTTTCTCCAATCGCAGCTTTGACCATTGGTGGACCGGCCAGGAAGGCAAATGCCAGTTTTTCGATCATGATTGATTCGGAGGCAAGATAAACAATATAGGCGCCTCCGGCCGTATTACCACCCGTAGAAAGTGTGTATTGCTTTATTCCCTTGGCCGACATCCGGCACATATTATAAAACATTGTCCCGAAATGACCGTCATCAGCAAAGCAGCCCACTTGCAGCGGCAAATTGATTCCGCCGGAATCGGCAATATAAATGCAGGGAATCCCGCATTGTTCGGCAATTGCCTGCGCGCGCATGTGTTTCTTCAAAGTAATGGGAAAATAGGTTCCGGCAGCAAATCTGTTTTCATTGGCAAAAATCATGCAGTCTTTGCCGTGAACAGTACCTATACCTGTTATTACGCCGCCACCGGGAATATGACCGCGTTTTTCCTCCTCATAAATAATGCCGCCGTAGAGTTTTTTTTCACCGATATTGTAACCGGCATCCAAACCAATTTCCAGGAACTCCGTTTCCGGATCAATGAGCATCCCTACCAAAACACGCATCGTCTTTTTGCCCTGCTTTACCAGTCTTTCCGCCTGATCCGCTCCACCAATGTTATACGCTTCCTCCCGGTGCTTAAATAGCAGGGCATCCTGCTCTTCCCAATATTTAAGATTAGCCTCTTTTTCTATCTCCAGTCTTTCCGCACGAGTTATTCTTCTCGTTTCCTCAGTCATAGAAAATTCCTCCATAAAATATTTTTTAATGTTCCATCATATGGATCAATTTTAATTATTTTTATTGAGTTAATTTTATGGGAGTATCTGAGTTGCGCACGATCTGAATCATCAAAGAAGTTCTTCATGCTTTAAAACTCTGAAATTTATTGTCTTGCAGAAAACAAGTGCTTATTTCTTTTGAAAATATTATTAAACGACTGGCAATAATCACGGGCATGAACACCCCTGTTATACGGGATTGTTCAACTTACCAATTTCGACTTGTGACCTTTAGGTTACTTGNNTGTGACCTTCAGGTTATGCGCTTCGCTTTCGGAATTGGAGTTTCACAAACAATTCATTATTTAAAGATAAATCAAATTTTTCAGGCAACTTTTAAAAGTTCAGCTACTTTCTGCCAGTTATCTCTTAGAGAATCTTTACTCATCAGGGTTCCGATATGCCCACCATTACTGAGAAAGGAAAAAATATTTTTTCCTGGAGTTGATATATGGTCCTTCAGCGCAAACACCTGTTTAGGTCGTGTTATTCTATCTTTTTCTCCGGCTAAAATAATCGTCCGGCAGTGAATGTTCTGTAAATCGACAATCTCTCCGTTGATCTCGATCATTTTTTTCACTAATCCGTTTTTCTTAAACAATTTATCCACTACTTCCAGATAAAATTTTCCAGGTAGTTTTTGTGTGTAGCCGAACCAGTTTTCAAATCTTTGATGTCTTTCCAAGCCTTCCTCGTCACCGTTTTCAATCATCTGCCAAAGCTGCTTATATTTTTGATGGTAAAATTCATTCATTTGCATGTTTTTAAAACCCAAAACCATAATTTTCCCGTCCATTAAACCAAATCCCATCGCTACAAAAAATTGAAAATAGGAAAGCGGCATTTTAACATAACTGCTTATCGCACAACTGTCTGCCTCCATATCTATTGGCGCCGCAGCTATGGTGAGACTTTTTATTTTTTCCGGGAAAAGGCTGTTGTACATTGCGACCTGCCATCCGCCCTGACATTGTCCGATAATGTGAATCTTTTCGGCCCCGGAGTTTTCTCTGATGGCTTCAATGCCATCGTCAGTCAAATTTATGTAATCTTCAATTCCTAAATCTTTATCGTGATAAGTTGCGGAAAGCCATTCGGTTACATAAACATCGAACCCCTTCTGCTGAAAAACCCTGACCAGACTTTGATCAGGTGCGAAGTCCGCAAGGTTACAATGATTCCCCGCTTGCGGTGGTAATATCAACACAGGATTTTTATGTTTGATATTGCGATGTGGAAAATGACGAAGGCTTAACGTTTGTTTGTTCAGAATAATTTTATTTTCCGTACTCCAATAAGGGATTGGCTTTTCTTTACCAACTGTTAATTTTAAAAACCGGGCATTGTTTTTTAAATAGTTCTTTAGCACTCGACCTCCTCATAACTTTTCTTTGATAAAGAATATCTTCTTTTGGTTTTAAATATAAACAACACTATCTTGTGTGTCAATCTTTTTTTACCACAAGATCTAGTAAGTTCAAATTGTAACTAAGAGTAAAAAACAAACCGTATGCGTGATTACCGGTCGAACTCCAACACTTTTAAAGGAATAAGATAGTTTCCGGTTTCAAAATAAGGAAATATGGCATCGAATGCCTTGACCACATTGGGATCAAAGTGAGTGCCTGAGTTTTTCAGTATTTCCTCTTTGGCCTGCAGAGAGCTGAATGCTTTACGATAGGGACGGTCTGTTGTAAGTGCATCATAGACATCTGCGACCGCTATAATTCTCGCTCCCAGCGGTATATCCTCCTGCGCGGTATGGTAATAACCGCTGCCGTCATACTTCTCGTGATGATGCAAAATAATCGGCAACAGATCACCCAGCGTTTCCCCAAGAGGTTCCAGCATATTCATGGCATTCCATGTATGTTTTTGTATATGGGTGCGTTCTTGTATCGATAATTCTGTTACTTTTTTGAGGATTTCTTCGCTGACAGCCATTTTCCCGATATCATGAAGAATGGCCGCCACTCTTATATTTTCTATCTCAAATTGGCTTAGCCTCATCTGCTTGGCAATTATTTCAGCCAGAACAGAAACCCGATGGGAATGGCTTTGGGTCTGCTTGTCTGCGGATTCAATGATCAGAGAAAGCATCTCGATAATACCATGGTATGTTCTCTGCAACTCATTTCTGGCTTCTTCTTTTTTTTCATAGAGTATTCCCATGCAATATCCTGTAAAAACGAGAAAAACACTCCAAGTCATAATATCGAGCCATTTGGATAATTCTGTATCCGCTGAAAAACCGGCGATAAAACTCTTCGGGAAAAAATAAGCAAAATAACAGACAATAATAACGGAAAATACGGACGAAATTATGGCATATCGTTTACCGAAGAAATATCCACCCAGCAGCACCGGCAGGTAGAAAATATTTAGAAAGGCGCGTTGATTGACAACAAAGAAATAAATGAAACACGCAAGGGCAACAAGTAGTAATATAATAACTAGATCTTTATCAATGTTGAATCTTTTTTTGAGTATTTTTTCCTTGATAATCTTCTTCATGCCTTTGTTCACTTTACCTGACTGACCCATGTTTGATAGTGATTACTTTTTGTTTATTTATATAAGCAAATCCTTTCCTCTGTGTCAACAATATTCACTCCCAACAGAAACAACATCATTCCCCAGAAGCAAATTAAAAGCAGGCTGTCCTGCAAATTCAGTACAGTCAACTATTGCTTGCTTCTTTTTTCTATGTTACTGATAAAATCAATGTTTTTTGTAAAGAATATATTAAATAACTGGATATTTAATAATTATGTCTGAAGAAAATACTGCCAAAGCAGAACTGGAAGATTTAGTTTTGTTGATTAAGAAACTGCGTGCTCCTGATGGCTGCCCTTGGGACAGGCAGCAAAAAAAAGAAGATATCGGCAAGTATATCCTGGAAGAAGCTTATGAAGTAATTGACGCACTGGCAGAAAGAAACCTGCCGACAATCAAAGAAGAATTGGGTGATCTGCTCTTCCAGATACTCTTCTTGGCGGAAATGGGAGCAGAAGCAGATGAATTTTCGCTGAGCGATATTATATCAGGGATTAGAAAGAAGATGGTCCGCCGTCATCCTCATATTTTTGGCGATGTGAAAGCAAACACAGCGGAGGAAGTTAAAGAAAACTGGCAGCAAATTAAAAAGAAGGAACGTGATGCTAAAAACATAAAACAGGATTTATTCGGCAATATACCGCGGGCACTGCCGGCATTGAAACGGGCGCAAAAAATTACCTCCACAGCGGCTTTCTACGGCTTTGACTGGCAAAAAACCGCCGATGTTCTGGAAAAGTTAAAAGAAGAGCTGAATGAATTTAATGCTGCCTTATCCAATACCGACCAGGAAAGAATAGAAGAAGAGCTTGGTGATCTTTTATTCACACTGGTCAATCTAAGCCGTTTCATCAAAGTTGATGCCGAAACGGCGCTAACGAAAACAACCCAGAAATTTTTACAGCGTTTTGCCTTTATAACAGACCAGCTCGCCGCGGACGGCAAGACGCCCAAAGAAGCCACTCTAGCCGAAATGGATGCCCTTTGGGATAAAGCAAAAAAAGAGGTAAAAAAAATATGAAATACTTCCTTTGTGTTCTGGGCATGGTTTTTATCATTGAAGGTCTGCCCTACTTTATTTTTCCGGCAAAGCTAAAGATTTACATGCTCAAGATTACGGAAATCCCCGCAGCCACCTTGCGCTTTTTAGGCATTTCCGCCATGATTACCGGTTTAATTCTTCTCTACTTCGGCCGCAATTGATACCATTCTAAATCAAAGATGATATCGCGGCGGCAAGGAGGAGGCGACGATGCGTATTATACATACGTTGAGGAAGCCAACGACGATGCCAACAAAGATAGCGCTTTGATTTAGAATGGTATGAGACAAAAGAATTGACAGCAGCCTATTAATCTGATTATTTGCCGCCACTTTAATAATTACGACCAAAAATTATGGAATTAAAAGATTTTTCTTATTTTTTACCTAAAGAACTCATCGCCCAGCATCCCTGTCAGCAAAGGGACCGTTCACGCATGATGTTGCTGGACCGGAAGAAAAAAAAAATTGATGATTCTCATTTCTTTCGTTTACCGGACTTTTTACAGAAAGGTGATGTATTGGTTATCAATGATTCCCGCGTGATTCCTGCCCGCCTCATCGGTAAAAAACCAACCGGCGCTTCTCTGGAGATATTACTTTTGAATAAAAAAGAAAGTTCCGGAGAATCCCAGACATGGGAAGTGCTTTTGCGGCCGGCCAAACGGCTGCGTGAGAATGATACCATTATTTTGAGCGGTAATTGTGAGGCTAAGGTGCTGTCGCGTATATCGGAGAAAAAATGGCTGCTTCATTTTAACTGCAAAGAAGGCTTTGATGAATATTTAAAACTTAACGGCCGGGCGCCTCTTCCTCCCTATATTAAACGTAAGAGAAGTGATGGACAAAGCAAAGACGATCTGGAACGTTACCAGACAATTTACGCAAAAAAGCCGGGGTCAATTGCGGCACCTACCGCCGGATTGCATTTTTCAACTGAGGTTATGCAAAAACTACAAAACAAAGATATCGCCATAGCTCCGATTACTTTACATGTTGGTTTCGGTACTTTTTTACCGATAGAAGCAAATAAAGTCGAAAACCATCTGATGGAATCTGAATACTATGAAATAAGCGCTGAAACAGCCGGCATCATTAACAATGCGAGGCGTGTCATTGCCGTGGGAACAACATCTACCCGAACTTTAGAGAACGTCACTGATGATCAGGGGCTAATCAAATCGCAAAGCGGCTGGACCTCGCTTTTTATTTACCCCGGCCGGAAATTTAAGCGAGTCAATGGGCTTTTGACTAATTTTCATTTACCGCAGTCATCTTTATTCCTGCTGGTTTGCGCCTTTGCCGGAACCGATTTTATTAAAACAGCGTATAGTCATGCCGTCGCCAACCGTTATTTTTTTTACAGCTATGGCGACTGTATGCTGATTCTTTAGTAAGTTAGAAATTATTTTTTGCGTTTTTGGGCAGAAAATAATTTCGTTGACGCACTTATCCCGTTTATCGGGGTTAGGACAGAGAAAATGCCTTTCCAGTTTGATCTTTTAAAAAAGGACCATACGACTGCTGCGCGGCTGGGAAAAATGACAACTGCGCACGGCATTGTAAATACGCCCGCGTTCATGCCTGTGGGAACGCAGGGCACTGTCAAGTCCATGCTTCCGGAAGAGATTAAAAATTGCGGCGCTCAAATAATTTTAGGCAATACATACCATTTATACTTACGGCCCGGCCATGAGATCATCAAAAAGATGGGGGGCCTGCATAAATTCATTAACTGGCCTCAGCCAATCCTGACCGACAGCGGCGGTTTTCAAGTTTACAGTTTGGGCGCACTGAGGAAAATAACAGCGGACGGAGTAATGTTTAATTCCCATATTGACGGCTCCAAACACTTTCTGACGCCGCAGAAAGTTATCGAAATTCAGGAAGCGCTGGGTTCCGATATAATGATGTGCCTTGATGAATGCACACCTTATCCTGCTTCCGAGAAGGAAACAAAAAAATCTCTGGAGTTAACGGCAAAATGGGCCAATTTATGTAAAAAGGCAAAAAAAAATGACGAACAGGCACTTTTTGGAATTGTTCAGGGCGGCACATATTTGGATTTACGCAAACAATCTGTGGAAGAAACTGTTCCCCTGGGCTTTGATGGCTACGCTTTAGGAGGGGTAAGTGTCGGTGAGCCCAAAGAAATAATGTATGCAATCGCCGAATCAATCACACCCATGCTGCCCGAAAATAAGCCGCGCTACCTGATGGGCGTCGGTACTCCGGAAGATATTTTGTTCGGAGTTTCCTGCGGGATTGACATGTTCGACTGCGTTATACCAACTCGTTCAGCCCGTCACGGATTATTGTTTACAAATAAAGAAAAGATTGTTATAAAGAACGCCCGATTTCGGGAAGACAATGCTCCGTTAGATGAAACTTGTGATTGCTATACCTGCAAGAACTATTCTCGAGCATATTTGCGGCATCTTTATATTGCCAATGAAATACTGGCTATGGTATTAAATACCATTCACAATGTCCGTTACTATCTGCGCCTTATGGAACAGATAAGGGAGGCATTGGATAAAAACCGTTTTATTGAATTTAAAAATGAATTTTTAAATAAAAAAGGAGGAACTTAAATTGACATCTTTAGCATACGCAATGGGCAGCGCTCCGGGTGGAACCGCTGCATCGGGTGGTTTTGGAGACTGGGGCTTTATAATTACGATGGTTGTAATTTTCGGCATTTTTTATTTTCTGATGATCCGGCCGCAACAGAAAAAGCAAAAAGAATTGAAAGCCATGCTGAATAATCTCACCTATGGTGATGCAGTAGTTACTACCGGCGGCATTCATGGTAAAGTTAGTGGTTTAACCGATGCGATAGTCACGCTGGAAATTGCTGACAAAGTAAGAATCAAGGTTTCCCGCAGCGCTATCGGCGCAATAATTCAGAAAGCGGGAGCTCCGGCGCCAAAGGAATAATATAGAAAGGAGCAGTTCATGATTAAATCAATAAAAATCAGGACAGCAATAACGGCAATAATTTGTCTCGTTGCGCTGTATTTTTTGTTACCGACTTTCATCTCCGAGATTCCTTCTCCGTGGAATGATTATTTTCCCAAAGAAAAAATTCATTTAGGCCTGGATTTACAAGGCGGAATGCATCTTGTGTTGGAAGTTGACGCGGAAAAAGCTTTGGAATCAATGATGGAAAGAATATCCAATGATATTAAAGAATCGTTGATGGAAAACAAAGTGCGCTTCCGTAAAATAGAACGGGCAAAAGGCACCACCATTTCTCTGGAATTGACCGAATCATCCGGAAAAACGGCTTTGGAGAAAATTCTCAATGAACAATACCCTGATTTGGAAATTGCCTCTCTTTCTCCGCGTGATGGCGGACAGCTTGTCAATTTAAAAATCAAAGATAAAAGAGCACTTGATCTTAAAAAACTAACTATTGAACACAGCTTGGAAACAATAAGAAACAGAGTTGATCAGTTCGGCATCGCCGAACCGGAAATCATTCCGGAAGGCGATAATCGCATCTTGATCCAATTGCCGGGCATTAAAGATCCGGAGAGGGCAAAAAATCTCATCGGCAAGACTGCTCTTCTGGAATTCAAAATTGCTGATGATGAGAATTCTCTCGAAGAAGCCCTGCGCGGTAACATTCCGGATGGCGACGCTATTGTCTATGGTATGCGCACCGATCGTTCGACAGGCCAGAGAGGTTCCGTGCCGTATTTGTTGAAAAACAAGTCTTTATTAACCGGTGCTTCCCTGGAAACGGCAAAAGTACAAATATCCGACAGATATGGTGAACCCAATGTTTCCATAAAATTCAATTCACAAGGCGCAGCCGATTTCGAACGTATTACCGGTGAGAATGTTCGCAAGCGCCTGGCCATTGTTCTGGATGGCGTTGTCCACAGTGCACCTGTGATTCAGGAAAGAATCTCCGGAGGTCAGGCTCAAATCTCCGGCAGTTTCACTATGGATGAAGCGCGCGATTTGGCTATCGTTTTGCGCGCCGGCGCCCTGCCCGCACCGGTAAACATTCTGGAAGAAAGGACTGTCGGTCCATCGCTCGGCAGTGACTCTATCAAACAGGGCATAATGGCCACGATTATCGGTTCGCTTTTAGTTATTATATTTATGGTCGTCTATTACCGTCTTTCGGGATTCGTTGCCGATCTCGCACTGATTATCAATATTGTTCTGGTATTGGGCATCCTTGCCCTTTTCAAGGCTACTCTGACATTGCCAGGGATAGCGGGAATGCTTCTCACAGTCGGTATGGCGGTGGATGCCAACGTGCTTATCTTTGAGCGGGTCCGAGAAGAATTACGCGCCGGAAAAACAATTCGTTTGGCCCTGGACACCGGCTATAAAAGAGCTTTCATGACTATTATTGATACTCACATTACCGGCATAGTTGCAGCTATTTTTCTGATCATATTTGCGACCGGTTCAATTAAAGGATTTGCCGTAACAACGATTATTGGCCTTCTGGCCAGCCTATTTACAGCAGTTTTCGTGACTAGAATAATCTTTGATTACTTTACCTGGAACTATAACATTAAGAAATTGAGCATTTAAAATTAACGAGCAGGCAGGAGATATAGTATGGAGTTTATTAAACCTGGAATAAATATCGATTTTGTCGGAAAAATGAAATATGCGATAATTATTTCGACTATTTTAACGATTATCAGTATCGCCTCCATTATTTTCCATGGCGGTTTAAATCTGGGCATTGATTTCGCTGGTGGATCTATAATTCAGATCAAAGTTCAAAAGGATATTTCCGCTGATAAAATCAGGCACGCACTTGCGTCAACCAGCCTGGGTAACAGCATCATTCAGCAATTCGGTCCCAATGAATTTCTAATTCGGACATCCGAATCCCTTCACGATCAGAAACTTCTGGCGGAAAATCTGGAAAAACCTTTGACAGCCGCTTTTAACAAAGATTATGAAATTCGGCGCGTTGAAATCGTCGGATCCAAGGTAGGGGCTGATTTCCAGAGGAAGGCAATCCTGGCTGTTGTTCTTTCCTGGCTGGCGATGCTTATTTATATCGCCTGGCGTTTTGAATTCCGTTACGGACTAGGTGGCATCATTGCCCTTGTTCATGATGTGGTGATCGTCACGGGCGTCATTTCCCTTTTGAATATGGAATTCACTATTTCGATACTGGCAGCTATATTTTTTATTATTGGTTATTCCATCAATGACACTATAGTGGTGCTGGATAGAATTCGAGAAAATGTGAAATTGAATCCCAAACAGAAGCTGGCGGACATAATCAATATGAGTGTGAACCAGACATTGAGCAGAACGATATTGACTTCCTTTACGGTCTTTCTTACTGTTATCGCCCTCTATATCTGGGGTGGACCGGTAATACATGACCTGGCTTTTTCGCTGCTCGTCGGTGTCGTATTCGGAACCTATTCTTCTGTCTTCATATCTTGCCCTATTGTGCTGCTTTTTGAGAACATGCAACTTTCCAGATTGAAGAGGAAGAAATAAATTGTCTCCACTTGCCACTGTTGGATTGGCTGTTTTTATTTTAATACTGTTTGCCGGCATATATTTATCTTTATTCGGCCTGCCCGGAACAGCTGTTATTTTTATAGATGTATTCCTTTATGCCCTGATATCCGGATTTGACCGGATTGGCTTCAAGATTATTCTCATATTGCTTGTTCTTTCCGTAATTGCCGAAGCAATGGATTTCTTGCTGGACATGAGCGGAGCCCTTGTACCTATTTCATCAAAAAAATCTTTTGTTGTTTCCGCGGCAGGAGCAATTGCCGGAGCATTTATTCTTACTCCTTTACTCTGGGCGGCCGGAACGTTCGGTGGGTTCTTTTTAGGTTGCTTTGCGGGAATGCTGATAATCGAATTCATCCGGCAATCAAAATTACAGACTCCTTTCAAAGCGACTAACCGCGCTATTTTCACCATGATTGGAGGAAAAGCGGTCAAGGGATGTATTGCCCTGACGATGATTGCCCTTTCCTTATCCAATATTTATTCATAGAGGTTTTTAAAGTTATGACCAAAGATAATACTCAATTAAAAAAAATTAAAAACAAGAAAGACAAAACAAAATCAAAAATACAGGAATATATTGAGGCCATCATTATTGCCATTATGATCGCCCTGGTTGTCCGAACTTTTATTATTCAGGCATATAAAATACCTTCCGGATCAATGAAGCCGACCCTGCTTATCGGGGATCATATTCTCGTTAATAAATTCATTTATGGTATAAAAATACCTTACTTCCGAAAAATAATATTTCCGGTTACCGATCCCCGGAGAGGCGATATTATAGTTTTCATTTATCCCAATGACCGTTCTAAAGACTTCATCAAACGCGTCATTGGTTTGGGTGGCGAGAAAATTGAAATTAAAAACAAAATAATATTTATCAACGGCAAAGAATATACCGATGCGATCGGCGTTTATAGTGACAAGGTAATTTACCCGGCGGCAATGCAGCCGCGTGATAATTTCGGCCCGGTAACCGTACCGGAAGGTTCGCTTTTTGTAATGGGTGATAACAGAGATGAAAGCATGGACAGCCGTTTCTGGGGATTTGTCGATCTCAAGGATGTCGAAGGTAAGGCTTTTATCATTTACTGGTCATGGAACCATGAAGATCAGAACCTCCGCTGGAAACGGCTCGGAAGCCTGCTTCATTAAAACTAATATTGCGTTTACAGGATCAAACACACATTAATTGACCTAACTCTTCAGAAAAATGAAGAGGCAACCATCGCCAGGGAAAGGCCATTGAGAATAATAACCGTTGCCCAGGAAATTATGTTCATTAGCCTGCTGTTGACGTAATTACCCATAATACGCTTATCGTTAATCAAAAGAAGCATGAAGATCAGAATAAACGGCAGTAAAAGGCCGTTAATAACCTGTGAATAATACATTATGGCGATCAAAGGCACATTGGGCAGAAGAATTATTCCCGCTCCCAGGAAAATCATCAAAGAGTAAAGGCCATAAAATTGTGGCGCCTCCACAAATTTAGTATTCAAGCTTGATTCCCAGCCAAATGCCTCGCAAATCGTATAAGCCGTGGAAAGCGGCAAAATGGATGCGGCAAAAAGCGAAGCATTCAGCAACCCAAAAGCAAACAGCCAGGAACAATAAGCCCCGGCCAAAGGAGCCAGCGCCAGAGCAGCATCTTTGGCCGTTTCAATCTTCAGGCCGTTGTGAAAAAGAGTAACAGCGCAAAGCATAATAATGAAAAAGGCCACAACATTAACAATTATGGAACCAAAGATAACATCCATGCGGGCATATTTATAACTTTCGGCTTTCAAGCCCTTATCCACTATCGACGATTGTAAGTAAAACTGCATCCAAGGCGCAATAGTTGTTCCGACAATACCTATAGCCATTGTCAGCATACCCGTATCAAACTTCAGTACCGGCGTAATCGCCGCAATTCTTATTTCCGACCAATTGGGATTTACCAGGAATCCAGAGATAATATAGGAGAGATAAAATACGCAGGCTACCAGAAACGCCTTTTCCACCGATTTGTAACTTCCTTTTACCACCAGCCACCACACAAAAAAGGAACCAAGGGGAACAGAAATGTATTTACTGACACCGAAGATTTCCATACTCGCGGCAATACCGGCAAATTCGGAAACAGTATTGCCCAGATTGGCCAGAAAAAGAACAATCATTAAATAAAATGTTATTTTCGCACCAAAACGTTCGCGAATTAGATCGGAAAGGCCTTTGCCGGAAACAACACCCATACGGGCGCACATCTCCTGAATAATGATTAAAGCCAAGGTGATAGGAATTAACATCCAAAGCAGGGATAATCCATACTGAGCTCCAGCCAGAGAATATGTGGTTATACCGCCGGCGTCGTTATCCACATTGGAAGTAATAATGCCAGGGCCGATAAAAGCAAAAAATAATCCCAGCTTCCATAAGCCGGTTTGCAATAATTTTTTCCAGAGGATTTTGATTTTATCTATCATTTTCCCGGGCTCTTTAGTGTCGAATTTATTTGTGAAACTCCAATTCCGCAAGCGAAGGGTAGCGGAGATTATTATACCCGTGATTTTCCCAGATGAGAAGCAACAACATCCAGAAGATTTTTAAAAATAATTGTTCCGTGCATCCGGTCATTATCATCAACTACGGGGATAGCCGTAACCGCATATTTCGCGAAATGTTCAGCAATCGTGTCATCTTTATCATCGAGCTTCAAAGAGATGACCCGGTCATCCATGATCTCTTCCAGTTTTTTATCCGGATCAGCCAGAATCAAGTCACGCAAAGTTATAACTCCCAACAGGCGCTCTTCGTCATCGGTCACATAAACATAATAAACCAGATCAACATCAGCCGCTTCTTTACGAAATACTTCCATTGCTTCCCGCGCGGTAGTTTGTGGACGAAAACTCAGGTAGGAAGTAGTCATCATTCCTCCGGCTTCCCTCTCCGGATGAGATAAAAGCTCCTTGACATCATCGGCCATGTCTTGCTCCATTTCTCTTAATATGCCTTCGGCTTTAGCTTTGGGCAGGTCACCCAGAAGATCGGTGGCTTCGCTCAGCGACATTTCTTCGATAATATCCGAAGCATCAGCGGAATTGAGATCATTAATCAGGCTGACCTGAATCTTGGGATCGGTTTCTTCGAGAGTCTCTGCCGCTGTTTCCACATCAAGGGTTTTGAATACTGCCGTGCGCTGTCGAATATCCAAATCTTCCAGAATATCGGCCAGATCGGCCGGGTGAATCTGGCCGAGTCTGTTTTGTGAAATCTTCAGACGTAAAAGGTCTGGCGAGAGCAGTGTTTGCACAAACTTCCAGGAAACAAGCTGATCTGACAATATATAATCGAAAAGTCCCTGAGTAACTGCATCAAGTATTTTCGTTGTTCCTATCCTGCGGACTAAACCGCGAAACCCCACATCAACATGAACTAAATGCAAACCGTGTTTCGTTTTCAAGAATTGAAGATCATTTACCCGTCTAATTTTTGCGCCATCGGTATCAACAACCTGTTTATCTAAAAGATCATCTCTCAACAAAAGTTCATTGGTGCGCAATTTCAGTTCTGATAATTCACTCGTCGAATTTACTGTAACTGTCAGATCTCCATTTGTATCTTCAACTTCCTTCCACGGCACAAATAGTGGTTTTTTTCTCTGGGTTGATCCAAGAGTTAATCCGGTAACAACGGGATAAGGCTCAACAAATTCCGCAGTAACATCATATACGCGGCCAAGTTTCTTACCCGTAATTCCAACAATATTTTTCCCCAGGATGTCGCTTAAAAACAAAAAAACCTGAGGTTCGCGATTTACTGCCATAGATATACCCTCCAGGTTTCGCCCCTATATCATTTATTTTTCTTTTACAAAAGTTTTTTGAACATCTTTTTTCACCTTGACACATAAGAATCTTCGTTATATGATAATATAAAATTTCGACCTTTTAATTTAATCCGGCGAGATTGAAAAAGGAATCAGAAATGGTAAAACTAATAACAATTTATAAAGCCTTTTCTTATGCTCGGGGAAAGGCTTTTTTTATGCTCTTTTTGCTATAAATTGATTTTCGAGGTTATGTAATATGGCGGATAATAAAATTATTAAAGTAGTAATGGATAAAGAAGTAATTGACCGATGCCTCACCCGAATTGCCTACGAAATTCTGGAAAAAAATAAGGGGATGGAAAATCTTGTACTGGTGGGCATCAGAACCGGTGGAGTATATCTTGCCGAAAGACTGAAGAAAAAAATATCAGGTATTGAAGGTCAGGAAATTCCTCTCGGCATCCTCGATATAACTTTTTACCGCGATGATATTTCGTCAAGCCATAAAAAACCTCTTTCCGGAAAAACAAGCATCACCTTTTCTCTTGATGAGAAAAAAGTTGTTTTGGTTGACGACGTTCTCTTCACCGGCCGGACCATTCGCGCCGCAATGGACGCCTTGATCGACTTTGGACGTCCGAACATGATTCAGCTTGCTGTTTTGATTGACCGCGGTCACCGCGAGTTGCCGATCAGAGCCGATTTTGTCGGCAAGAATCTCCCCTCTTCTCTCTGGGAAGCCGTCAGTGTCCATCTGGTGGAGAAAAACGGTATGGATGAAGTTGTTATCGAAGAGGGTGCTTAAACAAATATTTTTTAAGGCCTGCTTATGAAATTTACAAGAAAAGATATACTCGGGATAAAAGACCTCTCGGTGGACGAAATTAATCTCATTCTGGAGACGGCCGAATCCTTTCTGGAAATTTCCACCCGCGAAATCAAAAAAGTGCCGACATTGCGCGGTAAAACCGTCATTAACTTGTTTTTTGAAGCCAGCACCCGGACAAGGACATCTTTTGAAATAGCCGGTAAACGGCTCAGTGCCGATACCATTAATATCTCCGCATCGACCAGTTCCGTTGTCAAAGGCGAAACATTGATTGACACGGCACGCAATCTGGAAGCCATGAATCCCGATGTCATTGTTATCCGCCACAGCGCCGCCGGCGCCCCGCACCTGCTGGCGACTCTGGTCAAACAATCAATCATTAATGCCGGTGATGGGGCGCACGAGCACCCCACACAGGCCTTACTGGACATGATGACCATCAAGGAAAAGAAAGGCCGAATTGCCGGATTGAAAGTAGCGATTATCGGCGACATTACCCATAGCCGTGTCGCCCGTTCAAACATTTACGGCCTATCCAAGATGGGTGCCAATGTTGTTCTGGCGGGCCCCGCTACCATGCTCCCGCGTGATATCGAACAAATGGGCGTCCAAGTTCATACAAAGCTGGAAGATGCCATAATCGATGCCGATGTCGTAATGATGCTGCGCATTCAGTTGGAGCGGCAAAAACAAAATATCTTTCCGTCACTCCGCGAATATTCTCAACATTACTGCCTGAATAGCCGCAATATCAAACTAGCCAGAAAAGATGCCATAGTCATGCATCCGGGTCCCATCAATCGCGGGGTGGAAATATCGCCGGACATTGCCGACGATCCTGCCTATTCGGTAATTCTCGACCAGGTAAATAAGGGGGTGGCCGTACGCATGGCCCTGCTCTATTTACTAACCGGAGGAAGCGAATGAAATTACTACTGACCGG
Source organism: Syntrophaceae bacterium (assembly GCA_003142535.1). GTDB lineage: Bacteria > Desulfobacterota > Syntrophia > Syntrophales > Smithellaceae > Fen-1166. The sequence goes on from PLMQ01000048.1 coordinate 39,150, forward strand.
TGCCCGGGTAATTGACCCGGCACAGAAAATAGATGCCAAGATGGATGTTTTAGTGGAAAACGGGAAAATTGCCAAAATTGGTACAGGCCCTTTCTCCACAGCAAAGACAAAGGATGCCGGTAAAATCAAAATTATTGATTTGACGGATATGATTATCTGCCCGGGATTAATTGATATGCATACGCACCTGCGTGAACCGGGTCAGGAATACAAAGAAACAGTAGCTTCCGGCGCAAAAGCAGCCGTAGCTGGTGGTTTTTCTTCTATCGCCTGTATGCCCAATACCGATCCTATTAACGACAACAGATCAATCACTGAATTCGTTAAGAGAAAAGCGGTGGAAGCTAATCTGGCGAATGTTTACCCTATCGGAGCCATCAGCAGGCAATCTGCCGGTGAGCAACTAACGGAATTCTGGGATTTAAAAGAAGCGGGGATTGTCGCACTTTCCGACGACGGAAAACCGGTTATGGATGCGGCTTTGATGCGCCATGCGCTGGAATACGGACATTCGCTTTCCCTGCCCATAATTTCTCATTGCGAAGATACCAATCTTTCCGCCGGTGGCCTGATGAACGAAGGATATTATTCCACAATACTGGGTTTGGGTGGAATTCCTGTATCGGCCGAAGAAGTAATGGTTTCCCGTGATATCTTAATTGCCGAATTTACCAGAACCGGCATTCACATAGCCCATGTAAGCACCGAGGGCTCGGTGCGCCTGATTCGCGAAGCGAAAAAAAGAGGCCTGAAAGTAACTGCCGAAACTGCACCGCACTATTTTACATTAACAGACGAATCTTTACAGACATACAATACCAGCTTGAAAGTTAATCCGCCGTTAAGAAGCGCTGAAGATATAAAAGCTATTAAAGAAGGTTTAGCCGATGGAACTCTGGATGCCATTGCTTCCGATCATGCGCCGCATGCACGCACGGATAAGGAACTGGAATTTGAATATGCAGCCAACGGCATCAGCGGCTTGGAAACATCGCTGGCCTTGAGTTTACGCCTTGTTAACGACGGCGTACTTACGTGGCCGGAGTTGATCGCCAAAATGAGTACCAATCCCGCACAAATATTGAACCTGCCTAAAGGCACTATCGCAGCCGGCGCGGATGCCGACATCACTGTAATTGATCCGCAGTTAAAGTGGACTGTGGATGTTAAAACTTTTTATTCCAAGGGCAAGAATTCCCCTTTCCACGGCTGGGAAATGAAGGGCAAAGCCATCCTGACCATTGTCGGCGGAGAAATTAAATATGCCCTGCCCTCGCTAAATTTATGACAGGCAGAGAAACCCATAAAACAAAAGCTTTTGTTTTGCATTGTCTTAATTATGGCGAAGCTGATCTGATCGTTACTTTTTACAGCAGTGATTTCGGCAAACTCAAAGGCATAGCCAAGGGTGCCAAGAACAGCAAAAAAAGATTTGCCAACGTTTTTGAACCTTTCTCGCTCACCAGCATAATCTTCACCCGTAAAAGCCGTGATATGCTGGCTTTTATAGACTCCTGTGAAATCATCGACCATTATGACGCTATCCGCCATGATCTGGAAAAGACATTAATAGCTTCTTATTTTATTGATCTCGTCGATCATTTCAGCCCGGAAGGAAAAAAGAATGAAAAAATATTCGAACTTTTAAATAATTTTTTAACTCTGCTGGGACAGGAAAAAACATCCGATGCCGCAGTGCGTTTTTTTGAAATGCGCCTGCTGAGATTGGCGGGCTTTGAACCGACACTTGATCATTGTATTACCTGTAAAACACCGGTGGCCAATGGCACCGCTTATTATTTTTACGCTCAAGAGGGAGGAATTAAGTGTGCCGGCTGCGCAAAACCGGAAAGATATGACCAGTCAATTTCCGCCGGTACCGTCCGGACATTGCTTTTAGGTAAGGACATGGATATAGATAAAATTAAATTGATAAACCTGTCCAATTCCCTGGCAGCAGAATCCCGCAACATTCTCATCGGATTCATCACGCATGTACTGAGCCGTGAAGTAAAATCATTGAAAGTCTTGGAACAGGTAAGAAAACTTTGTCTATAATACTATTCTGATTTCTGCAACTTTTCAGCCCTTTCATATTGACACGTTTACCCTCTCATGTTACTTACGCGCTTGTTTAAATGCTGGCTAAACCGGCTGATTCTTTGTTTAGAACAGCAAGGAGGAAATTGTGACTTTTCAGGAACTGATTTTTGCGCTGGAGCAATACTGGCACTCTCAGGGGTGTCTAATACAGCAGCCTTACGATATGGAAGTGGGCGCCGGCACTTTTCACCCCGCTACCTGCCTGCGCGCACTGGGGCCGGAGCCGTGGAATGTGGCCTATGTTCAACCCTCACGGCGTCCCACCGACGGCCGTTACGGCGAAAATCCCAACCGCCTCCAACATTATTATCAATACCAGGTGATCATGAAACCATCACCGGTCAATATTCAAGAGCTCTATCTGGAATCTTTGAAGAGCTTCGGCATTGATCCGCTGGATCACGATATCCGCTTTGTTGAGGATGACTGGGAATCCCCTACCTTAGGCGCCTGGGGGCTGGGCTGGGAAGTGTGGCTCGACGGTATGGAAATAACACAATTCACTTATTTCCAACAAGTCGGCGGCTTTGACCTGCATCCGGTCTGCGCGGAAATAACATACGGCATTGAACGCATCGCCACTTATATTCAGGGAGTGAACAGCGTTTACGACCTGCAATGGAATGATCAGGTAAAATATGGAGACGTGCACCATCAGAGTGAAGTGGAATTTTCCACCTATAACTTTGAAATTGCCGATATCGAAATGTTAAGAAAGCTTTTTGATATGTATGAGCAGGAGGCTCTCACCATTGGCAAGAACAAACTGGTGCTGCCCGCCTACGATTACTGTTTGAAATGCTCGCATGTTTTCAACCTGCTCAACGCCCGCGGCGCAATCAGTGTCAATGAGCGCACTAATTACATCGGCCGGGTGCGCAATCTGGCTCGCGTCAGCGCGGAGCTTTATCTGCAACAACGCGAAGAAATGGGCTACCCGCTGTTAAAGAAGAGTTAAAGTATCGTCAACGCGATTTTAGATATTTCGGGAGAAAAAAATGAACAAAGAATTGCTTTTGGAAATTGGTACGGAAGAGATTCCCGCTGCTTTTCTACCCCGCGCCATCAGCGACATGGAAGAAATAATTAAAAAATATCTTCAGGAAAAAAGAATCCCTTTTGCCGGAGTGCGGGCAATGGCAACGCCGCGCCGCTTATGCCTGCATGTTGCGGAACTGGCCGTAAAGCAGGAAGATCAGACCATCGAAAAGATCGGCCCGGCCAAAAAAGCGGCATTTGACGAAAAAGGCAATCCTTCCAAAGCGGCGCTGGGGTTTGCCAAAGGACAGGGGCTGGAATTCTCCCAATTGGAAACTGTCACCACCGATAAGGGCGAATACCTAGCCGCGCGCAAAACTATTAATGGCGAAGCAACCCTGACCATTCTGCCTGATATTCTGACAAAGCTCGTCACATCCATCCCTTTCCGCAAGTCCATGCGCTGGGCTGATTATGAAACGCGCTTTGCCCGTCCGATTCACTGGCTGCTAGCTCTGTACGGCGGCGCTGTAGTGCCCATAAAACTGGAAACCGTGCAAAGCTCCAATTGTTCGCGCGGCCATCGTTTTTTAAGCCCCGCTCCTTTTGTTGTCGCCGATTTCGCGGATTACCTGGCCAAATTGCGGAATAATTTTGTTATCGTTGATCCGGCCGAACGCCGGAAAACAATTCTGGAAGAAGCGCAAAAGGCCGCGGCGGAAGTCGGCGGAAAAATATATCTTACCGACGATCTTTTGGAAACGGTAACATTTATAGTGGAATACCCTGTTGTCATCCGCGGCGGTTTTGACAAGGCATTTCTGCAGGTGCCCAAGGAAGTACTGACAACAACGATGATTTCCCACCAGAAATATTTTCCGGTGACTGATGATGCAGGCCGGCTTTTGCCTTATTTTATCTCGGTTAGCAATACCAAAGCCCGCGACCTCGGCGTAGTCTCCCTCGGCAATGAAAAAGTTCTGCGCGCCCGCCTCGCGGATGCTCAGTTTTTCTTTGAAGAAGACAAGAAGGTGCCGCTGGAAAAGCGCCTCGACTCTCTGAAAAAAGTCGTCTTCCACAGGCTTTTGGGAACATCCTACGAAAAAGTGATGCGTTTCCGGCAATTGGCCGGTAAAATTGCCGATCGTATAAATCCCGCCATTAAATCGTCTGTTGACCGCACAGCTCTCTTGGCCAAAGCGGATCTGGAAACGCAAATGGTGGGGGAATTCTCCGAATTGCAGGGAATTATGGGCAGCAAGTACGCTCTTCTGGCCGGAGAAAATCCAGTCATCGCCCAAGCCATTTATGAACATTATCTACCTATAGCCGGCGGCGGCGAGCTGCCCCAAACTGATGAAGGCGCCATAGTCGGCATTGCCGATAAAATTGATACTATCGTAGGCTTCTTCGGCGTCGGCCTGCCTCCTACCGGTACTGCCGACCCCTACGCCTTGCGCAGGCAGGCCATTGGCATTATCAATATTATTCTTGAAAAGCGCTACCCTTTAACTCTTGATTATCTAATTGATGAAAGCCTGGTCGGTCTTTCCGATAATTTAAAGAAACCACCTCTGGAAGTAAAAAAGGATGTTCTTGATTTTTTTGCCGGCCGTCTGGAAAATCAATCAATTGCTCAGGGTTATGCTTATGATACAGTGGAAGCGGTATTAGGCACAGGATTTTCCGATGTTGTTTTAGCAATGGCCAAAATAAAAGCCCTGCAGATATTTCGGAAAAATCCGGAATTTGAGCCGGTTTCCGTCGCCTTCAAACGCGTGGATAACATTCTGAAAGATTTCCGCAATCCCCAGGTTAATATCGCTCTTTTTGTGAGTGACGCCGAAAAAAATTTATATGCTTCCTTCGGCAAAATAAAAAAACATGTGGAAAACTGCATCGGGAAAAATGATTACGATCTCGTATTAAAAGAACTGGCTAGTTTACGGCCTCCGGTTGATGCGTTTTTTGATGGCGTGATGGTCATGGACAAAGATGAAAAAATAAGGTTTAACCGCTTATCGCTGCTGGCGGAAATATCGGCTTTATTCCACAATATTGCCGATTTCTCCAAAATAGTCACCGCCGGTGCTGCTTAATATTCAAGAACTGTGCTTTATACAGAAGGAGTTTTACAAACCTTTTTTTCTAATATTCGATGCATTGACATTAATATAAAGCCTTGCTAGAATAACTCATCTTTTTTGGGAGAGTTTGCCTGATGAACGATCCGCTGAGACTCCATAGTTCAACTACCATTGATGAAAAACTCCGATTAAGCAAAGCCCTGCAGGATATCACCAACCGTATCCATGCCGCTCAAAATATCAAGCAAATTCTTGTCGATTTAAAAGACGGTATTCTCAACCTTTTTAATACCCAATCTATAACCATTTATGTAGTTGATGAACCACGCAACGAAATTTACTCGATGTTTCTGGCGGGAGGAACACAACTTAAAGAAATCAGGGTTCCCATCAGCAACAAGAGTATTGCCGGATATGTGGCCAATACCGGCAATGTTGTCAGTATCAGCGATGCATACGACCATGATGAACTAAAAGCAATTGATCCGGAACTCTCTTTTGATGGCAGCTGGGATAAAAAATCAGGCTATAAAACGAGGCAAATCCTTGCTGCGCCTATTTACCAGAATGATCGTCTCATGGGTGTAATTCAAATCCTCAATAAGAAAGTTGGCGAAGGTAAATTTTCTCTGGAGGAAAAGGGGCTGTTACATGAAATAGCCGAAGTTCTTGGCGTTGCCTTTTATAATCAGCAACGATTTACCCGCCGCCGGAAAACACGCTTTGATTATTTGATCAGCCATGATTTGCTCACGGAAGAAGAATTGGAAAGCGCCGGGGAAGAATCGCATGAGCAAAAAGAAACAATGGAAAGTATCCTCATGCATAAGCATAAGATATCTAAAGAAGACATGGGCAGAGCATTTGAGGAATTTTATCAATGCCGATTCGTTGTTTATAATGATAAAACTGTAATCCCGGGAGATCTGGTAAAAAATCTGAAGAAGGATTACCTGCGGCGCGAACTCTGGGTGCCTCTGGGAAAAATCAATGGATATATCAATGTAATCGTGGATGACCCCAATAACATTTTAAAAAGGGATGCGATTGAAAGCCTACTACAGACAAAGCAAGTTAAATATGATGTTGCCCTAGCTGATGATATAATTAAATTTATCAACCTCTTTTATCATACCCCGGGAGATGAACATTCATTCACGGAATTGTTAGGAAGAATGGAAGATGAGGACACTGCGGCGGAAGATGAAGAAGGCGGCGATGTTGTTACCGAATCCGACAGCGTCATCATGCAGCTCGTTAGTAGAATCATTAATGATGCATATAACCGCCGCGCTTCCGATATTCACATCGAACCCAACGTCGGCAGAAAAAATGTGGAAATCCGTTATCGGATTGATGGAGATTGCGCTCTCTATCAGACCGTTCCTTTCAGCTATCGTGCCGCAATTATTTCCCGCATAAAGATTATGTCGAATCTGGATATTACGGTAAAAAGGCTGCCGCAGGACGGCAAGATCAAATTCCGGCGGCCGACAGGAGAAGAAATCGAATTACGTGTCGCTTCAATTCCGACACAGGGAGGAGTTGAAGATGTTGTAATGCGAATTTTAGCCAAAGGTGAAACTATGCCTCTGGAAGAAATGGGCCTGCTGCCGCGCAATTACGATGAGTTAGTCAATATTATATCCAAACCATATGGTATGGTTTTGTGCGTCGGCCCCACTGGTTCCGGTAAAACAACCACCCTGCATGCCGCCCTGCGTCATATCAACCGCCCGGACAGAAAAATCTGGACTGCGGAAGACCCTGTCGAAATCACTCAATACGGTTTGCGTCAGGTACAGGTTCAGCCGAAAATAGGTTTTGATTTTGCCGCAGCCATGAGATCATTTCTTCGTGCCGACCCTGACATCATCATGGTCGGTGAAATGCGTGATTTTGAAACAGCCAAAACCGGCGTGGAAGCCTCGCTTACCGGTCATTTGGTATTCAGCACGTTGCATACTAACAGCGCGCCGGAAACCATTGTACGCCTGCTGGACATGGGCATTGATCCGCTGAACTTTGCCGATGCCCTGCTTTGCATTCTAGCCCAGCGCCTTGTCCGGACACTTTGCATAAAGTGTAAGGAACAATATCACCCGTCACAAGATGAATATGATGATATCGCCGAAAGTTATGGACGGGAAGCATTCGCGAAATTAAATATTCCCTACAATAATAACTTCAAGCTTTATCGCGCCAAAGGCTGCGAAACATGCGACAAAACAGGCTACAAAGGCAGAATGAGTATTCACGAGCTTCTGGTCGGCACTGATGAAATCAAAAGAATGGTGCAGAAACATGCCACCGTGGAAATTATGCGCGAACAAGCGATGAAAGAAGGTATGACCACTCTTTTACAGGATGGTATTTTGAAATCCTTCAAAGGCTACACTGATTTCAAGCAGGTACGCCGTGTTTGTATCAAGTAAACACTTTATCTTTTTAATCTATTTATTTTAATTCCCCCAGCTATTTACTGTATATTTTATCCATTTTGTATAATACAAACACCCCCATCACCGCCTTAAGCCAGCGGATAAATGCAATTGTTTGTCTGGAAATTATTTTAAATTTTTTTCCACATTTCGTTAAACG
>PLMQ01000037.1 GCA_003142535.1 Syntrophaceae bacterium
AATAGGCGTACGTTCAGCAAGTACTGCACCTTTTGAATAGTAATTCACAACATTAAGACTTTTTAAAGTCGTTTGTTTGTAGGTGTAAGCTGTTATTTAGCACATTTAAATACTAAGATACTATGGTATGGTACTTTCTATATTTATCTTGAAATTTCGTCAAGTATAGAAAATTCTGGATTCCCCAGTCGCTCTGGGGAATGACATAGACGAAGATAAAACGCGGCTAATATTATTAGACTGTTAATAACAAAAGTTTTATTACCGGCATGAGGAAAAACAATCGTTTACTTTTCTATTTCTTAGTTCAGCCAGCTTCCCTTTGTTCCAACTGGAAATTTTGCTGAAATATTTGGTGAGGCGGGCGATGCCTTCGACATCTGCTGAACCGCAATAAATGCAATTTTCATCCAAACCCGGCGCGGTTTTGCCGCAGGCAAGACATGAGGTGAATTCGGGAGCAAAGTCAATCTGGCGATTTTCTGATTTATAAAATACTCCCCGCACAAACTGACAGATGTCTTCTTTATCAGGAGTTGTGCCCCCCAATTGCAGATGTGTAATAACTTCCCCTTCGAGATACTTATGAAACTGCCCTTCCCGAATTACTCTTTGCAGCGGCGCGATATCCGCAGCTACATTAAGATGTGTGGAGTTGGTATAATAAATGGCCCCCACGGCAATATCGCCTTTGACATAACGTCCCGCTATCGGAGAAAAATATTTCAAATCCAGCCGCGCGAAACGATAAGCTGTAGTTTCCGCCGGTGACTGTTCCAGCACAAACGTCAAGGCGGCTACTTTACCCAGGCGTTTAATCTCATCTCGCAAATATTCAACAACTTTCAAGCCGAAGTTAAGCGCCTCCGGCGATTCATGCAGTTCACGACCGAGGTGTATCTGAACAAGTTCATTGAGTCCCACCAGACCGATAATGTAAAATGACCTGTTCATTCTTAAATAAGGAAAGCCGTCATGATTCATCGCGAGCACTGAAAGCGGCCCTTGATCGGCATAAGACAAAAGCTTTTCCAAAAAATCTTTTTTCTGAATGCTCGTCCTTACTGCTGTTGTTGTAAATTCTTTAAGCAGGGCAAATAGTTTCTTCTCGTCACCGGCAGCTTTGTAAGCTATGCGCGGCAAATTTAAAGACACGCTTTGAATGGCTGCCTGCCGCATCAGCCAGGGCTTATCTAACTCCTCTTTATAACCGTTATCATCCCCGCCACCGGCTTTACAGCAGACAAATGAATCAGCATCTGCCCCGCGATCAAAAACAAAACAGGTATTGCCTTTGCAAGCGGCGACTTCGCCGGCCAGTTGTAATAATTCGTGAGCGCCTTTCGTTTTTAAAAATTTCTCACTTATATGCAGCAATGGGCGCGGCAAAATAAACGGTTTGCCTGTAGCATCGCCCTTTTTAAATACTTCCAATATCGCCCGGGCAAAACGTTGCACATCATGTGCATATTCTCTATAAGTTTTGCCGGTTGGAAGCCCTGCGGGACCAATGGCCGAGAGCCTTGCCCAGTGTTCCGGCACTTCACAGTACAGGTGGATATCCGTATAAAGAGCCTGCCCGCCTCGGGTGGCGGAAAGCTGCGAGAATTCATAAATCAGCATCTGGGCAAATTGCAAAACATCTTTATCAGTCATTTTGCTGAGGTAAGGGGCGAAAGAAATATTGAGAGCATCCCAACTGATAGTACCGGTAAAATGCCCCTGCAAAACAGCGCTGAAGCGTACCATATGCGCCAGCAATACTTCCGCATGCCTGGCGGGTTTGGCCGAATTGATCGCCTGCGGCAGTTTCAGCCCATTGATTTTCAGATATTCCAGCGATTGGCAGCAACTATAAGGACGGTCAATATAACCTAAGCCGTGAATATGAATGTCGCCTGCAGTATGAGCTTCGCCGATATCCGGAGAGAAGACATCGTAAAGAGAAAATTCTTTTTTAATACCTTCGGCAAAAAGCATATTGGTTCCCTCTGGAGTATGAGGGATATTGGCGTTTTCCTTATTTTGATGCAAAATCAACTGGCGCACATCATAGAGGGGGAATCCGAGCCGTCCGTGCAACCGTCTTTCTTTTTCCAGCCCTCTTTCAATCAGTTTGGCGTTTACCAGTTCGCGGATTAATGCGGTGGTGAGCACACTGTTGCTAACAGAAAATATTTGTTTTTCCACTTCTTTGGAAATTTCTTCCGCCAACTGATAATCAATGCTCGCCTCGCGCACCAGGGCATCCACAATGCGCTGGCGGTTCCAGCGGGCAAGTTCCTCGCCGGAAGTGCGGACGAATAAAGTCAAATCTGTAGTTTCGGAATTATCCATATAATCAGACATTGGTGGACGAAGCCGCCTCCAATGAACCGAGCGCTTTTTCCGCAGCAATGGCCAGCTCTTCATCATAACGGTGATCCAGCGCAAAGACACGGAAATGCATAATACGTGCTGGAATAAAGCGGTATATTTCGAGCACCGGCTCTAAAGAAGTAATCGCAGTGAGCGGATTGAAAATATTTATTCGTTTATTCTGCTGGGAGATGGGATTGAGCGGACGCGGATCCTGCGTTGCCAGATCCACCTTAAAGCTTATACCCTGCAATTTTTTTGGCAGCCGCTGTTTAATTTTCCGCTCATAATCAGCGGCGCTGGTAAAACCCGCTCCGCGTTGTATCCGGTCGATGGATATTTCCGCGGTGAACGCCATTTTCCATTTAACTTCCCTGTCGTGCAGTTTTTTCCACTCCCGCGCCAGCTTGCGTTTCCGCGGATCTTTTTCGTTTTGCCAACTTTGCACCTGAGTAAATAAAAACCACTCGTCGCAGCGCAGATAATCATCTAATTTTTTCAGCGGATTTTGCGGGAAGATGATGTTGATTGTTTCGCGGAATATTTCCTGAAGATGCAGATCCAAAGCGCGGGTTGTCCTATGAAAATAAACATTGCTGTATAAATTCAGGCGGGCATTGAGAAAGCGGCCTAAAACCGAAATACCCGACTGATGCAGCGTAATGCCTTCCGGAGTGAAAAAAGTGTAGTAGCGCAAGCGGGGAATATCCACCATGTCTAAGGAAAAACCGGTCATATAGGCATCGCGCTGGACATAATCGAGATTGTCCACTGTGTAGACGCCGGAGAATAGCTGGCGTAAAAGCTCCAGCCAGCGCGGCTGCCGGATACTATCGGACCCCGGCATCTTGATTAAATAAGCAACGTGGCGTGGATCGATAATTTCGCCGCGGCCGAAATTACCCGAAGGGCTGCGCCGAATGCGGCTGATTATGGAACCAAGCTTTTTTACAATAATTTGCTGGCCGATAATTTCATGAGTTAAAGAATATTGGTTTAAATAATTATCATCAAAAAAATGGCCGTAAGGACCGTGCCCGACATCATGCAGCAGACCGGCCAGCCTTAATAGCTCCTCCACATAATTTACGGATGGCGCATCACGGCATACTTCCTTTAAGCTGGCATAAAGATGTTTGCCAAATTCTCCGGCAACATGCATCGTACCTAAAGAATGCTGAAAACGCGTGTGCTCCGCCGCCGGATAAACCCAGCGCGCACTTTGGAGCTGGAATATTCTTCTTAACCTTTGCAGCCAGGGCGAATCAATTATGTCCTTTTCGGTACTCTCCACAGCTCCATAGGCTTCCGGCACTGTAAAAGAAGCATATTGATGGATGGGATCCGCAATTAGCGCCATACCCTTATATATTTGGGCATATTCTGAATCAGCCTTTTTCATGGAAGGTTTTCTACAATATTCCTGTTAAAATATCAATTTTAATCATGTAATAAAAGAGTCTTTCGCTTTTTAAGGAAAGGCTCGCAGTTCCATTAATCCGGATGCACCACCGGTAACTAATGCAACAACATCCTTATTTTCCATCTTCCCCCTCCCTTAATTTTTGCTCTTATCCAAGACTTCTCTTATTTTTTTCGAAATATCGGCAATGTTAAACGGCTTTTGAATGAAAGCACGGCAGCCTTTTTTCATAATCTCCGCGGCTTCGCCATCAATGCTGTACCCGCTGGAAAGAATGACATCAACCTGTGGATCAATTATCTTCAGGGCATCGAATGTTTCGCTACCGCTCATCCCGGGCATAATCATATCTAGGACGACTATATTAATTTCCCTGTGCTTCATCCGAAATACTTCAACTGCATCCGAACCTGTCTGGACGCCGATAACGTTATAACCCAGTGCTTCCAATAATTCCTTGATTACATCAATTACCGAATCTTCATCATCAACTAGTAAAATGGTTTCATGACCTTTGATCAGCGACAATGACGGCTTTTGATCAGCAATCAATTCTTTATCCGATGCCGGCAAATAAATGCTGAAAGTTGTCCCGTGTCCTTTTTCCGAATAAACATTAATGGCACCATTGTGCCCCTTGATAATTCCATAGACTGTAGCCAATCCTAAACCTGTGCCCCGCCCCATTTCTTTAGTGGTAAAGAAAGGCTCGAAAATTCTTTCTTTTGTTGCCTCGTCCATCCCTACGCCTGTATCGGTTATTGATATTTTCACGTAATTATCCGCGGGTAATGAGTATTGTTTGGATTCATCTTCCGTCAGTGCTGCATTTTTAGTTTCTAAATACAAATCACCGCCGCCGGGCATCGCCTGCCAGGCATTGACATATAAATTAAGAAGAACCTGTTCAATTTGCCCATGATCCACTTCAACAACCCAGAGATTTTTTTCTAAGAGCAGATGAATCATGATCTCTTTCTTCGTGCGGCCAAAAAGCGTTGTTGTTTTATCAACAACGTCATTTAAATTTGTCGGCTTAACTTCATAACGGCCGCGGCGGGCAAAACCTAAAAGCTGCTTGGTTAAATTTGCCCCGCTGGTGACCAGTTCTTCGATACTTTTTAATCTCCGGTGATGCGGATGCAAAGTTTCAGTATTTAAGAGCATCAAAGAAGCATAGCCTTGAATTCCCATCAGTAAATTATTAAAATCATGGGCAATGCCGCCGGCAAGTGTTCCTATCGCTTCCATTTTCTGCGCCTGCTGCAGGCGTATTTCCAAATCTTTTTTTTCTTCTTCCACCCTTTTGCTTTCGGTCATGTCCAGAATGAGCCCATCAAATACTATATCCCCGTTATCGAGTTTGCGCGGATAAGACAGGCAACGGTGCCATCTGGTAATATTATTGATTGTTGTCGGCCCCTCCCAGTTCAGATGGCCGGAAGATTCCACAGCCTCCGCAATACCAGCCAAGAGGCGCTTTTTATCTTCCTCCTGAAAAAAGCTGAAAACTTTTAAAGGATCTCTTTTCAGTCCTTCCGCGTCCAGCCCAATATCCTGGATGCTTTCACTAATATATTCAAGATTGGTGGAACCGTCCTTACGGACTATCCACTGAAAAACAATTCCCGGGACATTGGCTACCATATTTTTGAAACGTTCCCTGCTTTCCCTTAATTCATTTTCCATCTGTTTGCGTGCCGTGATATCGCGGATAATCCCGCAAAAACCTGATAGATTGCCATGTTCATCGTGCATCAAGGAAACGGATAATTCTCCTGTTTTTTTGTAGCCGGCTTTTGTTGTCGCCGTTATTTCAACTCCCCGCGCGGGCTGTCCTGTTGTGTAAACTTTACTAAATTCTAAAAATAGTTGATTGACAACTTCCGGGTCAGCAAGATTTTTATAATTTATTCCCAGCAGTTCATCATGCTTCCAGTCAAGTATTTTAAATGCAGCTTCATTTAAATCTATGATGTTGCCCTTCAAGTCGAGCCCAAAGTAACCGTCTGCAAGAGTTTCAATAATTGTGCGATATTTTTCCTCACTTTTCCGCAATTCGTTTTCCATTTGCTTACGTTTGCTGATGTCACGGATGATGCCTCTGAAACCTACAGGGTTACCATTGGAATCACGAATTAATGATATGGAAAGCTCCCCAATTATTTTAATGTCGGCTCTGTTTACGGCCGTAACTTCAATCCCGTGGGTAGATACTCCTGTTTTAAAAACATCATTAAATGCTTTAAAAATAATGTTAGAATTTTCCGCATCAGATATAATCCTATAATTGTTCCCGATTAATTCTTCTTTTGTTCTACCTACTATATTTAACGCGGCATCATTAAAAATTAATACATTTCCCTTTAAATCAGTTTCGTAATAACCGTCTTCAATTGTTTCGATAATGGAACGATACCGCACTTCGCTCTGGCGCAGGGCGGCTTCCTTTTCCTTAAATTCAGTTATATCTACTGCCAGCCCTCTTATTCCGACAGGTTTGCCATTATCAATTATTGGCGCGGCGGTGATATGAATAGGAAAATGGGAACCGTCCTTCCGCACGGCCGTTGATTCCACCGGATGTGTTACCGTTCCATTTATCATGCCAGCAACATTGTTCATAAGTGAATCAATTTCTTCCGGCGCGATAGTCTTTAAAATATCAAAACCAGCATCAATCTCTTCCTGCGTTAAACCGTAAGTTTTTAGAGCTTTCTTATTAAAGAAGGTAACCTTAAAATCCAGATCGCACTCAAAAGTGCTGCCGGGAAGAAGCTCGGCGAATTTCCGGAATTTTTCTTCACTAGCCTTCAGAGCTTCTTCCGTCTGCTTGCGGCCTGTAATATCCCGACAGAAAAGCAGAATGCCTCTTGGTTTATTTTCTTCGATAATTAGTGTGGAACTGATTTCAAAAAATAACCGAGTTCCTTTTTTATTGATAAATTCTACTTCATAAGGAGAAACTGTCGTATCACCAGCACGGCGACGCGTCATTCTTTCAACCATCAGCGGTAAATATTCTTTGGGAATAACATCCGCAACATTTATACCAATTGCTTCTTCTCTACTGTAACCGCTGATCTCACAGGCCGGGTTATTGATATAAAATACTTTTCCTTCCATGTCGCAGGCAAAAATGTATTCGTGAATACTGTCAGCCAATTCCCGGTAACGTGCTTCGCTCTTTTTTGTTTTTGTCAGCTCTTCTAAAAGCTCCGCTTTTGTCATTTTTTTCTCGCCTATAAAATTTCTCCGGTTAAATGTTATTTCACTTTGTCCAATGCTCTCTTAAAAGGCGTTAACATCTCCTGTTTAATTCTTTTGACAAATTCACGGCGGACTACAGGAATTTTTGTCAACATGACCAATAGATTATTAATCAGCCGCCATTTATAATTTTTTTGCGGAAAGTCATAATGCCCATGTTCTTTATAATATCTATGGTCGGCCTGGAATACGGGACGCAGCCTGCTCCAGATGACATCGCGAAATAATTTCGTGCCCCCGACCTGTAAAAAAGTTGGGGGTTTTACATAGCCAAGATTGCTATACATTATTGAGCGCTTCGCCAGCCACTGCAAGCCGGCATTAATTTCTTCCGAACTGCCCGGATCATCACTCACAATGCCTATGAGATTGGCATGCTGCATACCCGCATAGGCCTCCATTATCTGGCGCAAATTTGCTATCTGGCCTAAAGGCCCCGAAACAACAAAACCTATTTGTTTACCCGTGAGCACCGGAATATGACCGTTGAAAAAACTGCGGTCAAAATAACACTTCCAGAGAGATGAAAGAAAACGGTCATGAATTGCTCCGGCGAAAAATAAAATATCCGCAGTTTTAATTTGTTGATTGAAAAAATCAATAAAGCCGTCTTTGCCTTCATAAACACAAATGTTATCCATGCCGCATTGCAAGCAGCCCAGACAGCCTCCTTTAATATCAACATCCTTGAGCTGCACTAGTTGCGCCTGCGGTACAAATGCCTGCTGTAGATTCTCCACCATTTTGCGCAGGTTGGCACCTTTGCTTATATCATCAACAATTATTAATACTTTTTTGCCGTCCGTTCCGACAGGATTAAGCTTCTCCGATTCATAGACAGTATCGGGCATAGTCAACGGTTGATTATTTCTTATTGCCGGCGTTCTCTCTTTTATTGCCTGAATAAACAACTCTCCAAAATTCTTTAACCTTCGCCGTTCTTTTAATTTCAGGAGATTGTTCATCTCCGCTGAATAGGAATCAATAAAATTCATATGCAAATCATCACATATAGCGTTCATGTAATTATGGGCGGTATGATCAAAAAAATTGATGGAAGTAGTTAGAACGGCGGCAGGCTTGTCCAGAAAAGCCGATGCAGATTTTCTTTCAAAAATTAACTCGATAAATCTTTTATATTGGGATGGCACAAGAAAAAAATAGAGCGGGAAAGCCCAGAGTACGCCATCTGCAGCGGAAATTTCTCCGATGATTTGCTCAAAAGCTTTCTCATCATCTTCCAGTTTTTTGATTTTTGGGGCTACATCGAAATATTTAAATTCAACATCTTTAAATTTTAATTGCAGGAAATTAACATACTGCATGGTAACACTGGTCTGGCCTTTCGGGGAACCATTCAAAACGGCGATCTTCATAATAATTCCCTTTCTCGCAGTTTATGAAAAAACATAGTGATTTTTACAGTATAGTGATTTTGTAGCACAAGACAAATAACAAGACAATAAAATATCTGATATGGTTTTTGATGATCACGGGTGTAATATCCCTGCTTACACGGGATAATTCGGCTAACAAACTTCTATGCGCTTCGCTTTTGAAGTTTGAGTCTCATTACCCTCCGCTACGCTTCGCTTTCGGAATTGGAGTTTCCCAACCGCCGCTTATGCGGGATAGTTCAACTTACCAATTCCGCTACGCTTCGCTTTCGGAATTGGAGTTTCACTAAAAAGACCGCAGACAGTTGCGAAATATTTAATTAGAAAGCAACGGCTTAAATACTAATGAACGAATACGCAACAAAATTGCCGTCATGGCTCAAACTGACGTCCACCGGATATCTTTCCTCATTATAATAAATAATCGGCGGCTGAAGCTCTCCGTCATTTTTCACCCGTCTGATTTCCAAATGCTGGTAATTTAAATGAAAATATCCGGCCACTCTCCGGACAAGACAATCGCGGACAAATAATGATGGATCAACATTTTCCCGGGCTTCCGGTGGGGGTACAATATCAACATCCCATACTATTTTATCAAGTATCCGTAAATCATCCGTGCCGATACAATGCACATATTTTTCTGAAATAAAAAGGCGGGTAAAAATTCCGGCACTCGCCGAAATGATAACCTCGCCTTGTTCATAGATTCTACCGGTCTCACTTATTGTAACCTTCCACTGACTAGGCAGAAAAGCAGTATCTGCAGAAGCTTTCTTCATTACCTTATAAGCAGTTTCCTTACAGGCCCAAAGCGACCAAAGCACGGCAGCCGGATTTTTCGCACTGCGGACAAATTCTATTTCAGCAGATGTGAGGATTTTCTTTAGAAATCGCAAATCCAGTGTTTTTCTCACATTCACCGGGTCTGTCAAATCCACAACATCGTTCCCTATGTGCGGCAAAATATTTTTCCTCCATTTGCGCCAGCCGGTTAATTATTTGCGCGGCATATCCACGCTGTACCCGTAGCCCGCTATCACCTGCGGACGAAGGTGTAAAGACTTCCACCTGAACAGAAAATTTTTCGCCCCAGGCCGGAATAAGGCCATAACTCTTTTGTTTATCTCCGCGCAAATAAATACACATTACTTTACAATCCTCCACATCCTGGACAAAACGTCCCACACCATAGGAAAAGTCTTCTTTATCCACCATGCCGGTGCGGGAACGACCACCTTCCGGAAATATCATGACATTGTGGCCATGACGCATCAGAAAAATGCACTTATCCAGAGTTTTTTTTGTTTTTTCGCGGGGACCACCGCGGTCAATGGGAATGCATTTGCCCAGATAACATAAAACTGCCAAAATTATATTGCTCTGGAAATTACTTCTCTCCGGCAAGTTCCAAGGAAGTTTTTTATAATCTGTTATATGCGAAACCAGACTGAAAGTAGCATAACCCAGAATAAAAGAGTCAATCATTGTCAAATGATTGGCACAAATAATCCAAGGCCCCTTATGCCGGGAAAATTCTTCGGTACACTGACGGCGAATATCTTTTAAATTCCGCACCCGATAAAATAATATCCGCACAATTAAAAAATATAATGGTGCAATAATTATAATCGCAATCCGCCCGAGAATATCCTGTAATTGCAGAGATGCTTTGGATTTTCTATCCATTTTCTTACCCTAGTTTCTGTTTGATTACCCTGACGGCATCGCCAATTGTCCGGATCTTGTCCGCCTCCTCGTCATCAATGCTGATCCCGAAAACATCTTCGCACTTGATGATAACATCGACCAGACGGGCGGAATTTACTTTCAAATCATTTAAAATGTGGGTATCGAGTGTTGCTTTCTCCAGAAGTGCGACATCTTTTGTATACCCCTTTAAAATGTTAACCATCTCTTCAAAAATTTTCTTGTCATCCATAATATTACGCTCCTTTATAAATTTAAAATTATTATTTTTCCCATTTCTTAAATATTAAGCAGCTATTGACATCACCAAAACCAAATCCCGCCTTGGCAACAATCCTGAGCTGCGGTTTCTCGATACATGTTTGCGGGATGCTGTGGGCAAATTCCGCTATATCCGGATGAACATCCTCGCTGTTGATGGACGGGTGAATAAAACCTTTGTAAATTTGCAGCACGGTAGCCACGCATTCGATCGCCCCGGCAGCGCCCAGACAATGGCCAATCATGGATTTTGTAGAATTGATGTAAGGAAAATTCGCTGGACCGCGCCCCAAAGCTTCCGCCCAATTCTTGACCTCATAGGGATCGGCAAATGTAGCCGTTAAATGACCGTTAATGGCGTCCACTTCCGCCGGATCAACTCCCGCATCGGCCACAGCAGCCCTGATGCATTTTTTAACTCCTTCAGCATTCGGAGCAGTCATGGACCCGCCCATCCGCTGACCGCCGCAATTTACATGGCCGCCGATTATTTCCGCATAAATTCTGGCACCGCGGGCCAACGCCGTTTCCAATTCTTCCAGCACAAGCATCGCTCCGCCGGAACCGGGAACAAAACCACAGGCGGAAGCACTCATCGGACGCGATCCGGCAGCGGGATTATCATTATACTTACGGCACATAACCCTCATAGCATCAAATCCACCCCAGATATAAGGAGTAGCTGCTTCCGAACCTCCGGCTACCATGCGCTTGGCCAGACCCATCCTGATTCTCCAGAGGGAATCGATCACCGCCTCATTACCGGTACTGCAAGCCGAAGAATTCGAGGTCACCTGATTTCCTGCAGCGATAAGGCCGGAAATGCGGCCGCTGGTGCCGCTATTCATAACCTGTTCCACTATTCTGCTGCCCAGACGTCGCACCCTGCCCTCATTAATCATGGGAACAACAGAATTGGCAATCGTATCCATCCCGCCGACTCCGGAACCGGCAATTACCCCGGTATCCCAATCTACGGTATCATCTTCACTTTCCGGAAGGTTAAATCCGGCATCCTTCCAGGCATCAACCGCCGCTACCGATGCGTAGCCGATATTATCATTTATAGACAAAAGCTTTTCCCGGTCAAAGTAGCTTTTACGGACGGCCTCGAAATTTTCCGGCACTCCGGCGATCTGACAGGCAAACTTCAATTGCTCCAATTGCGGCAGAAAACGTATGCCGGAACGGCCTTCCCTCAGCGCCTTTTCAAAATTATCAAGGCCATGCGCATTGGGGGCGGCCACACCCATTCCCGTAACAACAACTCTCGTTTTCATCTGGCCACTCCCATTCCGGCCAATCTCCCCGTACAGACCACTTCGCCGTTTTCTCTTTCCATAGTTAAATCCATTTTTATAGCCCCTTTACGAAAATAAATTTTTCTGCCTTTTACAATCACCCTTTCGCCCGGCACCACAATCCCCTTAAATTCCACCTCATCCATGTGGGAAAATAAACTTAAAGGATATTCCATCTGACTTGGCCTCACATTCCTCTGGCAGGCTAAAAGATACATACCGAAAGCAACAACCCCGATCTGGGCCATCGTTTCAATCAATATTACCCCCGGGGTAACAGGACGGCCGGGAAAATGGCCGCGATAAAAGAATTCGTCTTCGCGAAAGCGATAAGCACCGACTATCTGTTCCTCATCAATGCTGATAATTTCGTCAACAAAACGAAATGGCTTTTGCTGCGGCACAAGCGCCAGCAACTCTTTTATTATACCAGCATCAACCTCCATAAAGGCCTCCATTGACGTGAATTACGCTGCCTGTAATATAACTCCCCTTTTTCGCCAGGAAAGCAACCACTTCGGCAATTTCTTCCGGCTTGCCGATGCGCCCTAAAGTAATTTCCCCCATCACTCTATTTTTTACTTCCGCAGACAATTCTTCCGTCATTTCCGTCTCAATAAATCCGGGAGCAATGGAATTTACCAGAATATTGCGCCCCCGCAGCTCCTGCGCCAGAGATTTGGTAAAAGCATCCAGCGCCGCTTTTTCCATCGTGTAGGGAATTTGTCCGGCATTACCCATATGCCCGACAACGCTCGATATGTTAATAATGCGACCGGAGGAACTGCGTAACATGAATTGCCGCAGTATTCTTTTGGTCAAATACCAGACACCTCGTGTCATCGCCCGCTGTTCATCGAATTGTTCCATTTTCATCGAAAGAATATCGGCATTGATAGACTGCCCGGCATTATTGACCAGAACATCCACCCTTCCGGCAACATTTTTAATTTGTGTAACCATCGCCTCGACATCATCAATATTAGCCAAATCAGCTTTAATTAAAAATCCGTCTTTTATTTCGTCCAGCAGCTTTTGCGCCCCGTCGGCGCTTTTGCGGTAATGAATACCGACATGAAATCCTTCCGCAGCCAATGCCCGGCAGCAAGCCGCTCCAATGCCTGTGGCGCCTCCTGTAACGATAGCAACCGGTTTCTCGATCATCAAACATCCTCCACTTTCAACATCATTGTTGCCCAGGAAAGGCCGGCGCCGACAATAGCCATCGCCACACGGTCACCTGCCTTGATTTCGTCCCAGTGCATACTCAACGCGCCGGGAGCGCTGCAACAACCTGTATTGCCAAACTGATCAACACTATACCAATGATTTTCCGGTAAAATCCCCCTTCTCTCACAGACGGTTTTGAGCATTCCTAAATTGGCCTGATGCCCGATAAAGATAAAACGCTGCGCCTCGGCAGCAAAAGCGTCTTGCAGTGACTTGACGGCTTCCGTCGTCGTACGAATAGCGAAGCCCTGAACGGCATTACCATCCTGAAAAAAACGCCAGTCGTAGGTAATTCCAACTTTTTCCCAAGCCAAAGGCCGGGAATCAAAACTGCAATTAGTAAACTGAGCTCGAGCCGGAATACTTGTCGAAACTATAGCGGCAGAGCTGCCATCACCAAATAGCACAGCCATACTGCGATCGGAATAATTCACGCTCTTGGTCAAAGATTCGGTATCTACAACCAGAACATACGGAGGAAGAGAATCCGGCTGCATTCGGGAAAGAAAATTGATTTTCATCCCAAAAGAGCTGCATGCCGAATTCATATCGAAGCAAGGCACCTCAATACCCAGTTCAGCGGCAATTGCCGACGCTTCCGCCGGAGAGATATTATCCGGAGATGAACTTCCCGCAATCAGCATCCCGATATCTTCGGGCTTCAGCGAAGCGCGTTGCAGCGCCATGCGTGCAGCCGCAGCTCCCATTTGCGCATTCTTATATTGCCTGGCTTCAAAGGCTGCCAGCATGTTAACATTTTTTGTATTTTTTATGTAATCCAGCGACAATACAGTGCGGCGAGTTTTAATACCCACTCTCTCCAGAATCCATTCATTGCTGGTGCCGATATCCAAATCTTCCAAAAATTGATTGGTAATAATGTTATCTGGGTTAAAATGTCCCACAGAATGAAGATAAAGCATGCTAAACAATTTCCCTTCCAATAATCATGTTTTGCACTTCCCGCACACCTTCATAAATATCAATGATGTGGGCGTCGCGGTTAAGTTTGGAAATTTCATACTCAGTTGTAAAGCCATATCCGCCGTGCAAATGGAGGCCTTCCGTTGTGCAATAAATTGCCGCTTCTGCGGCCGTATTTTTCGCCAGAGAAGCATAAATTCCGGCATCCTTTGCTTTTTCCCTGATTTTGCAGGCTGCCCGGAAGAGAGCAAGTTCAGCCAGTTCCACTCTTTTCCACATGGAGATTATTGTTTCTCTCGCGACAGGAAGATCGCAAATCCTCTGGCCAAATTGTTTACGTTCGCGGGTATAATCCAGAGTGACTGCGAGCGCCCTTTTCGCTAAACCCAGACCAATGGCTGCGACCATCGGCCGGGCATAATCCAATACATCAACGATGTATTTAAAACCGAATCTTCTGTCCCCGATAATCTGATCCGGTTGAATTATAACGTCTTCAAATGTGACACTGGCCGTGTTGGAAAGACGCTGCCCCAATTTATCCTCCGGTTTGCCGATCATTATTTTTCCGCCTGTCGGCACCTTTATATCTCTGGTGTTATTTCCGATATCAGGAATATCAGCCGCGGTTACATGTTCTACCGGGATAACAACGCAGGCCATAAAATTACTTGTGGGCTTTCCGACTTTACACAGAACAGTGTACTGTGAAGCATAAGAGGCATTGGTAATAAAGCACTTGGACCCATTTAAAACATAGGAACCGTCATCTTTCTTGCTGATAAAGGAGGTCATCATGGAGTTATCGGAACCGGCATTCGGTTCCGTCAGGCAGAAAGAAGCCAGAAGCGGTTTCTCAACAAAAGGCCTCAGAAATCTTTCTTTCTGTTGATCCGTACCATGCTGGGCAATCACCACATTGGCCAGATCATTACACATGGCCGAGGTGGATATGCCGGAATCTCCGTAGGAGAGCTCTTCGATAATCATTGCCGTGGATATTAAATCAATTTCATAGCCTTTGACGGATTCCGGGATACATAAATTTATAATACCTATTTTCCATGCTTTGCCGATAATCTGCCAAGGAAATATGTGAGCCTTTTCCATTTCCAGAATGTGGGGCGTAATTTCATTTTTCACGAATTTACGTACCGTATCTACATACATCAATTGATTTTCATTCAGATTAAAATCCATTTTCGCAGCCTTTCGTTTAAATAATTTTAGTTATAAGTTTATAGAATGACCCGCCTAGGCATATCTATTTAAGAACCATATTTCATCACCGCTTATGCGGCAACATTTTTTTTCGGAAAGTTTTTAACTCTGCTGACACAGATTGATTGCTGCCCGGCAGAAAAATGATTAATTTTTTTGATTACCGGACTAACTGAATTTTTGGCAAAATTTAGCAAACCGCTTCTCCCTGGCTGTATTAGTTAGTAATCAGCGTCCCGATGCAAATAAAGTTGTTCTTAATTAGCGCCCGCAAAGATTTTTTCGGCTGCGGAAAGACCGGTAATAGACTGGCAGACTACATCTATAGTCTTGAAAAATTCACACAGAGGCCGTCCGGGACCAACCTCATAAATTTCCCTCGCATGGGCAGACAGACCTTGCATATTCCCCCACCAGTGAACTGTGCTGCTTAACTGATTTACCAAATTTTCGATTATTTTGTGAACAGCAGCTGAATGGAAGTTGCCCGTAAAATTTGATGTTACTTTTAAAGCATTCTCCGGCTTCAATCCTTTGCCGAATTCCCTCAATGTATCGGCAAACGGTTCTTCAATCGGCTTCATGAAACGGCTGTGAAAGGGCGCACTGACATTCAACTGAACAAACCGGAAGGGCTTATCCCCGGCCAATACCTGGGCCAGTCTTTTTTCTGCTTCGGGCAATGCCGCTGCATCACCGCTGATCACAACCTGATTGGCTGAATTAATATTAGCTACATCAACAGGCAAACCTTCAAGTAATTTACTGAGCATATCGCAATCAATTCCTTCGGAAATGACTGCGGCCATTCCGCCGACTCCGGCAGGAACTGCTTTCTGCATCAATCTGCCGCGGGTCTGAACAATCTTTAATGCTTCAGCCAGAGGCATTACACGGGCGGCAACAAGTGCCGTAAACTCTCCCAAAGAATGCCCGCCGAAATAACGGGGAGCAAAATTATAACGTTCTACCAGACCTCGATACATAGCCATTTCGGTAGTGACAATACAGGGCTGGGTATATTCCGTAAGATTTATTCTCTCATCTTCACCAAAGCACATGGCGGCTACATCCCACCCTAAGGTGTCTGATGCTTCCCGGTAAGTTTCGCGGCAGACGGTAATTTGCTCATAGAATTCTTTTCCCATACCGGGTCTTTGTGATCCCTGCCCCGGGAAAACAACCGCTATACATTTATTCTCACTCATCGGAATACCTCCCTAGAAAATCTATCGCACTCAATTTCTAATAGTGCTGCCCAAGGCAGAGCACGATCCATACCACGTTGTAAATATTTCTATTAAAACCAGAACATATTGAATCAATTAACAATTAACTGGTGTAAGTATGAGGAAATTAGCGCTGGAAAGATTTATTTCGCGTAAAATATTTTACACTGCGAACATTACTTCGCAGCATTTAAAAATATCGGCCAGTCTCTTTCTGGACTAAGTACATAACAGGCAATATTACTTAAAAAATGCCCAGATCGTTAAAACCTTCACTTTTTATTAGCTTTTTTATCTTTGACGCTATATTAAGGAATATATGGATACTCTTACTCTGGCCGCAACAAGTTTTATTATTGCTGTTTCGCTGATGATTACCGGCAAGAAAGACAATTTGCAGGCATCTTTTGTCGGATTGTGCCTGGCCATCTTTGTTTTCCAAGTGGGCTTTTTTTTCCACAGCATTTTTGCCCCGGCTTTTTGGAAAAACATCGAATATCTGGGAATCATAGCAATTGCACCGCTGGCTTTACTATTTTTCCGCCGCCTTACTCGTAATAAATCTATTCTTACTCGCGGACTCGTTGTTTTAACAATTTTTATCAGTGCACTGGGCACCATTGCACTTTTTTCACCTTTATCCGGATGGCAGTATTTCCATTGCAGCATACTTTCCCTAATGGTTGCCGCATTAGTACTCTGCTATATCGCACTGGTAAGATATGTAAATAAATTACCGCCCAGCGTGGAGAAAAAACGCCTTGGTTATTTACTTTTTGCCTGCCCGATTACTTTAATCATCTGCAGCATTGATCTTCTCCAATACTTTGGTTTTAATTTTCCATCTGTAGCCGGCATTGTTTTGGCGGCACTGGTTTATTTTATTTTACTAATTATCGCCTATCCACAATTACATGAGTTGCATGATTTTTTCGCCCGCGGCCTGATTATTTTTATCAGTACGGTCTGCGGCCTGATTATTTTTTATTTCACCGCAGGTTTCTTCAGCGACAGTCAATTGCCGTCTTTTACCAGTGTACTTATGGCATCATTTTTAATAGTCATTTCACTTACACCCATCAGAATGATTCTGAAAAAAACATTCAATTATTTCTACCCGGAAAGCAAAGATGTCTTTACATCTTTTTACGAATTTGACGAAAAGCTAGAAAGGGAAAAAGCCTTGATGCTCGCGGAAATGGCTCCGGTTTTCGCTCATGAAATTCGTAACCCTCTGGGGTCAATCAAGGGAGCCGCCCAGTATTTAAAAACAGAAGCCGTAACCGAAGAGCAGCAGAAGCTTTTCGATGTAATTATCGAAGAAGTAAACAGACTCAATGCCGTTGTCAACCAGTTTCTTGATTATGCGCGTCCCTACACTCTCAATCTTAAAGCACAAAATGTCAATGTGCTTGTTCAAAAAGCGATTTCCATAATTGCCGCCAATAAGCTTGCCGAAAATATTGTCATCCAGGAGGAATTGCATGAGTTGCCGGACATAGAAGTGGATGACCAGCAGTTGATGCAGGTAATTTTGAATATCGCACTCAATGGCATTGAGTCGATGCCTCAGGGAGGCACCTTAACTTTCCGGACATCCCGTATTGAAGCCACCGCCGATGATGCCGTCAGTATAACAATCCGTGATACCGGTCAGGGAATTAATAATGAAGCACTGAAAAGCATTTTCAAGCCTTTTTATACTACCAAAGAAAGGGGCACCGGGCTTGGTCTGGCGATTTGCCAGAAAATCATCAAAGAACACGGCGGGCTCATCAGGGTCAAATCTCTCGTAGGCCAGGGAAGCGTTTTTTTTATCCGGCTCAATGCCGGAATATAATCAACAAAGTTTCTTGATTTAAAATTCAACTCATAATAATTAGAGATTATGAATAAAGTATTAATAGTTGATGATGAAATAAATATGCGGCTCGTCTTATCAGCCATGCTGAAAAAAGAAGGTTATGATGCCATTCCGGCTGCGGACGGTATGGAGGCCCTGCAAATTTTAAAATCCAACAAGATTGATGTCGTTGTTACCGATTTAAAAATGCCCAATCTTGACGGAATGGGATTACTCAATTGCATCACCGAACAGTATCCGGAAGTACCGGTAATTATCATTACGGCGCATGGTACTGTCGCTACAGCCGTCGAAGCTCTCAAAAAAGGCGCACTGGATTACATCACCAAGCCTTTTGAATTGGATGAATTAAAGAATGTTATCTCCAAGGCGATTAAAACACGAACTTTGAACGAAAATGAATTGTTTTTACCGCCGGATGATATTGAACGTCCCGGAATCATCGGCGCCGGAAACAGGATGAATGAAATTTTTGATGCAATAAAAAGAGTCGCGGCAACAACCACCACTATCCTGATAACGGGAGAAACCGGCACCGGCAAGGAACTGGTTGCTGATGCCATTCACCGGAATTCTCCGCGGAAAAATAATCCGCTGATAAAAATTAATTGCGCGGCCATTTCCGAAACATTAATCGAAAGTGAACTTTTCGGTCATGAAAAAGGTGCGTTCACCGGAGCAACCATCACCAAACCCGGAAGAATTGAACTGGCACATAAAGGGACTTTGTTTCTTGATGAAGTCGGTGAAATTCCGCGGGACATGCAGGTGAAACTCTTGCGTGTCATTCAGGAGCAGGAGTTTGAGCGTGTCGGCGGTCTGAAAACAACCAAAGTTGATGTGCGTATCATTGCGGCAACCAATAAAAATTTATTGCAGGACGTTCGTTCGGGAAATTTCCGCGAAGATTTATACTACAGGCTCAACGTCTTTCCCATTGTTATGCCTCCCCTGCGGGAAAGAAAAGATGATATCACATTGCTGACTGATTATTTCATCGACAAATTCAATAAGAAATTGGGTTTAGCTATTACAGGAATTGATGATCAGGTTATGGAAATTTTCTTGCGCTATGAGTGGCCGGGAAACATTCGCGAATTGGAAAACCTGATGGAAAGAATAATGCTGCTGGCTAAAAGCAATAAATTGACTTTGCAGGAAGTGCCGGTTGATTTTATTGCAGGCATGGAAAGCTCCGCCGCCACTATTGGCGATGATGATAAAAGGCCATTTAAAGATTACATGCGTAGCCATGTAGAAAATGTGGAACGGCAAATGATTATTAAATGCCTGGAAGAATGCAAGGGCAATGTCACGAAAGCAGCCCAACAACTGGGTTTGAGCCGCAAAGGATTACAGCTCAAAATGATTAAATATAATTTACGTAAATAATATAAGAGCTATCCTCTCTTCGATTTCTGCTGGTGCGTTTGTTTAACTGATGTGCGCTTAGTTTTTTCCTGCGCATATTTCAAAGCCGCTGCAATGAACTTACTGAAAAGCGGATGGGGGTTTGTCGGTCGAGATTTAAATTCGGGATGGAACTGGCAGCCCAGAAACCAGGGGTGATCTTTGATTTCCACAATTTCCGCCAAACGGCCATCCGGTGAAAAACCGGTTATGAGCAATTCCTTGTCTGTCAGAGCTTTCTTATAATCGTTATTAAACTCATAGCGATGGCGATGACGCTCAGAAATTTCTTTTTGCCCGTAGGCCGCAAAAGCAAAGGAATCCTGCTGCACAGAGCATGGGTAAGCTCCCAACCGCATCGATGCCCCTTTATCTTTTACTTCACGTTGTTCCGGCAGTAAATCAATTACCGGATAAGCAGTCTGCAAATCAAATTCAGAGCTATTGGCTTTGCTAAGCAAGCAGACATTTCTTGCATATTCCACTACCGCCATTTGCATACCTAAACAAATCCCAAAATAAGGAATGTTATTTTCCCGGGCATATTGCACGGCGATGATCATGCCTTCTATACCACGATTGCCAAATCCACCGGGCACCAGGACGGCATCAACATCATCCAAATAAATTTTAGCGCATTCCTCTTCGATTTTTTCGGCATCCACAAATTTCAGATTAACCCGGCAGTTATTGGCAATACCGCCATGGACCAGCGCCTCATTAAGACTCTTGTAAGAATCGGTGAGGTTCACATACTTACCGACAATACCGATGTATACCTCATGGGCCGGATTATTGAATTTATTGACAACATTCTCCCAGGCATCCAGCTTCGGCTGCCCGGTCCAGATATTCAAGAGATCAACAATTTTGGCGTCCAGTCCTTCGCGGTGAAACACCAGCGGCACTTCATAAATGCAGCTCACATCCTTGGCTGTAAAAACTGCTGCCACTTCGAGGTTACAAAAAAGAGATATCTTGGCTTTAATATCATCGGAAAGAAAATTTTCCGTCCGGCATAAAAGAATATCCGGCTGGATACCAATCTCCCTTAGCGCCTTAACACTATGCTGGGTCGGTTTTGTTTTAACTTCTCCGGCGGTTTTGATATAGGGAACCCAGGTCAAATGAATAAATATGGCGTTTTGCCTTCCTACTTCATTGCGAAATTGACGAATCGCTTCCAGAAATGGCAGACTTTCTATATCACCGACAGTTCCGCCAATTTCTACTATAGACACATCGAAACCGCCCGCCGAATCGCGGATGTAATCCTTAATCTCATTGGTAATGTGAGGAATAACCTGAACAGTTTTGCCCAAATAATCACCGCGCCGCTCCTTGGTAATAACAGAAAAATAAACCTGCCCTGTTGTGAGGTTGTTACATTTACTCATGCGGGTGGAAGTAAATCTTTCGTAATGACCCAGGTCGAGATCTGTTTCCGCACCATCGTCGGTAACAAATACTTCTCCGTGCTGAAAGGGGCTCATTGTGCCGGGATCGACATTGATGTAAGGATCCAGCTTTTGATTGGTAACCTTCAAGCCGCGGCTCTCCAGCAATGCCGAAATTGATGCTGCGGCCAAGCCCTTGCCCAGAGAAGAAAGTACACCGCCGGTGATAAAAATAAATTTTGTTTTCATAATAACTCCTTAGGGATGCAGCACTTTTCACCGAATATATTCTTTTTAAAAGTGCATAATTATTTTTCCATCGACCACTGCTTAATGCGCGAGGCGATGCCTTCCACCGGTTCGCTCAACAAATCGGCCAGCGGTATTTTCTCCAGATAGTGGTCATCCCAATTGACGTTGTATTCGTTAACCAGATTTCTGATATCATTATAACGGTATCCCAAAACTTCTTTCTTTTCCCGGACAGATAACGATTCATTATAATCAACATGGATTAAAAGCAGAATGCTGACAAAATTATTTTCTCCCAGCAAAGGCAGCACCACAATGGATGCACCATCCGATTTCCCCTTGCCGATATAAACATGGCCGGTACTGACAATTGTCCTTTTCGTACCCATCAGCGGTGACCACGTCTCCGTTCGCGAAGCCATTCGTCTGGCTGTGCCTCCCTTTTTCAGCACCGCTATGACCGTATTTTCATCAGGATTACCCTCTGCATCCAGATTTTTAATATCATAAACCGTATATCCCCGCACCGTGGCAACCGCCTGATTTATTCTTCTCAGCGCCAGCACATTTTTATAAGTAAGATCCTTGGCCGTATATTTAAGCTCTTCCAGAAGATTAAAGATAATTCCCTGCGGAACCTTTTCTTTACGGCTTGTTCCCACGGTAACAGTTTTGGCCTGATGACGGATGGCATCTATGGGCCGAGTAAGTTCATCTATGGCTCTGCCCAATGTTACGTCCAGAAGGTCAACGGGAGAACTAAATCCTTCATCGGCCTTGAATTCCTGACGAAAATCTTCCAGCGGCAATTTGCTTGCCGCATATTTCAGCAAAAGCACTAAATCGGAAATTGTTTTGACACCCAGTAGATTAAAGGCGCCGCAGTTGCGCTGCTTATTGAAAGTCTGATAAAATTCGTTAATCATGCGGCGGAATTGAACATCCGCCAGCCTTTCATAAAGCGAATAATTCCTTTTCACCAGCTGCGCCATCGCCAGATTCAGGCGGTTCCTAAATTCCCTGAAAATAAGAGCTTCATTATCAATGCCGCAAGCGGCATAATATCCCCACAAATGTCCGGCCACAGCATTGAGAATTACCGGCAACGGCATCGCCGCAGCAGGAATAGAAATAACGGCATCGGCAACACCATCAAAGCGCCCGTCGCCTTCTTCTGCAAACACGATAACGGCTGCCTTGTGCGCTTTAAAAATTGCCACGTCTTTGGCGATATCCTCGGCTACAGCCTCCGGATTACCGGCAGCGCAAACCAGTATTAACGGTTCCGCCGAAAGGTCAATATGCTTTTTGTTTTCGACAATATCGGAGGAAATTGTCTTATAACAGAGCTCACTGAGCTTGATTCTGATTTCATCAGCGGCCGCTTTATTCGGTCCGCTGCCGACTATTGCCCAGAACTTCTTATCAAATGTTTTTTTCACCGATGCAGCAATTTGTTCCTTGTTGGAAAAAACGCGCATCATCATTTGCGGCGCCGCTTCCAGGTTGCGCAATTCCGCGGCAATATAATCATCATTGCGAGCACCTAAAAGCTGCGCAAAAAAAAGGGCGAGAACGTAGCCAGCAATAATCTGGGAGTAAAAAGCTTTCGTGGAAGCAACCGACATTTCTATGTCGCGCCCGTCGCTGGTGTAAAATACGCCGTGCGATTTTGCTGTAATATCCGACTGCCTTCTGTTGACGATGGCAATAATGGAAGCGCCGCGTTCTCTGGCCATGGCCACAGCCCGGTTTGTGTCCGTTGTTGTTCCGGATTGGGTGATGGGAATTATCAGCGTATCCGCAAGATCGTCCTTCAATAAAAAACCGCTCAATTCCGATGCTACTTTGGCCATTACACTGATGCCTTTGCCTTTTAAGTAACGTTCAAAAGCATCGGCAACTGCAGAACCGGCCACAGCCGCTGTTCCATGGCCGATAATCATTATTCTTTTAATTGTTCCCTTCTGAAAGCCAAAGCGGACTGACTTCGGAACAACATCCTCACCCAAATTAAAAAATATTTTTGCTGAAGAATTACTGCCTGTTTCTTTGCGGTACTTCCCCCGCAAAGTTCTTTTTACCGATACGGCCGATTCCGATATTTCCTTAAGGAAATAATGCGGATAATCGCCCCGATCAATATCTCGGGTCGTAATTAGTGCTCTCTGCACATCATTTTCAGTAAGCCCGAATTCTACACCATCATAAGAGCAAGCTTTAATCCCTGACAATCCGCCACAGGAATTTTGATCCAGAATAAATATCTGTCCCGCCGCTGCGCTATCATTGGCAATGTCAACTTCGCCATTCATTTTGATGAAATCGGGCATAACTTCGACCAGACCGTAAAGCTCCGAAGAAAACATATACTGATCGGCGCTGATCCCCACATAAATGGATTGGCCACTGCCTTTTAGCGCCAGAAATATCCTACCGGGTTCCAGATCGCTCGTCATTACTATCGCCTGCGAACCCTCAAAATCTTTCACCGCCAACCTGAAAGATTCAGCAAGGTTGTTCCCGGCCTTTAAATATTTTTCAATTTCCAGCGGAATTATTTTTGTATCAGTTGTAACTTCCGGAGCTATCAGTTCTTTCCCCGCTTCCAGCCCTGCACGCAAATTTGCGTAATTATCAATATCACCGTTTAAAACAACATTAATCGCCACGGTTGATGTAGAATAAAAAGGGAATATTCCTTCTGTCTGTACACGCGTGAAATTATTCACAGGATGACAATTTTCTTCTGTAATGGAACCGACTGAAGCCCAGCGAGTGTGAGTAAGCGCCGTTTCGCAAACGGTCGCCACCTGAGAAAAATTATGGAGAATCCGGTCATTTCTGATTGTCTGCCGTAATTCGCGGACATTGCGCCCCAACTCGCCGACAATCGAAAACGTTTTGAAGGTGAAAGTTGCATTAATTTTCTTTTCACCGCCGGATAAAACATGGGTTGTGACCTGAATGGAACCATTAAGCAGGTCTCCTGCTTGCGAACGGATGGAATAATCTTCGTATAAGTCTTTTTTCTTCAGATTGGACAGTACATGATCTAATTCTTTTTCGTTTTCCAATAAGAAGGCTATTTGTAATCCTGCTGAATCTCGGCCTCGCACTTCCAGCCTGTCCAGCGCATTGAGCAATAAATTAATCTTCCGGTATTTTCTAAATGCCGCTGAACTGATAGCAAGGTTATTTTTCTCGCCGGTAAGATCAATTATTTTTTCAAAATTAAATAATATATCCCTTTCTAAAATCCATTGAATGTCTTTGAGCAGGATAATGCGGCTGTTGATCATTTCCAGACCGGCGGAATTAAATTTGTTCGCATTATTTTCCAAAAATGTTTCTTCCGCATTTAAAAATATTTTTATTTCTTCAGCTAGCCCCTTGAGTTTTTTAGTTCTTACTTCCTGAAAAAAGAGAAATTCCTGCACGCTTTCCTGCTTGAGCTCCAGCAATGCCTGTTCCATTGCTTTTAGGATTTCCATACCCTTCAAATAAGCGTCTGCGGAAAGTTTCTCCTCCAGCAAAGCCTTAAAATCAGAACATTTAATTTCCGCAAATAACTCAACGAGCGTTAGATCGTAAGCCGGAGCAAACGTTGTCTCCCGCAGCTTAAAAGTCAGCAAACCGGCAAAGCCGCAATTGAGCCGGCAGGTAAATAGCGGAAAAAAGATAATAGCCGGAGCGCAAACATCAGCAGGCTTTTTCCCTGCGTATATCCGGCACTCCCCCAGAAAAACTTTTATCTTCTTTATTGCTTTAATCATTGGCAAAATCATATTGTTTGTTAGATTCCGTTTTCTTATAACGAAGCGCATTTTTACTTTTATACTGAATCCGTCTGCGGTATATCTAAGACTGAAGTTATAATATGCCGCCCCTTAGGCCGATCACCTGCAGCGGGCTTATCCAAGCTTCATTCCATCACTTTGAGACGAAAGATGTCCGCTTTTTTCAAGCACTGCTGGACTGTAACTGCAACTATCTCGCCCAACCAACCGGAACCAATTTTTGTTTCCGCAGGCGTAAGTATTTTTATTGCCGACAAATAGGAATTCCGCCCAGGCAGTTTGCTTTGGATGATTTTCGTAAATGCTTCTTTTTTCTTCAACCCGATCTTTACTTCTTGCCCCGACCGAAGATAAGTTTCCATCTGCGGCCACTTCAATAAAAATTCTTTTTTTAAACTAATTATGGAACCGGACAATTGTTTTTTCTTTCTTCCCACAACCACTAAATGTAAGGCTTCCGACTGAAGAGAAAACTTGTGCATTTGCCGAAACCTTTCCTCAAGAGATCCATCGAGGAGCCTGATAGCTCCCGCATAAAGATCAGCGCCAAATTTTTGCTCAAGGAAAAAATCCTGGCGCACGTGAATATACCATTGTTTCAACGCCAGTAAATTAGCCATGTAAAGAATATTCAGATAAACTTTGCGGCGAATATCGCCATATACACCCGGCAGAAATTCTTTCCGGGCTTTGAGTGTTTGCGGAAAAGACCAGATGAACCCCGGCCCGGGCGTATCCCGGCGGCAGATGACGCCTGCCGGTATTACTGTTCCATAATCAATTTTCACCGGACCAACCATTCCTCCCTGTCCGCCCAAAAATATCGGCGCTTCCTTTAACATCACACCTTGGGCTACATCACCGACAATGGAAGCCGTAGCTTTATCCTGCTGCGGAGTATAATTGAAATGAATATAAGAGCTGCCCACTTCACTGTGATTCTCGCGGCTTGTTCCCCCCGCCATCAGACAGTCGCAAAAATTAATCAGGCTGCCCAGGGTAACGAAAGGAAAGAGTATCGTCTGCTTCAAACCTACAGTGTGATTTCCGCAGGCTTCTTCCTCCAGAAGGCAGCAGGCGCGAACCTGTGCATTAGCGCCCATTACCGCTTTTTCTAAAAAAACAGAATCTGTAAAAAATCCGCCCTTTAATTCTACAGCGCATCCCAACTGGCAATTAATCACCGTAACCGGTCCTTCGTAACCGAGTTTTACATCGTCCGCAATCACCGTATTTTCACCGCAGATTCTTGCCGCACCGTAAATCCTTAAAGAACCGGCAATCCGCTCCAGATTTACTTCGTCGCCAATTTCTACAGAAAAAGGGTTCGTCATCCGAACCCCTTTTTCTAAGAGACTGGTTACCTTTTCAGGCAAAGTTACAGTTTTCTTGACAGCTTTAGTCATAAATATTTTTCAACGATTATTTAATCTTCTCACAATTGATTCCCAGTTTAGCCATTTTATCCGTAAATGTATTACGGCTGATACCCAGAAAAGTCGCGGCGGCGCTTTTCACATAATTAGACCGGCGCAGAGCTATCTTGAAGAGCCCCTTTTCCACCATAGTCATGACTTCTTCGTAAAGCTTACTTTTGCGGCCACCGGAAGCGGATAAAACAGTAGCGATATCTTCCAGCTTTTTTTCCAGTATTTCTTCCACAGCAGCGTAGGGAGCTTCTTTCACCTTCACAACCAAAGCTTTATTGTTCTGCTTCTTTGACCGCATTGTCTTGAGATTCCTTTTTCCCCTATTAAATACAGAATATTATTTAAATACTTATATTGCGATTAAATTCCCGACAATTTCAAAGTTATCAAGGCAGCTATAATAAAAGCGGCTACCCAGCTCATAATGATCAGGGACAACCTTTCCAGAGGATGATTCAAATAATTTTTGACTTCCACTTCCACTCTTTCCTCACCTAACCTATCCATAAGAGAGCGAATAAGTAAAGCATGGTTTTCGAAAAGATTGGAAAAAATATAAAACCCTTTGGTTGTCGTTAATAAGAAATAAACCTTCTTTTTCAGGGCAACAACCGCCAGCTGTGTGATTTCCGCAAAGGTAAATTCCTTGCGGCGGAAAAATTTCTTTATAGTCAATTTCTCCTTGCCGACAATTATTTCCCTTTTTACCGATTCTATACCGATGAGCAAAGATATGGAAAAAATAACGGCCAGAATTATTCTTTCCTCCATATGGCCTTTAAGCAAACTGAGCAAAAGAAGCACGAATAAAAGTATTGTTATTATAATAAGGGGGATGACAAACGATCTTTTAATTTTGTAAATATTTTCCATTTTTATTTCCCGCTTGATTTTTTTCTGGTGAAAGTACCGCTTTTTCCACCGCTTTTCTCCAAAAGCATTATTTCTCCAATAATCATTTCCTTACCGGCAGCTTTGCACATATCATAAATCGTTAACGCGGCTACACTTACCGCAGTCAGCGCTTCCATCTCTACACCTGTTCTGCCGGCAGTCCGCACTTCGGACTCTATTATAATCTGGGAGTTTTTACGGTCAATCTTTAAATCAACATCAATTCCTGTCAATTCCAAGGGGTGACAAAGGGGAATAAGCTCCCCGGTTTTCTTCGCCGCCATAATTCCCGCAATTTTTGCCGCACCTAGTACATTGCCTTTGGCTACCTTACCCTTCTCTATTAAATCCAGAACTGCGGGATTCATTTTAATTTTTCCCATAGCTCTGGCCTTCCGGCGAGTGATGTCTTTAGCGGTAACATCAACCATACGAACTTCACCTTTATTGCTTATATGGGATAATTTTTTCATGGCAATTGACTTCGGAATTAAATTTGAATCACGATTGGGAAGGACTCTAGCACAGGCATTTTTCCGAGTCAAGAAAGTCAGACATATTTTGCATAAATTTTATTTCTTGATATAAATAGTCTGATTGGTTAGTATTTTTCCACAAATTCCCCCTTGGAGACAAAAGTGTTTGTTAAAGTTCTCAGCATGAGCGTCATCGGCATGGAATCTTATCCGGTTTTTGTCGAAGTGGATATATCCGCCGGGTTACCGCAGTTTTCCACTGTCGGGCTGCCCGATGCTTCAGTCAAAGAAAGCCGTGACCGGATCAAAGCGGCAATAAAAAACTCCGGGTACCGGTTTCCGCGCAGCCATGTAACGGTCAATCTCGCTCCCGCCGATATAAAAAAAGAAGGCACCGGTTTTGACTTACCCATTGCGG
This sequence comes from Syntrophaceae bacterium, assembly GCA_003142535.1. Taxonomy (GTDB): domain Bacteria; phylum Desulfobacterota; class Syntrophia; order Syntrophales; family Smithellaceae; genus Fen-1166. The sequence goes on from PLMQ01000037.1 coordinate 28,266, forward strand.
TGGGAATTCTCGCCGCCGAAGAACTTATTAAAGAAGACGCCCTCACCAACAGTTTTTTCATCGGAGAACTTTCTCTGGACGGGAGCATTAAAAGCGTCCGCGGTGTTTTGCCCGCAACTTTTAAGGCAAAGGAACTAGGCATCAAAAAAGTTTTCGTTCCGGAAGAAAATGCCCCCGAAGCGGCAATGGTACAAGGAATTGAAGTGTATCCGGTTAGTTCGCTGCCGGATGTTGTCGAATTTTTAAGTGGCCGGAAAGATATTGAACCACTTTCTCTGGATATCAGCAAAATTTTTGCGGAACACCGCCAGTACGATGTTGATTTTAATGAAATTAAAGGGCAAAGGCAGGCTCTGCGCGCTTTGGAAATTGCGGCAGCCGGCGGCCATAATGTTATAATGATCGGCCCGCCCGGCTCCGGTAAAAGTATGCTGGCTAAAAGAATGCCGACAATTTTGCCCGATCTTTCTTTTGATGAAGCCATTGAAGTAACAAAAGTATTTTCCGTTGCCGGATCATTGAACAAAGCGGAGACATTGATTGCCGTCCGGCCTTTCCGGGCGCCTCATCATACCATCTCGGATGCCGGCCTGGTCGGCGGCGGCCAGACGCCGCGCCCAGGGGAAATCAGTCTGGCTCATTTAGGCGTGTTATTTCTCGATGAACTTCCGGAATTCAAAAGAAACGCGCTGGAAGCGCTCCGCCAGCCATTGGAGGATGGCACAATAACGATAACACGCTCTTCCGTTACCGCATCTTTTCCCGCCAGATTTATGCTGATAGCCGCGATGAATCCCTGTCCCTGCGGATATTTCGGAGATAGAATCCGCACCTGCCGTTGCACGCCCCAACAGATTCGCCAATATCAAGGTAAAATATCGGGGCCGCTGCTGGATCGCATTGATTTACATATCGAGGTTCCTTCCATTAAATATCGGGCTTTGTCGAATAAGGAGGTGGGGGAATCATCCGCAACAATTAAGGAGCGCATAAGCAGAGCACGACACCTCCAGATGCAACGCTCTGCGGGTAATGGACGTGTCTGCAATGCCCGCCTGACTGAAAAACAAATCAAAGCTTATTGCTCGATTGATGAGGAATCACACAGGTTGATGGAAATGGCCATTGAAAAACTGGGCTTAAGCGCCCGCGCTATGAACCGCATTTTGAAAGTTTCCCGCACCATTGCTGATCTGGAAAATAAGGAATCAATTGAACCTGCACATGTTGCCGAGGCAATTCAGTATCGAAGCCTTGATCGCAGTTTAATTTAGTGATATGGAACATAATATTATTATTTATGCCAAACTGTGTTTATGCGGCAAGAAGCTGTAGCCGGATGAAGACATCTTGGTGAAAGAGGTTTTTATGGAAATTACTATTAAGAAAGCATCACAAAAGAAAAGGAAAGCAAAACCCATTGATGAATCCAATCTTGGTTTTGGCAAAGTTTTTACCGACCATTTCTTCAATATTAAGTTCAAGGAAGGCAAAGGCTGGTATGACCCGATTATTGAACCATACCGCCCATTGCAATTAGACCCGACGGCTATGTGCCTGCATTACGGGCAGGAAATTTTTGAAGGGCTGAAGGCTTACCGCGGTGAAGATGGCGCAATTTACCTTTTCCGCCCTAATGAAAATATAAAAAGAATGAATACATCGGCGGAAAGGCTATGTATGCCGCTGATGGACGAGAAGATTTTCCTGGAGGCCATAAAAAAGCTGGTCATTCTGGAAAAAGACTGGATTCCCCGTGGTGCGGGGACATCTTTATACATCCGTCCGACAATGATTGCTACAGAGCCGGCCCTGGGTGTGCATCCGGCCAGCGAATACCTGTTCTTTATCGTGGTGGGTCCCGTGGGAGCTTATTATCCGCAGGGATTTTCTCCGACAAAAATGTATGTGTCTGAAGAGCATGTGCGGGCGACGCGCGGCGGCACAGGCAATGTTAAGGCGGCGATTAATTATGCTTCCAGCCTTTATGCCAGCCGAATCGCCACTAATATGGGTTACACTCAGGTTCTGTGGCTAGATGCCATTGAAAACAAATATGTGGAAGAAGTGGGCACCAGCAATATCTTTTTTCTGATCGGTGATGAATTGATTACTCCGCCGCTGGCCGGAACAATTCTGCCCGGAGTTACCCGCAATTCTGTTATTAAACTGGCCTCTTATTTAGGGACAAAGGTAGTGGAGCGGCCTATATCTATCCATGAAGTTATAGAGGCAGCGGAAAAAGGTACGCTGAAAGAAGCTTTTGCCTCGGGAACGGCGGCAATTGTTTCTCCCGTGGGGCAACTTTACTACCGCCATAAGGATTATTTTATCAACGGCGGCAAGACCGGATCGCTCGCCGAAAAATTATACAATGAAATCCTGCAAATTCAGTATGGATTAAAGGATGATCCCTTTGGCTGGCGTATCAAAATCATGGAAGGCAAAAAAGCAAAAAAAGGGTGAAAATCGATTTTCCCTCTTTGATACAGGCACTTGGATTTGTATTCCACAACATTGTGGAAAAGCCTGTGGATAACATTGTTGATAATCTTCGCAAGTGCCCAATTGTTACCATTTTGCACCAAATTGCCTAAGGTTTGAGCAAGAATAATATATAATAATATCAACTACTTGTAAATATACCCTTTAATCATCGCCACTTAGCGAGACACGGCAAAAAAGATATTAACTCTATAGAAAAAAATGTGCCATTTGTGCCCGCTTTTTTCATTTTTTACATAGGAAAATGATGAAAATATTTACTAAAGAAAACAAGCAACTTAGCGTAATAGCCGCGGCTATTTTGCTATTTAATGCGTTATTTCTGACATTTGCGCCATTAAGGGCTTTTGCCGAAGCTCAAGCTCCCGTAGAGGAGATTGTTACTCATCTTCAGCATACATACGAAAATACTAAAGATTTTAAGGCTAACTTCGTTCAGGAAGCCACCGTCAAATCCATAAAGAAGACTGATATTGAAGAGGGAGTTGTCTTTTTCAAAAGTCCGAAGAATATGCTTTGGAGTTATTCCCAGCCGAAAGCGAAGAAACTGGTTATTAATGCCCGCAAAGTTTGGCTTTACCTGCCCCAGGAAAAAGTAGCCTATACGCAGGAAGCTAACTATATCTTTCAATCCAAAGTATTAATTAAGTTCTTAGCCGGATTGGGGAAGTTGCAGGATGATTTTACGATAAAATATGCCGTGCCGAACGCGCTGGATAAAAATGGTAATTATCTGCTTGTTTTAACTCCGTTGGAAAAAAATTCAGCCCTCAATCCTTTCCGGATAACGGTGGATAAAAGCAGCTACCTGATTTTACAGATCAGCTTTGAGGATGCCCTGGGCAATTCCACCCGCTTGAAATTTTCCAATATTGAACCCAACACCGGCCTTGCCGATAAAATGTTTCAATTTACACCACCGGCGGGCGTTTCCATTTTCAACATGCCATAAGATGTTTTTTAGGCCGAATTTCCTATATTGGTTTCATCATTCAATAATCACTCGGTGTGCTGTCCCCGGAATTCCCTTTTACTTTATAAAATTTTCCACTTCTTTTAATGCTGGATACTTGTTGATGTCTGCCCTGTCAAACGACATCCAAAATATCAATTCAACATTGTCTTTTTTGTATCCCAGTGCTTTGGCAATTTCCTTAATTATATTGAGAGCATCTTTGCCGTGAATAAAGTCTTTATCAGCTAATGAAACACATTTTTTCTTAGATTCAATCAGCGCTTCGTTAAAGTCGGCAATTTTAGGTCTTGTCTCGCAATTCTGAAAAAGTGCATTCTTATATTTAGCAATATTTACTCCCTTACCATATACATAATATCGAGAGAAGTTTTCGTTTGTTTCCTGAAAAGGAAGTTTAAATTCGTTCTCTTTTGAACACAATCTAAGTATGGCAATTTCTTTAGCATTAGATAGTTCGTTAAGAATTGATTCCGGCGTAATTTTGTTAGTTTTAAGTCCAAGCTTTATGAACTTATTAAGATAATTTCTTTCGTATAAGTAAGCTTCTAAATCTCTAAAATCGGTAAATATTACATTTGGGGGCATTGCCTCACCGAGGATGCGTGTGAAGTCAGCATCTACAAAACATTTTATCCGTATTTCATGATTTTCAATACTAGAAGCAAAATTTAATAGCCGCTCCCTATTGCCATTTTCTTTAACCTCAGGAATGTCAACGGTTGCAATCTCAAAAAAAATAGTGTCATTTCTAACTTGGTTTTCAAATAGATATTCAAAGAACAGTCGGTCATCATGACCTTCTACATAAATGGCACACCTGTCAGGATCCATTTCAAAGGCTTTTACTATCGCTTCTGGTTTGCGTTTTATAGTTTCCTCTAGATAATTATGATCCATTTCAGAGGATTTTATTATCGTTTCTGGTTTTCTTTTTTTATTTTTTGCCATATGTCACAGTTTTGAGTGAATTAGAATAAGTTGCAGCAATGTCTGGGGAATGAGTTGCAAAAATATACTGAGGATTTGCCTTTGAAGATATTTGCAGTAATGCGTTTATAAGTTTGTTTTGCCAGCTGATATGCATTGACATTTCGGGCTCGTCAATAGCAATCACCGTACCTTGCACAGTTGTACATAATGCAAGAACAGTCAAATACAGAAGATGATACTCGCCTGTGCTCAATTGGTTTTCCTTAAGTTCGTTATTATTTGCAGATTTGATTTCAAATCCTTTTTCTCCTGAAACGCTGATTTCTTTGTCCATCAGAAAATTGTTTAGTATACTTTCAAAAATTAGGAGTCTTTCGGCGAGGCTGGTTTTTTCGTTGTTTCGTGACGCAAGAACTTCTAAATATGAATTAATCACGGTTAGTTTATGTACGGACGGTTCTCTTCTCCGTTGTTCGCTGTTAAGAATATTAGTTAACTTTACCTTATCCCACTTTTCTGTGGCTATGCCCAAACGCTTTATTTGAAAGTCACGTTCAGCCTTAGCAATAGCCGTTATTCGTTTTTTTAACTCCACAACGTTGATTTTTGATGGATTATCAATACTTGAAAGTATTTTTTCAAAAAGCTCAGGCTCGTCTTTAGCAAAAAATCGAGCGCTATATACCTGAGATTCGGTTATGAATTTTTTTACTTTTTCTGCAAGGACTCCAGATTCACCTCGGACTTTTTGGCCGATTTTTCCTTCTTGTTGATGGCTTTTTCTGACCATCATTTCTTCTTCCTTCAAGTTTATTTTCATTAATCTTTCAGTATCAATAAACTCAAAGTTGAATTTCAACATGTCGGTTCGGTACTTTTCTGCTATTTTAACCTGGCTTGCTCGCTCTTTATCAGTATCTAACGGGCCCTTTTCTTTAGGGTTCAGAAGAACCTCGACATCCTTGTATTTGACCCTTAAGTATTGTAGCTCTTTTTGTTTATTATAAATACTTGCTACGCTTATAGTCTCATCATTTGAAAACTTGAGATACGCATTATTGAACTTTATTTCTCTAAATACGTTGAAATCCAGTTTCATCAATCCTTCGATCATTCTGAGAATGGTGGTTTTACCTATGCCATTCTTTCCAAAAAGCATTATTATGGAAGCTCTTTTGTTTTGCGTATTAGATGCCGCGAAGTCAATCGTATGATTGTACAGCCCAAATAGACCTTGCACAAAGAATTGTTTAAATTCCATAGTTCTTCCTTTTTTTCAAAATTTGGCTGTTATGATAGCACTTTTTCTTTTTCTTCAAAAGGGAAACGTTATATAATTACTGTCATAATTATTGGGAAAAAATATTCAATGATTAGTTTGAAATTGTGCATTTTCGTTGAGGTTGACGATTTGTGGCAGGAAGTACGCATCAACCGTATGAAGCTTAAGAAATAATCAGGTGGATGATTCCGCTGAATAGAATGCCATTCACCGCACCTTTATAACAGGTATGGCAATTAGCTATTCCGGTATATTTCCTTCCTATGCCCTACTTTCACAACGATAACTACTAAAACATCATCCTGAATCTCATAAATAATCCGGTAGACTCCTTTGCGGATTCTATACCGTTCCTGACCTGATAGTTTCTCGCATCCGAATGGCCGCGGCTCTTCTCTTAATGATTCAATGCATTTTAAAATAACGGCAACATCTTTTTTGGGGAGAGGACGCAGGTCTTTGGCGACTGATTTCTTGACAATTATCTTATATTTTTCCATGTTGCCTAAGATCGCGTAACAATGCTTCGTAGGAAATCGAAGGTTCTTTTGCCCGATCATCAAATGCTGCCAGGTCTTCCTGATCTTCGCGAAGTGCCATACGGATGGCATCATTTACAAGGTCAGACATGGAGCGTTGGGTATGAGCGGCTTTGATACGCAGGGCGCGCTGGATATCGGGCTCCAGATAAACTGTAGAACGTTTTGCAGGTTCATTCATAATATTTTACCTCTGAAAAACATTATAGCGTTATAACGTTATAATGTCAAGGCATCAATTTGCATATTTTTTAGAAAATAATAAGGTGGATGATTCCTCTAACCAAAATGCCGATCAGTTCGCCTTTAACTGCGGACATAATAAAAAGCATCAACGCATTTGCCGGAAGAAACAAGGACGGCAACTCCCACGGCATCCAGCGGGTTGATTGTAAAACCGGCTATTTTATTTAGCTCCACTGCCGTCATTGCTTTTTCCTGAATGAGCGGAATGGTCGCGCCCATCATAGCAGTTCCCCCTTGTAGCTTGTGGATATTTTTTGCGCGAGTTCTGCACTTTTTTGAAATAATATTTTCGGACGAGATGAAAAGACTTTGTTTAACTTTGGAAGACTATATCTACAGCACTCTAATACCAGTCTTGATTACTTCTGCCACAATTGGATTGTCTTTTCTGAACTCTTCCACCAAATACGGATGGGGTTCTATATTCAAATCAATCTCTCTTGCAATTTTCATAAGAAGGAATTTGAAGTCGAAACTGTCGCCAATAAACTTTCTCGTTAGAAGCGCAACGTCAATATCACTCCACTGTGTTGCAGTGCCCCGCGCATAGGAACCAAAAAGATATGCTTTATCTACATGAATATCATTTTTCCCAAGCTCGACAATGTATTTCTTTACAAGTTCGTGGACTAGTTTTTTAGCTTTTCTTTTAGCCATTTTTTTATTCCTTTGATTTTTGTTATACTGTCATGTGCAAATTTTCTGGTGCATTTTTTATGAAATTCTCTTTTGTATTCTTCATAGCGCGTCTCAATATTGAAAAGGGTGATATATTGCAAATTGTCCTTCATTGTCTCATTAATTTCCATACCGGCAGTAACTGCGAGCTTGAGGAGATCACGCGTTCTCGGAACATCACCGCCTGATATCTTTAAGTAATATGCCTTTAGCAATTTTTCAATTACAAGGTGGCCTATGAACAATGCCCACATGTATTCTCCGGCCTTCAACATGTTCAGCATGGATTTGTAATTGTCATCGGAAGAAGTAATCCAAAATTCTATTATTTCTTGTTTGTTCATTTGCCAGCCCTATTATTTTTTAAACTCTGCCGCACTTGAATAAAAAATGCAAGTACTTCGCAGATTAAATGACCAAAATTACGTGAATACCCTGCGACAAAGACCGTAGGGCATCAAAAAACAAGGTTATATCCTGTGGCAAAGACCACAGGGAGTTCTGCGCAACTTAAAAAATAATCAGGTGGATGATTCCTCGAATCACGGGTATGAACCCCAAAACAAGCTTTGGAAATACTTCGCAGCACGCTGCTGGGTATTATACCCTCCGCTTCGCGGGATTGTTCAACTTACCAATTCCGACCTGTGACCTTTAGGTTATGCGCTGCGCTTTCGGAATTGGAATTTCACAAATAAAATGCCAATCAGCGCGCCTTTTATCGCGGGCATAGCAAAAGCGGCAACACTCGATGAAGCGATTTCAAACCGTTTTTAAGTCAAGGTCTGTTGATGGCGATAGTTTATCGGGCAGTAAAAACAGGGATCACGTAAGGCCCTTCCGGGATGACCGCCACATGGCGATCGCCGTGCCGGCGGACGCTCTCCATAATCGTGGTTACAGGAGATCGCATCATACGGACGCCGGTCAACGTCTGCTGATCTGCACTCAGGCCATCGCTATACAGATAGATGCGGGTCTTCTTCATCGCCCGGACCTGCATCTCCGCCTGCCATTCATCGATGGCGGCAGCTGATTTCCGCAGAAGGCCTTCCAGAAAGGCTTCCGGCCCCATACCAGTCAGTTTCGCCTGCGCCCGTTCATAATCGGCTGAACCGATTCCTTCCGAACAGGCCGAGATAATCAGCAGATCACCTCCTTCTTCCATGATTTCAAGAGCGCCGACCATCCCTTTGATGGTTTGATAGTAGGTCTTATCGAGGGGGTAACCGGCAGCGCTCGTGATCACAGTTCGAAACCGGCGGTTGATCGGTATCTCCGCGTAAGGCCTGACAAAAGCGATAGCATCGATATGGCTTTCTTCGATGGCGCCGAAATTGACAAAAGACAGATGCCGGGCCTCGTCAATCACCACATTGACGGCAAAACACGGGCCAAGTTTCTGCAGGATCTGCATTTGAATGTCGTGGAGAGGATTTCCTTCGATGATACAGTTGGTAGCACGGCAGTGTTCCAGTATTCTGGCAGAATGAAGGATACGAATTGTCTTTTCATGGGCAATTCCGGGAACAATCACTTTTCTGCCTCCGGAGTAACCGGCCATAAAATGCGGCTCCACAAGGCCCACGGCGATCCGCAGATCAGCCATTACAAAGCGGCGGTCGAGTTTGACCGGGATATCACCTTCCACAAAACCAAGATCTTCGTGATCCGCATCCTGCCTTGCGAAATGATTCAGAACGCGGACAGTGTTCATGACCCAGTCACTACCCACCACTTCCCGGAGTTCAGCCCCTTCATTGGGGCGGTGCAGGCCTGTGGCCACCAGAACAGTGATCGCCTCCGGTTTCAATCCGGCCTGCATCAATTCCTTAATGAGAATGGGGAGAATTATCCCGTTGGGGACAGGGCGCGTGATATCGCAGATGAGAATGCAGGCGCTGCGGCTCCCCAGCACAGTTTCCTGCAGTGATTTACAGCCTACGGGATGGGCCAGGGCGGAGCGGATGGCTTTTTCCGGATCGCTAAGTACTGGCATGACCGGCTTACGAATAACCGTAATTTCCAACTCGTCAGGAAGATCGAGTGGCAGCCCCTCCCTTCCGTATCGCATGACGATTTGCATGATTGATTGTGCCTTCTTTTTTGACGGCTACATTCCCAGGTAAGCCTGCCTCACCAGATCCGATTGCAGCAGTTCTTCTCCCTTGCCTTCAAGAACTACTCGCCCGGTCTGCAGGACGTAAGCGCGGTGAGATATTTCGAGTGCTTCATGGACATTCTGCTCCACCAGCAGGATCGTCACGCCGTTACAATTGATTTCCTGGATAATGCGGAAAATATCGGAAACCAGTTTCGGACCCAGCCCCAGGGATGGTTCGTCGAGCATCAGCAAGGAAGGACGCGACATCAGGCCACGGGCTATAGCGAGTTGTTGCTGCTCGCCACCGCTGAACGTATCGGAGCGTTGGTTCTTTCGTTCCTTCAGGATCGGGAACAGCCGATAAACATTTTCCAGTGTCTTTTGAATTTCTTCGTTGGAGGTAAGACTGTATGAACCCAGCAGAAGATTATCGAGTACGGACAAACGGCCGAAAAGCTGCCTTCCTTCCGGGATCATGGATATTTTTTTCTTAACGACGTCATACGGTGGAATTGTATGAATCGGTTCCTTTTCAAAGGTTATTTCGCCCTTGACCGGATGCATCAGCCCGGCAACGGTTTTGACGATTGTTGATTTTCCGGCACCGTTGGAGCCGATGAGGCTGACGATCTCGCCCTGATTGATCTGAAAAGAGACATCCTGAACGGCCAGAAGCCCTTTATATCCGACAGAAATATTATTTACAGACAGCACGATATTTATCCCCTAAATAGGCTTGAATGACTTCCTGGCAGGAGACGACCTCTTTCGGCAGCCCCTCCATGATCTTTTTCCCGGAGTTCAGGACGACGACGCGATCCGATATTTCCATAACCGCTTCCATCACATGCTCAACGACGATCAGGGTCATACCCTTATCCCGGATTTTCTTGATGAGACCGATGATACCGTGCAATTCGACAATGGTCAGCCCGGCCATAGATTCATCCAGCATCAGGAGCCGCGGTTGCAGCGCCAGAGCCATAGAGACCTCCAACCGCTTTTTATCGGCAATGGTCAATTCCGTTCCTAAAAACGATTTCTTATCATTGAGGCCGGTAAAATCCAAAATTTCTTCGGCCTTTTCTTTTGCTGGCCCGATACTGGTGTAACGAATCAGCGCCCCGGTTACCACATTCTCCAGAACTGTCATGTCACTGATAACCTGCACAATCTGGAAGGTACGCGCAATGCCAAGTTTGCAGATACGATCGGCGCGGAATTTCGTAATGTCCTTTCCGAAAAAGGATACTTTTCCGCTGTTGGGTTTATAAAACCCGGTGATGCAATTGAAGAGAGTAGATTTTCCTGCGCCGTTGGGTCCGATGACGCTAACAATTTCCCCTTCTTCAACGGAAAAAGTGATATCTTGATTAGCGGCCAGCCCACCGAACCACTTCGACAGACCTTTCACATCCAGACAAGTTGATTTATCCATTCTTTTTCTTACCTATGTTTGCAAATAATCCCCAAATCCCCTGTGGTTGATAGACAGAAATAAGGGTAATTAAAAAGCCGTAAATGAGCATATCGACGCCCGTTCCCTTGTGGCCCAGCCAGATACGGGTAAACTCGGCAATAGGAATCAGTATCGCCGCACCGATGACCGGGCCCATCACAGTCCCCGCTCCTCCCAGCATTGAAATCAGGACAAGCTGAATAGATATGGCTAAAAGCATGACGCTCTCCGGATCGATGTAGAGAATGTACTGGGCATAGAACGTTCCGGCCATTGCGCTCAAAAAAGCACTGATCATGATCGCAATCAGCCGATACCAGACAACATTGACCCCGAGTGCCCTGGCAACATCGTGACTTTCTTTGATCGCACGGAAATAATAGCCCATTTTAGAGTGTGCCACGAAATAACAGATGACCAGGGCAATAAGCAGAAAGGACAGAATGATATAATAATAGGGTAATTTTGAAGAGTGGAACATGAAGTTAGTGAATGATTCATTCACCATCGGCAGAGTTATACCTTCTGCGGCATTAACCAGTTTCCAGTTATTGAAGAAAATCCGCACGATTTCCCCAAAAGCTATAGTGGCAATGGCAAAATAATGACCGCGCAGATTGGAACAGGGATAACCGATAGCGGCCGCCATCACCGCGGCGACGACTCCTCCGGCAATGAGTCCGATCCAGGGATTGACATGGAAAGTAACCACCAGAAAGGAAGAGGTATAGGCACCAATGCCAAAAAAGGCCGCCTGACCGAAAGAAAACATGCCGGCATAACCGCCCATGATATTCCAGGCCACGCCCAGCATGCCAAACATGAATACAAGAATCATCACGTGGATGATATAAGTTTGTGTAATCACAAGGGGGAAGAGAAGCAGCACGAGGAGAGTGATTCCGGTCACCGATATCTGTTTTGTCGTAAATTTTTTCATGCGTCACCACCCCAAAAGGCCCTGTGGCCTGATCCAGATTGTTATGAGATAGATCATGAACACAATGGCATATTTATAGGATGGGTCGAAGTAAAAGCCTCCCAGAGTCTGCGCTAGACCGACTAGGATGCCGGCGATGAAGGCCCCCTCGATGCTGCCGAAACCACCCAAAGCGACTACGGCAAAGGCGATCGTTCCGAAAAGACCACCCACCTGAGGGTAAATGTAATAATACGTAGACAGAAAGGCGCCCGCTACTCCAACAAGAGCCGCCCCAATTCCAAAAGAGAGAGAGTTAATCCGTTCTGTATTGATTCCCATCAGCAAGGCTGATTCCCGGTTCATTTCCGTTGCCAGGATGGCTTTTCCTGTCTTTGTCTTTTTCATAAAGAGAAATAAACAAATCGAGGTGATGACACTGCCGATGGACGCGATCGCTTTCGGGACGCTGATATTGATCCCGCCGACATCCCATGTCCCCTGAAGGAACGTTGTTGAGATGAGGCGAAAATCGGGCGTCCAAAAATAGACAGCCAGATTGGATAGAAAAATGCTGATCCCGAAGGTCACAACCAGCTGGGCCAGCATCGGTCCTTTCATAACTTTGCTGACGATAAATCTGTAGATGGCGATGCCCAAGATAAACAAGAGAAGAAAGCATATGGGGATGGAAAAGAGCGGATCTAGTCCGAAGATAGTGAAAAGCCAGAAAGAAGTGAACATCCCGATCATCAGGAAGTCGCCATGAGCAAAATTGACGATATTCATGACTCCCCAGATGAGCGTGAGGCCAATCGCCACAAGGGAATACATAAAACCAATCATCAGACCGTTAACGATTTGTTGCAACAATTGTTCAGGCATGATCCTTAGTTCTTTCAAGAAGAGTTGACAGGCATAGGGATTATCCTGTCAACTCTTTGATAATAAATATTATTTTCTGCCTTTCCATGAGGGGAATGGCCACACAACATCCTTGGCCGCCGAGGCAAAGGGCCATATGGTAACGTAATCCTGATTCTGAATCTGCACCAGCGTCCCCTGGGCATAGACGTTTTGATGTGATTGCGGATCAAACTTAATCCCTTTCCAGGGGTAAATAACTTGTTTGCCGGCAATGTCCGTCTCCAGCAGCGCTTTAATAACAGCCTCGCTTTCTGTGGTCTTCGCCCGGTTGATCGCGTCAGCCAGCACAAAGGGAGCCATGAAGCTGCGGGCGGCATTTTCGCTCATGTCGATTCCATATTTTTTCTTGAAAAGCTCGTTAACTTTGGCGACCAGGGGTTTCTTTTTGGCAAGATCCAGTGCGAAGGTCGAACGGATGATTATATTATTGCCGTCTGCCTTCACCGCAGGCAGGTAACCCGGTTCAATATAGCCGGCCATTGTCAGAATACCTTTAGGCGCAAAACCCATTTCCTTGAAAGTTTTTGTGAAGAGTATTGCATCGGTAATATAGGAGGCGTGCATCAGAACGTCGGGTTTGCTTTTGATCAGCGTGCCCACCTCGCTAGTCACATCGGTGGCATTGGCGGAATAGGACACATCGGCCACGACTTTATAGCCGAATTCCTCGGCATATTTCTTGAGATACTTGCCCGCATTGGAGCCGAATTCTGTGTTTTCATAGAGCAGGGCGACCGTCTGAACCTTCTTTCCCTTGCTCTTCTCCAGATCTTTCAGGAATACCAACTGGTCATGTGCAAAGATCGCATCATGGGGACTGACCCGGAAAAAATATTTATATCCCCTTTCCGTCAAGGTGGGAGAAGAAGAATCGGAGCAGACATAAGGGATTTTAAGTCTTTCCGTGGCCTGGCTGGCCGTTTTCGTCACAGAACTCTGATAAGCCCCGATCATGGCAACGACCTCTTCCTGGGCAATCAGTCTTTCCGCTTCGGACATGCCGTTTTTCGGATCCCCTTTGGTATCGGCATAAACGATCTGCAGTTTGGCGCCCCCAAGGTTTGGCAGCCCTTCCGATTTGGCTAGCGGAAGATCAAGGTCGTACTTGCCATTGATAATATCCACGGCCAGATCAACACCCCTTTTGCAGTCCAAACCCGTGGAAGCAATATTACCCGTCAGAGGATAGACTGCACCGATTTTGATGATTTTCTGCTGCGCCTGTGCGGAAAAGGAAAAAGTAAAAAGCAGAAACAGACACAACCCCATCCGCCACCATAAGTTCTTCCCCATCTTCACACCTCCTGTAATTTTGATTTGTTTAATAATCCAAAAACCGCCGGTCATGTATCATAAAACCGGCACTACGGCAAAGTTTTTTAATACCTCAAAATAAGAGCAGCCTTCAACCGCTCAACCGAGCAGGATGATCTGAATATCCATGACATTCGTCCCTGTGGGACCGGTTATCATCAGGCCTCCTACCGCCTTGAAGAAAGAATAGGAATCGTTTCGCGTCAGATAATCCTTCGGATCGAACCCTTTTGCCGCTGCCTTTATCAGGGTTTCGCCGTCCACGATGGCCCCCGCCGCATCGGTCGGTCCATCGGTACCGTCCGTCCCGGCGGAAAGAAGCGTGATTCCGGCTGTTCCCTTAAGTTCGAAGGCAAAGGCCAGGGCCAGTTCCATATTTCTTCCCCCTAGGCCGCCGCCCTTGACGGTTACGGTTGTCTCCCCGCCAGCGAGGAGACAGAGTCGCCCACCATCTGTTTCGTGGCACTGGCGCTGACGGAGGATGGCTTCGCGGGCCAGCCAGACACCGACGTCCCGGGCTTCGCCTTTCAGTTCCGAGGACAAGACCACGACCTGATACCCGAGGGCGGACGCTTTTGCCTCGGCCATCTCGATCGCCTTCCGGTTACTACCAATAATCAGGTTTTCCACTTTCTGAAAAACAGGATTCCCCTCTTTGGGAGTGTCCGGAATCTCCCCCCGGTCCCCACAAACCAGAATATCCAGCACTTTTGCGGGTATCATGTCCGCTAAACCGTATCGTTGGATGACTCTGAGAGCGTCAGCAAAGGTTGTTTGATCGGGCGACGTGGGGCCCGAGGCGATCACATCGAGGGGATCGCCGATCACATCGGACAGGATCAGCGACAGGATTCTCGCCGGGTAGGCCAACTCCGCCAATCTTCCCCCTTTGATCCGGGAAATGTGCTTGCGGACTGTGTTCAGCTCCTGAATATCGGCGCCGGCCTTCAGCAGCAACCGCGTCACCTGTTGCTTCTCGCCAAGGGTGATATTTTCATGGGGAGCAACCAGCAGGGCCGAGCCGCCGCCGGAAATAAGACAAACCACCAAGGTTTGCCCGTCTGCCGCCTGAAGGGCTTCGATCACCTGATCGGTGGCCTTTACACCAGCTTCATCTGGAATGGGATGTCCAGCCTCGCGATAGTTGATCCGTTCCGACAGTCCCGCCGCCGGGAGATGGCCATATTTCGTGAGCACGATCCCACGGAACAGAATGGTGCCGGAAGCATCCGTTACAGCGCGGGCCATAAGATATGCGGCCTTGCCAAAACTGATTAGAAGCAGTTTACGGTAATTTCCGTCCTGATAGGCGGCGAAGATCCTATCCACATACCGTTCCACCAAGACATAGGGATCGACCCCCTGTAATACAGCATCGAATATCTTCGCCGCTATTTGTCGGCGATCATTCTGTTCTATCTGATCCATGAGACCTTTGAAAAATGGCATTGCCGTGGCTTAAGATTATTCCACTTCCACACAAAACAGTAATCCAAATGCTAACACAGATGGCCGTGTCCGTCTTCTCCTCAGGGACGGTTCATTCTGTCGAGCACCTTGTATAGGGCCTGCGTCCCCTCGGCCTCCAGCCCCTCCGCCATGGCGGCGGTATAGAATTGATTAGCCAGGGCCAGCCCGGGAAGAGACAGTTTCATCCTCCTCGCTTCGAGGAGGGCGATGCCCATATCCTTGATGAAATGCCGGATGGCGAAGCCGGGGGCGAAATTACCTTTCACAATTCGTGGACCAAGCTGGTTGATGGCCCAGGAAGCGGCGGCCCCTTTGCCGATTACATCAATGACACTTTCCTGATCCAATCCGGCCCGGTGGGCATACAGAAGAGATTCCACAACGCCGATCATCGTAGAGGCGATGAGAATCTGATTGCTCATTTTGGTATGCTGGCCCATGCCTGGTCCGCCCATACGGGCGATATTCTTTCCCATCAGCTTAAAGATCGGTAAAACCCTCTGGAAAGCATCTTTGTCTCCACCCACCATTATGGCCAGTGTTCCCTCCCGGGCGCCAACATCCCCACCGGAAACAGGGGCATCGAGAGACAAAACAGATTTGCCCTTAGCTTCCTTTTCAATCCGTCGGGACAGGGACGGCTCCGAGGTGGTCATATCCACGATAACAGAGCCCGGCCGGATACACTCCAGGACACCTTCTTTTCCCATGATCACCTGTTCCACGTCCGACGGCTCGCCAACCATGGTGAAGATGATATCGTTTCGCGCTGCCACTTCTCCGGGGTTATCACACCAGACGGCTCCCTGGCGGCAAAGGTCGTCCGCCTGTCCTTTTGTTCTGTTGTATAAGGAAACGGGATATCTTTTGTTAAGAATATGCATACACATAGATCTACCCATAACGCCAGTACCGATCCAGCCGATTTTCTCCATGGTTCACTCCTTTAGCTTGGTACAATTCCTTGGATTCCATTGAATGAGTAATAGGTGTCACACAGATTCATAACGACGGTGTTTTTTACGACAGACCACCGGCCATGTCAATATCTTTGTGAAATATTTGGTGACATTTAAGTTGAAATAGTTTTTCAGGAGAAGGCACGTTATGAAGTTTATGGGTTATCGCGGGGCAGACGGCCGAGCCGGGGTCCGCAATCATATTATCATCATCCCCTCCGTGGTCTGTGCAAACCAAGTAGCCAGAGGGATTTCGCAACTGGTGACATAAACAACCTGGGTGGAGCATCAGCATGGATGCACCCAGTTGGGGGCCGATGCGGAACTTTCCAGGCGAATTCTTGTTTCCCACGGAACCCATCCCAACATTTACGGCGTTGTCGTGATGGGCCATGGCCACCTCGATTTTATTCGTGAAACTCCAATTTCAATAATAAAGTCCTTTGGTACTTGCGCCTCACAAATCAAAAGGTTTTTCTTTATCAAAATCGGGCGTCAGTGAAAATTCATTGACTTCTTGGACAAACAAATTTTCAAAACCCAAATCCAGGGCATAATCCAAGATTTGATTATATTCCTTAGTGGTTAATCGGCGCCCCAGCAACGGATGGTTGCTAACTCCGGCAATCGGCGTGTATTGTGACATGAGACTGATCGGAACAGAAGTTGATATGTGCTTTTTAATCAGCCGGAATACTTCCTTGGAATTTTCCGTTCTTCCGGGCAGTACCAAATGGCGCACAATGATGCCTCTAACGGCAATTCCGTTTTCTATTTCCAGCCCGTCGCCAACCTGACGCACCATTTCTTTTAATGAATCCAAAGCAAAACCGGGATAATCAGGGGCGGAAGAGAAGGCAAGGCCGTCTTGGACTTCGCCATATTTGAAATCGGGCAGATAAATATCCACCATTCCTTCCAGTAGTTTTATTATCTGCGCATCTTCATAACCCCCGCAGTTGTAAACGAAAGGAATTTGCAAACCATTTTCCCGCGCCGACAAGAATGCTTCCATAATTAATGGCGTCTGGGGCGTGGGAGTTACCGGCTCAATATTATGGCAGCCGCGCAACTGCAAATCCAGCATTACCCGCGCCAGTTCGTTGACATCCAGCTCTTTACCCGAGGGATTATGTGAAATCTGATAATTCTGACAGTAAATGCAACCCAAATTGCAGGAGGAAAAGAAAATGGTACCGGCCCCGCGAGTGCCGGAAAGAGGAGGTTCTTCACCGTGATGAGCCTGCGCACAATCCATTACAATCTTTGCCGGTAGGCGGCAATAACCGATATCTCCCCGAGTGCGGTCAACATGGCAGTGCCGCGGACAGAGAACACAATCTTTGAAGATTTCTTTTAATGCTGAAACTTGCTGATGTGATTCCATAGTGAAACTCCAATTACGCAAGCGAAGCACAGCGGAATTGGTTAGTTGAACTATCCCGCGTAAGCGGTGGTTGTGAAACTCCAATTACACAAGCGAAGCAAAGTGGAATTGGTAAGTTGTAATGNNATGAGACCCAAGTTTCGGAAACAGAGTGCACCGAAGCTTGCAGGTCGAATTATCCCGCTAAGCGGAGGGTATGATACCCTGTCTTGTTTTGGGGTTCATACCCGTGATTGCCATTCTTCAGGCAAAGCCTAAAGTCTTTCCATTACATCTTTGATCTTTCCGCTGTTGACAAGTTCCAGAAATTCTTCACCCAGCGGTGCTGCCAGTTCCACTGCTTTGCGCCATTTCTTAATTCTTGTTTCCGGATCGTCAATATAGGTTTGGAAATCGCTACGATCGGGAATCCTTTCATCAGGAAGCTTCTCAATAAAGCTTTGCGACGGGAAGATCATCAGGACGTTGCTCAGCGTTTCTGCATCCGGCTCACGGCGCAGACGATTTTTATCCAGCCATCCGGGGATGATTCTTTCCTGATGATGGAAAAAAAGCACAATATCATTCTCTTTAGCGGCAAACTGATGCGTCAGGTGATAATCAATCAACCCGCCATCGCGATAAGCTCCGCGCGGCGCGCCGTATATATCGTGAACACCTTTAACAACCAGCGGAATAGCACCGCTGGCCATAACTGCATATTTAAAATTTGTCTCGTCAATCCGGACATACTTCCCCCGGAATTGCGGCTGAAAACAAAACTCCGGCGGCCGGGAGCCATCATAAAAAACAACTCTTTCCGCGAAGAGGAAAATATTATTCCGGCTGAAAATATTTAACAAATAGCAGGTAGCCAGACCTATTTTCTGCAACCAGATTTTTTCCGAAGCTACCAGATTGCGCCCCCGTGCCGTTATTACCGCCAGACGGTATTTTTTATTGGCCAGGGCAAAGGGCAATGCATCGTTTTCCAGATATGTGTTGATAAGCTGTTCGAGTTTCTTCAGAACTGTTGCCGGCGTATCCGTTCTGTCATATATTGTATTGATATAGCCGTCTAAAAGTTTTTGGTAACAGGTTACCGCTGACGGTTGCAGCCAAGCGGCAAATCGCCAGGCGCCGGCGGATGAACCGATCAAATGAACGGCGCGGGTATTGCCCAAAACGCCGCTCTGCAAAAGAGTTAAATCAAAACCGCTGGAAATCAACCAGCGAGGCCCTGCTGCCGGCCCGAAATATGACGAAACTAAATCGAAATTAAATCCGCCGTCTTGAATTAGTTCGTAAGCGCGCTTACCGGCTTTTATTCTTAATTGACTCATTTTCTTCCCGCTTAAGGCAAAGGCCTTGACACGAAAACTATTGTCTTGTAAATTATAACGATAATGCTTATTGACAAAAGCCGAAGATCATTGCGTTTGTAAATTGCCAAATACATATACAACCGAGGCGGCTTTTATCAATAATTTGAAAAAAAGCAAGCAAAAACATTTTTTACCACCAGGATTAATAATGGATATAATGGATATAAAGAATACAATAAAGCAAATCGCCCAAAATGCACAGGCGGCATCCCGTCAGTTGGGCAGAGTATCTTCTACAGCTAAAAACGATGCTCTTTCGCAAATGGCCGATGAGCTGTTGCGGAATACCGATTTGCTTGTCAGAGAAAACGCCAAAGATGTAACGGCAGCAAAAGAGTCGGGCATTTCCAAATCTATGATTGACCGCCTGACGCTTACAGAAGGAACAATCAAAAGCATGGCGCAAGGGCTGAGGGAAGTCGCCGCGCTGCCCGACCCCGTAGGCAAAGTAACTTCCATGTGGCGTCGTCCCAACGGCCTCCTGGTAGGCAGGATGCGTATTCCTCTGGGTGTAATCGGAATCATATACGAATCACGCCCCAACGTAACGGCTGATGCCGCCGCCCTTTGCCTGAAGTCAGGCAATGCCGTAATTCTAAGAGGCGGCTCCGAAGCAATTAACTCCAATTTAGCTATTGCCTCCATCTTGCAGGGTGTCCTGCAAAAAAATTCTCTGCCCGCGGCGGCTATTCAGGTTATCCCGACAATCTCGCGCGAGGCTGTCAATGAAATGCTGCAATTGGAACAATACATTGATTTAATTATTCCCCGCGGCGGCGAGGAATTAATCCGCGCTGTGGTCGCCCAATCTAAAATACCGGTCATCAAACATTACAAAGGAGTATGCCATATTTTTGTTGATGCTCATGCTGATATTAATATGGCTACCGATATTTGTCTGAACGCGAAAGTGCAACGCCCCGGCGTCTGTAATGCCATGGAAACTCTGCTGGTACATAAAGAAATTGCTGCCGGATTTTTACCACTGATCGCGGAAAGAATGAAAAATGCGGGGGTTGTACTGAAAGGATGCGATCAAACCAGAAGAATCCTCAAAGATATTGAAAAGGCCACCGAAGAGGACTGGTATGCCGAGTATCTTGACTTGATTCTCGCGGTACGTATTGTTGATAATATTGACGAGGCCATCGTCCACATTGAAAAATACGGTTCTCTCCATACGGAATCGATTATCACAACGGATTACACCAACGCCCAGCGTTTTTTGAATGAAGTCAATTCTTCTACAGTAATGGTCAATGCTTCCACCCGCTTCAGCGACGGATTTGAACTGGGGTTGGGCGCCGAAATCGGTATATCCACGACAAAGCTTCATGCTTTCGGCCCGATGGGTCTGGAAGAATTAACAACAACAAAATTTATCATTTACGGCAACGGGCAGGTACGCACATGAAATGGGGATTATTAGGCGGAACTTTTGACCCGATTCACTTCGGGCATTTAAGGGCAGCCGAAGAGATGCTGCAAATTTTCAATTTGAACCGGATAATTTTTGTACCTTCATCGCGGCCTCCACACAAACTGGAAGGCCAAATAACTTCTTTTTACCATCGCGAGCAGATGGTACGCATGGCCATTGAAGGCAATGTTTCTTTTTCTTTTTCGGACGTGGAAAATTTAAGAGAAGGCAAATCCTATTCAGTGGAGACAGTCGAGCATATATTGAATAAATATCTGGAAGATTTGGATCTGTATTTTATTATCGGGCAGGATGCTTTTCAGGCGATCACAACATGGAAAGACTGGGAAAAACTTCTTTTACTTTGCAACTTTGCCATAATGACTCGTCCCGGTTATGAAAATAAAGGATTGGCCGGTATTCTGCCCCAGAGTTTCGCTGCACAATTTGAATACATCAAAAAAATAGATGGCTACAAGGGCCCGACAGGACATTTTCTGTATTTCCGCAGTGTCACTTTTTTAGACATTTCCTCTTCCCATATTAGAGAAGCGATGAAAACAGGGCAATCCATCAGATACCTAATGCCGGACAACGTCCGCAATTATATCGTCAAAAATTCCTTATATAAAAATCATGATTAATGTAGGCGTTTCAAGCGAAGTGGTATTATTTATTGGCTAAGCGGTTTGGCATTAAGATCCCAGCTCCAATAATGGAAACGGCCGAAGATGATATTATCCGCTAGTGTAGTCTATGAATTCAGCGGCCGAGAAAGAATTTTCTTCAAGAAATTGCCTGTTGCTGAGTTTTCTGCTGCGGCTACTTCTTGCACAGTCCCTGCTATGATAATTTGTCCGCCCTGCGGGCCGCCTTCCGGCCCCAGATCAATTATATAATCGGCGCATTTGATTACATCCAGATTATGCTCGATCACGACCATGGTATTACCCATATCCACCAGCCGCATCAGTACATCGAGCAGTTTTTGAATATCTGCAAAGTGCAAGCCGATTGTCGGTTCATCGAGAATATAAAGCGTATTGCTGTTTACTCTTTTTCCCAGTTCCCGCGCGATTTTTATTCTCTGAGCCTCACCGCCGGAAAGAGTGGTTGCCGACTGCCCCAAACGGATATAGCCCAAACCAACATCATAAAGCAATTGCAGGTGCGATTTAATAGCCGGCATATTGGAGAAAAAAGGCAGTGCCTGATTTACAGTCATGTCTAAAATATCGGCAATGCACTGATCTTTGTATTTAATATCCAGGGTATCCTGATTGAAACGCCGGCCATGACAGACATCACAGGTAACATAAACATCAGGCAGAAAATGCATTTCGATGCGGATTAAACCGTTTCCCTCGCAAGTTTCACAGCGTCCGCCTTTCACATTGAAACTGAATCGCCCCGGTTTGTAGCCGCGCACTCTCGCTTCCGGCAGATTGGCAAAAAGATCACGGATGAAAGAAAATATTCCTGTGTAAGTAACAGGGTTTGATCGCGGCGTGCGGCCGATGGGTTGTTGATTAATCATGATGACTCGTTCAATATCGCCCAAATCTACAACTCTCTTAATTTTCCCCATCGCTCCACTGTGCTGATTGAGACGGCGCGCCAGTACCTTATAAAGAGTTTCAATTACCAGGGTGCTTTTACCGGAACCGGAAACCCCCGTCACCGCTGTCAAAACGCCTACCGGTATTTTAATATCAATATCTTTAAGGTTATTCTCACTGGCACCTTCCAAAACAATATGCCTGCCGGTAATTGGACGGCGCTTCGCGGGAAAGGCAATAGTTTCCTTGCCGGATAAAAACTTACCCGTGAGTGATTCCTCATCTTTCAACATTTCACCCGGCGTTCCCTGAAACACAATTTCGCCGCCCTGCACCCCGGCACCCGGCCCCATATCCACAATGTGATCCGATGCCAGCATCATATCGGCATCATGCTCGACAACAAGCACGGTATTCCCCATATCGCGCAGCTTCTTTAAAGTATCGATCAGGCGCAGATTATCCCTCTGGTGCAGTCCCACCGTCGGTTCATCTAGCACATAAAGTACACCCATCAATCCGGAACCGATTTGTGTCGCCAGGCGGATACGCTGGCTTTCTCCGCCGGATAATGATAGCGTTGATCTTTCCAGGCTCAGGTAGTCCATTCCCACATTTAAAAGGAATTTCAAACGGCTTTTAATTTCCTTAAGAATTCTTTCCGTTATAATCTTTTCCTGCACTGTGAGTTGCAATTGTTCAAAGAAATCAAAACATTCACGGATAGAAATCCGGCAGAGATCATAAATATTTTTCCCACCCACGGTAACAGCCAGGCTTTCCTTTTTTAAACGCGCCCCCTGACAGGTCGGACAGGAACTCAAATCCATATACCGCGCCAGGTCATTGCGCACTGCCGTTGATTCCGTTTCCCGCCAACGGCGCTCCAGTTGCTTTATAGCTCCTTCAAAAGGGCGGTTGGCAAAGTATCGCCGGTCCGGGCGATCATGATAAAATTTGATATTTTCTCTTCCCGACCCGTAAAGAAGAACTTTTTGAATTTTCTCCGGTAATTTATTGAAGGGTTTATTGATGTCGAATCCATAATGGGTGCTGAGCGCATCCAGCATACTGTAATAGTAAAGAGAATTCCGGCCGGCCCAAGGTGCAATTGCTCCCTCCCGCATAGACAATCCGGCATCCGGCACTACCAGGTCCTCCGCAAAGTGTGTGCGTGAGCCAAGCCCGTTACAGTCAGGACAAGCGCCGTAAGGGCTGTTAAAAGAAAACATCCGGGGATTGAGCGCCGGAATGCTAATCCCACAATCAGGACAGGCATATTTCTCGCTGTAAAGCACTTCCTCGCCATTAGCCTTTACCAGACGTACCAGTCCTTCGGAGCGGCTGGCGGTAATTTCCAAAGAGTCGCGCAATCTCTTTCTCAAACCTTCCTTCATCACCAGCCGATCCACCACAAGATCAATGTCGTGGCGCTTATTTTTTTCCAAAATAATTTCTTCGGCAAGATCTCTTATTTCCCCATCAATGCGAACGCGGACAAATCCTTCTTTCTGGAGTTTTTTCAATTCTTTTTGAAACTCGCCTTTTTTGCCGCGTACCAGCGGCGCCAGAATGCTGAAGCGGGTATTTTCCGGAAGGGATAGAATATTTTCCAGAATAATGTCGATTGATTGCGATTTAATCTCGCGTCCACAGCGGTAGCAATGGCAGGTCCCGATACCAGCATAAAGCAGGCGGAAGTAATCATATATTTCTGTGACTGTGCCTACGGTTGATCGCGGATTGTGGCTGGCAGTGCGTTGTTCAATGGCTATTGCCGGCGATAAACCTTCAATTGATTCTACGTCCGGCTTATCCATCTGCCCGATAAACTGGCGGGCATATGTGGAAAGCGATTCGACATATCTTCTTTGCCCTTCGGCATAAATTGTATCGAAAGCCAGTGAAGATTTTCCCGAACCGCTGACACCGGTAATGATAACAAGCTGATCGCGGGGAATATCCAGAGATATGTTTTTCAAATTGTGCTGTGCAGCGCCTTTGATTCTGATTGTATTCATTTCTTAACATTACCAGATTTTTATAACCTTATATTGATATAAGACCTTTTGCGCAATGAGCCGATCCATTCATCATATTTTTTATCCAGCTTTTCGTCTTCAATCTTTATTTTTATTTCTTCCCTTACAGCAGCGATCGGCTTTATACCCGCCCCTCTTTTATCAACAACAACGATTATATGGAACCCCATGCTGGATTCGATGACCTGGCTTACTTTTTCCAAGGGCAGGGCAAAGGCAACTGCCTCCAATTCCGGTATAGTTGAACCTTTTTCGAAAAACCCCATATCGCCTCCTTGCTGGGCTCCCGGCCCCTGAGAATATTTTGCCGCCAGCATTTCAAAGGGCTCGCCATCTAATATGCGCTTACGGATCTGCTCTGCGTCTTTTTTAATTTTTTCCTTTGTTGTTTTATCCGCATTTGGCGGAATATTCAGCAAAATTTGTTTCATCCGAACTGCTTCCTTGCCCTCATAATCGTTCCGGTGCTGATTATAATAATCCCCTATTTCCTGATCACTGACAACTATCTTGGATTTTATTTCCCAGCGTAACAATCGTACCCGCATCATTTGGCCCTTGATATCTTTTTTAACGGATTCCAGGGTATTACCTTCACGTTCCGTCTTTTTTATAAAGTCTTCCATCTTTAAGTTTTGCTTGGTTAGCATATCTTTGAGCACTGCCGTAATTTCTTCATCTTTAATATCAATCTTGCTTTTTTTCGCTTCCTGTTCAATTAGTATATTGTCGATCATTCTTTGGAGAAAGGCATCTTTCGTCTGCTTGATAACTGCTTCTTTATTATCGCCCTTATAATTATCATCGATCCTTTTTTGATAGGGCTCAAATGCCGTATTGAATTCTCTGCGCGTAATGATGTCGTCATTTACTACAGCAATAATTTTATCGAGAACTTCTGCCTGCGCAGCCATACACGCAAATAATATTACAGCCGATATAATTAAAACAATCCTTTTTACGTATTTCACAGTATCCCCCTTTTTTATTTCTTTACTACTTGAATTGATTTCTTAAAACCGTAGATTCCTTTTTGATGACAGCTTTCATCTTCAGCGCTTCGAGCCAACCTGTAAAAGCTGCATCTTCCTTCCTGGCGCGAATAGCAGACATAACTTCTTCTTTGCTCTCCACAAAGCTCCTTGTCTTGGCCGGCTGAATTTCCAGGACTTTAAAAATATGAAAGCCGTAAGGACTTTGCACGATGGAACTAACCCTACCAACTGATAATTTGAATATTGTTTCATCTAAAGGTTCCGGCATGACCTGTTTTGTAATAAATCCTAAATCCCCGCCATTCCTTGCTTCGGGACCAATTGATTCCTCTGCAGCCACTTTCGCAAAATCAGATCCATCAGTCAATTGTTTCATTATTTTTTGAGCTTTGGCGAAATCCCTGACTACTATTTGCAGAACATGGACGCGAGACTCAGCTTTATACATGTCGCGGTGTTCGTTAAAATAGTCTTCGGCTTCATCTTCCGACACACGGACATGGGCATTTACATCAGCCGCAATGAGCTTCTGCAGCAGCATCTCTTTTTTTAAATCTTCTTTCCATTGCTCGTATCTTAAATTTTCCTGAGCAAGCAGTTGGTAAAATCCCTTGCCATAATCCTGCTTGATTTCTGTAATCTTTTTTTCCAGTTCGTCGGAACTGATGGAAATATCCAATTCCTGCGCCCGTAAATACATGATTTTATCGGTGACCATGCTGTCTAAAACTTCTTCTTCGAGACGTTTTCTAAAGTTCGGCTGATTGGCAAGAGAGTCCTTCGGCAACATGGATGTTTTTTGACTTAACTTGACCTGATATTCATCGAGATAAATTTTGGCGCCGTTGACTGTAGCCACATACGGCCGGGAAAAAAAGTTGATATTGTCACAGGCAACAACAGCAAAAAACAAAATCAGAAAAATTATATAATTTTTGGACAATATTATTCCCACCATTTTTTTAATGGCGGCCATTATTGGGAAAAAATTATTATTCATAACATTTAATCATATCCTGCTTAAGACTATTCGGCAAGCATCTTTAATAACAAATCGGCCTGTATTAAAATATCATTTTCGGCAGAATTTGATACCGGCACAAACAATTTATAATCCGGAGTAAAGCGTAATTCCCTGGTTTTCTTACGATAAAGAGCAATAATCTTTGCCGGATCGATAGGACTCGTCTTTTGGAAAAAAATATATAAATATTTGCCATCATAACCCATTTTTTTGCCGTGGAGCGGTTTTAACCTGTTTCTAATTCCTATCACCTGCATTAAGTTTTCCGCAACCGGAGGCAAGGGGCCATAACAATCCGCAAGCTCGCTTTTCAGTTTATCAATATCGCCGGGGTTACCAGCCAGAGAAATTCTTTTGTATAACATCAGCCGCTGATGGACATCCGCCACATATTCTTCGGGAATATAAGCGGAAACGCCTAATTGAATTTCGGGCATTGCCTCCTCTTCAATAATTTTTTCGCCATTGATTTCCCGGATAGTTTTTTCCATTAACTCCGTATAAAGCTCATAGCCTACAGCCGATATATGACCTGACTGCGAAATACCCAGCAGATTACCTCCACCGCGAATTTCCAGATCATTATGGGCAATGCGAAATCCTGATCCCGGCTCGGAGAATTCCCTGATTACCTGCAATCGTTTCATGGCCTCGCGGGAAAGCAATGCTCCTTTCGGCAATAAGAGATAAGCGAAAGCTTCCTGACTGGCCCTGCCCACGCGGCCGCGTATCTGATAGAGCTGCGCCAGACCGAACCTGTCCGCACGATTAATAATGATTGTATTGGCAGTCGGGATATCCATCCCTGACCCGATAATGGTTGTGCAGACAAGAATATCGCACTCCTGTCTGATAAATTTTCCCATCGCTTTTTCGATTTCCACCGATTTCATCTGGCCGTGGACAATCCCAATTTTTGCCTGCGGAACCAGACGCTCTAATAAATTGGTAATGGAATAAATGGAACGTACACGGTCATGAACAAAGAATACCTGACCGTTGCGTGCCAATTCTTTTTCTATAGCTTCCTTAATGGTACCTTCATCAAATTCCATTACATAAGTCTTGATGGGCTGGCGGTCTTCCGGCGGCGTATTAATAATAGATAAATCACGGATGCCCACCAGAGAGAGATGCAATGTACGCGGAATCGGCGTTGCCGAAAGCGTTAGAACATCAACCAGTGTGCGCATTTTTTTTAATTTTTCCTTATGCGCAACGCCGAAACGCTGTTCTTCATCAATAATCACCAACCCTAACTCTTTAAATTCTACATCTTTCTGGAGAAGGCGGTGTGTCCCCACAACTATATCCACTTTTTGCGTTTTTATATCCGCTATTATTTTCTTTTGCTCGGTGGCGCTTTTAAAACGGTTTAACACTTCAACGCGTACGGGAAAATCGCGAAGCCGATGCGAGAACGTCTGGAAATGCTGTTCGGCCAAAATTGTTGTCGGTACCAGCAGAGCTACCTGCTTGCCGTCCATTACCGCGCGGAAGGCTGCCCGGATAGCCACCTCTGTTTTCCCAAAACCGGCATCTCCGCAAATCAGCCTGTCCATTGGTTTGGTTTCATCCATATCGAGGTGAATATCTTCGATGGCTTTGGCTTGATCCGGTGTTTCCGCAAATTCAAAAGTAGAACAAAATTCCTCGTAAATCCTGTCGGGCGGTGAAAAAGCTTCCCTTTCCATCACTTCCCGCGCTGCATAAATGGAGACAAGTTCCTCGGCAACTTCCCTGACCGATTTTTTCACGCGTTCTTTTACGGCATCCCAGGAAGTACCGCCCATTCTCTCAATCTTTGGCACATAACCATCGGGCCCCAGATAGCGTTGAATCCTCTCCAAGGAATTAACAGGAATATATAGTTTATCGCCATCTAAATACTCGATGACTAAGAAATCATTTTCTATTTTGCCGACTGTAATTTTTTTTAATCCCCGGTAGATACCAATGCCGAAATCCGTGTGGACAACAAAATCACCTTCTTTTAAATCACCGAAAGATTGCAGGAAATATCCCTCGCGCGCCGGCCGAACGCGGCGGCGCGGCGCTTTTCTGACAAATATTTCTTCTTCACTTAAAAAGACCAGTTTCATTGCCGGAAAAACAAAACTCGAAGAAATTTTTCCCGCAGCCAGTATCAGTGCAGATTTTTCCTCGCGCGCGCTGATATTATCCATCAGAGAGTTTTGCTGTGGCAAAAGCTGCACCGGCAGGTTGTAAGACAAAAGTAAATGCTGCATCCGGTGCAGGTCTTCCGGAGTGGGACAAAGAAAAATAATAGTCATGCCTTCAGATAACCACATCTTTATCTTTTCCACTGTTAACTGCAGGAGAACATCCTCTTTAATCTCTCCGGCGGGTGGATTCTCCCGATAAATGTCTTTATCCGTTACAAAAGAAAATGTTGGTGTTACAATATTATCTTCAATTCTACCCAGCTTGAGCCCTTCCAGATGAAGTTTCTGCAACTTATCCATGTTCTCCAAAACAACACATGGATTGATATATATGCTTTCTTTTTCCAAATAAAATTTAGAGCTGTTCTTTGCCTTGAATAATAATTTATCGATATTGTTTTCTGTGTTCCGAACAGACTGGCTTATAGCCAGAGGGTCATCCAGAATAACCAGCATATCCTGCGGCAAATAATCAAAGAAGCTGGAAAGCCTGCTTTGCGCAAAGCCTTTATCATCGTAAGTCTCATAAAACAGCGGCAAGAATATGGGGTTGACAGAATTGGCCAGGCCATTTTGCAGATTTTCCACAAGACGGCTGCGAATTTCCCGGGGCAAAGACAGGTCGTCAGCCCGCCGTTTGATATTGCGGGAAGCCAGCCCCAGCGTTTCGGAATTAAGAACTACTTCATTGGCCGGCGGCACGATGAAAGCATCCGCAGAGCCTACGGAGCGCTGGGAAATGGAATCAAATTTCCGGATAGACTCAATTTCATCACCCAGCATTTCCAGGCGCAGCGGATTATTCTGAGCGGGTGGGAATATATCCAGAATGCTGCCGCGCACGCTGAATTCCCCTTTTTCTTCAACAAGGCTGACTCTTTTATAGCCGCCTGCCACCAGGCGCTCACAAAATTCCTCCCTGATCATGATGTCGCCCGTGGATACTATCTGCAGATACCGGTTGAATACCGCAAGTGGCATAACTTTCTGCAGCAATGCCGTAACACACGTTACAATAACTGCGCCGGGATTAACTTGCAGGTGCGTCAATACTTCCAGACGCGCCAGCGCTTCGTCCTTCTGCAACGCAAACATATCAATAGCCAAAAAATCAAGCGGCGGGTAATAAAGAACATTATCCTCACCCAAAAACAAAGAAAGATCGGAGGCAAACGCTTTTGCCTCTTTTTCCTCAGGACAAATAACCAGCAGGGATTTATCCAGCCGCTTCGCCAGAAGAGAAACGACAAAAGATCGTGCCGCTCCGGCTAAACCACCGGCATTGAGTATTTTCTCGCCAGCGTTAATCTTTTCCAGCAACTTGCGCAAAGGCTCGATATCGCCATCAATTTTTTCTGTAATTATTTTTCTCATAGATAATAATCCAAATTTTTTGCCGCCTTTAGTTTGCTAATCCTCTTCGTTTTTTATGCAGAAAGGCAACTTAGTTTACTAGCGTAATTGTCCGATTAGTTCAAGCTTCGTTAATATTATCGAATCCGTTATTTTTATACTGTTGACATCAATCCCATCTTTGGTATGTTGTTTTCATAAACATTATATGGAGAAACAGCAAAATGATTTCTGTGGAAAAGGCACGTCAAACAATTCTGGCACATTTCCAGCAGCTAGACATCGAAAAAGTAAACATTCTGGATGCCTTAAACAGGGTAGCAGGAGAAGATATCTTAGCCGTACACCATATACCACCGGCCGATAATTCGGCGATGGACGGATATGCCGTGCGGCATATGGACACCAAAAGCGCCACAAAAGCAAAGCCGGTCCGTCTGGCAATAATCGAAGACATCCGGGCAGGTATCGTATCCGGAAAAAATTTACAAAGAGGAGAGGCGGCGCGTATCATGACGGGAGCAATAATTCCCCAAGGTGCTGATGCCGTTGTCCGCCAAGAAGACTGCCTCAGGGATGGCCAAACTGTTTCCATTTGTGTAACTGTAAAGAAAGACCAGGACATCCGGTTTGCCGGTGAAGATGTAAAGAAAGGCGAACTTGTCATCCCCCGCGGAACTATTATTAAACCGGCGGTGATTGGGATGCTGGCTTCGCTGGGGTACGCATCCATCCAAGTACATCAAAGGCCACGGGTCGCCATTATGGCCACCGGAGATGAACTGGTGGATATTCAAGTAAATCCACCCCGGGGGAAAATTGTTAACAGCAATAGTTACGCCCTGGCGGCACAGGTAAGCGCCTGCGGGGGCATACCGGTAATGCTGGGAATTGCCGGGGATAAAAAGGCTGAGCTGAAAAAGAAGCTAAAAAAAGCGCTTAATGCCGATTTGATTATTTCTTCTGGCGGTGTATCGGTCGGCGATTTTGATTTTGTAAAAGACGTTATGCAGGAAATTGGCAACTCCATGTATTTCTGGCAGGTCGCCATGAGGCCGGGCAAGCCTCTGGCTTTCGGCGCCGTTGAAGGGGTACCTCTATTCGGCTTGCCGGGCAATCCCGTATCGGTAATGGTCTCTTTTGAACAGTTCGTCCGGCCGGCCCTTTTAAAAATGCAGGGGCACTCTAAAATTTTCCGCCAAACAATAAAAGCGGTTAACGCCAGGGAATTTAAGAAAAAAGCGGGTATCAGGCATTTTATCCGTGCCATTATTAGAAAGCAAAAGGATAAATATATTGTCAGTACGACAGGCGAACAAGGCTCCGGCATTCTTCAATCGATGGTTCTGGCCAATGGCCTGATTATCATTGATGAAAAAACAACCCTTGTTAAAAAAGGCGATCTGGTCAACGTTCAATTGCTGGATGATTCCGTTTTCTTATCAGAAAAGTTTATGGCAAAAGTAAAGTTATAAACTTAATAATTTAATCTCGCAATAAGGAGGTAAAGATGAAAAAAATTTATTTTGTTACAGCGCTAATATTAATATTAGCAATTACAGCCTGCGTTCCGTCAAAACTTAATCTATTCAGTGATGTGCCTGATCCGCTTAAGGAATATACGCTGGAAGGCACCGGCAAGGATAAAATATTACTCATTGCGGTTAATGGATTAATTTCCGATTCTGCGAAATCAGGTTTAATCACTTCCTCTCCGAGCCTGGTGGAACAGATTGTAACTCAGATCAGAAAAGCGCAAAATGACAAGCAAATCAAAGCAGTTTTATTCAAGATTAATTCTCCGGGCGGCACAATTACCGCGAGCGACCTTTTGTATCACGAAATTCTCCTGTATAAAGAAAAAACCGGCGCTAAAATCGTTGTTAGCATGATGGATCTGGCAACATCCGGAGCCTATTATATGTCGCTGCCCGCCGATTTGATTATGGCTCATCCGACAACGATCACGGGCTCTGTCGGCGTTATTACTCTGCAACCGAAAGTTGCCGGGTTAATGGAAAAAATAGGCCTGGGTGTGGATGTGAAGAAATACGGCAAATACAAGGATATGGGATCACCTTTTCGCGAGAGCAGCGCCGATGAACAGAAATACCTGCAAAAAACCGTCAATGATTTTGGTGAACGATTTATAAGCCTGGTGAAAAAACACCGTAAGCTGACAGCTCCGGCTGTTGCCGAAATATCCACTGCCCGCATGTTTCTGGCCGACGAAGCGCTGCAACTGGGGCTGATAGATAAGATCGGCTATATCAGCGATGCGACAAGAGAAGCAAAAAAAATAGCCGGTATTCCCGATGATTCCCGGCTTGTTGTCTATCGCCGCGCTGAATTTCCGGAAGATAATTATTACAATACCGCCAATGCCACTGCGGGAGCATTAAATATTTTGGCAATCAATATCGATCTGCCGGAAATATTGGGATTGAAAGCCGGTTTCTATTACCTCTGGCCCGGGGCAATGGCAACACAATAATAACCCAACTGGTTTTTCATTGTGTATCAGTCTCGGTTGGCGGGAAAATAGGCAGAGAAAAAATACTGACATTGATTCTGTTTTTTTATTGTCTGTTGACACAGTCAACAAATTAAGGTTATAAATAATAATTACTTCCAAAGGGAAGTGCCAAGGTCACTGGTGGGCCTCCTGGACTTCAAATCCAGTGTGGGGCGCTAGAACCGTCCCGGGTGGGTTCGATTCCCATGCACTTCCGCCAATTAAAACAATAGGTTGACGATTATTGCTGCCGTTCGATCAATCTTAACTTTTAGTTATCAGCCGCTATTGTGATAAAATTGTGATAATTTTTCAGTTTTATTGATCGATGTCTGTTTATCTTGGTGTGCTTTAGCAATTTTTTCAGAGGCGATACGCAGATCATTCTCGCTTGTGATGTTGTACCTGTCAAAGACGCTTCTTGTTTTATGACCAGATATTTTCATTGTGACTGTATCTGGTATCCCCGCCCGTGACATATTGCGCACCGCAGTTCTTCTGTTGTCGTGAAGTAGTTTCCCAATTAGACCTGACTTTTTACATGCAGTGTGCCAAGCATCTTGATAATTCTTTATCTGATGGCCTTCTCTGAAACAAACATAAGGACAATCCGGATAATGATTATCTCTTATT
Source organism: Syntrophaceae bacterium (assembly GCA_003142535.1). GTDB lineage: Bacteria > Desulfobacterota > Syntrophia > Syntrophales > Smithellaceae > Fen-1166. The sequence continues at coordinate 61,052 of PLMQ01000037.1, forward strand.
TTCTTTTGGTTCAAAATAGCATCATAAAGCTCACCCGAAAGAAAAATCACCCTTTCCTGATCATTTTTTGTTGTTCCTGCGCGAAGAGTAATCTTTTTTTCAAAAACGTTAGTATGATCCCAAGTTAAAGATAAAATCTCACGCTTTCTCATACCGGTAAAATAAGCGATGGTCAGGATAGCTTTTAAATAATCCGGCAGTGAGTCCCGTAAACGGATATACTCTTCATATTCAAAGAACCCCTCCCGAGGTGGAGCCTCTTTCAGCTTTGGAACAAATGGTGGGTTGATAATTTTTGGTGGCGTATGTCTTGCACCCAATGTAAACATTCTCTTTAAAGCCGAGAGCTCTCTGTTAATAGTACTATTACTCGCATTATCTTCTTCCTGCCTGGCAATGATGTAGCTTTCGATCAATTTGGATGTAATCTCCTTGACCTTCATACCATCAAAGAAAGAACCGAGATGTTTCAGGCTAATTTCCGCACGACCCAGAGATTTGCGGCTATTTAATTTGTAATCGTTTATAAGATCAGCCTTGAGGTCTTCAAACTCTATCTTTTCGATGTTTAAGCCATAATGCTTACCTTCCGCTATTTCGCCTTTCAATTTGTCAAAGATCCGTTGCGCCAACTTCTTGTCTTCAGTCTCTGTTGAGCGTCTTATCTGTTTACCATTATAGGTAAAACTCATCCACCAAACCGAATCTCTTTTATATAGAGCCATTGTTAACCTCCTTCCTATGGCCCTCGATCCGGTCTGATTTCCCGTGATTGCTAGAGTAATATTTATTGGTCTCTTCGTCAATGATATTTCCGACAATTTTATCGAAATGATTATTTATACGGCTAGATGACTTTCTCCTATTACTCTTGGCCTTCCGCTGTTTTGTCTCTGGTTTATTGACTTTACTGCAATTGACTAACCAGGCATTAATTTCATCGAGACGAAACCTAATAAGCCGGCCAATGCGATAATGGGGAATGTCACCAGCTTCAACTTTGGCATACAGGGTCTTCACCTTGATGCTCAGATAAGCTGAAAGTCTATCTATTGTTAATAATCCTATTTCCATGCTGTGATTAGTATACTCTTCTGAACTAACCAGCCATCAATAATATTGGTACGATTATATATTTAATGTTGACTTTTACCGTTACAAGATAATAGTATTTAAAAATGAATAGAAATAGATGGCCAGAATACATATCGTTTCAGAGGCGGGAGTTTTAGATGGCAAGATATACGAGTGAGCAGGATAAGTATTATAAAGGGATGAAATTGTTGGTTGACTTATATTACTCTTATAAATCTCTCGGTGATAAGAGCGATATTGGCCCCGAATTTATTGAAAAATATATTAAGATATTTCGCATATTATTGCCAGGGTTTGACTCATTTATTTGCATTGTGCGAAAGAGGCTCATTACATTTCTGTTTAATCGGGGTGATGGTTTAAATGTGGAAGGTCCGTCGGAAACTATTATCAGTTATTTTGATGAGCTAATCCAAGCTATCAAACTCCAAGACAATAATCATTTTACGTCTGTGACATTACTGGGAGAAACGGTAAGATCGTCTAAAGGAGATAAGAAAAAATCCGCTGATAAACATCATGAACTTTTTTTTGATGAGGAATTGTTAAAAAATGAAAAATCTTTACAAAAAAAAATGTATCGTCTGGCTTCGCGGAGCAAAACAAGTTTGTATAATAAATATGAGGCCGTGCTTCTCACACCCGAACAAGTAACTGAATGGGGTAATAAGATTGATAGTGAAATATTTTATCCGCTTTATAAACATCAGACCTATGAAGTCGAAGTAGCTTCTGCATTTGGTAGGAAGATAGTAGATTTAGAAGTTACGTTACGCCGGTATCATTCAATACTAATAGGAATCCCTTATGTTCATGCCCCTGGTTACGATAAGTTAATTAGATTTTATGAGTTCCTCAATGGAGCTTTTTTTGGGTTTTATGTAGCATTTGGTTCATTCAATCGTATCAAGTTATGTAAAAACAAATCTTGTGAAAAACTATTAATCGAAAAGAGACTAGGCTCCAGAGAATTCTGCAGCAATATTTGTAGAAAAAAACATCATGACTCTTTACAAGACCCCGCAACGCGCCTATGTCGGGAAAAACAAAATGCCTGGATAAGAAATAAACTCTCCCCAGTATTTACAAGACTTCGACCAGAATTACAAGAATTACCAGAATATCATGTCTTTAAGGATGACTGTAATTTCTGTGTCAATCAAGTAAAAGGCGGTCTTTGTAAAAAATTGGAAAATAAATATGATAAGAAACATAAGAAGGCATTCATGGCCTTAAAAAGCTAAAAAAGATCTAAGAAGAAGCATCTATTACAATCACCCAATAATCCTGCATTACATCACTATTTCAAAGGCCTCACCTTTTTCGGAGATGAATCCCCTCATAATATATTGTTACGCTTAATGCAATTCATAATAATCTTATCGTAATTAAATAATTGTGAGCTTATGAACCGCCAATTCTATAAAATAGCCACCAGATAAAATTACAGTGAATAGCAAGCGAGCATCTGCGAAAGCTGGGAAAGGAGTTTTAAACATGAGTATCTATAGAACTATGGCAAGTGATTTTATTAGCTCTGCCGACACAAAAGCTGGATATGGCTGTTTTCAAGGAATTGATATGGCAAGTAAGCTGGCGCGAAGACTAAGCAAAAATGCTATTCGAAGTTTTCAGAGATATCAAAGAGTACCGCCACTTTTTTTTCTATGTCTACAGGAGATAGGATTGATGGATTCTGCAATCGAGATCCCAAATCTGGGGGTTAATCTTCATCAAGCTGAAATAATTCTCAAGGCAGCCGGTTTATGGGAAGGGCTATCTAAAGATGATCATGTCACTTGCGGCTTGAGGAAACAATCCGGTTCACAGCAACACCTGTGGCATAGGATCATTGATCAGATAAGATATTTAAAACACGTAAAAATGCCGCGCTAATGACATCCGCAAAGAGCCGGACAGATTATAATAACACTTAAGGAGGTGGTTTATATGATTGCATAACAGAATAAGCGGCAAATCGGCGGAAACGAATGAGCCATTCCTGGTAACGGGAGTGGCTTTTTTATTTCCGGAAACTTTAACAATTTAACAAATCTCATTAAAGGAGAATTTAGTTATGTCAGTTAATACTGAAAACAAAGAAAAAGTAGAAGTTTCTGAAACTGAGTTAGTACCGGCTTCAGAAGTGTTGTTAACCCCTTTTATGACAAAGAGTGATGAATGTGAATATATGGATTATTTTGGTCAAGATAGCACCAGCCTAATGGAAATTACATCACTGGAAATAATTAATGATGAGGATGGGCATGCCGATGCCCTAAAAAATTGGGAAAAGAAATTAAATAAAGCTAAAGGTTCTCAGAAGGATGAAGTTATTGCCGAGGGCATTGAATTGGCGTTGAGCATCTCCCATGACACCAATAAACTAATTAATGTAATGTCAAAAAACCTTGCAGAAAGAGCTATAATTATTGGTGCAATTTGCAACCAACTGAAGAAGCATATAAAAATTGCTAATACTCCCTGGATCGTCTGGGCCGAACAGAATCTTTCTTTCATCGGCAAGAGGAATAGGGAGAAGTATATGATGTTGGCAAACCGGTCAGATTGTTATCCCTATTCATTCCTAGGGATTGACCGTGTGGAAATGCTTTGTTCTGCAACTAAAGCCTCCAAGGAAAAGGATCCTATTGGTACTCTTTTACAGAGCCACAGTATCATCTTTGATCCAGAGGCAGAAACCAATCTGGCGGAATTCAAAGCTAAGATTGACGCTGCTCTTAGCATTGAGAGGCTGACAAAAAAAGGCTTAAATGTAGACTTCAATCTGGTTGTCAACCTTCTCTATGTGGGTGTTGAGGTTGATAATGCTTTAATCAAAACCCTTTCCAATATTCAAGAATGTGGTGGAGATACCACAAAGCATCTGGAAAAACTTTTGCTGACTGGTGGTAAGGAATCAGCGGACTATGATGGCGCTAAAAGACCGGAGGACTTTAACAAATTATCCAACCGTTTAATCCAGACCATCGATTATCTGATAGAAGGCTGCAGTAAGCAGACAGTTTCCATCGATCAACTTGATAAGAATTCATACACACTGTTGATTTCGAAATTGGCGGAGTTGAGTAGGGCCGCTCATTTCACTGTTGCCGATGAAGACTTTTAATAGCTAAACCCTTAACTGGCTCCCCATTGCTTCATCTCGGAATGGGGAGCTATTTTTTTAAAGAGGAATAAGAAATGAAACTTTTTCATGCTTCACTATCGCTTAATATATTGAAGCGATATTTTGAAATATTTAAAGCGAAACTCAATGTGCTGCTTTCCAGAGCATACAATGAGCAGGAAGCCGATGGTTTTCTAATCAAGTATCGTTATATGACTGAAAGTATAATTGGTGATTCGGGTGCCTGGTCGGTGGCCAAGAAAACATCAAACCTAACAGTCGAAGCCCTGATTGCACATCTTGTAAGATGGGGGCATCTTTATGACCTGTATTTCAATTTTGATACGGACTTCAGTGACAAGGGCTTCAATAACAACATTGTCAATCAATTAATAATGGAATCTGCCGGTCTCAAGCCTGTACCGGTTGTTCATAATTTCTTTGATCAGGAAATACCTTATTATGTTCAATCGGGGAAATATGACTGGTTGGCGCTTGGTTCAAGTCAGAGCAGCAACTACGATTATTTCAGATACGCAATTGATAGAATCAAGACATGGGGCAACCCTAAAATAAAGATACATTGGTTCGGAGGCTCAAAATTCAACTGGCTGATTAATACACCAATCGCCTCTTGTGATACAACCTCCTGGGCTGCAACGGGAGCTCACGGTGATATTATGTATTGGAATGATAACTATGATGGTCTTTACAAAATGAATAAGATTTATATCTGCGGTCAAATCAAAGAAGAATCCGGTGATGAAGCCGGAAGACAATTTCATTTTGTTGAATATCCCTGGAAAAAGGAATTGGAAGAATATCTCTTCAAAACCTTTGGTCTGACTTATGGCAATCTCTGTGGCTATAACGGATATGAAAACATGCAACTTATCAATGTCCATTATTATACGGAACTAGAAAAACGGATTAATGAGGAACGTATCCGGCGGGGTATAGAGTTAGAATAAAAAACGCAGGAGTCTGCGTATTTAAAATAATATGGAGGTAATGGTAAATATGCTTTGAATGAATAAGATAAGATCAAAATTATAATGTCGGCAGGGGGCCAGGTTTTCTTAACTGGCCTTTTTTATTTCCATTAACATTTAACCAATAGGAGGATTTTAATATGTATATTTTTACAAAAAAAGATAAAAAGAATTTTAACGATTTAAAATACTGCTTAAAAGAATTTGGTCTACCCATTAAGGCAGAAAAAAAGATAGATGCGGGCATGATTATTGAATCTGAATTTGAGCATAAAGAACATTCAGCAAGAATCTTCATTCTGTTGAATCCATCTTGCAAAGTCGTGACCATTATACTTGATTATGGCATAGCAGAGGGCGAAAAGATTACAACTCTCTATGAGCTGATTGATCGCATAAATATGAAATTGTGTACATGTCATTTCATAGTATGTCCTGATACAGGGCACGTTTCTTTATGCAGCGGGATGCATCTCACCCATGACAGAATTAGCAAAAAAGAATTTTTAGTGATTCTGGGAATGTTGATTGCTGAGAGCTGCTTTTTTGCCCCTCTCATCGTGCAGCAGATTGAATCAGATAAAAAGCCGGAAGTGCTGTGGAATCAGTTCTTAATAGAAAACAAAGACCGAATTGACTAAAAAGGAATTTGTTAAAAGCTCTATGCCGGATATGGCAGATAATAATTAATCAAACATAGTTTTATATGTTTACAGGGGCTCATCTTCATCAAGAGGGTGGGCTCCTTTTTTTATTTAATGTTGTAGGGGATAATTTTTCCAGATATACTCTCTAACAAATAAAGGCGGAGTTCGGATTGTCGAAGCAGCTTATTGATAACTGGATGGAATGTGGCATTTTTGGCGGTTGATTTTCCTGAACATCAGGGGTATTTGTAACTTCCCGGAAGTCCACACATTGCTGTCTTGAAAAAATATTCAACATTACAAACGGTAATCATTATTGCGTGTAGTTAATAATTGGCATGAGTTAGGAAAAGTTGCTGATATCAAATTGCGAACAATATCAGTTGTTGATAAAATACCTTGACATACGAGGCCACCATCGTTAACTTTCTATAAACAATTGAATTTTTTTATTATTTGAACAGAGGTTGCCTTATGATGATAAATCGATTTGCGTATGTAATTGCAGCGATCATTGTCACTTTTCTGCTTATTGGTTGTCAAACGGCACAAATGTCCAAGAGCACTGAGAGTGATGCACCCAGTGCAAAGGCCGAATCGCCCAAGGGCACACAAACAGTCAAGGGCATCAACGGCTGGGAAGGCGAGATTTCCGGCTCGCCGGCGCCGGGCAGCCATTTCACGAGGTTGGAGATTGGAATGAGTATGAGGCAAGTGACCGATCTGATCGGCCGGCCTAACGATATGGGTTCCTATGTGACCGGCAAGGCTTGGATCCCGTTCTATTATGGTAGCGACCGTTACCGCTACGAGTTGCTTTACAGGGGCCAGGGCCGCTTGATCTTCGCGGGCGGCCACATGGGCGATCGCTCGGGACATTTGATCTCGATCATTCACAATGCCCAAGAAAGTGACTACCGCTGAATCGAATATTTGCATACTGGCAGAGTCGTTGCAGTCTATAACGCTGAATTTCTGACTCCGGTTGTAACACTGCTTCCTTGTTAGTCAAGTATTCGGCTATTTTAATAACTATCCACCCTTTCAAACGGTATTCGTTATTGGATTGAACCGGTTATTTCCTAATGCTAAGGCTATATACACCTTTTGCCCTGAAAATTTACACAATTTTGAAAACTAGACTTTCCCGGGCTATAATATCATTAATCTAATTCTCTCCTCCCTGCATACTTGTTACCCATCTGAATACCAATAGGTGGATACATTTTATCCACTGCCGCTTAAGATATTTCAGTGCGTATTTAGAAATATTATATAATATTAAACACTTGTCACGCATCTTTTGATTGGTCTATTTCTTGCTTTTGATATCATCAAAATATTTTTGTGAAAGGAGTAATATCAAATGAAGAAAGCATTTATAATCATTGTAGCCCTTGTGGTATCTGTAGCTGCTGTCGTGTCGGTGTATGCCTTGCAGCCCAATGAGAAACCCCGTTCCCACAAAGAATTTGGTTTTAAAAAATATCTTGGCCTTTCAGACGAACAATTAGCCAAGATGAAAGAACTGAAAATCAGCTTTCATAACGATACGAGGGATTTGAGATACAATCTTGCAATCAAGCGGATAGAAATGCGTAAACTATTTACAGATCCCAAAACAGATGATGCAACACTTCTTGCCAAGCAAAAGGAGATAAGTAAACTTCGGCAGCAACTATCGGACAAGAAAGCTGGGATGAAAATCCAGTGGCGTAAAATTCTTACTGCGGAGCAGATTGCTAAACTTGATAGAATACCTCACAGACACCATGAAAAGGGGTGGGCACACCATAGTCAATGCCCAACAAAGGGATGAAATCCGGGTTTAGCAGGATTTTGAAAAACTGGATTGTCATATATCTTTAGAAAGGTTGTGCGTTGATTGCGATCACCGGACAAATTAGAAATGGTATTGGTGCGGCAACGCAAACGTTGTCGCACCAACTGCCGTACATTGCGAAGGAATTTCCCGAGGTAGCCACATGCCACCGCGGCTCCATAAACTTGGAGCTTGAGGTTCCCGTCATCGTGCTAATACCCGATCATCGCACCAAACCGATCGCCTGGCTGCCTGGGAACGCAAAAACAGAGACCTTCGACCTCGTACGAATCGAGCTTGAGGCGCCTTGCGGAGCCTCTCCCGTTCCAGCGTGGTTGTACATTCCGCACCGTTCACCTCATCGCCGAAAATTTCGCATCTGCGAAGTCATCACCCGGAAACTGAACCTGGATGACGTGAAGTCGTGCCGAATCAAAATCAATCGACTGACATTTCAGTTGCCCTTTTCTCTGTTCCCATTAGTGGTCGTTGTCTAGCGCACATGCACAGGCCTGGGTACTGTCAATTTTTTTGTATAAATTTGTCATAATCAAAGGACTATCTAATAAAATAGTTCTGATTGAGCGTACCGTTAAGGAAAAAGTAGAATTGGTAGAGTTTGTTTTAGATAAATCCAAGGAGAAATTAGAGTGAGTTATCTTAAAAAAGAAGGCAAGAATATTATTACAATAGTCGCTCCGATTGTTGCCAAAAAGATTATTAATAAGAATATTCTTCCGCCCTGGGAAGCTGAACCATACCTTCTGGATCAGTACCTATCTGATAATGAGAATATACGCATGGTTAACATTGAAGATTTTATTCCTCACCGAGAGCCGATGCGTCTTATTAATGAAGTTTACGAATTAAAGGAATATTCTGGGGTTACTGGGGCTGTGGTAAAATCTACTTGGCCGCTTTGCGATGGGGATTCGGTGGATTCGCTGGTATTAATAGAGGCTATTGGTCAAACATTTGCTTTAGCAGATGGCTATAATAATAAAAAGAAAGGGAAGGCCATTGGTAATGGTTGGATTGTCGGTATTAAAAGCGCAGAGTTTAAGCAGTCGAGAATCCCAGTGGGCACCGAAATTATTATATCGGTTAAACACCGATATTCGATGGATAGCTATGGCGTTATTGATGGATCTGTTAAGGCCGGTGATGATGTGTTGGTTGTAGCAGTAATTCAGGGAATACGTATGGATGATAATGATACTGTCAATTTTTTTGTATAAAGTTATCGTAATCAAAGGACTATCTGATACAACAATTATGATTGAGCGTACCATTAAAGAAAAAGTAGAATTGATAGATTTTGCTATAGATAAATCTAAGGAAAAATTAGAGTGATTTATCTTAAAAAAAAGCAAGAACATCGTTACAATAGTCACTTCGCTTGTTGCCAAGAAGGAGTCTGTGCCTTGAGAAAAGAAATTGTTATCCTGTTTTGCGCCTTCATTATTGCTATCTTAATAGGCTGTGAGTCAGCGTATCAAACTAAAGCTCAAAGAACCTACACAATAGCCAATGCAAATTATGATATGTCTCTGATCTCGGTTGAAAGATATACGGGGACGCAGAAGATATTTGGAAGGCAAAGTATTGAAGCAGTCATTGAAGAGGGAATTTCAAAATTTTATTTTGAAGATGAGATGGTAAGAATTAAATGGCTTCCGAGACCTGATGATATTGTTCTTGTTGTCCATAATAAAGCGTTTGGGCCATTGAAAATCGTTTGGGATGAAGCGAGATTTGTTGATGAAAAGGGTATAAACCATAGATTAATACATTCTGGTATTGGCTATGAAAAAAGAAACGACTCACAGCCATCTACGATCGTTGCAGGAAAAGATACTATCGAAGATTTTGTACATCCTGTAGATTATTTCCAATGGGAAGAAGGCAAGGGCAAAAAATCATCTAAACAGCAAGGTTACTGGAAAAGAGACGCGTTCGTGCCGACGGAAATCAAAGGGACAGCAGAAGAATTAAGAGTAAAAGCTGAACCCTTCGTAGGTAAAACCTTTCAGGTGATACTTGCACTGCAAATTGACGATGTCCGAAATGATTACGCTTGTACTTTTAAAATCAATAAAGTGGATGTAACTGAGAAGGAACAGCAACCCGAAAAAAAAAATCCAATGAAGGGAAAGGTAATGGAAAAGGCGGCAGAAGGCGTGCATTCTGATCGTCTGTCCGGATTTGATTATGTTAAGAATATTACTATTATAGTAGAATAAATAGGAAATCACAACAGGAAAATACTCAAACAATTTTCACATACCAACCCGTGCTTCCAGTCGAAGTTGCCACGTAACGCGGCTGAAGAACATGTTACTCCCTTTCAATCCGTAATCCTCAATTCTAACAACAGTCCTTCACTGAACAGTTGTAGATGAATGAAAGTCCTGCTGCACCTGAATTTTAACTAAATCAGCCTCAATGAATACCATGTGAAGTATTGCATATCGGTTGAAAAGAACGACTTGCTGCTTTTAGTAAGCTATTAATAATTTTTCACCACGACGGAAGTTATTGTCTCCTGCTATACGTAACCGCCTTCATTCCCATTATCAAGCCAACCCGCCAATATTTCATAGTATTTATATAGAACAGCAAAAATCAGCCTCAAAAGCAGAATAAGTCCCACCATTTAAAAACATAAAACAGACAGTCTGAGAATCTATTCAATACTGGAATATCCTTTCCTGCTACCGGCATAGCATCCAAAAAGCGCACCCGGTGCGTATTTCAAGATGTAAAAGCGCAGGAGTCTGCGTTTTTATAAGATGTGCACTTTTTTTATTCAGCACTTTTCCGGAAAGTTTATAGGTTTCAATCCGCATATCTTTCCAGAACAAATATTAAAATAATTTACAAGGAGGTTTTATCTATGAACACAGAGAAGAAAATACAAATTAACCTGGCCATCCCCGAGCATTATAGAAATCAACTTAGAAGAATGGCTGCTGAAAAGATGATCAAGAATCCGTGGCAAACTACTACCGGAACAGCAATAGCTACAAAGTTGTTGTTAAAGGCACTCGATGAAATTGAAAAATCCAATGAGGAAGGAGAAACTGAAAAATGAAACTGGCATCTGAAAAGTGTTTTAACCGCGCTATCTGTCCGGTAATGAACATCAAAGGAAAGATAGTGAAGTATCCGCTTGTCGTCAAGCACAAAACATTCGGGTTCCGCTGTGATCGTGGCATACTAGGCCCCAAGCAGATGATGATCATGGACATCATTGGAACAAAACTTATTCATAGCGTGTATGGTAATTCGAGTTTCTCTGACAGAATCCCTACGCCTAATGAAACTCGAGTCAAAAACGTCTCTGCCCGATGGATGTCCTATAAGCTTTTAAAATATGTAACGGAAAATCTTTCAACAACGCACGAAGGGAAAATTCCGGAATCCTGGCGCAGCGAGAAAGGGCTATTACATGAAATCGACAAAGATAAGCCGCGGATTAAAGATGCTGTCGTCCTTACATTGAATGACGGGGTGTTACGCAAGGAGCTGCCGTTTTTGAGAAAATATTCATCCGTGCAAATCGAAAAAATGATCAGGCAGACCGCTGAATGCATCTTGAAATTGAATTACCCGATTCGCTTCTTTAACGGAAAGGAATACCAGACCATTCCTTTTAATAACTATGGTCTTCCGTCGACATTGTTTACTGGCATCGATATAAAGAACAGAAAACTGTCTAAAGACAACCATGTCCTTGAACGGGAATACATTATTCAATTGAATACCATTCTGGGATATATGTTTATGCAGAACATCGCTTCCTGTTACATGGATCTGCTGCCGGGTAAGTTCTATGAGATGTCTGATTATGCCCAGCTCTTTTACCGGTTATTCATTTTAACGTATTTCCCAAACAAGAAAAGCGGGAAAAGCCCAAAGAATCCAATTTCCCTTGAAGAGATAAGAAAAAGACTTGTTCTAAAGACACCTGACACATACATGGTGAGAAAAACAGTGAGCAGAATATTGAGTGAATTGGAAGATTATAATTTTATCAGCGCCCCTAAAGAAGAGAAGATATACGGCGCATACATGTACAGCTATAAGAAAAATACATGGAAAGATATTACCGGAGAAGATGAAACCCCGGAAACTGATTTGGATGATATCGGAAATTGAAATGGTTAACCTCGGTAACTCAATTGGTGTTTTAGCGAATATATCCGATTCTCATTTGAAAATAGCACTCTAAACCATTGAGATATAAAAGCAATTTCTCTATTAAATTAATATAATTTAATTATGGTTGAGAGAAATGGACCTTGCTAAAGCAGGCCCATTCTCTCCCCCTAAAAAGAGAAAAGATCTGATAATCTGGGATATAATTAAGAAGAAATATCAAAAGTAAAAAGCATAAATTCAAGGAAAAGAATAAATGGCTTCTTTGAGATAAATGAAATTATCAAGGGAGCTCGAAAGTCCGGAGATAACAAAGGATAAAACGCGAAGCAATTTCAACAGAAAGTTACAGATATTCTTTGTTCTCATCAAGGCTAAAGTTAAGAAAAAGATTTAAGATAACCTAAGTACTAAAATAATATTATTTATGGAAGATTTCAAATTAACGTTCCAGATGAGAATTGGTCGAAGCAGAGAAAAACTTTTATCTTTAATTTTTTAGAAATATGGGAAGTAGAAGCCTTAAGTTAAGATGGAGTCTTCAACCAGGTATTTCAGGTCTTTTAAAAAAAATAAAAAAAATGGTATAATATTAAAGTGGTTGTTGCTGCTTCTGCTGGTTATATCTGAGCATCAGCATTTAATAACTTCCTGAGTCGTCTGGAGTAAGAGATCTTTACTGATTAATATATGGGGTAGGATGAAGAAAAAAATGACTCTCAAGAGTTTGTTGCTTAGTCTAGATTGATGAATATAGGATGAAAGGTGCGTTTTTCAAGGGCTATTTTTTCAATGATTGAGGCTATTTGTAACTTCCTGAAATCAAGCATCCGGCAGTTATGAATTATATCCAACCTTTCAAACGGTAATCCTTACCAAGAAGAATTTATTGACAATCACTTTAGATAAATCTATCGTTTTTTCAAATTAAATTGAAGTTATTATTTCTTTAAATGACTACTATTAATTGTTGGGTTCAATATGAATAAAGCTATACTTGCAGTATTTCTTCTAGTTGCTGCACTAACTTTACCGGTAAACTTATATGCCGATGGCTTGACGATTAATATCAAGGCAATAACCCCAAATATTAGGAAAGGCGAGGTTCCAAAATTCAACGTAAGCATCACAAATTCTTCTAGTACATCAATAAAAATTATTGACGTGATTTCCGGGCAAGACCCAAAGGATATTTATACGAAGTTAATCGTAAAAAATCAGGAAAACCAATTGATATTCCAATTGCAATATCAGATACTGGTCCATTCTTAGATGTATGAGTAAACATTAAGAATGGATACCGAAGTTATCGGATGAAAGGAAAAGCATGCAGTCATCCTCAGGCAATCTTGTTCAAAACGAATATCGGATGCGCATTAACCGGACAATCGATTTTATCCGGGAACATTACGATGAGGAATTGAATCTCGACAGGCTTGCATCCATCGCCTGTTTTTCCAAATTTCATTTTCACCGGCTCTTCCGAACCATAGTTGGCGAGACACTCAGTGACTTCGTCCAACGGATCCGGCTTGAAAAATCCGTGCAGAAACTGACAACCGAGGCGGAGAAATCCATAACGGAAATCGCGTTGGAATGCGGCTTCTCCTGTTCGCAAAATTATGCCAGGGTCTTCAAAGCGCACTATGGCGTGTCGCCCTCGGTGATTCGCCGGGAGTTTAACTGGAACGAATGGAAGGTGAAGATCTCCAAGTTGAAGGGGAAATGTAAAGATAATCTGTCTCCGGCCGAGGCCTACTTGTACGAGACCTATCTCAAGAAGGGCAAATTATCGATTGATGATTTAATTGATGAACGGCCGACACTGGACGTCAGTGTCAGGAACCTGCCGGACATACGCGTTGCCTACGTGAGAAGTCTGGGACCTTACACCGCCGAGCGTATTGCACCGGCCTTCCGGCAGTTGTTCCAGTGGGCGACACCACGGGGGCTAGTGGGACCGAAGGTTAAGGTACTGAGCGTATGGGCAAATCCCAGCGTCACCCCGGAAGATAAGCTGATTCACGACGCCTGCATTGGCGTGCCGGAATCCGTAGGGGCGGATAAATGGGTGGATGTTCAGGTGTTGCCTGGCGGATTGTTCGCTATCTATCACTGCGAAACAAGCCCCGCCCAGTTAGATGAAGCCTGGAAGCGCCTGACATTAAACTGGCTGATCTCCAGCGACTACCAGCCCGATGACCGTCCCCTGTATCAAATCTACTGCAACAACCCCGCTACCCACCCTTCTAAGCACTGCGTGCTGGCCTTGTGCTTGCCCGTGAAGCCGCTTTTCGAGTAGCCAGAGATTATAGAGCATTAGCAGCCACACTTGTTGTTCGATTGACGTGTCTGTCACAACACCTATTTATAAAAAAGCAATATTTGCCACATCAAAAGCAATTCCAGGCAAGAATTTTACCCCGCCTTTCCGTATACTGCCCCCAAGTTAACTAACAAAGGAGGTTACATATGGGTTTTGTAAAATCATTTCAGGAAATCACGGGCAACGCCAGAAAGACGTCGGATTTTTATGACGCGGAGATATTGACTATCTTCTGGGAAACGAAACCAGACATTGTCGCCAGGCTTCTTCCGCCGCCGCTCACGCCTGCCGAATACCCGCTGGCCATGGCTTTTGTGGCCAACTATCCGAAAACCAATTTCGATATCTCTTACAGGGAAAGCGCGTTGTTTGTTCGCGCCGTTTATAACGGCGAAGAAGGAAACTACTGTCTGTCCATGCCGGTGACTAACGACATGGCGATGGTCGGCGGACGGGAAAATTATGGCTATCCCAAAAAAATGGCCGACATTCATTTTGAAGTCAAAGGCGATAATGCTATGGGCTGGGTCGAACGCCGCGGCGTACGTTATGTCCAGATTAGTGCAAAACTTACCGGACATTTCAATGACCCTAAAGCAGAGAAACGACAACCCAGGCAGGCGAATGCCAACGGATCAATCAAAGGCCTTTCCTTTACATATCGATCTTATCCGAAGCCCGGAGGCAATTCCCGGGAGTACAATCCTTGGCTGCACAAACAGGAAACTCTCTTGAAGCCGAAGTCAGTCCGGTATGGCAAGGGGGAAATTGTTTTTCAGCCTTCACCCTATGATCCATGGACGGAAGTGGAAGTTGTCAAGATGTTGGGCGCCGTTTACATGGTGAGCGACAATTCGATGTTGGGAGCAACGGCGCTAGCCGCGGTCGACCCGATGAAGTTCGCACCATACGCGTTCATTAAGTATGACATGAAATAGTCGAGGTGCTTGGCATATTCCGCCACTGAGGCGGATATGCCTTTAACCGCGATGATCCCTCAAACAACAGTGGTTCTTATCTTAAAGGAAATTAGTTTTTATGACACTTCAAAATATAGATGGTCCGATCCGCAAAGATGCGGAAGCCATGCTGGATGTAATCACTAAATTCAGCATGGAGGTAATGCGCCCGGCCGGCATCGAGCTGGACAGAATGGCAAGCCCCAAAGACGTTATCGCATCGGGTTCCGTCCTGTGGGAGGTTCACAAAAAATTTCGTGAACTGGGGTTGCACACTTTGCAGATCCCGGAAAGTCTGGGTGGGATGGGTGGACAGATTGATCCGGTCGCGGCAATCCAGATATATGAACAGATGGGTTATGCGGACGCCGGACTGACGATCAGCCTGAGTGCGTCAGCCAGAACGTTCCATTTGGCTGCATTGTTTTCCAACCCCGACATCCAGCAGCTGGCGCGGGATTTTTGCGAAGATCGGGAGGGGAAAATGATTGGTTGCTGGGCTATCACCGAGCCAGACCATGGAACAGACTGGGGCATGGGCAATGCAATACCTGAATGCGGACCATCGGTCAGGGCAGTGCTCAAAGGTAATGAATATATCCTCAACGGCGAAAAATCAGCCTGGGTGTCTAATGGTACAATCGCCACGCACGCGACACTGCATGTCGGCCTGGAGCCGGGCCGCGGCATGCAGGGACATGGCCTGGCGATTCTTCCGCTGGATCTTCCGGGTATCACGCGCGGCAAACCACTCGACAAGATGGGGCAGCGGCCACTTAATCAGGGAGGAATCTTTTTTGAAGACGTCGTTCTTCCTAAGAAGTATATGGTTGTCCCGTCACCTGATTTCCTCAACACGAGAGCTGGCCAGGGGCTTGCAGCAGTCAACGGTGGGATGGCCATTGTGTTCGCGGGGCTAGCCCGGGCGGCGTTTGATGAGGCTTTCCGCTATTCCAAAGAACGGATTCAAGGTGGTGTTCCGATCTTTGAACACGCCAATATTAAGCAAAAACTGATGAAAATGTTTGCACAAACGGAAGCGGCCCGGGCTGCCGCTCGTCAAATGGCACTGT
The DNA here is from genome assembly GCA_003142535.1 of Syntrophaceae bacterium. Classification (GTDB taxonomy): domain Bacteria; phylum Desulfobacterota; class Syntrophia; order Syntrophales; family Smithellaceae; genus Fen-1166. The sequence continues at coordinate 77,257 of PLMQ01000037.1, forward strand.
ATAACTGGAAAAACCCGAGCTCACCTTCCGTGACACATGCTGTTGCGGCTAAATGTTTTTCCACGCAGACGGCCTTTGATGTGGCCAGCGACGCGATTCAGATTCTAGGCGGGTATGGATTGGCAAAAGAATACCCGGTAGAAAAGATGTTTCGCGACGCCCGAACGAGTATGATTGAAGATGGCTGCAATGATGCTCTAGCCATTAAGGCAGCAGAGTATTTGTAAACGACTATCCTGTGATCAGAATAAGGTCTGGGCAAGTTGCCTTCAAAGGATAACGAGGCGGCAAGGAGGAGACGCCGCAGACGATGACAAGAAAGTTAGCTCACTAATGCAACCTGGTATTACAATACACTTGTTCTATGTACGAGGAGACAAATGAAATCATTCAATCGACTTATGTGCATTGCCATCGGCCTATTGTTATCAGTCAGTGGCTATGTACAGATTGGCGAGAACAGTCCTGAGAGAGTAAGTCTTAAGGAGCCACGCATCAAACCGATACAAAAATCCGGGTGGGCCGATGAGCAAACAAAGTAATTTAGTTTCTACGAGAGCTAACCAGTGCCCGGATCCGGCGCAAACCGGCGATAGAGTGTTTTTGAGGTCAAAAGTAAAAAAGAAAAGTCAGATGCCGATTTTTATGAAGAAACATTTTCTGGAGCTTTCTAAAACCAAGCAAATATTTCTGATATTTGCATCACTGGTCGTTCTTGTTGCTTATCAGGTCTGGAGAATACCGGACCGTCCGGCTGACGTCCTTCTGGCAGGAGCTATTGTTGCGCTTACGCTTTGCACCGCTGTGATTGCCATGGCTAGGCGATGGGACAAACCTGCCTATTTTGACTGGTCGATTGCTGGTTACCTTGCAGTGATGACGCTTCTTCTTTTTGCAAAACCCGACCAGGCTAAATTCTTTCTCAGAAATTACAGTGAAGTTGGCATTTACGGCAGTTTTCTGATTGCAACGTTTTTCCCGCCACTTTTCGGCCTGCCGCCATTTACATTTCACTATGTCAGAAAAAAAATCCCGCAGGCTTATTGGTATCACCCCGTGGTCACCAGAATCAGCCTGATTACCAACTTTGTCTGGACGGTGATCTTCTGTGTCTCGATGTTGATGAGCTTCATCCGCTCTCCTCTGTTCCAGTTTCTTATCCCGAATCTGTTGATACTGGGATTCGGCGTACCATTCAGTTCGTGTTTTTCCGCATTTTACCTGCGGCGTTATGCTGGTACGTTGTGGCGATCCTCCGTAATGAGATAGTTATTCCCCAGAAGACGTTAATACAATAAATGAAATGAGGTGAACAATGCAGGAAAATAAACTTCGTATCTATCAGAATGCTACAGCGATCGTCACTGGCGGCGCATCAGGAATCGGCAAGGCAATCGCCGAAGAGCTGGTCCGGCGCGGCGCTGAGGTTGTTCTGGCTGATTTGCAGCAACCGGAAGTTCAGGGTGTTGCCGCAAAAATCGTTGCCGGCGGTGGACGAGCCACAGCTGTGATACTGGATGTAGCTGACCGCACAGCAATGATAAAACTGGTCACAGAGACATTTGTACGCACCGGCCGTCTTGATTTCATGTTCAACAACGCCGGTGTCAATGTGGCCGGCGGCGTCCATCAACTCAGTCCCGACGATTGGGACTATATCAACAACATCAACATTAGAGGCGTCGTAAACGGTGTACAGGCCGCCTACCCGCTGATGCTCAGGCAGGGATTCGGCCACATCGTGAATATGGGGTCGATTGCGGGGCTGATTGCTGCGCCGGGAATAGTCGCCTATTCCATGACGAAGCACGCCGTTGTCGGCCTGTCAAGGTCGCTGCGGGCGGAAGCAGGATTGTCAGGTATCCGCGTCAGCGTTTTGTGTCCCGGCATTATTCGGACTCCGATGTCAGAAAGCGGCGGCCGTTATGGCAGGAGCTATGCTCAAGTGAATCCGGACATGCGCAAGCACATAGCAAAAAAGGTCCGGGCCATGCCGTCCGATCTCTTTGCCCGCCGTGCATTGGATGCGGTTGCCAGAAACAAGGCTATCATTGTGGAACCTGCCAGCTGGCGCTGGCGCTGGCGGTTCAATCGCCTGTGTCCGGACTTTGCCATTACGATCGCTCAAAAGATACTGAAGAAAAAGCTCGTTGTTCTAGGCATCTGGTCAGGTGGTCAGGAAAAACCTCTATGGCAACGCCCGTAACGCCTCTGCCCGCCAATTAAAATAGGGAAGAACAGGGAATTCGGAAAAAAATAGTACACTAGTAGCTATGGCAGATGGCGATAAACATGTCATTAGTCTTTTTGATAAACTAAATAGACCAATGCAAATTTTATGTCTATGCAGTGTCCTTATAACGATACAGTCTATTATCGACCTTGTAAAATATTCTAGAAATTCACCACTGTTCGATTGCATAATTGCATTATTTGGAATTGTATCAATTATTTGCTGGCTAATCATTGAAAATATAATTAATAAAATTAAAAAGATATTTGACCCAACCGTATAACAAAAGTAATACAGCCGATCGCTTACGCTCCGGCTGTTTTTTCATTGCACATTTCAAATGGTTATCAATAAATTATACCTGACCAAATTTTATTGATAAGTAGATACCGTTCTTGTCAAGCGAAAGCTGGCTTATAATTTGGATCATATTTTTTGCCGGATTTTAGAATACCAAAGATAATATGAACCAGTTTCCGCATAATAGCACAAACGATTACTTTGCCATTTTTGCCTTTTTCTTTCAGGCGATTATAAAAAGCAGTCATAACAGGATTGCACTGAATCGATACCAGCGCCGGCATATATAAGGCTTTTCTGAGCCTTGCATGGCCGATTTTGCATAATCTTGGTTTGCCCTTTATGGATGTTCCGGAAAGTGTTTCCTTTGGCGCAAGCCCAATGAAGGCAACCACTTCTCGAACATGGGTAAACTTCTCCAGGTTATCCAATTCTGCCAGAATAGTAGGAATAGTTACCTTGCCGAGTCCGGGAATAGAATCCAGCAAATCCTTCTTTTGTTTAAGTTTTGGATCCTGCTCTATGAGATTGGCAATTTGTTTTCTGATCTTTTCAACTTCTTGATCCAAATATGAGATATGTTCTTTAATCAAAGGGATGACAGATTCATGCGCCGTGCCGATCCGATTCTTCTCCTGGCTGCGCATATCGATCAGGCTATCAGCTCGTCTAACAAGTGCTCGCAGAATCCTGATTTCCATTGAAGGTAGAATCCAAGTGTCCGGTTTCATAGCCAAACAGAAGCGAGCAATGATCCCCGCATCAACCTTATCTGTCTTGGTGCGAATCAGTTCACTCTGAGCAAATCCTTTGATGCGGGCAGGATTGACAATACTAACGATGTGACCGGCTTCATGAAGATAGATCGCTAAATCCTCTCCATAATTGCCAGTTGCTTCCAGACAAGCGTGAACCTTCCGACTTCCCTGTTTTTCGAGCCAAAGAGATAGAGACTCAAAACCTTCCGTTGAGTTCTTAAAAGATTTGTTTTTGATTTTACTGTTTACAAGCAGTGCGGCCTCAAATCTCTGTTTGGCAATGTCTATCCCCAGAACCGATGTTGACATAATCTTTCCCCTTTCTATCAATGATAGTTGGTAAAAAGCTTCGTCCGAATCAACCTTGCAAGTACAAACTCATTCTCATTGGAGAAGGTTTCTGATACCGTACGAGTTAATGAACAAAGCCTCTGAGAAGATGATCTAATCTACAAATCATGCTCCTAGGCATCAGGTGAAATACAGATTCACTCTTCCCTTTTACCCCGGCGTCCCAGGGTAGTTTATACCATTCATTGATTCATAAGAACACAAGGTGACAGCAATACCCGACTCAATTCAGCTTGCCCTGAGCTCGCTTGAATATAACGGGTAGAAAGCTACTATACAGATATGCGAACCGCAAATATTTGTCCTCATAATTCCATTCTTATCCTTCAAATAAAAAAAGACAAGAGCCACTTATGCCGTCTTGTCTTTTGCTGGAGTCC
>PLMQ01000027.1 GCA_003142535.1 Syntrophaceae bacterium
TTTACATTTTGGATTAAGCGTTCAGTTTCCCGGACATTTAATCCTTTTTTCAAAATTAGATCCAGTGCCGCAATTTGTTCTTCTGTGGAATGAAAAGCCAATAAACAACGTGCGTGGCCGGAAGTTATCTTTTTTTCCACCAGAGCGTTTTTAGCTTTGGCCGGTAACTTCAAAAGCCGGACAGTATTGGCAATAGTTGAACGATCCTTACCGACACGTACGGAAATTTTTTCCTGAGAAAGGCTGAATTTTTCCATTAGTGTTACGTAAGCATCCGCTTCTTCCAAGGGATTGAGCTCTTCGCGCTGAATATTTTCAATAAGAGAGATTTCCGCCACTTCCATGTCCGTTGCTTCGCGAATAACAATCGGTACATCTTTCAGGCCTGCGGCCTGAGCTGCCCGCCACCGCCGCTCACCGGCAATGATTTCATAACCCTTATCTATTTTGCGGACAACTATTGGCTGGATAATCCCGCTTTGTTTAATGGAAGCGACCAACTGCTTTTGATCCTGGTCATTAAAATTCTTGCGGGGCTGATAGCGATTAGGACGCAGCTCTTCAATTCCACAAGAAGAAGCCGCTTGTTTCTTGCCATATTTCTCATTCAATAAATCCGGGAACATGGCACCCAGTCCTTTGCCTAGAGCATTTTTTTGTGCCATTTACGATTCCCCCTGAATAATTTCTTGTGCCAGCTCCATATAGGCAATTGCTCCGCGTGATTTGATGTCATAAAGAATGATGGGCAAACCATGGCTTGGGCTTTCCGAAAGCCGGACATTACGTGGAATTACAGTTTTAAAAACTTTATCACCCAGATGTTTACGGACGTCTTCACTTACACGGTGTGCCAGCAAATTACGTGAATCAAACATTGTCAGTAAGATGCCGGCTAAAGACAATGATGGGTTTAAGTTCGTTTTCACTATTTTTACGGTGTTGAGCAAATATCCTAATCCTTCCATGGCAAAATACTCGCACTGCAGAGGAACAATCAAAGAGTCGGCAGCGACAAGGGCATTGACAGTCATAAAGCCAAGTGACGGTGGACAGTCAATTATTATAAAATCATACTGCCTATCCAAAGATTTTAACAAACGGCGCAAACGTTTTTCCCGATCTTCAATATCGATATACTCAACCTCTATACCAATTAAATCCTGGTTAGAGGGAATTATATCCAGATTAGGCAACGCCGTAGGCTGGATAACTTTCTCCAGAGGGACTTGTCCGATCATGGCACGATATAAGTTTCCCTCTTTAATGGAGCTTCTATCAGTGCCCATTCCACTGGTTGCATTGCCCTGAGAATCGCCATCAATAAGCAGAATTTTCTTTTCTGCCGCGGCCAGAGAAGCAGATAAATTAATAGCCGTAGTGGTTTTACCTACACCGCCCTTTTGATTTGCTATGGATATAATATTATTCATTATTTTAATGTGCGTCTTCCGGAAATTTCTTTTGGAAAAACTACCGTTAGCACTAGCATAATAAAATTCATTTTAGAAGAGTTTTTTACTTTATTATTTCTTTTCCCCGATAATAATTTTACGGTGGGCATCTAAAAAAGGAACGTTTATATCATGTTGAATAAATTGAGATATTTTGTGTGGATCTGTACCTGATGTGCACTGCGTAATTTCCTCATCAACATTGGGGCCTTTCAAGGCAATAAGTTTGCCTCCCCGGACGAGAAAATATTCGCCTTGAGGCAGGAGTTCGGATAATTTAAAGGCGGCGCGGGAAATTAAAACATCAAATTTTTCCTTCCATGTATCTGTCTTAATGATGTTTTCGGTGCGATCATGAAGAACAACCGCTTCGGAAAGATTCAGCAGGCGGATCACATGTTTTAAAAAAGACACCTTTTTGCGATTGGTTTCCAGAAGATAAAGCTGTAAAGAAGGCAGCGCTATTTTTAAAGGAAGGCCGGGGAAACCGGCGCCGCAGCCAACATCAACCATCCGGGCGTTGGGCTTATGAATAAATTGCAGTGCCGTCAGCGAATCCAGAAAATGACGAGTGATAATTTCCTGAGAAGAGTTCTCGGAAATTAAATTAGTTTTGGCATTCCATTGTAAAAGCTCATTTTTATAAACATCAAATTGAGCCAGTTGTTGCTCGTTTAGTTCAATGCCTAAATGACGCGCGTTTTTACGGAGTGAAAGTATTTCCTGATCCATGATGAAGGAATAACAAAAAACATCTGCTGCCGCAAACGATAAATTGGGTCCGCCTCGATAAAAATACACTCAAGTTCGAAGGTCATATCAACGGAGGGACTTACGCAAGATACCTGGAAGCAATCGATGATGAAGTCCAAACCCTGATTATCAATTCATCAGGCGGTGACAGTTATGATGGTGTGCGCATTGGCCTGGATATGGCCAAACGCAATATAGATGTTGTTGTGGATGGTGTGGCAGGAGGTGGTCAAAATTCTCTTGACACACAAAATCCTTCTTCATATACTCCCACCGTTAAAAAGCACTGCCCTATCAAAAATGCAGAGATTTTTACGGAGCTGATAATACAAAGTGGAGAAAAGGATATGATTATTGGTAATATTATCGACCTCAGCCGCACTATTTCAGAGGACATGCCTATTTATCCCGGCACCGAACAGCCTGTAATAATAAATCCCTGCACTATTGACGGATGTGGCTTTGCTGAAAAGAAGATTACACTTTATTCGCATACCGGCACGCACATGGATGCGCCTTCGCATATACTAAAAGGTGCGCCATGCCTGGAGGATTTGGGTCTCAGACATTTTATTGGAAGCGGTTTTATGATTGATTTGTCACGGTGCACTATTGGAAGCCACAGTATTGAATTGAGTGACTTGATGACATTTAAAAACATTCTTGAAAGAAAAGAATTTATTCTTCTGCATACCGGCTGGGGGAAATACTGGGGAAAGGATGATTATTTCAAAGGATATCCCATACTCACAAAAGAAGCTGCAAATTGGCTCGCCAGTTTTGAATTAAAGGGCATTGGCATTGACATGATTTCAATTGACTCCCCTGATACAATAGAAATGCAAATCCATAAAATATTTCTGGGTAAAAATACTGTTATCATCGAAAATTTAGCCAACCTGACAGAATTAGCCGGAAAAGATTTCACTTTGTCTTGCTTTCCTCTTAAGATAGACCATTCAGACGGTTCCCCGGTCAGGGCTGTTGCAATCATAAACTAACAAGGGAGTTATTCATGAGAAATAAACTGAGAATATTCAAAGATGCAGTGGTGATTATTACAGGCGGTGCATCCGGCATAGGCAAGGCGCTCGCGGAAGAACTTGCAGGCCGTGGAGCCGTAGTAATATTAGCAGATCTGCAGATCGAACTTGCCCATGAGGTTGCTGCCGGCATCAATTCAACAGGTGGCCATGCAAGCGCTTTCCTTCTGGATGTTGCAAGTTATGCCGAAGTGAAAAACCTTGTTGATGAAGTTTATAGAAACCATGGCCGTCTGGATTATATTTTCAACAATGCCGGGATAGCAATTTTCGGCGAGGCAATCCAATATTCACATGAGGACTGGGAGAATGTGCTTAATGTAAATTTTCATGGCGTTGTTCACGGTGTTGAGGCAGCTTACCCGGTCATGGTGAAACAGGGTTTCGGCCATATAGTAAATACTGCTTCAGTGGCTGGCCTGATGATAGTTCCCTATCTTCTTAGTTATGTTGCTACCAAATATGCAGTTTTAGGACTTTCCAAAACGCTTCGTGTAGAAGCCCGGCCTTATGGTGTAAAAGTGAGCGTTATATGCCCGGGTGTTATCAGGACCCCGATTATGGAAGGGGGCAAATTCGGGAAAATGCTAATCCAGCTCCCGGAAGAAGTTAGGACAAAAGCAGAAAAAAACTTCAGGCCAATGGATCCTAAAATATTTGCCAAAAAAGTAATTGATAAGGTTGCTCGAAACAAAAGGATAATAATTGTCCCTTCATGGTGGAGGATAATCTGGTGGACTGAAAGGGCTTCGGAACCTCTGGCGTTTTTCCTTTCTCACCTGCAACACCGAGGTTCAAGGCGAATGCTTGATAAAGCCGGGAGATAAAAAATACAGGTGGTTATGACAACATCATAGCCGCCTGTATAGATTTTAGAAAAGTGTCAGTCAGTTTTTAAAAGGAATGAATTGGGGTCTTGAAATATAAGAAAAAGTGGAGGTTATTTCCTTGACATACAAAACCGTTATTCTTATAGTTCGATATGAAGAAGCCATGTCTTGAAAAGGAGGTCTTATGAAACAATATAAGATAGTTGTCGAGAAGCACCCTGACGGTTATGTTGCTTATCCCTTGGGAATAAAGGGAGTTGTGGTCGGACAGGGAGATACTTACGAAGAAGCTCTGTCCGATGTCAAATCAGCAATCCGTTTCCACAGCTATTCCTATACTTCTGGCCGTGCCTGCCGGCTAACAAAAGCCGGATCTTTAATTTCTTTTTCAATTTTGTCCAGGTCAGCCGCATTATACTGCAAGAGCCTCTTTAAATGATAGAACGTATCTTTGTCCATGGAAAGAAAAGCAATGATGGCTTCCTTTTCGTCCAGCCGCAAAATTTTACCCGCAATGATTAAATTAGGTTCCGTATTCAGGCTGATGACTACTTCGCAAGGTTCATTGGCCAGAAAGCGCGGATCGCTCGTGCAGTTTATGCAGGTTAAACTTATATTGAATGTTTTAACTTTAATTTTCTTCCGTTGAAAAATAATATTGATGTCAAAACCAACGGGAACCCTGGTTCGTTTTCTTCTTTCCTTTGTTTTGCTTTCCTCTGGATAAGTAATGAAAGATAGATCACACAATGGTGTACCGATTAATTAATGTCTATATTATTTTCACAACTGCTAGTTTTAGTCAAACTTGATTTTTCCCAAGTCGGGAAAAATAATTCGATCTTCCTCCAGACGAAAGCCGATGATACTGATATTTATTTTTTGCAGCATTTGAGCATAAAAATTAATTTTTTCATCAGGCAGAATTAAAAAGAGCAGAGGATTATTATCTTCGTTTGCGGCAAGCAAAAGCAACTTGCCTGCAGCCGCCAATATATTTTTTTCTTTGTCGTCATTCAAAACTTCAAAAACATGAGAGACTTTGTTGTTTGTCGGGTCGAGAAGAAAAAGCTCATGCCTGTCATCATTGCCAATTTTGAATTTCCAGCGCTGAAGCAGGGTAGCCAGACTGCTGATAATCAAATCACGGTCGCATTCTGCGTTGATATCCGGTTCAGCGGAGGAAGGAAGGCTGCCGACCAAATCTTCACGGAAAGATTTTTCCGGGAAAATAAATTCTGTCTGGGAAGACTGTATTGCCGCTGCTTTCATAAGTTCAATCTTTTTGACAAATTGCGCAATCTGCAGCGCAAAGCGCGGCGAGCTAAGTGCGCCGATTACCGCCACTTGCGTTAAGGAATCACCATCTCCCATATAAGACCAGACGCCGCGGTAATTGTGCTCGAAAAGAGACTTGCCGACACCTTTTTTACCGCCGCCGATTTTACCGCGATGAATTACGAAAATATTGCCTCGGTAATCGCGGGCAAAAGCTCCGCCCGTTTTTCTGTCAATTGCTTCCCAGGGAAAATTTATTTCGGCAGTGATGGATAGCAATGCCCCTTGATGCGGCTTGCCCACGCCAAAGGCGTTCCAATATCGCGTTTCTTTGATGGTGTGGGAAAATATCCAGATGCCCAGCTTTTTCGACCAGTTTACCTTGGCATTGAAGCTGGCGCCTTGATGACCAAGCTTCACCTTGATTTGTTCGTCAATAAAAGGTTTGAAACTTTTTATGAATTGCCGGGCGTATTTTTTAATGGCGAGTTGGTTTTCAATAACGTTGAGCATAATTAATCAGATTCCTGCATTCTAAAACTTTCAAAATTATTCTACCTTAATGATATAATAGAAATCTCTATTAATCTAACCTTTTTTTGAAGCGGGCAATCGCGCCGGTAAAAACAAAAAGCCCCAGAATAAATAAGGCCAGGTATTGAGGCCACAGAACTTCCAGCGTTACTCCTTTGAGAAATATGCCGCGGATGATTACCAGAAAATAGCGCAGCGGATTAAGATAGGTGAGCCACTGGACAAATAAAGGCATGTTGACGATGGGGAAAATAAAACCGCTCAACATTAAAAAGGGCATGATAAAAAAGAAAGTTGTCATCATGGCCTGCTGCTGGGTTGCGGATATGGTCGAAATGAAAAGCCCGATACCCAGCGTACTCATCAGGAAAAGACAGGTGGCGAAAAATAAAAGAAAGATACTGCCGATTAAAGGTATTTCAAACCAGAATATGGCCACAACGATTATTGCCGACATTTGTGCCAGAGCGATAATTATATAGGGAATGGTTTTACCAATGATAAATTCGTAAGCTTTCAGTGGCGTAACAATTAATTGCTCCATTGTGCCAGCTTCTTTTTCCCTGATAATGGCAATCGAAGTCAAAAGCAGGGAAATAAGCATGACCAGAAAAGCGACAATACCCGGCACGAAGAAGTACTGGCTGTCGAGGTTCGGATTGTACCATGTCCTGATGCGGGCGTCTATTTTGCCGTAGCTCATATGTTGAGGATAAAGTTCCCGCAATGTTTCGCGGTTAAACCTATCCAGCACTGTCGCGGTATAGGCTATTCTCATAGAAGCCATATTGCTCATAGAGCCGTCCGCCAGAATCTGGATTGTTGCTGTCTGTCCCTTTCTGATCACGGCCGCGAAATCAGGGGCGATTTTAATGGCCATATCCACTTTACCTTTAAGCAATGCTTCGTCCATCCGGCGTTCATCACTTACACGTTTCGTAATGTGAAAAATATTGCTGCCGGTAAAGGCATCCGCGAGCTTCCGGCTTTCATAAGTTTGCGAATAATCCAGCAGGGCTATACGGATGTTGCGGATGTCATAATTGACGACATAACCGAAAACAAACATCTGAATAAACGGCGCGACAAAAAGAATCAGGCGATTGCGTTTATCCCGCAGCAGCTGAATAAATTCCTTGCGCACCAGTTCGCGAATTCTGATCCAACTCATAGGCCTTCCTTTTTCAGAAAAACATAATTAATTACGGTAAGAAGCGTAAAGATCAGTGACAATACCAGCATGCTTGGCCAGAGATGGTCTAACCCCAGATTTTTCAAATATATGCCGCTTAAAATGTTTATGAAATATGTTGCCGGAACGAAATAAGTTATCACCTGCAAAAAAACGGGCATATTGATAACCGGAAAAACAAAATTGGAAAGAAGTAACGACGGCAGATATGTGGTTAAAATGGCCATTTGATTGGCAATAAGCTGTGATTTAGTGATGTTGGAAATTAACAACCCCAGAGAGAGGGCGACTCCCAGATACAGTGAACTGGCGGCAATCATCAGCCAGAAGCTTCCCTTCATGACCACGCCGAATAATAATTGCCCCAGCAGCACGGCGACTAAAACATCCGTGAGGCCGATCATGAAATAGGGCAGCGCCTTGCCCAGCAGGAATTCTCCCGCCCGGACAGGCAGCGATTTTATCGTTTCCATTGTGCCTTGTTCATATTCGCGGGCGATGATTAATGAAGTCATGAGCGCACCGACAATCATGATAATGATGGCGATTATTCCCGGAATGATAAAATTGCGGCTTTCCAGGTCTTCATTGAACCAGACGCGGATGCGCCCGTCCACTGGCGGTTTAATTTGTTCTATGCCTTGACGGTTGAGAAAACTGAAAAGCAGTTTCTGATTGTATTGCTCCGTAAAGGCCGTCAGATAACCGCGAATAATACCGGCGAAATTGGGATCACTGCCGTCAATAATAATTTGCAGGGGCGTTTCCCTGTCGGCGCGTAGATTTCTGGTAAAATTGGCCGGAATGACGATGACGACTTTTGTCCGGTCATTATCCAGATATTCGATTGCTTTTTTCGTATCGGATAGCTCTGCCGTAATCTGAAAATAGGGCGAGGCCGCAAGCTTGCGGATAAAATCACGGCTTAAATCCGATTGATCATAATCCACGACAACGGTCTCCACATTATCTACATCGAGACTTAAGGCATACCCGAAAAGGATAATTAAAATCAAAGGCACGGCAAAGGCCAGATAAAGGCTGCGGTAATCACGGATCAGGTGATAAAATTCTTTGCGAATTAAGGCTTTGATTCTTAATGGATTCACGCTGAGCTCCTCTTCATCAGAGTTATAAACGCATCATTTAAATCAGCAGCAGGAGTTTGGGGACATGCATCTGCGATGATTTCTTCGGGTGTGCCGGAAGCCACAATAAGGCCTTGATTGATCATAACAATCCGCTCGCAAAAACGTGCCTCATCCATGTAGTGCGTAGTGACAAATATGGTTATCTTTTCACTGGCCAATTGCTTGATAAAATTCCAAAAATGCTGACGCGTGATGGGATCAACGCCGGAAGTCGGTTCATCCAGAAAAAGAATTTCCGGCTTGTGCAGAAGCGAACAGCCCAGGGCGAGCCGCTGGCGCCAGCCTTGCGGAAGATCGTGTGTCGGGCGGTTACGCACTTCTTGCAGACGAGCCATATTTAAAACCCAATCGATGCGCTCCGTCCATTGGTCCTCGGGCACACTATAAATACCAAGATAAAAGCGCAGATTTTCAAATGGGGTTAAATCTTCATATAAAGAAAACTTTTGCGACATGTAACCAATGGAGTGCTTGATTTCTTCCGGCTCGGTCATTATATCGTGTCCAGCGACAAATCCGGAACCGGAAGTCGGCGTGATGATGCCGCAAAGCATACGGATGGTCGTTGATTTTCCCGAACCGTTTGCCCCCAGAAAGCCGAAGATTTCACCTTTTTTTACGGAGAAGGAAATTTTATTGACGGCGATAAAATCGCCGAATTTCTTTTCCAGATTGGTAACGGAGATAGATTCAGAACTGGAAAGAGTCATGTGCCAGCTCCTTATCCACTTCTTTAATGCGTTCGATAATGGCTTCTTCCAGAGTGCTGTATGTGCTGCGAATGGCCGCCGGTGTGGCCGTGTTCAGAAGAATGGAATTATGCATCAGGCCAAGCTGATCGCACAATTCTCCTTCGTCGAGATAGGCGGTGGAAACCAGAATAGTCATCCCTTCTTGTTTCATATTGCCCAATATTTCCCAGAACTCATGCCGGGAAACCGGATCAACGCCGTTGGTAGGTTCATCAAGGATCAGTAATTGCGGCTCATGCACCAGCACGCAGGCAAGCCCCAGCTTTTGTTTCATGCCCCCGGAGAGGTTACCGGTCGAGCGGTCAACAAAAGGCAGTAAATTGGAAAAGCCGAGATATTTTTCTTTTTTTGCCTGTCTTTGTGTTTTGGGAATGCTGAAAATATCCATGAAAAAGTTGAGGTTTTCTTCAACCGTCAAATCCTGATAAAGGCCGAACCGCTGGGGCATATAGCCGATGATATTTTTGATTTTCCGCCTCTCGGTGACAACATCAAGGCCGTTGATATGAATTTCTCCGCTGGTGGGTTTGATCATTGTGGCAATCATCCGCAGGAGCGTTGATTTACCGGCGCCATCCGAGCCGACAAGGCCGAATATACTTCCGGCGGATACCCGGAAAGAAATTTCTTTTACCGCTTCCACGGTGCTAAAATTCATGGAAACATTATTGACGTCCACCATAGGCTGATTATATTCGCTATTTCTCTCCATCATCAGCTCCGTTTTTCAGCGTAGCCAGGCGTCCGCGGGCATTCCCGATTTCAGTTCATATGCCGTATTGTTGATGGATACCTTAACCAGATAAACCAGCTTTACTCTTTCCTTCTTGGTCTGGATAATTTTCGGCGTGAATTCTCCTTCGGGCGAGATAAACGAAACATAGCCCCGGTAAATCTTGCCGGGGAAAGTATCCACCTTAACATCAACCGGCTGGTTTGGTCTGATTTTGCCGATTTCCGTTTCATCGACAAAGATTTTCAAATCAACGCGGGAGAGATCGGAGATAGTGATTACCTCGCGCCCGGGCGTTACTGTTTCTCCCGGTTCAATATTGCGGCTGGTGATAATTCCGTTCATGGGTGATTTCAATTGTGTATAACCAAGTTGAATTGCCGCCTGATTTAACGAGGCCTTAGCGGCGTCTATTTGTGGTATGGCCGTATCGATATCCTGTTTGGCTGCATCTATCTTGAAAAGATTGCCCTGCGCCAGCTTCAAGACGGATTCGCTTTCAGCCAGCCTCGATTTGGTAACTTCGTAATTGAGTTTAAGCGAATCCCTTTCTTTTTCCGTAACCACGCCTTTTTTAAAAAGTTCTTCAAATCTCTGATAATTTTTTTCGGCGTCGTTCATCGTGTCTTTGGCGCTTTTCACATTGGCAGTAGCCCGGGCCACTTCAGTGGGTAAGGTTTTTTTATAAATATCCAGTACAGTCTCCAACTGCAATTTTGTTTTTTTTGTTTTTTCCAGATTGGCTTGAGCCTGCGCCAGGCGTGATTCAAATTCGACACGGTCCAGTTCTGCAATGGTTTGGTCTAGAGCTACGCTTTGGCCTTCCTGAACATATACTTTTGTTACGCGCCCGGGCACCTGAAACGACAAATTGGCCTGAGTTGTTTCAATGGTTCCGGAATAAAAAAGCTCCTTTTGCTTGCTGCTAAGTTGGCCAAAATAGACAAGCAGACCTACGCCGATAAAGAGAATTAAAAAAACAATAATGATGATTTTCTTTTTCAACTTATATCCTCCGATTTAATAGGGCTTTCCCTTTTTTTGTTTATTCGTGAAACTCCAATTCCGACTTGTGACCTTTAGGTTATGCGCTACGCTTTCGGAATTGGTAAGTTGTAATGAGACCCAAACTTCAGAAACAAAGTGCGCTGAAGCTTGCTGGTCGAATTATCCCGCGAAGCGGAGGGTATAATACCCCGTAGCTTGCTGCGGAATGTTTTCAAAGCTTGCTTTGGGGTTCATACCCGTGATTTTTTTACCGCTCGTAAAATTAATTTAGCCACCTCGTTGGCAATATTCCCCTTGATCTTTTTGTCTTTATTTCTGATTGAGGCCGGAAGCCAGGTCTGCCTGTCTTTGATTGGCAGGCTTCCCTTGTATAAAAGAATTGATCCCAGAATCATCATATGTATGAGAAAGGGAATTGTCTCAATAAATATTCCTTTTTTAGTTCCTTCTTCGAGAATTCCCATTAAAGTGGCAATGACAGATACGAAATCTTCCACCACCAGACGAGGCAGATTCACTCCGCCGGAGGCGATCTCCCGCATCATGATCGGAGGTATTTCCGGATTTTTGTCCACCGCCTGAGCAATGCAGGCAATATATGCTTTGAGCTTTTCTTCGGGTGTCCTGGCCTCGGCGACAGCGCGAACAATATCCTGTGCGACATTGCCGATGACCTGATGAATTACGTTGGCATAGAGAGTGTCTTTATCGCCGATCTGGTAGTAAAGAGTAGCTTTATTTACATTGGCGCGCGTAGCAATTTCATCCATATGCGTTCCGTTATAACCATGTTCGGCAAAAACTTTCCGTGCTACAGCCAGAATCTTCTCGGCCGTTTTACTGGAATTTTCTTTGCGTTGATTGCTGGTCATTATCGTTGCTCCATCCGCATAAAATTATACTAACCGGTCAGTTTAACTACATGGTTAAATTAATCGGGCTTTAATGTCAAGTTATTTTCTAAGGCTTCTGTTTGCCTTCCTTTTTCTCTAAATCAAATCAGCAAGGTCGCGATACAAAATATTTGCCTGGCGTCAGGAAAGGGGGTTACAATAAGCAACTAATGGCAAATTAATGCCGGCGGCATTATGAAAGGAGCATTCATCATGGGTGAGCAATTGGAAGTTACCGTTAATTCTACAGATCAAAAAGTTCAATGCGCCGGAGTGGCGAGGTCTAATCCGGCCATTGTTTTTGATTATCGGCCCCCGCTGGGGGAAGGGGAGGGCTATACACCGCTGGAATTGTTGCTGATGAGCCTTGCGGTGTGCAGTGTGACAACCATTGTGTATCTGTTGAGAAAGATGAAAAAGAATATAACCGGTTTTAACGTCAATGCCAAAGGTGCGAGGCGTGATACTCATCCGACATCTTTTGAAAAGATAACCTTGTAATTTAATTTAAATTCGCCGGACACAACAGATGCGGATATGCAAAAGGCAATCAAAATGTCCGAGGAAACGTACTGCCCGGTGTGGGCAATGTTGAAAAACAGCGTCGAGATTAAAACAGAATATAAAATTAATTCCTGCGACTAACTATCATAAATATTATTTTCCAGGAGAAAAATTATGGCTGAATTTAGGTTTAAAAAGAACAGTTGGTTTTCGAAGATAGAAAACAGGGAAGATGCTTTGAAAGTGATTAAAGATACATCTACAGCTTTCATTGCCATCGCCATTCTACAGGCAATTTTATCCTATTTTTTCGGGCCTTCCGTTCTGATTGATGCTATCATTAATGCCGGCGGTGCCTTTTTTCTGCGCCGCTTCAATAGCAGGGTGGCAGCAATTGTGCTGCTGGTTGTAGCTGTTCTTTCTGTCGGCATTACTATTGCTAATTTGCTGGGCGCCAAGCTCGGAACTGGAACAAACATTCTTATGGCAATTATTGTTTTCTGGGCTGGTGTTCGTGCTGTCGAAGCGACATTCAAATTTCATGGCCGGTTTGCAGAATAGACAATCATTTCTTTTTCTTGCATTTTTTCAGCGCCGGTTTTAGGACTTCGAGCATGTCTTCCACAAAAAAAACCGGTGGCTGCCAGTAAAGTGAATTTAAATGAATGATACCTCCCGGGTTGCCGGTGTGACTACGAAGCAGCGTAATATATTGGACAACATGTCCGCCGGTTCGATGAAAAAACCCGGCCGGTTGGGCTGGTATCCGTTGGTCGTGCCGACCATCAATTCCCCATCCTTGAAAACAACCTTTATTTTGCGGCCGATAACCGATTTATTCGATTCAAAGTCCTTCTTGTCATCGTATTCAGGGTTACCATCGAATTCCCTGACAAAGAATATGGCCTTGAGATCGGGGATACTTACCTCGAGAGGTTTGGTACCGAGTGGAGAATCTAGCGGAACCACATGAAAGATTTCCTTGTTGGGGAAAAAGTTATTGGTAATTCCCTTAACCAAACGGCCATCCTGATAGCGGATTACTATCTTGTTTTGAATCATTGTTCTCCTCCTCCGGCTGAATTTATTGATTAATTGCGGGCACGAACCCCAAAGCAAGCTTTGGAAACATTTCGCGAGCTCACTGCGGGGTATTCTACCCCTCCGCTACGCGGGATAATTCGACCTGCAAGCTTCAGCTTGTGACCTCTTGTCACCTTTAGGTGGTTAGGTTATGCGCTACGCTTTCGGAATTGGAGTTTCACGAATAAAATTCAACTTGATATTTAATCAAGTTTTTATAAGAAAATGATTTTGTCGTGAAGGAGTATAAGGAGAACAAATTTGCCTGTCAATAATTTAATTATAGCTAAATATCGAACAGAAAGGAGTTGGGGGAAACGATTCTTATAAACTCTGATGGGTTAATTATTAAAACAGGCCTTTACGGACGCGCCGGAGCGCGCCCGTAAATCCTTACTTTTTCTTTTTGGCAGTTTCCAGAGCCAGTTTCAAAACATCCAGCATATCAGTGACGAAATAGAATTTGATGGCTTTTTTCACATTGGCCGGAATATCTTCCAAGTCCTTGCGGTTCCAGTCGGGCATAATAATTGTTTTGATGCCGGCTCGATAAGCCGCCAGGACTTTTTCTTTTATTCCGCCTACCGGTAGTACAGCTCCGCGCAAGGTTATTTCTCCGGTCATTGCCAGATTCTTTTTGACCTTGCGATTGGTTAAAAGCGAAGTCAAAGCTGTAAGCATGGTTACGCCGGCGGAAGGGCCATCCTTAGGAATTGCGCCCGCCGGTACATGGATGTGGATATCCAGGTCTTCATAAAAGTCTTTCTTTACACCCAAACGGGTGGCATTGCTGCGAATGAAGCTCAAAGCGGCCAGCGCCGATTCTTTCATAACATCGCCCAACTGGCCGGTTAGAGTCAGTCCCTTTTTCCCCTGCATAGCTGTTGCTTCAATAAAAAGCATATCGCCGCCTGCCGGTGTCCAGGCCAGGCCAATAGCCACGCCGGGTTTGGCAATGCGTGAATCTATGTCATTCATAATACGGACAGGCCCCAGATATCTGGAAATGTCTTTGACGTTTATTGTTTTTACCTTGGTTTCGCCTTCGACAATCTGTGCCGCCACGCCGCGACAAATATTGGCAATTTCTCTCTCCAGATTGCGTACGCCTGCTTCGCGGGTATAGCCGGAAATAACGCCGGTGAGCGCGCTCGCAGCAATTTTTAGTTGCGCGGTAGTCAAACCATTTTCCGATAATTGCCGCGGAATCAGGTAGCGCTCCGCGATTTTCATCTTTTCTTCCTGCGTGTAGCCGGGCAGCTCAATCACTTCCAGCCTGTCGAGCAATGCCGGCGGTATGGTATCCAGAATGTTGGCAGTCGTAATAAAGATCACGTGCGACAGATCAAACGGTACATCCAGATAATGGTCGGCAAATGTATTATTTTGCTGCGGGTCGAGCACTTCCAGTAGTGCCGAAGAAGGATCGCCGCGATAATCACTGCCGACTTTATCTATTTCATCGAGCATAAAAACAGGATTATTTGATTCGGCTCGGCGCAACTCCTGAATAATGCGACCGGGTAAAGCACCGATATACGTGCGGCGATGGCCGCGGATTTCNNCGGATTTCCGCTTCATCGCGCACTCCGCCCAGGGAAATTCGCGCGAATTTCCTCTCCAGCGCCCGGGCGATGGAATGTCCCAGCGAAGTCTTGCCTGTGCCCGGAGGACCAACAAAGCATAAAATCGGTCCTTTGGAATCCGGCTTTAATTTACGCACGGCCAGGTATTCGATGATGCGCTTTTTGGCCTTGGTGAGGCCGTAGTGATCCTCATCGAGAATCTTTCTGGCTTTTTTAATATCCAGGTTATCCGGTGTTCCTTCATTCCACGGCAGCGAGGTGATCCAGTCCAGATAAGTGGATGCGACCGTATATTCCGCAGATGACGGATGCATGCGGGAGAGGCGTTGCAGTTCCCGCTGGGCTTCTTTTTTGGCTTCGGGGGGAAGATTCTTCTCCTCAATCTTTTTGCGGTATTCTTCCGTCTCGACATTGGATTCTTCCGTCTCACCCAGTTCCTGCTGAATAGCTATTAATTGCTGTCGCAGATAATAGTCGCGCTGACTTTTATCAATATCATTCTTGACTTTGCTCTGGATTTTGTTACCCAGCTCCAAAATCTCCATCTGATGGTTGACCACGCGCGTTAATTCCTTCAGGCGCTGTTTGGTATCGGTAATCTCCAGCACCTTCTGTTTTTCTTCCACGGGTGCGTTGATAATCGAGGCAATCATGTCGGCCAGAACACCGGCTTCCGTTATGGATTTGGCCATCGGCCCGAATTCCGGCGGCAGAAATGGCGAGAGCTTCAGGATGCGGTCGAAGAGGACAACCAGGTTGGCCATGAGCGCTTCTGTTTCAATATCCTTGACTTCGGTATCTTCGATTACTTTGATTCGTGCCTGCAGGTATGGTTTGCCGTCAAGGAGTTCCAATATCTGGTAACGGTTTATTCCCCGCAGAAGTATTTGTGTCCTGCTGTCCGAGACTTTGGCCATGCGGATAATGGCGGTACACGTACCGATATTCTGTAAATCTTCCAGCTTGTAGTGATAGTCGGGGCTGTCCGGTTCTTTTTTAGCCATAATCAGTCCGATCAGCCGGTCCTTTGTCATGGCTTCATCGACCAGAAAGATGGAATTGCTGCCCAATACTTCCAGCGGAATCATCATCTTGGGAAACACCAATACATTATGCAGCGGAAGAATAGGTATTACTTCCGGTATGGAAAAGTTTTTATTATCTTCAAGAATCTTTTGCTCCGTCATTAAACCCTCCGCTTGTACTATCGAAAAGCAGTTGCGCTGTGTTGATTATTCCGCTGTCTTAATAAGAATACGATGCGTCTTATTTGCCGGTAATTTATTAATTCTGATTATCAGGATTCCTTCAGCATAAGAAGCAACCGCCGATTCAGCGTCCACCGCCGCCGGCAGAATGATGCTTCTTGCAAAATTACCATGGGGTATTTCCGCCAGAAAATAGCGGGCATCTTTTACAACCGAAATCATCTTGCGCACACCGGCGATTTTAATTTGTCTGCGGTTCAGCTCGATATGTAGCTCCTCCCTGTTCAGACCGGCAAGGTCAGCCATGACGATGATTTCTTCCGTTGATTCATATACATCGATATGCGGTCGCCAGATACATTCGTAACATTTGAATGCCGGGCTTACCAGATGAAAGACTTCATCAACTGCCCTCTGAAATTCCTCTTCGAAATTATTGCCAAACTTGATTTTAATAAAGTTCATCTTATTCACCTGCTGATTAAGATTATAAAAATGTTTAGAGCCATGCTAAAAATATAATGTTCCGCAGCCTTTTTGTAAAGGTTTCCACTATAATAATCTTTTTTTGAGGGAAGTGAAATGAAAATGATAAAATGGATTAACGGCCGGCCGGCACATAGGGCTATCGCCGCGGGTATATTAGCGGTCTTAACTTTGCTGCTTTTGACGGCAATATGCCTCGCGGAAAGGATCAGACTTGCAGAATCATCTGCGCAAAGTACCGTGAACCTGATGGCCGGCGACGATCTGGTGATAACTCTAACGGGAAACCCGACCACAGGATACATCTGGGAAAAAGTTAAAGATAATAAAAAAATATTACAGCAGCAGGGCGATTATCAATATATTTCGAGCAGTTCTCGGGTGGGCGCGGGAGGCATATTCATCTTTTCTTTTAAGGCGGCGGTTGCCGGTAAAACAAAATTGCGCCTGATATATCACCGACCTTTTGAGAAAAATGTAAAGCCCGCGAGAACATATGATCTAACTGTAATCAGCAGATAACATTGTCCGGAGAAATACCTACCTATCTGCCGGGAATTTTTTGGAATATTGCAGGCTGGAATTACTTAGTTGTTACTACCGCGCAGGGCGCGTCCAGAATCACTTGCTGGGTAGTCGCGCTTGTGTTTTTTTTGCCGGTCCGCGAAGGTTTACCTGCCCCCACAACTATAAAGTCGGCATCAACATCCCGGGCAAATCTGACTATATCTTCCGCTGGTCCCAAGCCGCGGATAAGCAAGTGGGTTTCGCAGACTATTCCGTCCTTGGTCAGGGCATGCTGGGCAAATTCGAGCAGTGCTTCCGCTTCTTTAACGGCATCTACTCCTTTGGCAATTTTCTCCGCTTTTGCCTGAAGGCTATGCTCTCCGGCAAGTGAAGTTATTATGTATATTTTTGCATTAATATCAGCGGCATGTTTTCGCACCAGCGCGAGCGCGTTTTTTGATGAATCCGATCCATCATAACCAAAGACCAACCTCATTATAATCTCCTTTTCCTAACAAGACTTAATAAATGGGCAGTAAAAATTAGGGATAATTATCAGCTGGAAAATTTGCGGCAATTTAGCCCTTATGAATACTGCTGTCAAGCGCTAAACTTATCAGTGGGCTCACAGGTGGCACTAATAACCGGCGTATTTCATTTACCGCCACTGGTCCAATATATCTAAATGAGTGGCCGTCTTTTTTAGTTCTTTTATAGGGTGAGGAAAAAACCACCTTAAAAATCGGTTTGTGAAACCATTGCTGATTCAGTGTTTGCAATATGCAAAAAGATGAGGATAAAAAAATATTTTTTCCGCAGCCATTCTCTATCACCTTCTTCCTGAAGTGAGAATACGGCAAATTTGGTGGGTATGCTTTCTTTCAAATGGCAATCCTTATTGACTGTAATGTTGTTTTTCTAATTCTGCCCATCAATGTAGCATTTCTAGTGGCAATAAATAAAAAATGTACAAGATTTTAATTCATATTCGTTAAAGTTGATCAACAAACATATTGACAAACTCCGGGAAAGGTATATTTTCAACCAAATTATTTTATCGCAAGCTATACAAACACCAAAAAAGAGGAGCACATTTATGAAGCATTTCAAGTATTCAGTATCGTTGATGATTATTCTTGTACTGACCCTGGTGTTCATCGGTTGTGCAAAACCCCCTGAGGCTGAGAAGTCGGCTGCCAAGGCCTCCATGGACACCGCTATATCTTCTGGTGCTGACAAGTACGCTGCCGCCGATCTGGATGCTGCTAAGAAAATCTGGGACGCAGCTGAAGCCCAAATGAAAGAAAAAAAATATAAGGAGGCCAAGCAGGATTATGTAGCTGCCATAGCTGCCTTCGATAAAGCCGCTGGAGCCGTGGAGGAAGGAAAGAAGTTGGCCACAGCCGAAGCTAACGCAGCAGTTGCTAGTCTGGAAGAAGACTGGAAGAACCTCAAAACAGCCGCCAAGAATCTCGCGAAGAAGATGAAAGACAAGAAGACGAGGAACGCGTGGGCAGCTGATAGCAAAGCTTTTACGAATGGTCTGAAAGCAATCAAAGACAAGATCGCCAATGATCCGGCCAGTGCCAAGGATAATGTTGGTAAACTTAAGTCGATCATTGAAAAGTGGGACACAGCTTTTAAGAAATTGGCCGCCACCCCTTCAAAGCATAAAGCAATCAAAAAGAAACCCAAGCCTACGAAGAAAAAGAAAAAATAGCTTCTCAGTTTTTGATCAATAATAAATAAAAAACGTTTTGTCGTCAGTGGCGAAAGCGCTCACATACTTCCTGAAAGAGAGCGTCAT
>PLMQ01000019.1 GCA_003142535.1 Syntrophaceae bacterium
AACTCATTGGATAATAATCCGCCACCGCCGTGCTCCAGTAATATTTTATCGTAGTTCATGTATGTAACCTTTCTGCGTTATAGTATTAATGTGGTCATTCTTCTTATCTTTTTTGTCCCCCTTAGTAAAGGGGGATGGAGGGGGATTCAATGAAACTCGCTAAGAACGAGCGTAGCGAAGTTCGCAGTGCAAGTTGAATTGTCCCAAGCGCATAGCGCCGTGGGATAATAAGTACAAAACATAAAATCTCCCCTTACCCCTCTTTAGAAAAGAGGGGGATGAAAAACGTACCTGCTATTTATTTTAAAGCTCTTCTTATAGCAATCCTTTCTTTGTAATGGAGCCCGCAATGACAGCCTGTCCCAAAGACACGCCGCCGTCGTTGGCGGGAACCTGGCTGTGATAATAAACACCAAAACCATTCTTTTTCAACTCGGTTACAGTTCCTTCCAGGAGTACCCGATTTTGAAAGCAGCCGCCGGAGAGCGCCACGCGGTTGATGCCGGTTAATTTTCGCATTTCAAAGGACATGGCCGCAAAGGCCGCAGCCAGTGTAGAATGAAAAGCAGAGGCTATTTCTTCCATGCTTTTTCCGGATAAAATATTTTCAACAATGGCGCGGATTACTGCCGATACGTCCAGAATATATGATTCATCCTGATTGCGCAATATTTCAAAAGGCAGCACAACCCCTGCTAATTTAGCTTTTGCTTCCAACTCCATTGCTGCCTGTCCTTCAAAACTGACATTGCGGCGTAGACCCATTATAGCGGCAACTCCGTCGAACAACCTTCCCAGTCCCGAGGATAGCGGGGAGTTAAGCTTTGTCTCTATTATTTTATCGAGTAATTCAAAATTAGTTTGATCAGGTGCCAGCTTTAAGCGGGAAGCTATCTGCGGCCAGGATTTGCCATAGGCCTGCTTCAGTAAACTCACACCAATACGCCAGGGTTCATGAATTGCTTTTTGACCACCCGGCAAGACAAAATATTGCAGATGTCCGAACCTCTGAAATTGGGTTGAATTAGCAATTAAGAATTCTCCACCCCAGGCGTTGCCGTCCAGCCCGTAGCCGGTGCCGTCCATCGCCAGCCCGATTACATCGCCCTCAATTTGATTTTCCGCCATNNGGATGATAATCACAGGCAATAATTTGCGGATCGGACTGAGTTATTCTTTTCATTAAGGCAAGGCTTTCATGGAAAAAATCCCGCGCCCGCGGTGTTTCCATATCGCCGATATGTGGACTAAGAAAAGCAAAGTTATCTTTCAGGATACATTGGGTAGATTTTAACTGGGGGCCAAGGGCAAGCACCGCCGGATATGCTTCTTTCAGGAGAACAGGCCGGGGAGCATAGCCGCGCGAACGCCGCATCAGTTGTGACTTTCCGTCAGTAACAAAAGTAATGGAATCATCGCAGCGCACCAGAATATCGCGGTTGTGAATCAGAAAATAGTCAGCAATTCCTTTTAATCTGCTTTGCGCTTCCCGATTACTGATACAGATGGGTTCGTCAACCTGATTGGCGCTGGTCATGACCAAAGCCAAGAATTTGTTTTCCAGCAATAAATAATGCAGCGGAGCATAAGGCAGCATGATGCCCAGATTAGGAACGGATGGAGCTACAAGCTCAGAAATAATATTATTCTTTTTTTTCTTCAGAAGAACTATCGGCCTTTGTGGAGAGGAAATCAGCGATTTTTCTTCACCATTAATTTCAGCAATCTGCCGGGCCTGCTCAATATCCCTCACCATAATAGCCAGTGGTTTTTCTTCCCGGTATTTGCGTGAGCGAAGCCTCTTTACCGCTTCATCGCTTGTTGCATCCACGCATAAATGAAATCCACCCAGGCCTTTGATAGCAAGCACATTGCCCGCGGCAATCAGTTCAATTGCTTTTTCTACCGGGTCGTCACAGGGAATGATTTTCCCATCTGCATCCCGCAGTTCCAGTTGTGGGCCGCAAACAGGACAAGCATTGGGTTCGGCATGAAAACGTCTGTTGGCCGGATTCTCGTATTCAGTGCGGCATTGGGGACAAAGGGGAAAGCAGGCCATGGAAGTATGAACACGGTCATAGGGAATATCATTGATAATCGTTAAGCGGGGACCGCAATTGGTGCAATTAATGAAAGGATAGCGAAAGCGGCGGTCAGCAGGATCAAATAATTCTTTTAAGCAATCGGCACACACAGCAGAATCGGGAGCAATATGGACATCACCTTGTCCATCATTATCGCTGGCGATAATTTGAAATTTGGCATCACCGGCGACTGTTATTTCTGAAGATGAAACGCCGGTAATATTGGCCAGTGGCGGGAGCTCTCCATCGACACTGGAAAAAAAAATATCGATTGCCGGTGGGGTTCCTTCAACTTCTACCAGTACACCATCGGGACGGTTTTGCACAAAGCCGGTCAGGCCATGGCGCACGGCCAAGCGGTAAATAAAGGGCCGGAAGCCAACGCCCTGAACAATACCTGTAAAAAGATAACGTGCTCTCTTGATCACTTCTTTATTTCTTAAAAGCATCTATGCGTTCGGTAAGCCACGCTATCCAGCCATCAAGACCGGTTGCGGCCTTACAGGAAACTTCAAATATTTTTAAATCTTTGTGCAGTGAAAGCGCATCGCGTTTTGCTTTTTCCAGATCAAAATCCACATAGGGCATCAAGTCAATTTTATTGATCAGGAGCGCTGCAGATTCCTGAAACATTAAAGGATATTTTGCCGGTTTATCAGCGCCTTCCGGCGTACTCAGGAGCATAATTTTCACGTTTTCGCCAATTTTAAATTCCGCAGGACAAACCAGATTGCCGACATTTTCGACAATAAGCAGATCGGTTTTGCTTAAATCGAAAGTAGGCAGAGCTTCGCGGATCATGTTGCCATCGATGTGGCAGGCGCCACCGGTATTGATTTGCACAACGGGAATGTTGAGTTTGGCGATACGATCGGCATCATATGTATCCTGAATATCACCTTCGATCACGCCGATTCGATATTTATCGCGAAGAGCCAGGATGGTGCGTTCCACCAGAGAGGTTTTTCCCGCGCCGGGCGAACTCATCAGATTAATGACATATACTTTATTTTTATCGAACAGCTCTCTGTTTTGAGCAGCAATTCGGTCATTGGCATCCAAAACATTTTTTACAACTGATACTTTCACTTCTATTACCTCCGTTAGTAATATTTGTAATGGGTGGAGCAAGTACCTTCCGAAGAAACCATACATGGCCCAATCGGGTTTGTTGGGGTACATAGTTTTTTAAATAAGGGGCAATCCGGTGGAGCCTTTATGCCTCGTAAAATATCGCC
>PLMQ01000013.1 GCA_003142535.1 Syntrophaceae bacterium
GCCATTACACCCGAAATGACAAAGAAGCAAATAGATTTTCGCCTAAGTGAACCCGGCGCATGCGGGGCGGAAATGATACTAATTATAAAGAATATTACTTGAAAATATTATGGTTCAATCTCAACAAAAAAAACGCATTGTTCTTGTTCATCCGCGCGGCTTTAACTGGTTTCCTGGAAAGACCGATATTACCGATATTGCCAACCGGATGGTACCGCAGGGTTTGCTCTCTATTGCCGCCTATCTGATTAGTGAGGGGCATGATGTCTTTGTTTATGATTGCCTCGGCCCCCACGCGCCGACCAATCTCGATGATCAAGTAAAAGCAATTCTGTCTTATAATCCGGCAATTGTCGGCTTTTCGGCGACGACTTCTTCTTTTTTGGATGCCGCCGATATGGCGCATAAAATCAAAGATCAGTTTCCCAATATTATAACTGTTTGCGGTGGTGTTCATGTATCTGCCTTGGAAGGCAAGCTGCTTGCTGAATACCCGACTTTTGATTACCTGATTGCCGGGGAAGGCGAGCTGAGCATGGCGGAACTTGCCTCAGGTTACGAGCCCGCGGCAATCAAAGGACTCATCTGGCATAGCGGTACAGAGATTATTGCCAATGAGCCGCACGAAAAAATCAGCGATCTGGACAGTCTGCCGTTTCCCGCTTACGAAAAACTGCATGGTTTTCCGCACGATTATCATTTGCCCTTATTCAGTTATGTCAACACGCCCGGGGCGACGATGATTACCTCGCGCGGCTGCATGTATCAATGTTCTTACTGCGACCGCTCAGTTTTTAAAAAAGGCTTCCGTTATAATTCCGCCACTTACATTTACGAACATATGAAACATCTACGGACAAAATTCGGTGTGCGGCATATCAATATTTACGATGATTTGTTTACCGCCAATAGGCCGCGCATTGTGGAGCTTTGCGATAAATTGTTGCGTGAGCCACTGGGAATTAATTTCAACTGCGCTGTTCGTGTCGGTTACACCGATGATGATTTATTGAAGATGCTTAAAGATGCTGGCTGCCTGATGGTTTCATTAGGCATTGAATCGGCTGATCCACAAATGCTCGCACGGCATAAATCCGGAGTGTCGCTCGATGATGTACGCGATACCGTTCGGCGCATTCAGGCCGCGGGCTTACGCGCTAAAGGATTATTCATGATGGGATTGCCGGGAGAGACGGAGGACTCAATTCACCGGACATCCGATTTTATTATTGCGCTGGGACTTGATGACATGAACATGGCGAAATTTACGCCCTTTCCCGGCGCGCCGCTCTGGGCGAATATTCGCGAAGAAGGAACATTTAATGAGGATTGGCGGCTGATGAACTGCCTGAATTTTGTTTTTGTGCCGCAGGGAATTGCCTCGCAAGAAAGGCTAGACCATTTATATAACAAGCATGTGAAGCGCTTTTATTCAGATGGGGTTTGGCGCAATAAATTCCGTAAACGTATTTGGCAGCACCGCAAAAGCCTTATGTATTTGCTGCGCCACCTGCCGTCCTTCTGGTCGGCAAAAAATCAGTTTGAACCGGATAAGTGAGCTATGGCTTACCATGATAGTTGAGTTCCCCTTGTGTTCTTATGAATCAATGAATGTTATAAACTACCCTGAACGCCGGGGTAAAAAGGGAAGAGTGAATCTGTAACACACCTGATGCCTTAGAGCATGGTGAATAGATTAGATCCTCTTCTCGCTGCTTTGTTCAATAACTCGTACGGTATCAGAAACCGTCCCCAATGGGAATGAGTTTGTACTTGCAAGGTTGATTCGGACGAAGCTTTTTACCAGCGTGAATATTTCTAATTTTAGGAGGCAGATTTATATGTCAGTAACGGTTATGGGGATAGATATTGCAAAACAGAAATTTGATGTAGCACTGCTTTTAGATGGGAAGACAAAACATAAAACCTGCAAGAATTCGGCGAAAGGTTTTGAGACTCTGATGGTCTGGCTGGAGAAACAGGGAATTCAAAAGGTTCACGCTTGCCTGGAGGCAACTGGTAATTACGGAGAAGACCTAGCCATTTATCTTCATGAAGCCGGTCACACGGTAAGCATTGTCAATCCTGCCCGCATCAAAGGATTTGCTCAGAGCGAACTGATCCGCACCAAGACGGATAAGATTGACGCGGGGGTCATTGCACGTTTCTGTTTGGCTATGAAACCAGATGTATGGATTTCACCTTCACCGGAAATCAGATCATTGAGAGCTCTGGTCAAACGGGTTGACAGCCTGATCGATATGCGCAGTCAGGAGAAGAATAGGATCAGTACGGCGCATGAATCTGTCCTCCTGTTGATCAAAGAACATATCGCTTATTTGGATCAAGAAATTGAAAAAATCAGAAAACAGATTGCCGATCTCATAGGACGAAATCCGCATCTTAAACAAAGGAAGGAATTGCTGGATTCTATTCCCGGGATTGGTAAGGCAACCATTCCTCATATTCTGGCAGAATTGGATGATCTTGATAAATTTACTCATGTTCGTGAAGTGGTTGCCTTCATTGGACTCGCGCCAAAGGAAACGATCTCGGGATCATCTATTAAAGGCAAACCCAGATTGTGCAAAATCGGACATGCAAGGCTCAGAAAAGCCCTGTATATGCCGGCACTGGTATCGATTCAGTGCAATCCTGTTATGATAGCTTTTTATAATCGTCTGAAAGAAAAAGGTAAAAATGGCAAAGTTATTGTCTGTGCGATTATGCGGAAACTGGTTCACGTTATCTTTGGAATCCTGAAATCCGGCAAAAAATATGATCCAAATTATAAGCCAGCTTTCGCTTGACAAGAACGGTATCTGCTTATCAATAATTTTGCTTTGGAATTGAAGTGCGGATTACCATTTGTAATCAGCTTTAGAGTCCGCCCACTAAATCAATGGCAAAGTCCCTTGTCTTTAGCCACTTCTAACAATCTGCAGTTTCCCAATGCACACGCTTTTTGCGCATCACTGCAGCCTAGCTCGTTGTTGCCCTGATTTAAATAAGCAAGCCCCCGGTTGTTGTAAGTATCGGTATCAGTCGGTTTCAGGCGGATGGCCTCGTTGTAGTCCTCAATGGCTCGCTGTTGCTGGCCAAGTTTATAGTAAGCAATCCCCCGCGTGCTGTAGGCCAAGACTAAATCCGGTTTCAGGCGGATGGCCTCGTTGTAGTCCTCAATGGCTCGCTGTTGCTGGCCGAGTTTATAGTAAGCAATCCCCCTGTTGTAGTAGGCATCGGCATAATCCGGTTTCAGGCGGATTGCTTCGTTGTAGTTCTCGATGGCCAACTGAGATTGGCCGAGTTTATAGTAAGCAATCCCCCGGTTGTGGTAAGCAATGACATAATCCGGTTTCAGGCGGATTGCTTCATTATAATCCTCAATAGCACGCTGATACTGGCCAAGGTCATTATAAGCATTCCCCCGGCTGTCATAGGCAATGGCATAATCTGGTTTCAGACGGATTGCTTCGTTATAATGATCAATGGCCTCCTCGCTTTTTCCTTCATCAACCAAAACAGAACCAAGAATTCTATGCGCAAAATAGTTATCTTTTGTTATATGCAAAGCATGATTAAAAAGCTCGATACTGTTTTTCCAGTAACCACATTGTTGCCAGGTTAAAATTGCCAGGATGGCCAGGACGGCTATTCCGGCCGGGAATAAAATCTTTTTGCGCATGTCTTCGCGTTGGAACAAAAGCGGAATGCCCCAGACCAGCATAATGGCAATGCCGATAGAGGGAAAATAAGTATAGCGGTCGGCCATGGCCTGAGCTCCTGCCTGCATTAACCCAATAACAGGAAACAAGACTCCCAGATACCAAAACCAGCCAACGAATAAAAAAGGCAGTTTCTTAAGGGCATAAATAACAACAATAGTAATTCCGATCAAGATGAAGCAAGAAACCAAGATTTGCCAGAACGGAAAAGAAGATCCATAAGGGTAAAATACGGCCAGATCAACCGGCCAGAATATTTTACCAAGATAGGCAACATAGGACACAATCGTGTTCAAAATGCGGTCAGAAAAAGGAATTTTTTGCAGGGAAGCCATCCCGCCAACGCTTTGTTGTTGCCAAATAAGCCCAATACTCAAAATTATTGCTAAAAAAATAAATGGCAATTTTTCCCACAGCAGATTACCAATTAATTGACGGTCGCTTTTGACAGGTCTGGCGATCTTTTTCTGCACCGATGATTCAGCTTTGCGCTGTTTAGTTTTCTTCTTTCCTGATCTTTCACTAACCGCTACCGGCACTTTTACTGGAGCGAGGGCATTCTGCCATCGTCCTAACGGCCAGTAATCAAGAAGCATCAGCACAAAAGGCAGGGTAACCAGCATAGGTTTGACCATTAGTCCCAGAGCAAATAATGTTAAACAAAGAAAATATCTGGAGAGTTTATGCTCTTCAACGTAAAAGGCATAGACGTAGATGGTTGCCATACCGAAAAACATGCTCAAAACATCTTTGCGTTCGGCAGCCCAGGCAACCGATTCCACCCGCAGGGGATGCAGGGCAAAAAGAGCTGCGACGAAAGCGGAAGGCCAAAGGGATTTTGTCGTCTTTTCTAAAAAGAAGAACAAAAAGAGGACACTGCCGATATGCAACAATAGATTTACCAGGTGATGACCAGAGGCGTTTGCGCCGAATAAGTTCCAGTCCAGCATATGCGAAAGCCATGTAAGCGGATGCCAGTAACTGAAATATGCAGTGGTAAATGCCCACTTAACGCTTTCTATGTTAATGCCTGATTGAATATGATTGTTTTCAGTAATATAAGAGTAGTCATCAAAATTAACAAAACCATTGCCCAGGATTCGGCTAAAGGCGATAAAAGAAGCAACAATTAAGAATATGACAATGAAATATGTATATTTTTTATTCATAAGTTGGAACATCTGTTAAAACATAATTTTATTATTACAAGACAACAAACCTGTATTGTAATGTAGCATTTTTCGTAGTAACAAATACATAAATAAATTACTTTATGCTGTTTATCTGTTTTTCTCTTGCTCCAGGGTGACCTGCCCCGATACTTGTAATACATGTTAAGTTAGAGTTCAGAAGCTTTTTGATTATTTCCGATTGAAATGTTGTGTGAATTGGGAAAATAAGAAAAACAACAGTACAGGAAGAAATGCCTGTGCTCATTCTTACATTTACGTTTATAAAGCTTCATCATATGGCAAATAGGATTGCAGTGTCATGACCACTCTGTGCTCAGAGATTATGGCCGTTCACCAAAGATGGCCCGGCCGATGCGGACGATGGTGGCGCCTTCTTCGATGGCTACTGCAAAATCATCGGTCATGCCCATGGAAAGTTCATCCATCTGCACACGGGGAATTGATTGCGCGGCGATTTCGTTTTTAAGCTTTCTCAGCGCTGCAAAATAAGGACGGGAATTTTCCGGATTATCGGAATAGGGCGCCATAGTCATTAATCCGCGGATGGTCAGATTTGGGAGCGGAGCAATTTGCTCAACTAAGGATAACGCTTCTGCGGCGGGAATGCCGTTTTTTGTCTGTTCACCGCTGACATTGACTTCGATTAAAATATTTAGGTGATGGTTGGCGATGCCTGCTCTTTTGTCCAGTTCTTTAGCCAATTCCCGGCGGTCAACGGAATGAATATAGTCAAAAAGATGAACGGCGTATTTGGCCTTGTTCGTCTGGAGATGGCCGATCATGTGCCATTGGGGCTGTTGAAAAACGCTCCCGGCATGCGCCGGGCAGGCATCTGCGGAGTATATCCGGCGAATGCCGGATGCGCCGTTAAACTCACGGTCTCTTAAAATAGCAATTTTTTCTTTTGCTTCCTGAACGTAATTCTCGCCCAGCATTGTAATTCCAGCTTCAATAGCTTGGGGAATCCGCTCAGCAGCAACTGTTTTAGTCACTGCCATTAATTTAATGGAATGGGGATCCCGACCGCAGCTTGCCGCCACCACTGCTATTCTTTGTTTGATATTTGCGATATTTTCGGCAATCTGCGTATCCATTAGTTATTACCTAAAGTGTATTGCGCCTAAACTTTTCAATTCTTCCAGAACTTCACAGAGCGGCAAACCGATAACATTGGTGTAGGAGCCGCGGATTGACTTGATGAAGTAAGCGCCTTTGCCCTGTACCGCATAGCTGCCGGCCTTGTCGTAAGGCTCATCACAGGAAATATACCACTCCATCTCTTCCGGGCTGATCGTCTTAAATCGTACGGCAGACTGAATAACTTTTGTTTTACTTACTTTGAACGCAATATGGGCTAAGGTAAACCCGGTGAAAACCTTATGCTCGCGTCCACTCAATCTTTCTAACATCTTTTGTGCTTGCGCTTTGTTTTTCGGTTTGCCTAAAATCATTTCGTCAATGACAACAATTGTATCAGCGCCCAAGACCCAAGCTTGGGGATATTTTTTAGCAATGGCGAGGGCTTTGTCCTTAGCTAGTCTTTGCACGTGTTCGCGCGGGCTTTCGCCTTCCTTGTAATCTTCATTGGCATGAGCTGGTATGGTTTTGAACTTCAATCCCACTGAGCACAGCAGTTCCTGCCTCCGTGGTGAGGCGGAAGCAAGAATTATTTGGACATTGGGGTTAAGGGGCATAATCATTGTCTTTATATTATATAGTATTTATACTTTTGTTTTTATTACAGATTTAAATATAGACTGTCAATCGCAAATTGTGATTGATTATGGACAGGATTTAGAGTTACAATATATCTAATACTTAAGAGAGGTGGAAGATGAAAAAGGTTGTCAGCATAATTTTATGTCTTTTGTTTTTCGCGGCATTATCTTCAGTTGCGCTGGCTGCGGAAAGAACTGTGCAATTGACTGTGCCCGGTTGTTCGGCCTGAAACTCCAATGCCAGGATAGGTGCTATCCTGAAAAAAATTGACGGAGTGAAAAACCATGAGAATAAAGGGCATGATTTATTAATCATCACTTTTGATGATGAAAAAACGACCCTAGGAATCATTACCGATGAACTGAAAAAGGGGAAGTTTGTTGTTACGGGTGAGCCGATATATTTGAAATAGTATACACCATTTGTAAGAGTTCTCCCTAACGACCGAAATGATAAATTGGAAGGATTGCCGCGTCGTCCAAGTGGCTCCTCCCAATGACCATTCACTTATTATAGATATTTTTTCAGTGTCCTTGCTTCCAGCGCACCAACTATTTTTTTTACATCCTGAGACTTGCCTTTCTGGCAGATCAGCAAGGCATCCTTGGTTTCCACGACGATTAAATCTTTCACGCCGACGAGAGCGACAAGTTTTTGCGGGCTGTAAACCAGCGAGCCTGCACTGCCTTCAGTAATTACATCACTGCCGCCGATAAAGGCATTGCCGTTTATATCTTTGGCGGATATTTCCCGGAGGGCATCCCAACTGCCCACATCGCTCCAGCCGAAGTCCCCCGGGATTACGAATACGTTGCTTGCTTTTTCCATGACACCATAATCAATGGATATGGATTTCAGGCCTTTGTATACTTGGCGAACTGCTTCTTTTTCCCGGGGTGTTCCCATCGCTTGATTGATGATTAAAAGCCCGGCATACAAGTCCGGCAAAAAGCGGAAAATGGCATTCATGATAGTTGATGTTTTCCAGATAAACATGCCACTGTTCCAGTAAAATTTACCGCTGCGGACAAATTCCTGCGCCTGCGGCAAATCAGGTTTTTCCCGAATTGATTGCACGCGGAAAAATTCTCCGGCGGGTATTTCCCCCGACGAATCACCCCGTTCAATGTAGCCGAAACCTGTCTCGGGCCCCGTTGGTTTTATGCCGATCGTTACCAGCGCGTCTTCGCTATCCGCTAGCTGCGCTGCTGTTCTAATTATTTCCAAATATTTTTTCGAATTGACAATAGCATGGTCGGAAGGCAAGACAGCCATTACTGCATCGCCGCTCCTCTTCTGAATGTGCAGAGCCGCAAGGCCAATACAAGGCGCAGTATTCTTCCCTTCCGGTTCAATTATAATATTGTCCATGGGTATTTCCGGAAGCTGTTTGATGAGTGAAGATGCATGCTTTTTGCCCGTAACAATCAGAATGTTCTTAGGTTTAATCAGCGGCTTGATCCGGTCAACTGTTTCCTGAATGATTGTTCGATTACTGATTATATCCAGCAGATGCTTGGGCTTTTTCTCTCTACTGCGGGGCCAGAAGCGTGTGCCCCGACCACCGGCCATGATGACAGCATACATAATAACACCTCTTGAATTTTGTGCTAATGACTATACGTAATTCAAGATTTCTCGCGTTGCTCGAAATGACAAATAAATTATTTTTTCCCGGAGCAATTAAATCATTAAATTTACTGATGTCATTGCGACTGCCAGGAGAAATCTTTTTCTCACACATTAGTTTTTATATATTACAATCAGTCTTGCAAATTCAAGTGATAAACGCTAACTAATAATTATATGCAAATGATAACATATCCCGAAATAACATTGAAAAAAGGACGGGAAGCGGCGCTATTGCGCGGGCATCCGTGGATCTTTTCCAGAGCCATTCAGACAGTTAAAGGAAACCCTGATGCAGGCGACATTGTGCTGT
Organism: Syntrophaceae bacterium; assembly: GCA_003142535.1. GTDB lineage: Bacteria > Desulfobacterota > Syntrophia > Syntrophales > Smithellaceae > Fen-1166. Next base: position 8,580 of record PLMQ01000013.1, read on the forward strand.
TAAAAGATTCCTCGGGCAAACCGCTGGCCCTGGGATTTTATAACCCGCATACGGATATAGCCTTTCGCTTATTGACCAGGGATTGTGACCACGATATTTCAGCCGATTTCTGGCAGCGGCGTCTGCAAGCCGCAATCAAACTGCGGCAGCTTATTATCAATGCGCAAACCAATGCTTACCGACTAATCAATGCCGAAGGAGATGGATTTCCCGGATTAATTGTTGATGTCTATGATTCGACACTGGTCCTTTCTATTGCCACAGCCGGAATAGAAAAGCAAAAAGAACATATTATTGCGGCGCTTATTTCAATGCTGAAACCGGCATGTATTTATGAACAAAGCGAAGGCCGCTCACGTAAACTCGAAAGTTTGGAAAACAAGAAAGGATTTATCCATGGCAGTGATAAAACCGGTATGCAGGAAATTAAAGAAAACGGCTGGAAATTTGAAGTGGATTTTATCGGCGGACAGAAAACAGGTTTCTTCCTCGACCAGCGTATCAACCGGGAACAAATTGGCGCACTGAGTAATGGAGCCAGCGTACTTAATTGTTTTTCCTACACCGGCGCATTTTCCGTTTATTGTGCCGCAGGTATTGCCAAGCGGGTCGTGTCGCTCGATATATCGAAACAGGCTTGCGCTGCAGCTAAAAAGAATTTAGAACTAAATGGGTTTTCCCCTGAAGAACATCCGGTAATTGACTCTGATGTCTTCGATTATTTGCGGGAAACACAAGAAAAATTCGATCTGATTATTCTGGACCCGCCCGCCTTTGCCAAAACCAAACACGACGTGCAAAAAGCTGCGCGCGGCTATAAAGAAATAAATATGCAGGCGGTCAAATTGCTTAATTCCGGCGGATTGCTCGCTACCTTTTCCTGCTCCAATTTTATTGAGGAAGACCTTTTTCATAAAATTGTTCTAGGGGCGGCGTGCGATGCCGGAGCTAGCCTGCAGCTACTGTCCCGATTAGAGGCGGGGCCGGATCATCCCGTCAGTTTTGGGCATCCGGAAGGCAGATACCTGAAAGGTTTATTAGTGAAACTCCAATTTCCATAACGAAGTATAGGGGAATTGGCTAGTTGAACAATCCCACGAAGAGACTTTGTCGTAATGTCTTTGCGAGGGAGTGAAACTACCGAAACAATCCCATAAGCCTTTGATAATATAAAGATTGCCACACGCACTGTCGTGCGTTCGTAATGATAATAGATGATTACGACACAGTCTCGAAACGGAGGGTTCATGCCCGCGATTGCTGGTAAAAAATCATTGATATATCCTGAAACAATTACCGCCGGTTTTTTTCGCCTGATACATGGCTATGTCTGCGCGGCTGATTAATGTTTCCACATCTTCGCCATGATTGGGATATATAGCAATGCCCATACTGGCGGTAATTGAAAGGTTCTTGCCGTCACAGGTATAAGGCTCGCAAAAGCACCGGATAATCCGATCAGCAACAATGATTATGTCCTCTGTTCCTTTGATTTCCGGCAGCAAAAGGACCATAAACTCATCTCCGCCCATGCGGGCCAGAGTATCGCTTTTTCTCACCATTTCATTAATCCGAATACTAACTTCTTTAAGTAATATGTCGCCCATTTGATGTCCCAGAGTGTCGTTAATTTCCTTGAATTTGTCGAGATCCATCAACAATACGGCGAGTTTCTTTTTGTTCCTTTTTACATATTCCAAAGCTACAGAAATCCGGTCATCTAACAAGCGGCGGTTGGGAAGCCCTGTCAAAGGATCGTGGAACGCCATAAAAGCAATAATTTCTTCATTTTTCTTGCGCTCGGTAATGTCCCGCATGATGCCGCGGAAACCAATAGATTCGCCGTCAACAGTCTTAATTAAAGAAACAGAGAGCTCAACATATTTCTTGAGACTTTCTTTGGTAATTACAATGCAATCAAAACAGCTGTTGGGTATCCCACTGGTAAAGACATTTTTGAAGACATGGTTTAATTTTTCAGCGTGCTCTTCGTCAACATATTTTTTATAATTAGATCCGGAAATCTCTTCCGGTGAATAGCCTAATATTTTACAGAAAGAGTTATTGAAGAATGTATAATTGCCTTGCCGGTCACATTCATAGCATCCCTCCACGATATCTTCCAGAATAGTCCGATATCTTTCTTCGCTTTGGCGCAGGGCTTCCTGAGCTGCCTTCCTCTCGGATATATCACGAATGATAGCTTGCAGGTACTTTTTGCCTTTGATTTCAAAAAGATTTAAAGTAACGTCCGTATCAACTAACGTTCCATCCAGCCTCTTATGAACCAACTCGTAGGGGCGCATTTCTCCATGTAGGGCTTCCTTGATTCTTTCCAGAGCGTATTTTGGTGTCGGCTGCCCATTGGCCTGAAATTCCGGCCAAAGCTCCCGCGGCGAGTGACCAATAATCTGTTCCATTGAGCACTGGAATAATTCCAGGGTTCTTTTGTTGCAGTCAATAATCAAATCGCGATCCATAAGAATAATGGAATCATTGGCCGAATCAAAAAGGGCGCGATATTGAATTTCATATTCTTTCTGAAGGGCATCGGCGGCGGCGGCCTTTGCCGCTTCTCCTCCCAGCTCTTTGATTTTTCCTTCCATCTCCTGGCAAGTAGGTTTATCAGGCATTACATCTTCCCTCCTTCACAAAAATAAGCAGGGCACATGCGGCCAGAGTGAGTACGAGAGATAAATAAAACGGCGCGTGCATATTAACCTTGTCCCAAAGAAAACCGGCAATAAGCGAAGCTGGCAGAGCGCAAATACCGATAGCCATTTGGAAAACTCCCAAACCTGATGCCCGGAAGCAGTCAGGAGATAGTTCGGCGGCATAAGTTTTTTGAATTGTCTCCAATGCCGCTTTATGCAAACCGTAAAGGATAAATACGGCTATAACGATAATTGAATCTGTTGAATCACGGGTATGAACCCTAAAGCAAGTTTTGGAAACCCATTCCTAAGCTAGCTGCGGGGTATTATACCCTCCGCTGTGCGGGATAGTTCAACTTGCCAATTCCGACTTGTGACCTCTCGTGACCTTTAGGTTATTAGGTTATACGCTTCACTTTCTGAATTGGAGTTTCAACAATAAATAAAACTAAAACAAATTGCCGCCCAAAAAAAGAAAGCCAAATACATAATTTTCTTTCTATCAACTTTATCAGATAATTTCCCCATAAGCAAAGAAAATAATGCCGCTGTGACAGTTATGATCAGATAAAAAACAGGCAGATAAGCCGCTTTGAATCCGGATTTTCCGGTGTACACAAGCAAAAAAGAATAGCTGAAAGCGCCGAGTGAAAAAACAGAATTCAGAAAAAGAAAGAGTTTGAAATTTGTATTGAGATTTTTCCATTTAAAACCGGCAAAGAGTTTATTGTCGGAAACTTTATTTTCTTTAATGAATTTATAAATCCGCCAGGCACTGGCCAGGGAAGGTATAGCGGCGATAATAAAGAGATTTGTAAAACCTACCCATTCAAAAATTAACAGGCAAATAATAATGCCGCAGACAGCGCCCAGATTATCCATGGCTTTCATCATGCCGAAATTACCGCCGCGCGTATGATCTGTGGATATATCGGCAACGAGGGCATCGCGCGGAGCGTATTTTCCCGGAGCGGTCTAAAATTTTGAAAGGGATCAACCAGTGCCAGGTTGGAGCAAGTGCATAACCGATACGGGATAATGAGCCCAGGATATAATCCGACCAGATAAAGAACTTTCTCTTTCTGATCCGGTCGGAAATATAGCCGGAGATGGCTTGGGAAATGGAAACGAAGGCTTCGCCCAGGCCGTCAATCAATCCCAGCATAGCCATTTGGCGCCCATAACCGTAGTTGCAAATAACGGCCAGACAGGATAAATCATATCCGAGCCTAAATCGTTCAAAAAAGAAGCACAGGCAAATGCCCGTATGGATTTCTTGTTCATAAAACTCCTATTCCGAAAGCGAAGCGTATAACNNACCTAAAGGTCACAAGTCGGAATAGGTAAGTTGTAATGAGACCCAAACTTCAGAAACAAAGTGAGTAACCTAAAGGTCACAAGCTGAAGTTTGCTGGCCGAATTATCCGCGAAGCGGAGGGTTCATACCCGTGATTTTGATCTTGGGGATTATCGGGCATAGTTAAAGTTTAAGGTTTGTTTAAGTAGTTCGCAATTTTATCATGAATAAGCCGGGAAGCAATATTGTTGCCGGCCACTCCGACAAAGACGGAAACTGCTGTCAAATTTGTGGCTATATATTCTACGTAGATGGTAACCTTTTCTTCCTGAAGGTTTGCTTTAATTTTGCCCGTGGAAATCTTTCGTTCTTTTTGAAGATCCTTCGCCTTCAACTCGATTATTGTTTTTTCGCAGGCTGCCCAAACCGAATTGACATCAGCCTTATAGTTGCTGATAAGATTGCCATCCTGGTAGACAAATTGCCCGGAACTGACGCTGACAACTTTATTGTTTATGTTGATAGCCCCACCGCAACCGGTTAACAGCAATAAAATTGAAAATAAAGAGTATAGTTTTCTTCTGTTCATAAATTCATCCTATCAATCCCCGGTATGAAGCCCAAATCAAACTTTGGGAACGTTTCTCGACCACACTGGGGATTATTATACCCTGTTTATGTGGGATTGTTCAACTTACCAATTCCAATGCGCTGCGCTTTAGGAATTGGAGTTTCACTAATAAATTAAAATAATAAAAAGGCGAAATAATTGATATAGAATATATTGGAACACTGATTTTCAGCCAATGTTACTTACGAAAGTAATTCCGGTGCCAGAACGGAAATCAAAGAATAAGCTATCGCCCAGATTAATACTCCGGCAGTAATTAAGATACACGCATAGGCCAGCAGCTTGTGTCCGGCGGTTCCCCTTTTTTTATCATTATAGCCCAGCAGGAAAGCCAGCAATATCCCCGATAAAAGGCCGCCACCGTGAGCCCAGTTATTGATGCCGCTCAGCAGAACTCCGAAAACAATCAGCCCCAAAACCCAGCCCATTGCCTGTTTGTAAATAGCCTGGCCATAATGACCGCCGCGGCTTCTGCCGTAATATATAATGGCGCCGATCAGGCCGCAGAGGCTCGCGGAAGCGCCGATTGTAAAAGGAACTCCGAAAAACAAAGAAACGACAAAACCGGCAATACCGGTAAGGATGTATATAATTATAAATCGGTAGAAGCCGAATTCCTGCAAAATAAACGGGCCAATTTGATATAACGCCATCATATTGAAACCGATATGCAAAATACCGCCATGCAGAAATGATGCGGAGATTAAACTCCAATAATGATGAAATTGGAATATGGGAATAGTGCCTGTCGCTCCCAATAATAAAAGGCTCTGTCCCGATGGGGACAAAAAATTAAAAGGGCTACCGCCACTTATAAAAATTTCTCCGGGATTTAACAGCAGCGCCAGAATATAGAAGGCGACATTGACAATTATGATTGATTTTATCGGATCGAAAGCAAAAAGCAGCTTTCGAAGTATGCCCATAGCGTTGTGCAATCCCGGACGTGACAGCCCGCAGTAAGGGCACAATGGTTCATCGGAACTGATCAATTTGCGGCAATTGGGGCAAAGAATAGATTTTCTTTCGTCGGACATTATTAACCTTTCTGATGTTTTTTTTCGTAACAAAGTCCCGGTATTTAGCGGGCACGTAATTTCTGTCTGCTAATTAACAAGAAAGTATTTAGTTGTAAAGAAAAATGCCGCTTAAGTTTGACTATCAACCATATTATCCTATATGTTATACCATTTCTAAATCAAAGCGCTATCTTTGTTGGCAGTGTCGTCGGCTTCCTCAATGTATGCACAATACGCCTCGTCGCCTCCTCCTTGCCTCCTCGATATCATCTTTGATTTAGAATGGTATTAGCTATTAAATGAATCACGGGTATAATATCCCTGCTTATACGGGATAATTCGGCTAACAAACTTCTGTTAGCTTCGCTTTTGAAGTTTGAGTCTCATTACCCTCCGCTTCGCGGGATTGTTATATTGCCCCGCTAAACTTCGCACGCGGGATTAATTCAATTGACCAATTTCCATACACTTCGTTATGGAAATTGGAGTTTCACAAATAAATGAGGTGAAAGTTGCAACTTGCAGATCGTCTGGTGATAAAAATTAAAAGTATAGCCTTCGGTGGAGAAGGGGTCGGCCGCGTTCACAACTTTGTGGTTTTTGTTCCCTTTGCCGCGCCGGGTGATGAACTGGAAATTGCCATCACTGAACTCAAAAAAACATATGCCCGCGGCAAAATATTAAAGATAATTAAAACCTCAGCTTGGCGTAAAAAACCTTTATGCGGTTATTATGAAAGCTGCGGCGGTTGCTGTTACCAGCACATAAATTACGCTCAGCAGTTATCACTCAAAAAGAAACAGGTGGAAGAAGCTTTTCAAAAGATCGGCAAAATTCCTGAGCCGCCGGTTCGAGATACGATTGCTTCGCCGGAAATATATCATTATCGGGGCAAAGCGCAATGTCATGCAGTAAAAACCGGTCAGGTGATTAACCTTGGTTTTCTGGATATTTCCGGTGGCAGGCTTGTTAATATCGGGCGCTGTGAAATTATGGAAGAAACAATAAATGCAAAAATAAAAAAGCTGCGGGAAGGACTGATTTTACAAAATCACGGGTATGAACCTCAAAGCAAGCCTTGGGAACATTCGGCAGCAACCCGCGAGGCATTGAACCCTCCGCTTCGCGGGATTGTTCAACTTGCCAATTCCGATGCACTACGCTTTCGGAATTGGAGTTTCACGAATAAAAAAGATGCCCGTCTGACACTCTGGTCTGATTTGTTCACTCAGCAAACAGCGGGGAAAGGACAGATTAAGCGCGTCGTGAAAGGCAGGGAATTTTTAGTACCAGTTGATGGATTTTTTCAGGCCAATTTGTTCCTGGCTGACGCTCTGGTGGAGGAAGTTTGCCGCCTGGCGGCGGCTAGTCCAATAAATACTTTAATTGATGCCTATTGCGGCTGCGGGCTTTTTGCCCTTTTCCTGTCACCTTATGCCGGAAAAATTATCAGTATTGAATTAAATGAAAAGTCAATAAAGTTTGCAAGGGCTAATGCCGAAAAACAAAATGTGCAGAATGCCGAGTTTATTCAAGGCGATGTAGAAAGAGTATTGCCAGAAATATTATCAGCGCCGGGAAGCATAATAGATTTGATAATTCTCGATCCGCCCCGCATCGGTTGCAGCATACGGGTGCTGGAATCTATTGGCGGCATAAAGCCCCGCAGGATTATTTATGTTTCCTGCAATCCGGCGACTCAGGCGCGGGATGTAAAAATATTAGCGCAATACGGATACACTCTGATGAGTCTGCTGCCTTTGGATATGTTTCCGCAGACTCATCATATTGAGGTTATCGGCCTTTTGGAATACAACGGAAAAATATAATATGATTAGGATATTGCCTGTTGATGCCGCAGAAACAAATTGACATAATGCGGGGATGGATGTACTTTATCGTACACATTAGCTTGTAGCTAAGAGGTCATACAGCCGATATGATTAATAGCAGAAGAACTGGAAAGTCAATCCATAAATCAGCAGATATTGCCGAACCCCATCCTGCCGTCGGAGAACCCGGCGGCTCATCGTCCGCCAGTGAGTCCGGCGGGACCAATTTTTATGCCTTATTTGAATCAGCCAGTGACGCAATTTTTCTTCTGGATGGAGAAAAAGTTGTTGACTGTAACAACAAGACACTGGAAATGTTTGCCTGCGAGCGCGGGCAGATAATCAACCAGCCGTTTCAGAAATATGCGCCGCTTCAACAGCCGGACGGTTCCAGTTCCAAAGAAAAGATGAAGCGAAAAATTAATATTGCTTTGAGCGGCGAATCACAATTTTTTGAATGGAAACTGGCCCAGTGTAACAAATCTCTTTTTGATGCTGAAGTAAGTTTCAATTGTGTCGAACTTAAAGAGAAACGGCTGCTGCATTGCATTGTGCGCGATGTTACAGAGCGTAAGCGCGAAGAAGAGCTTTACAAAACTCTAGCCACCAGTTCTCCGATTGGCATCTATATAATTCGTGACGGCAAATTTCGTTTCGTCAATCCCAAGTTTCAGGAATTTGTTGGTTACAGTGCCCATGAACTTATCGACATGCCGTCCATATTTCTGATTCATCCCGACGATAGAGAAGCCAGCCGGGAGAATGCAATTAAAATGTTGAAAATGCAGCGGACAACGCCGTATGAATTCCGTACGGTAACCAAAAGCGGCCAGATTAAATGGTCAATGGAAACAGTCATCCCCATTTATTATGACGGCAAAAGGGAAATTCTTGGCAATTACATGGATATTGATGACCGGAAAAAAGTCGAGGAAGCCCTTAAGGCCAGTGAAGAACGCTACCGGACAATTCTGGAAAACATTGAGGACGGCTATTATGAGCTGAACTTGAAGGGTAAATTTACCTTCTTTAACGAAGCCTGCCGTAAAATATTCGGTTATTCCCGTGAAGAATTAATGGGTATGAACGACCACCAGTATGTGGATAAGGATACATCGGAAAAGCTCAACCGTCTGGCCTTGAAAGTTTATCAAACAGGCCAGCCCGAGAAAGGTTACACTCTGGAAGTGATCCGTAAAGACGGTTTTAAAAGACATGTAGAAATGTCGGCATCCTTAATAAAAGACGTTGCCGGAAAGCCTGTCGGTTTTCGCGGCATAGTGCGGGATATTAACGAACGCAAGAAAGCGGAAGCAACAATTCTGCATATGGCTTTCCATGATGCCCTTACCGGCTTGCCGAACCGTTTGCTTTTCAATGACCGGCTGAATGTCGCAATGGCCTCAGCCCAGCGCAATAATAAGAAATTTGGTGTAATGATGCTGGATCTGGATAAATTTAAGCATATCAACGATTCTTTGGGGCACGACATTGGCGATCAGTTATTACAGAGCGTCGGAAACCGCCTCCGCGGGCGTCTGCGCAAAAGCGATACGGTAGCGCGTATGGGCGGTGATGAATTCATGCTGCTTTTGCCGGAAATAAATCAAAGAGAAGATGCGGAAGTGATTGCCAGGAAGATTGTTGATTCTTTTCAGCGGGCATTTGCTTTAGGTAATCATGAATTGAAAATTACAACCAGTATCGGCATTGCTGTCTATCCCGAAAGCGGTCTGGATTTTGATACCTTGAAGAAAAATGCGGACATTGCCATGTATAAGGCTAAGGAAAATGGACGTAATAATTTCCAGAGTTATAATGAGGCTTTCGAGCAGAAAAGTAACTTGTAAAATAATTATTCTTTAACTTGGCAAGGCAGTGCAAGAACGTGATCCGGTTGATTGCGGCAGTAAGCTGGAAAACCATTTCCAGATGCAGAAAATTAGTTTGATTATTCCTCAGGGAAGGGGAAATAGCGAATCTTAGTATAAGGTCTTATCGTCGTATCGCGTTTATTTCTTCTTTTCGACAAAGGATAAGCCATTCTGGTATAGTGGTTTAAAATGGTATATTTATTGTAATCGCCGGATGTCTCTGCTACCATTGGGGTAAAGTTATATCTGGAATGAAATTAAAATCACTGATATGAACCCCCAAGGGGGGAAGAGCGTTTTGCCCCAAGAGGCAGGTGCGCTTATACGGGATAATTCGACTAACAAACTTCAATTCGCTTCGCTTTTGAAGTTTAAGTCTCATTACACTTTGCCTTCGGAATTGGAGTCTCACTAAAAAAGTAATTAGCAGCAATATTTTTTTATGGCTTTCGTAAAAAAATATTGCTATTTTCATATCAACCTGTAAATTAATTAAAAAATAAGGGGAGGAAAAGATGTCATCGAAAAGTAAGGATGTAAGAATTGAGCAACGCCGGATTTTAGAAAAGAAGCTGGATTTGCGATTGCAGAAACTAGCCCAAAAGGGGATTAGCAAAGAAAAAGCCCAAAGCGACCCTCTTGTTAAAAGTCTTAAGTCTAAAATTAGAGAGACGAATGTAAGAATTGCTGCAGCGGAAAAATTTGTCCAGCGTAACGCGGATTTGGCGCAGGCCAAAGCGGAAAAATTAGCCGCACCGCCAAAGAAAAAGGAAAAACATAAGGCAAAACCGGCAAAGGAAAAGGGAAAGGAACCTGTCGAAACCAAGTCCAAGCCGCAGCTTGCAGCACCGGCCCAGGAAGAGCCGAAGAAGCAACCGGCTCCGCAGACCCAAGCAGAACCTAAAAAACAACCGGCAGCTCCCAGTGAAGCGGAACAAATACCAAAAGAGGTAACGAAACCGGTCGCTGCCGAAGAGGAATCAAAAGAAAAACCCAAAACGAAAGCGACAAAGAAGCCGGCCGCCAAGGAAAAGGCACCGCCAAAACCTAAAGCGGTAAAGAAACCGGCTACCGCCGCCGAAGAAGAATCAAAAGAAAAACCCAAGGCGAAAGCGGCAAAGAAACCGGCTGCCAAGGAAAAGGCACCGCCGAAACCTAAAGAGGCAAAGAAGCCAACCGCCACGAAAAAGGCACCACCAAAACCGAAAGCGGCAAAGAAACCGGCTGCCACTGCAACGGAGACAAAAAAGAAGCCGGTCAAGAAAAAAGCAACGGCTAAAGAAAAATAAGATTTAAGGATGCAAAAAAGGGCAAACTATTTTCCAGTTTGCCCTTTTTTAATTAGCTGGCGTCCCCATGGGGAGTCGAACCCCAGTTACAGGCGTGAAAGGCCCGTGTCCTAGGCCTCTAGACGATGGGGACGTCTTTAAGTGTTTTTTTAGCAAGTTGCGCCTTATATATTGTTAAAAGTAGAATGTCAAGCGTTGCCTCACAAAAAAGTCATAAAAATTAGATATACTAGATAATCATTATTTAAAAACCATTAAAGAAGCGGGAAATTATATCAGCAGTTTTTTAAGGGGTAAAAATGATTTCCATCCCCGCGGTAACCAAAGAATCCGTTATAAAAATTCTGGAAGAAATTGCCGTTCTTCTGGAATTATCAGGCGAAAATCCCTTCAAATCACGTGCCTATCAAAATGCCGCCCGTAATCTGGAAAAACTCGATAAGGATTTGCTAAGTTTGGTTGCGGAAAATAAGCTGGCGGAAGTTGAAGGTATCGGAGAAGCGATTAACAAGAAGGTTACGGAACTGGTACAAACGGGAAAACTGGAATATTATGAAGCTCTGAAAGCTGCCATCCCGCAAGGCCATCTGGAAATGCTGAAGATCCCTGGTTTGGGGCCGAAAAAAATCCATGCACTTTTTACACAATTGGGAATAAAGACAATAGGTGAATTGGAATATGCCTGCCATGAAAATCGCCTTGTTGAACTCAAAGGATTCGGTAAAAAAACACAGGACAATATTTTAGCGGGTATTGAGAAGCTCAAACTTTATAAAGAGAGAAGGCTCTATGCGGAAGTGGAAGTCTCCGCTCAAATATTACTGAATTCTCTACAGGAAAATGAAAACGTTATCCGTGTCAGCATTGCCGGTTCTTTGCGCCGCTGTACCGAAACAGTAAAGGATATAGATATTGTCGCCAGTTCGGCTAATCCCGCTGCGTTAGCCGACTATTTTACCGGACTGCCGCTTATAGCAGCGGTTTCGGGTAAGGGTACTACCAAGGTAAGCGTAACATTACAGTCAGGGATTAATGCGGATTTGCGGATTGTCCATGATGCGGAATTTCCCCATGCGCTGCTGCATTTTACGGGCAGCAAGGAGCATAATACCGCCCTGCGGGGAAGAGCGAAGAATATGGGCCTCAAAATTAATGAATATGGCCTGTGGAAGGCAGAGAAGAATATTGTCTGCCGCAGTGAGGAAGAAATATTTTTTCATTTGGGGCTGAAGTTCATTCCACCGGAGTTAAGGGAAGACATGGGGGAAATTGCTGCCGCGGAAAAGGGCAGCCTGCCGGTATTGGTGGAAGAAAAAGATATTCGCGGCCTTTTTCATATCCACACCAATTTCAGTGATGGAGCGGAATCACTGGAGGGTATGGTACAGGCGGCAAAAAAAATGGGCTACCAATATATCGGGATCAGCGATCACAGCCAGTCCGCCTATTACGCCGGCGGACTGAAAAAAGAAGATATTGAAAAACAGCACAAACTTATTGCTGAGCTGAATAAAAAACACACGCCATTTTATATTTTCCGGGGGATTGAATCCGATATCCTACCGGACGGCAACCTAGATTATGATGATAAAATTTTAGCCGGGTTTGATTTTGTTATTGCGGCCATTCATGGCAACTTTAATATGTCCGAGACCGAAATGACCGGCCGCATTAAAAACGCTCTGCAAAATCCCTATACCACTATGCTGGCACATCCTACGGGAAGGCTGCTTTTGGCCCGGGAACCTTATCTAGTAAATATAATGGAAATCATTGATACCGCAGCCCAGTATGGTAAAATAATCGAGTTAAATGCCAACCCGCACAGGCTGGATTTGGATTGGCGCAATTGTATTTATGCCAAGAAAAAAGGTGTGAAGATTTCCATCAATCCGGATGCGCATCATGCGGCGGGACTGGCCGATATCAATTGGGGAGTAAAGATCGCCCGAAAAGGCTGGCTGGAGAAAACCGATTGTATCAATTGCCTGAGCCGGGAAGAAGTAAAAGAATATTTGAGCCGCAAATTTTAATTAATAGGGTGGAGGAGCCGTTATGAAAATTCAGGATTTTAGAAAACAAGAGCAGGACGTGAATGAGATGTTTTTAAATCGCTGGTCGCCGCGCGCCATGTCCGGTGAGGAAATTGAGGAAGCTGATTTGTTTTCTCTTTTTGAGGCGGCAAAATGGGCGCCATCCTCCAATAATAATCAACCCTGGCGTTTTCTTTATGCCCGCAGAAATACAACGCATTGGGCGACATTCTTTAATCTGCTGGCGGAGGGTAATCAAAACTGGGCAAAAAACGCCGCTGTACTGATTGTTGTTATTTCCAAAACAACTTTTGATTCCCATCAGCCTTCCCGGACTCATTCCTTTGATGCCGGAGCCGCCTGGGAAAACCTGGCGCTGCAAGGCTCGCTCAATGGTCTTGTTGTTCATGGAATGCAGGGATTTGATTATGAGCAGGCGCAGGAGTTATTGCACATACCGGATGCCTATCAGGTTGAAGCAATGATCGCTGTGGGCAAAAAAGGCAGAAAGGAAGATTTGCCTGCTTATCTGCAAGAGCGCGAAGCGCCGTCAGCGCGTAAAAGTCTTTCCGCAATCGTTATGGAAGGATCATTCCGGGAGTAAAGGCGAAAATAAGCAGGAAAAGTGAAGTTAAATTATCAACTGGAGTATGGTCTGGTTTTGGAAGAACGGCAACATTAATTATAAGAATGTTGGCTTCTATGTAATTTCCAATGATGCAAAAAAGAATAAACAAGTAATCAAACTTTTTTCTAAATATAAAGAACGCTATAAATTCATTTCCAGTGATTTAATCAGTGACCTTGTTCATGCTTGTGATTTTTTCTTTTTTCCGATCGGGCACACTGCAATACATTTACCGCATAAGCTGATTTCTTTGTTTAAAATATTCAGGGAAAGTTCGCGTGCCTTTTTCCGGCAGGCAAAAGCGTCGAAGAATTCATCGCGATCAACATGAATATTCCAGAGCTTGCCGTTAGCTGCCTTTGCGGGGCATTCCCGCATACATAAATTGCAGGAGCCGCATTTGCTTTCGTCAATGGGCTCAGGGCAATAAGGCAGGGGATAATCAGTCAGTACTGTCACTAGGCGCACGCGGGGGCCGAATTGCCAGGAGACAAAAAGGGCCGTTTTGCCAATCCAGCCCAGCCCTGCGCGCGTTGCCGCCATTTTGTGAGAGAAATTAGTCCGCAGAGTTTGGGAATAACTTTCATTGATGTCTTTATCATGGAATGTTGGCTCAATTACCTGAGATTTGCTTCCCTGAGCGGAAATAGCATCAGCTAAACTATGGGCAACATGAGTTAATTCCGCATTAACTTCATGATAGTGATTGAAATAATCCATGTTGGGGCCATCTGCTATATTATTAATAATCCGGTCATCAAGCCTGCGGGCCAAAACGATCGCATAATCATAACCTCTATATCTCTCCGGCAGCAGTCCGGTAAGATTGGCCAGACCAACAAGATAATCAACATTCCGGGGCAGAATGCCCTTGATTAATTCATTAATATTCATACTATCCTCATCAGCATTATACCAATTCTAAATCAAAGCGCTATCTTTGTTGGCAGCATCGTTGGCTTCCTCAATCCGCCGCGGCAAACCTCCCTCGCCTCCTCCCTGCCGCCTCGATATCATCTTTGATTTAGAATTGGTATTAGAAGTCCCGGGAAGAGCCTCCCCCTCCTGATTTACCTCCCTCGAAAAATTTTTCTGTTGGTGCTACCGGTTGCTGGGATTCGATAAAACCGGGAGTGAGGGCAGCGCCAATATCCGCCAGGTTGATACCGTGGCTTTCCGGCTTCAGTATATTTTCCGCCGTAAAGCCATCCCTTGTTTTGTTTGGTCCTTGTGTCAGCCATCTTTTTATCAAAATTGATAGGGCGATCAATAATAACCCCATAATGGCCGGATCCCAGGCGGAATGTTTTAATCCCAGATAATCCTTGTTTGTGGACAGAGTTACAAAAGCGGCAAGCAGGCTTACATTGATAATCATGCGCCGCCGACTTTTAATGCCCCAATAGAGGCCGCCGATAGGAATTAGAAAAGTAAGCAGGTAGGATATCCAGTAAAGATAAGGCGGAAACCCGGCATAGGGTTGCTGATTTATACCAATATCTCTAAAATATAATTTTGCTAAGTCGAAAATGCGCAGATTAATTGTCACGTAGATGGCGGCCAAGAGGCATGCCTGGATGATGGTGGTCTTTTCTTTTTGAAAATCTGCGATTTCCGGTTTATCAAAGATGAGGCTGATCAAAAGAATCAGGAAGAGAATGAACAACAAAAACAACCTTTCCCCTGTCGCCGGAAGTGATAACTGAAAAGGGATTATACAAAGGGCAATAATGCTGATTAAAATCGAGTATAAAAAACCAAACCGTAAATAAATCCAGAAAGCGGAGATTGCCAGGAGCAGGCAAATAATAATTACTGCAAGCTGATTATCAATACGCCAGTTATCCATAAGCAGGCCGCAACCAATAACTAAGGAGGTCATGCTGGCTATGGACAGTGCTTCTTCGATACCATATCTGTAAAAAAAGCGGTTTCTGATTAAGTATTCGGCCAGAAAGTAAAAAGTAATGCTAAAAAATATTAACGTTGTTGCTTCTCCAACACGGTTATTAAAATTAGCCAGCCACAAGACAAACGCTATAATTGCGGAGGCACAAACACAAGTAAAGACAAAGAAGAGGAGGCGAAAAAACACATTTGTCTGGCTGACCCCCGGATTAGTGCATTCTTCCATGATGCGGAGCTGTTGTTCCGTAATCAGGCCGGAGCGCCGCCATGTTTTCGCTTTTTTTCTGGTGAAGATGTTTTCTTCCTGCTCGGAGGTATAGAGGCAGAATTTCATGCATTCTCCTTGAACTTGCGCGATAATGAAAAAATCAGAACTATTACGGCCAGGGAGGTAACAATAAAATACGTTAGCACGAGGAAAGTATTCCGCCTGATTATATCCAGACCAACAATGCTGATGCCGATATAGCCGTAAATGATAGCGTAGAGCATATAAAGAAATCTTTTAGTGCGCAGGGAATACAGTACAAGAATGACGCAGGCGGCAAGAAAACAGAGAAAATAAAGCGAGAATAACTTGTAATGAATGACTCCGGAGAGCAGCGCGACAAAAAGGAAATGGGTGGCAAAGTTAAGATAGATATCGAAGAAATGTTTTTTGACGGCCAGCCGGTAAAGAAATATTCCGATCAACAGGGTTAGGCAGCTATAAGCAATCGCATACAAGCGATGATATTCCTGAAAAGAGAAGCGGCTCTCCGTAACGGTAAAGCCAAACCATGCCGCGAGTGTCGATAGCGCCAGCGATAAAACTACGCGATTGTCGTAGCGGTAAGCCAGAAAAAGGAATAAAACAAAAGAGGCCAGCAGATAATTATTCCAAAGATTGCCAAGAACATGAAACTGCGTTTCGCTATAGGCGATGTCCATCGAATAGAGCGTGCAGCCGAAAAACAAAATGTAATCAAACGCGATGTTGGGCGAGGCGACTTCTTTATGGGAATAAGAGTTGCCTTTGGCAAAACAGTAAATAAAAGAGGCGAGAGAGCCGGCTGTCAAACTGCCGATAATGGCGATATCGCCGAGTTGGGCAAAGTATTGTTTGATGGTCAAGCCCAGTCCCGCGATAACAAGCAAAATACCTGCGTAAAAAGAGAAGCGCAGTTCCTGATGAACGGAAAACAATTTCTTTTTATGGATGTCCAGCAGATAATTGAGCTGCTTGGCGCTCAGCGTTTTCTCCTCATGCATTTTCTGTAACAGGCTTGGAATATTCATTAGAAACGATAATCATATCCTTCATTCAGATTTTTTTATTTCTTTTGTCTTCATACATAGCCATGTCGGCCCTGGACATAAGCTCATCGAGCGAACACGGATGTGCGGGATCAAAAAGAGCCGAACCGATACTCATGGAAAGTTTGTATTTCTGGCTGGAACGGCTGTTGATATAATCCATAAACTTGTGAAATCGGCTCATTACTATATCCAGTAAAGCAGTTTTGGCACTGACAGCCAGGATGGCAAATTCATCGCCGCCGATACGGGAGATGATATCCGATTCACGGAAAGTCTGTACGAGAACTCTGGCCGCACTGATCAATGCTCTGTCGCCTTTTTCATGCCCCAGATTATCATTAATCAGTTTCAGACCGTCAATATCTACAAAGAAAAGCAGCAATTTATCTTTAGTGCGTTTGGATAACTTCAATTGCCGTTCGGCGAGATTTAAAAATCCCCTTCTGTTGTAAAGTCCGGTAAGTTCATCGGTAAGCGCTATGGCTTGCAGTTTTTGCTCCATTTTGCGGCGTTCAGTAATATCGGCTCCGAAAACGGCGATACGCACGACCTGTCCTTTATTATTAAATACGGGGTATAATACCTGATCAATATTTCTATTGAAACGAACATCTTCGAAACGCACCGACTTGCCGGTGCGTATTACGTTGTCGGCCTGAGTTTTCCTTTGTTTGGCTATTTCCGGCACCATCAGATCGTAAATACAGCTGCCGATAAAACTTTTCACGGTTAATCCGAATCTTTTGGCAACTGTTTCATTGGCTGCCAGGATAATGCCATCTTTATTCATCAGGAAGAAAGATTCGGTGCCCGCATTGAGAAGCGCACGTAAGTTGCTTTCACTTTCTTCCAAAAGATGCTGAGCTATCATACGTTCGCTGATATCACGAATTATACTCAAGAGAACTTGTTCCTTGCCGATGATGACTCCCTGAGAATTAACCTCAACCGGAAATCTTTCGCCATTTTTTCTGATATGGACGGTTTCCAAAAGGAGGCCGGAGGTGGCCGCAGCGGCCATTTGCGGCAAAAGCCGGTCGCGGGTTTCCGGTGCCCGCAGGTCAAAAATCGTTTTATTGAGTAATTCTTCGTGCGAGTATTGATAGGTATTGATTGCCGCGGTATTGGCCTCTAATATTTTACCATCGCTGTAACGGATAAAAAGAGTTACATCTCGGGAACTGTGGATAAGTGATTCATAACGGTTAATCAACTCATCAATATTATCGTGTTCCAGATATTTTCTTATTATTTTAGTCGTCATTCAAATTTCTCGCAGCGCCGCAGAAATATTTTTGTCTGTTCTCAAGGAAGCTTTTATAAAGGCGGTAATGATCGGTTTCTTCGTATTGAATCTGCCGGACATGATTGTCGTCGAAGGTATATATCTGGGCATTGGGACATGCCAGCAGCAAGGGGGAATGTGTGGCGATAAGAAATTGAGCGTGGCCGGCAGTACTCATGGTGTTGATGATTTCGAGTAATTCAATCTGGCTGCGCGGCGATAGTGCCGTCTCCGGTTCGTCCAGCAGATAGAGACCTTTGATTCGATAACGGTTGCGGAAAAAAGACATCAGCGATTGACCGTGCGATTGAGTAGTTAAAGATTTTCCGCCGAAGTAATCGAGCTGCCCGCGGTCCGCTGCCGCCCATTCGTCCAGAAGCTCCGCAAAATGCTGAAATATTTGTGATCCGAAAAATGATCCGGGTACGCGACCGTTTTGCCATTCCACGGAAATAAACTTGTGAAGCATTCCTTCATACGGGTTGTGTTCCGGACGGCTTCTTTGAGTATTGCGCCAGATGTGAATATTGCACGCAGAAGCCAGAGCTTCGAGCAGCGTTGATTTACCGGTTCCGTTCTCGCCGACAAACAGAGTAACCGGTGTGTCGAATTTGACTTCACGGGTTTCCTGAAAAAGAGGAAGATTAAAAGGATAATGCTCGCCGGTCGGGTATTTTTCGGGATGAAGGACAACTTTTTTTATATGCATTGAACAATCCAATCTGCTATTCAAACTTGTAATCGGGAACACACTTTCATTCTACCCCGAAAAAAAATCTTTTTCATAAAAATATTTTACACTAATCGAATAAATTTTGTTAATAATAATTTAACGGCAAAAATATAATTATTGCAGGCAGTGCCCTGAACGGATACAGTAAGCATGTATCAGCAACATCAATTTACAGGGGGAAATAATATGGGAAAGAAAATTATCAAAGTAGTGTTGGCGATTGTGATCGTAATTATTGCAGTAATGCTCATCAAGGCCTTATCATTTACATCCAGGCAGATTAAAACCGAACCTGCCGGTAATTTTGCCGTAGATACAAAAAATGTTTCTCAACATCTTTCCGGAGCGATTAAAATCCCCACTATTTCTTTCGAAAATGAAGCAGAGATCAAGGGAACGGAATTTCTGAACTTCCATAAATATTTGGAACGGACGTATCCGCGATTGCATAAATCATTGCATCGGGAAATCGTTAATAATTACAGTTTGCTTTATACCTGGGCGGGAAAAGATAAGAACCTGAAACCATTTATTCTCATGGCGCACATGGATGTTGTACCGGTGGAAGCGGCGTCTAAAGATCAATGGACACATAACGCTTTTGCCGGAGATATTGCCGACGGTTACATCTGGGGGCGCGGTGCACTGGACAATAAAAGTGATCTTATGGGGATTATGGAAGCGATTGAAGGCTTGCTGGCTCAAGGTTTTCAGCCGCAAAGGACACTTTATATTGTTTCCGGTCACGATGAAGAGCGCGGCGGAAACCAGGGAGCGGTTAAGATTGCTGCTTTGTTGAAAGCGCGCGGCATAACCCCTGATTATGTTCTTGATGAGGGAATGGTCATAACCGATGGTATGATGCCGGGTGTTTCGTCCCGGGTTGGTCTCATTGGTATTGCCGAAAAAGGCTTTATAAGTGTGGAACTAATAGCAAAAGGCGATGGAGGCCATTCATCAATGCCGTCGCGGGAAACGACCGTGGGCATTTTGTGTAAGGCAATAACAAAACTGGAAAGTAATCAAATGCCCGCCCGACTAGATGGTCCGGCAAAACATCTTTTTGACTATGTCGGCCGGGAAATGTCATTTACCAACAAAATGATTTTTGCCAATCTCTGGCTCACGGAAGGTTTGCTGAAAAGCCAGCTGCAAAAGGTGAAGACAACTAATGCCATGATTAGAACAACAACAGCGCCAACTATGCTGGAGGGCAGCAGCAGGGATAATGTTCTGCCGAATGTTGCCCGAGCGGTTGTTAATTTCCGGCTTCTGCCGGGTGATACACCGGATAGCGTGCTTGCGCATATCCGCAAAACGGTTAATGATCCGCGCGTTGAAGTTAAGCCCATGTTAAAACAGATTCAGGGCGCATCGCCTGTAGCCAGCATTAATTCCAAAAGCTTTTTTGCGATCCAAAAATCAATACGGCAGGTCTTTCCGGATGTTGTGGTTGCGCCGTCTCTTGCTGTTGTTGCTTCCGATTCGCGCCACTTTGCTTTGCTGACCAACGATGTTTACAGATTTGCTCCGATGGTTTTGCAGGCCACCGACATATCGAGGCTGCATGGCATTAATGAACGTGTTGCTGTGGAAAATTATGTGCAGATGATAAAATTTTATATGCAATTGATAACCAATTCGCAGATGGAAAAGTAAATGTCAGGGAATTGAAACTCCCCGCCGCAAACAACGGGGCAGCGGGTTGGAGCATTTAACTTTGAGAAGGAGATTAAGACAATATGAAATCATTGCCTGCCTTTAAAATAATCTTCTTTGTGATATGTTTGCTACTGATAACGTCGAATTCCATTGCTGCAGAAAAAATGACAGACCGGTGGCATATCACCGGCTACACAAAATATCGTGATGCCGTCTTTGTTGATATCTCCCGCCTGACCTTTCCGACGCCGGGCACGGTAACAATATGGGTCAAAATAGCGCCGGCAGGCAAGAGCGGGTATTTTCGTTTGGTCAATGAATATCTGGCAAGTGTCAACAAAAGCGATAAAGGGTTTAAATCAATTGAAATCCTCTGCGAAATTAATTGCTCCGGCCATTTGATCCGGTTTTCGAGATTTATGTATTTTGATGCTTCCGGAAACGTTATTCATGCCGTGGATGAAACAAATCCGCAGCGGTATCTGATTGAGCAGGGAAATCCCTGGTATAACGTAGAGAAGGAAGCCTGCGCTGAAAAGAAATAATACTGTAGGAAGTGGGATGAAAATAAATAAGCACAAAAATAATTCGCTCATAGATGTGGAAGGCTTGCTGGTCGGGCACTTTACTGATACCAAGGCAGCCTGCGGTGTCAGTGTTGTCATCAGTCCTGCGGGCGCAACCGCGGGGGTGGATGTGCGTGGTTCCGCGCCGGACACGCGCGAGACTAATCTTCTGGCCCCGCTTAATCTGGTGGAAAAAGTGCAGGCAATTGTCCCTTTGGATTTTATATGCTGAACATTGAACAATTCCGTTATGGCGCCGATAACTTCTCCTACCTCATCTATGGGAAAAAACAGGCTGTGGCTATAGACGGTGGAGCATGGGAGGAAATACTTTTATTGCTGGAGCAAAACAATCTGGTGCTGTCAGTTGTCACCAATACCCACCAGCACTTGGACCATACATCCGGTAACGATCAATTGCTCCGGTCAACAAAAGCGAAATTTCTGGATTTTGCCGATCTTACCGATAACAGAGAAATTACTATATCCGGAGAAAAGATTGTTGTTTACCGGACGCCGGGACATTCCGCAGATTCTGTCTGCTTTTACACAGGCAAATACTTAATCTCCGGCGATACACTTTTTAACGGAACCGTCGGCAATTGTTTTACCGGCGATCAGAAAGGTTTTTATCAATCGGTTAGACGCTTGATGGCTCTGCCTGATGAAACCATAATTTACGCCGGTCATGATTATGTCAAAGACTCTCTGGCATTTGCCCGGCGCTTGGAGCCGGACAATAAGGATATTGAAAGCTTCCGGAAATCGTATGATGCCAATCATGTTGTCTCGACAATGGCCGATGAGCGCCGCATCAATCCGTATCTGCGGTTTAACGAAGAGCCCATTATTAAGCTTCTGAAAATGAAGGGACTTCCCTGCGCCACCGAATGGGAACGCTGGCAATCACTGATGTCGATCGAATAAAATGATCTATTAGAGACGTTCTAGTATTTTTTCTGAAAAGAACCTTATGCACTCACAATCATCGGATAATCGAAAGAATCTTTTATTTCGGAGATTTTTATTTTGTTATGGCGTTCTGCTCTGGCCGTAAGTATCTTCTTGACAACATCGCGGGCTATTTCCAGTGCTTCTGTAGCCGTGCGGCCCTGGGCAACCAATCCGGGCACATCTTTTAATGTTGCCAAATAAACTCCTTCAGGCAATTTTTTAATGTGAATTTTTATTATTTGTTCCATATTTGCCCTTGCATTACGCCATGATTTTTTACAGTCTTATGTTTAATTTAGATATAGCTAAATGTCAAGAGCACAGCCGTTCCCCTACTTTGCCGCATCTTCGTTTGCTTTTCTTGTTGCTTCTTCGGTGGCTTGAGTAGCTCTGTTCATCGCATCGCTGGCCTGTTTAGCCTTGTCTATAGCCGGCTGGGCTTGCTCTGCCCCGCCCGTCATAACTGTGGCCATAGGTTTGGCGAAATACTTGGCCCAGTAAATCGCAGCAACTATGATTATGGCGATTATCAAAAACAAAACTAACTTCGAGATGCCTTTTTCGTTTTTCATTTGTGAAGCCTCCAATTTCGCAAGTGAAGCGTATAACCTAAAGGTCACAGGTCGGAATTGGTAAGGTGAACAATCCCGCAAAGCGGCGGTCGTGAAACTCCAATTTAAAGTATAATTGTACCTGTCCCCTTTATTTTTATCGTAATCCCTTTTTGCTGGTGCAATCGAAGGGCGATTGACACAGCATAGAGATTTTAATGGCACCGAATATTATTACTGATAATTGTCAAAGGTCAAAGGCAGATTTGGCCCCTATCTCCCTTCTCAATGTCTCCTTAGTAGTAAGGTGCAGTCCGTCTCTGTCTCCTTCAAATGTACACCGAAACAATTTATCGTACTGATCTTTGTAAGTAACATTCATGCGCATAAACTCGTAGGAAGGTAAATGCTCCCTGTATAAATTGCCACTTTCGGCTGGTCCGAGTACGTTAATTGTTTTTTGAAACGGTATCAGCTTTTGCTGTGAAGGTTGGCGTACGAGCATTTTCTGCTTATTATTGTCTGGAATTATGGTTCTTACAACATGGATATCGGAAATGGCGGCACTACTTTTATTGTGAAGAACAATGTCATATGCAAACTGAATTTCAAATTGAGCAAACGCCGACGAAGGTTTGACACTAACCAATTCAATATCCACGAGCGGAATGGTCGTCTGTTGCGTTGCAGGCTTTCCGTTGGATATCCACTTCTCATGCATTTGCTTCCATTCTACCAAGAGAGTAATCGTGTATTTGGCTTCATCGACATCAATTCTCCGTGCACATTCCTTACAAAGCCAGATACCGTTGATTATTGCGGCTCGCTCCATATCTGACATGTTGGCATCGTAACGAGCTTGCCCAGCGCGGGCAGCGCGGATATGTGATGCTTCACCAAGGTTAATGGCTTTGGTCTCATCGGAATGTGGTCCACTTGTTGACTTTCTGCAATTAGGATTAGAACAGACTTGTCCTGCCCTTTTTGCCAATGTTTGCTTCGTTTTGCTATTAAAATCAGGTCCACTTGCCATTTCTCTTTCCTTCATCTCTTGAACCATAACGATTATCATACTGAATCGGTTTTTCCCTCGATTTATGTCTGCAAATTAGGACTAAACCTGAATCAATCAATGGCAGCGTTCCTTGCTTTTAGCCCAATCTAACGCTTTGCAGTCTCCCAATGCACATGCTTTTTGCGCATCACGGCAGCCCAGATTGTTGTTGCCCAACAATAAATAAGTAACTGCCCGGTGGTTATAGGCATCGACTAAATCCGGTTTCAGGCGGATCGCTTCATTAAATTCTTCGATAGCACGCAGCCGCTGATCAAGGTTAAAGTAAGCAAGCCCTCGGTTGTCGTAGGCCATGGCATAATCCGGTTTCAGACGGATGGCTTCGTTTAAGTCTTCGATAGCACGCTGATACTGGCCGATGTTCCCGTAAGCAGCCCCTCGGTTGCAATGAGCCATGGCTAAATCCGGTTGCAGGCGGATGGCTTCATCAAAGTCTTCGATGGCCCACTGCTGCTGCCTAAGGTTAGTGTAAGCAATCCCCCTGTTGTTATAGGCCATAGCATAATCCGGTTGCAGTTTAATAGCATTGGTAAGATATTCAATAGCCTTCTTGGGATCGGTAACTTTTTTCCCATCCCATAATGCGTTTGCCTTATAAAACCAATCCACTGCTGTCAACCCCTCGGAGGCTTGTTGGAATTCCTTTTTTAGCTTCTGGGTGCTTTGCTTGTTTATCGAAAGCTTCCGGTTTTCCTCTTCCAGCTTAGCAACCCTCTGGAGGAGTTCCTTTTCTCTTTTTTGAGCATCCTCGATCTCGATCAGGTGGTTTCTATCTTGAAGCTGTTTCTTCACTCTTTCTTCCAAAACAGAGGTATCCACAANNAATCTCAATACCGAAGGCATCATCTGAGGCGTAATTCTTTTGGGAAATAACCTCCGCTTTGAGAACACCGGCTGTTAGAGCAAGGATTTCATCTTGTTCCACCTTTGCATTTTTAACTACAGTGAGGCTTTCAATATAGGTTCCCGCCTTTTCCAGAGCTTCCCTTTTAGCTTTGGCTATAGCGTATGTCCGGGCATCATCTGCGGATTGAGCTCCTCCGAACGTTTGTTTTACTGTCTGTTTAATTGTTAGAATTTCGCCAATGGCGGAGACGGGAAAGAGTAACAAAATAATCAAAAAAATGGCGAGGTTTGTTCTCATAAAAACCTCCGATGATTTGTTTGTTGTAAAGCTAGCCGAATGTCCACAATATTGCAATTATTTTATGCAAATTCAAGCTAATCAGAAATCCCTGTTTTGTCATTCCGTGCAAGCGAAGCGCGACACGGAATCCAGTATTGTTATTATTTCTGGTTTCCGACTTTCGTCGGGATGACGTCTGGATACCGGCCTGCGTAACCTGAAGGTCACAAGACCGGTATGACGATTATTTACAGCCAGTTGCTGCAAAAATGATTTTTGGGCGACGGACACTCTAAATATGACTGGATACCTGCCTGCGTAACCTAAAGGTCACAAGACAGGTATGACGAGGCGGAAACGGAATGACAGGTTTCCGATCATTCCAGCAAACTAACTTTTTGTTTTGAATTCATCTTTTGAGTGCCAGAACGACAACCCCTGCTGCGACCATAAGGATTCCCAGCCATTCTCTGACATTCGGGCGCTCACCAAGAAAGACAAACGCGAAGATTGCCACAAGGACAAGACTGAATTTGTCCACGGGAGCAACCTTTGATGCTTCACCGATTTTCAGCGCACGAAAGTAGCAGACCCATGATGCACCTGTGGCCAGACCGGACAAAGCAAGAAACAATAATGTTTTATGGCTAAGCGTAAAGGGGTTGCGCCATTTCCCGGCGAGAGAAACAAAACTCGCAAGCACGATAATGATTACAAACGTGCGCACAAGGGTTGCAAAATCGGAGTCAACGCCTTCCAGACCGATTTTTGCGAAAATAGCCGTAAGCGCGGCGAACACCGCGGACAAAACAGCCCAGTAGAACCAATCATTTATATATGTCATAGAGTTTATGTCCTCACAGGATTGGAGCCGAGTAGACCGGTTTCTCCCGATACGTCAGGTTGATGTTTGTTTTCTCCGTTTACCGCCTGATTTCCCGGCAGTACCACAACATTTTAACTATGTATCCGGCTGGCCACCGGCCACTCACAGATCAATGCAGACATATCATAATTATCGAGGAAATAACATCAATGATAACGGATTGAAGCCCTGCATTTCTGTCGAGGTTGACGATTTGTTTAGTTCAGGAAGAGGGATCCCAACAAAAAATCCGATTAATGGCGTTTCAAGATCGCCCAACCACGGGAATCGGCATCCTGATAAAAACCCGACCAGTTAATAGGGCACTTCGTTCACAATGGGATGATAAAGAAAAAG
>PLMQ01000059.1 GCA_003142535.1 Syntrophaceae bacterium
TGCTCCTTAACTAGTCTAGACCCATAATTAAATAATGGACTGGCTCCGTTGTGAGCGCATATTTGCAATAATATTTGCTACTGACTCTATAGTATCTATGATCTTCGCTTTTTCCGATAATTTGGATAAAATAATACCATGAGTAATTCCTTTTCAAAAGGAAAACAATGATTACCATTTGTAGTGCTGAATATTTTTGCAAGACAGCAATGTGTAGAGTTCCGAAAATAATAGAGTTCCTGCAAGTTCGTCCGAACAGGATAAGTCTAAAAATCTTTACTGCGGATAAAGTCAATTGCATTGCGGAAAATTTTTACACCTTGTCCCTCTTCAGGCAGGCTTTCTCTTGTCCAGCGCGGATGGTTGGTGCGGTGCAGATATGCTTCCGGATGGGGCATCAGGCCGAAGAGCCTGCCGGTTTCATTACAAATTCCTGCAATAGCTTTTATTGCTCCATTTGGATTAGCTGGATACTCCATGGTCGGTAGACCGTTGGGTCGGGAATATTGCAGCGCAAAAAGATTATTTTTGGTTATTTGTTTTAAGATTGCCACATTCTTCGGTATAAATTTCCCCTCGCCGTGTCGTATAGGCAGATACATTATATGGATGTTTCTGGTGAAAATGCAGGGACTTTGTTCGTTGGCTTTCAGATAAACCCAGCGATCCTCAAATCGTCCGGAATCATTGAAAGTCAAGGTAGTACTCTGTTCGCGATAGTTTCCATTAATTGCGGGCAGCAATCCCAGTTTGACCATAAGTTGAAAACCATTACAGACTCCCAGAATTAACTTTCCCGCATTGATGAATTTAAGCAAGTCATCGAAGAGCATTTCTTTGTGGCCGGCGATACGCGCATGTAAAAATCTATTGGCGCCGGCTTTGGCGGAACCCAGATCATCTCCATCGAGAAATCCGCCCGGTAGGTTCAGGAAAGAATAATCAGCAAGGCGCTTCTCTCCGTAAATGAGTTCACTCAAATGAACAATATCAACAATATCGGCTCCGGCGATTTTGCAGGCATAAGCCATCTCGACTTCGCAGTTGGTGCCGTTACCAGTTAGAACAATTGCTTTGACTTTACGGGACATAAATCCAATCCTGCTTCTAAAAATTCAGCGGCTTCTGCCAGGCTTCTTTGAATTTCGCGATTTTTTCTTTAATAATGAAATGGCCATCCAAGCCTTTGATATTAAATAAACTATCATCAGTGACTTCACCGATCATGCCGTAATTATTGCCTTTCATGATTCTTTCAAATCCCACTTTTGCCAGCGGATGTACGGTAACGATAAACCTGCTTGCCGATTCAGAAAACAAAATATAATCATTACGTCTCGTCCCTGAATAGGGGACCTTGCTTAAATCTAAATTCATGCCCAGAGCTCCGGCAAAAGCAGTCTCGATGAGGGCAACAGCCAATCCTCCATCGGAACAATCATGGCATGATGCTACTAGTCCATTTTCGATTGCCCTCTGCAAAGCGCGGTAAATTTTAATCGCTGAGGCTGCTTTTACTTTTGGTACAGCATTGCCGATCGCATTATGCAGCGCAAACCATTCTGAACCGCCCAGTTCTTCTTTTGTCTCGCCTATGATATAAACAAGATCATGCGCGCATTTGGCATCCATCGTTACCGCTTTGTTGACGTCTTTGATTTTACCAATGACCGAGTAAAGAATTGTCGGTGGGATAGATATTTTAGTTTTACCTATCTGATAATCATTTTTCATGCTGTCCTTACCTGAAATGCAAGGAATACCGTATGCCGTCGTATAATCATAAATTGCCATGTTGGAGCGAACTAATTGCGCCAATTTATATTCACCATCAGGAGTTTTTTCCGATTGCACCGGATCACACCAGCAAAAGTTATCCAATCCTGCCAGATGATCAATATCGGCTCCCACGGCTACAGCATTACGTACCGCTTCATCAATAGCACAGGCTGTCATGTCATAAGTATCGATATCGCTATAACGCGGACAAATGCCATGAGCGACAACAACACCTTCCATGGAATCAAGCAGGGGGCGAATAATCGCGGCATCAGAAGGACCGTCATTTGCCGAACCGGTAAGAGGCTTGATGACTGAGCCGGCCTGAACTTCATGGTCATACTGCCGCACGACGGATTCTTTGGAGCAAATGTTAAGACGCGCCAGCATTTGTTGCAAAGCATTATTGTAATTCGTCAGCTCCGTAAATCGTGGTTCGTTATTTTTTGGCGCTTTCCACTTGGCATTTAGTTGCAACTGCGGTACGCCATCGTGCAGAAATGACATATCCAGGTAGGCAACAGTCTTGCGGTTATAGCAAACGTGAAATTTTCCGGAAGCAGTAAATTTACCTAAGATCGTCGCTTCAACATCCATTTTTTTTGCCAGTTGCAGAAAATATTTTACTTTGCGGGGATCAATGGCCAGCGTCATGCGTTCCTGAGCCTCCGAAAGGAGAATTTCCCATGGCTGCAAACCGGGATATTTTAAAGGAGCCTTGGCCAGATCAATTTCACAACCGCCGCAATAAGTAGCCATTTCTCCGATGGAAGAGGAAAGGCCTCCGGCGCCGTTATCAGTAATTGCCCGGTATAATCCGCGGTTGCGGGCCACAAGTAAAAAATCAGTCATTTTTTTCTGGGTAATGGGGTCGCCAATTTGCACCGCACTGACCGGTGATCCTTCATGTAATTCCTCGGAGGAAAATGTTGCTCCGTGGATGCCGTCTTTACCGATGCGGCCACCGGTCATAATTATCAAATCATCAGGCTTGATTTCTTTGGTATGGGTCAGTTGGCCATTAAGACGTGCCGGCATAAAACCGGCAGTCCCGCAATAGACAAGGGGTTTGCCTAAGAATCGATCATCAAATACTATGCTTCCATTGACTGTCGGAATGCCGCTTTTATTACCTCCGTGTTCCACTCCTTCGCGGACGCCTTCGTATATACGGCGTGGATGCAAAATTCTCGGCGGTAATTTTTTTTTGTAATAAGGAGAGGCAAAGCAAAAAACATCGGTATTGAAAATCAGCTTTGCGCCGATTCCCGTGCCGAAAGGATCGCGGTTAACGCCAACAATACCGGTGAGCGCTCCGCCGTAAGGATCAAGAGCCGATGGAGAATTGTGCGTCTCCACTTTAAAAACAAGGTTATAATCATCATTAAATTTAATTACTCCGGCGTTATCCACAAAAACCGATAAGCAGAAATCGTTCTTACCTTTGGCTTTTCGTATTTTAGCAGTTGAGCCTTTAATATATTTTTTAAAAAGCGAATCAATAGTGATTGCGCCTTGAGAATCAGTATAAGTTATAAAACTATTGAATATCTTATGCTTGCAATGCTCCGACCATGTTTGAGCCAAACATTCCAGTTCGACATCAGTAATGTTTGAGGTAAGTCCGACTTTTTTTCTGGCTTCAATAGTGGCTTTCTTCAGAAAATGCTTTTGAATGGTCTTCATTTCCTGCAGGTTCAAAGCCAGCAGCTTTCCCCGGCTCAACTCAATCAGATGATTATCGGCGGCTCCCGCCAGATTTATCTCTTCGACTACCGGTTTGTCCTGGCTTAGCACTTCGGGGATATATGCGGGTATTCCTTTAGCGAAATTAAATTCATTCCTGGCGATTACCTGGTGTCTTTCGATCAGATCGTTGGCTAAAAGGTCGGAAGCAATTCTTTCCGCATCTTTTTTTGTAATTTTACTATTGATGAGATATTGACGGGAGGTATAAACACTGATTTTCCGGGAAGCAAGCTTATTGTGCAGCAATAGTTCGATGGCCTCGCGGGCGGTTTTCCCGACATTGTCGGTAACTCCGGGACGGAAACCAACTTCAATCAGCCAGTCGAATTCAGTAGCCAGTGGTTTATTA
Organism: Syntrophaceae bacterium; assembly: GCA_003142535.1. GTDB lineage: Bacteria > Desulfobacterota > Syntrophia > Syntrophales > Smithellaceae > Fen-1166. Next base: position 3,878 of record PLMQ01000059.1, read on the forward strand.
ATGGAATAATGCTGGATAATGGGATCACACAGAGGCCCTGCCGCCGCCTCTTTCAACTCGTCCTTACTCAGATTGCCTTCAATAGTGTAAATCTCGATAGAGCGAACTTCTTCAACCGGCAGAGAAAAGTTATCAATGATTCTTTTGCGGGTTTTCTCACCCAGAGCGTCGCGAATGCCTTTTTTAAAGCCAACTTCTATTCTGTCTGCCATATCAAACCTAAAAATACAATTTTCTGGTAACTTAAACCAGCTAGAGATGAAGGGCTTATATCGAAAAGCACGTAATAAAGCAACTTACAAATATGCATAATTGATTGGACAATAAAGTAATTTTGTATTTCAATTATGTGTGTGACTCTGAACATGGCAGTCATTTTACTTGACACGTTCATCTTTTACCCGCTATATTTCCAAGACATTATAAACAATTCACTTTGTCTGATAACTTTTAAAGGAGGTATCTAAGATATGAAAAAAAATATTACCTGGAAAAGCATAATCCTGGTTTGCATTATCGGTCTTTTTCTCGTTGGATGCGGCGCTGCCAGCAGTAAAATAATGATGAACCAGGGCAAATATTCACCTTCATTTCGCTCCGCCGATTACAGCAGATATAAAGGAAAGAAGTTGATTCTCGCCGCCTTTACCAATCAGGCCGGAAACACAAAAGCTTGGAGCTATAACAGTGCCGATAGTAAATATATGTACGAGGGCAATGCCCAGCTGGAAAGTTATTATTGGGGTTGCTTTCAAAAAGGATTCCGCCATATCGGCGTAAATCTTGTTGATTATAACTATGGCGACGGTCCGCGTCCTTATGGCTACCGTCATGGGTACGGTTACGGATGGGGTTATGGTTATGCGCCTCCTCCGGAAGCGGCACGAGCAGCCAAAGGCGTACCCGAATTTGGGCTGACCCTGACATCTCTTACCGATCAGGAATTCCGCTTCAAAGTATACCTGTATAAAAATGGCGAAACGAAATTAGAGAAAGATTTTGTGGTGACAATGGGCGCGGCAGGGACGGATAATGTTGCCGACTTGGAGAAACGCTCTTATAGGCTGGTGGACTTGGCTTTCACCACTATTATGAAAGATAAAGATTTTCAAAGAGTGTTTTAAACCCTAATATTTGCAGGCGGTGTATACCGTTTTCCAGCGCGGTTTCAGCAAAACACTGACGGATTATATAAATGGAAATTATCTTCATTGTCATTCTCGTTATTCTCTCGGCTGTTCTTGCCCTGCTGATCTGGCTGGTCCTGCGCGGCAGGGGCAGTGCTGCCGATCTGACACCGCTTAACGGCAAAATTGATGCGCTACTGGGCCAGCAGGAGAGGACCGACCGCTCGGTTCGCGAAGAGATTGCGCAGTTTCGCGCCGAAATGAAAATTGGCGCCCATCAGGAAAGAGCGGAATTAACCGTTTCGCTCAAATCATTCAGTGATTCAGTGGAACAGAAAATGGCGGCAGTGGGTCAGCTGGTTGATGAAAAACTAAAGCAGATTCAGGAAGACAATACCCGTCAGCTCGACCGGATGCGGGAAACAGTCGATGAGAAATTACAGGGTACTCTGGAAAAAAGACTGGGCGAATCCTTCAAACAGGTATCCGAACGTCTGGAGCTCGTGCATCAGGGTCTGGGTGACATGCGCAATCTGGCCGCTGATGTGGGCGACTTGAAGAAGGTGCTGACCAATGTGAAAGCACGCGGCACCTGGGGTGAAGTGCAATTAGGAGCGCTTCTGGAAGAAATCCTCTCACCGGAGCAATACGCAAAGAATGTGCAGATTAAAGAGCACAGCAGTGAGCATGTCGAATTTGCCATCAAGCTGCCTGGTCAGGGTGATTCGCTGTCCGATCACGTACTGATCCCGGTGGACGCGAAATTTCCAGTTGAAGATTATCAGAGGCTGCTCGACGCGCAGGAAAAAGCGGATACAGTTGCCGCTGATGATGCTGTAAAACAGCTGGAAGCAAGTATTAAAAAAGCAGCCAAAGATATATCTCAAAAATATCTGGCGCCGCCTAAAACAACAGATTTCGGCATTATGTTTTTGCCTGCCGAAGGCCTTTATGCCGAAGTCATCCGCCGGACATCCTTGGTGCAGATGCTGCAGCGCGAATACCATATTGTCATTACCGGCCCAACCACATTTGCCGCTCTCTTAAACAGCCTGCAAATGGGCTTCCGCGCATTGGCCATCCAGAAGCGTTCCGGTGAAGTCTGGAAAGTTCTGGGCGAAATAAAAACAGCCTTTGGCAGATTTGGTGATACGCTGGATGCTGTGCATAAGCGGCTGGAACAGGCCGCCAATTCCGTGGATGACGCCCGCAAAAAATCAAAAACAATTCAGAATAAACTACGTGCCGTGGAGGCCTCACCGGGAACATCCACTGAAATACTTCTGGAAGATAAAACTATAGCCGATGCGGAATCGGAAAGTTGAACTATCCCGCACAGCGGAGAGTATGAGCCCAAAGCTCGCTTCAGGTTCATACCCGTGGCTAATAAAAGGAAAGAAGATAACTGCCGGGTTATTTAATGCTGGGAATTTGTTTGAAAGAATTTGACCCTTTCGGCTGGCTGGAAAAATACCTTTCAGCGAGCCGGTTGCATTGCCTGATCCGCATAAGTATTATCGCCCTTCTTATCTTTTTCTTATATCATCGTATCAGTCAATATGGGCTCTATTTGGCAAAGCCTCTTTGGTTTGTCGAGACTCTTATTTTTGTAGTCTTTATCGTCAGCTACATGGTTCGTCTTGATCCTGTCGAGAGATCACGCGGTGTGAAAGAAATAATTGTTCCGCTAACCGGTGGAGTACTCCCTTTTACACTGCTTTTTTCGCCTCCATCCGGAATAATTGCGGCCCAACGGCTGATGCTTCAGATTATATTTTACTGGATGACTGCCGCAACTGCTTTTACTGTCTGGGGTTTATGGACGATTAGAAGATCTTTCAGCATTACGGTGGAAGCCCGCTCCCTGGTCACTGGCGGTCCTTACCGCTGGGTTAGGCATCCCATTTATCTGGGTGAAATATTGACTGCTTTTGCTGTTACTGCCTGGCGATTTTCTTTGCTGAACATTGTCATTTTTGCTGCATTTGTTGTTATTCAATTGCTCCGCGCCAGATGGGAAGAAGAAAAGCTTGTCCGCGTGTTTCCAGCTTATAGAGAATATTGCACCAAAGCAAAATGGCTATGATCTGAAAGCAACATTAATACTTATAATAATTATTATTGCTTATAGTGCCGGATTAAATAAAGATAATAAATAATTTTTTTAATATTATTGTATCTTTGCAGTAATTAATATAAAAAATTCAAGTCATTTTTCGTTTGACACAAAAGTATATATATGCTTTACATTTTCTCGTAAGCAGCTAATTATATTGAGAGGTCGTAAACGCAAGATGGTCGGAAGAAACGATTACAGGGTAATAAGCAACATCAGCCGTTATTATTACGGTTATTACTATTATTGCCTTGTTCAATCGCGACCTGCCCTGAGCTAAGCACCTCAAAATAAATCGCAACAAAGCCACGGGTAGATAAAGAAACCGTGGCTTTTTTTATAATACCAATTCGCTTTCTTCGGCTAACTTTGTTGGCATCGTTGTCGGCTTCCTCAACGTATTAGTAATACGCCTGCGGAGCCTCCTCCTTGCCGCTTCGTTATCCTTTGAAATCGAAATGGTATCAGCTATATATTGGAAATTATTTTAAAGGAGGGGGTTATGTTAAAACAAATGTTCAGGGTAGTTATTTCAGTTTTATTCGTAGTACTTATGGCGGGGTCAGCTGTTGCTGCTCCTCCCATCAAAATCGGCGCTTTGTTTGCTGTTTCCGGGCCGGCATCGTTCTTAGGCGAGCCGGAGCGCAACACCGCCAAAATGATGGTGGATGAAATAAACAAAGCCGGTGGAATTAAAGGCCGTCAGTTGGAGCTAATCGTTATTGACACGCAGGGTGATGCCACCAAGGCAGTTCAGGGCGTGAACAAACTGATCAAAGACGATAAGGTTGCCGCCATTATCGGACCCAGCACAACCGGTGATACTATGGCTGTAATTCCTGTTGTGGAAAAGGCGGAAATACCGATGGTCTCTTGTGCTGCCGGTGTCAAGATTACCGATCCTACAAAAAAATGGGTTTTCAAAACAGCGCAAAATGACGCGCTTGCCGTACCCAAGATTTTCGACCACATGAAAAAACAGAAGATCAACAAAATTGCGATTCTAACTGTATCGGATGGTTTTGGTTCATCAGGAAGAGAGCAACTTGTCCTGCATGCCAAACAATTCGGCATTCAGATAATTTCTGATGAAACCTACGGTCCGAAGGATACGGATATGACGGCTCAGTTGACCAAAATCCGTGGCAGCGAAGCGCAAGCTATCGTCTGTTGGGGAACCAATCCCGGTCCGGCTGTCGTTGCCAGAAATGTCAAACAATTAGGGATCACGCTTCCTTTGTATATGAGCCATGGTGTGTCCTCGAAAAAGTTCATCGAACTGGCCGATGATGGAGCCGAAGGAATTATTCTTCCCTCCGGACGTGTCGTTGTGGCTGATCAATTATCTAAATCCGATCCGCAGAAAAAAGCTCTGTTAAATTACGTTGAAAATTATAAGAAACATTACAATGTGGAAGGAGATCATTTCGGCGGCCATGCCTATGATGCTATCATGCTGATCAAAGGTGCAATCGAACGCGGGGGAGATTCACCGGCGGCGATTCGCGATCAATTAGAAAAGACAGTAAAATATGCTGGCATTGGCGGAACATTCAGTTACTCCGCACAGGATCACGCCGGATTGACCAGCGATGCATTTGTTCTGGTACAAATTAAAAATAAAGGCTGGACACTGCTTAAATAAGTGTGTATCTATTTTCATAAGAGCAACGCAGGAGCAATTCTGTGTTGCTCTTATACCAATTCTAAATCAAAGCGCTATCTTTGTTGGCAGCGTCGTCGGCTTCGGGAACGTTCGTACAATACGTCTCGTTGCCTCCTTCTTGCCGCCTCGATATCATCTTTGATTTTAGAAAGGGTATTACTAATAGTCAAATGATTTTATAAATGGATAACTCCCGGCAATTAATTCAATATGTTTTATCAGGGCTCTCCAACGGCGCTATTTACGCGCTAATTGGTTTCGGTTTCGCTATTATTTATAATGCCACGGGAATTATCAACTTCGCTCAGGGTGAGTTTGTCATGCTGGGCGGTATGCTTACACTTTTTTTTCTCGTCTTTTTGAATTTTCCGTTAGTCCCTTCAATTGTCCTGGCTATCTTGATTTCCACTGCTGTCGGTATTGCTTTTGAACGTTTGGCCATCAGGCCGCTGAAAAATGCCAACCCTCTAAGTCTGGTGATTATAACCATCGGTGCCAGTATATTGATTCGCGGCATCGCCATGCTGGTCTGGGGCAAAGACACTCATGCGCTGCCCGCTTTTTCCGGCAATGAGCCTCTGCATATTGCCGGGGCGACGATTATGCCGCAGCATCTCTGGATTTTTTCTATCACTGTTCTGATTATCGCGGCCAACAAGTTATTTTTCAATTACAGCATTATTGGTAAAGCCATGCGCGCCTGCGCCTACAACAGCCAGGCGGCGAGCCTCGTCGGGATTAATGTGAAAACAATGGTTCTTCTTTCTTTTGTCATCAGCTCCGCCATCGGATCTATGGCCGGGATTATTATTGCTCCATTGACCATGACTTCTTATGATGTAGGCATTATGCTGGGGCTGAAAGGTTTTTGTGCGGTCATTATCGGCGGCATGAGCAGCGGTTTAGGCACAGTAATGGGCGGACTGCTTTTGGGATTGCTGGAATCGCTAGGTGCCGGGTACATTTCCGCGAGCTATAAAGATGCCATTGCTTTCATAATTTTGTTGTTAATCCTTTTTATTCGGCCGGAAGGGTTGTTTGCGAAGAAAGAGACCGAGAGAGTTTAGTTGCGGAAATGTTCATGACGAAAGAAAAACGGGAAATTTTAATATTTTTAATCTTCACTCTGGCTGTGCTAATTACACCTTTATTTCTTCGGGGCAGCTATTATCTCAATGTTCTGGTTTTTATTGGCATTAATACTATGTTGGCTATCGCGCTGAATCTGCTGCTGGGCTATGCCGGTCAGATTTCCCTAGGGCATGCCGCTTTCTTCGGCTTGGGGGCTTACATCTCCGGGATACTGACAACCAGGTTTAGTTTTGATCCCTGGCTTGCAATGATTATATCGGCTCTTATGTCCGGTGGTTTAGCTTTTATCATCGGATTTCCTATTCTCAAGCTGAAGGGTCATTATCTGGCAATGGCCACACTCGGGTTCGGGATTATCATGTTTATCATCTTCAACGAAACAGTCGCCCTGACGGGAGGCCCTTCCGGGCTTTCGGGGATACCCAATATTCATATAAACTCACTGGTGTTTGATAATGATTTGAATAATTATTATCTGATCTGGGTAATTACGCTGATGGTGATGCTGTTATCGATTAATTTGTCTCAATCACGCATCGGGCGGGCACTGCGGGCGATTCACGATTCGGAGGTGGCAGCCAGAGTAATGGGCGTAAATGCCCGTGTATTGAAAGTGCAGATATTCGCTGTCTCGGCGCTTATCTCGGCTGTCGCCGGCAGCTTGTATGCCCACACGATGACTTTCATTTCTCCAGCCTCTTTTGGTTTTAACTTTTCCATAGAACTGGTTACAATGGTGATTATCGGCGGTCTCGGCAGTATTTATGGTTCCTTCCTCGGTGCGGCAATCCTGACTGTCTTGCCCGAGTTTCTACGCGTCCTGCAGGATTTTGATATTGTCGTTTACGGCCTGATGTTGATTCTCATGACGATGTTTATGCCCGGCGGCCTGATCAGCGGTCTGCGGCTAATCGGTGAAGCAATTGGCAGCAGAATAAAAAGAAAGAGCGTCAGTAATGCTTAGAATAGACGGCATAACAAAGATATTTGGCGGGCTTACTGCTCTGGAAGATGTATCCCTTTTCGTAAATAAAGGTTCGATAACCGGTGTCATCGGTCCTAATGGTGCCGGCAAAACGACGCTGTTTAATATTGTCACCGGCCTTTACACGCAGACATCAGGTGATGTTTATCTGGAAGAGAAAAACATTTCTCTTTATGCGCCGGAAGTGCTGGCGGGGCTTGGTCTTGTGCGTACCTTCCAAAATGTTGAACTTTTCGGACAGATGACGGTTCTGGAAAATGTTATGGTTGGGCTGCATACAAAAAGCAAAAGCGGTATAATCTCGTGTTCCTTCAAGCTGCCCGGCCAGATTAAAGAAGAGAGATACATTAAGGAAAAGGCTCTGCACTGGCTGGAATATACCGGCATGGCCGATGCGGCAGAGATAAAAGCAAATAATCTGCCGTTTGGCAAGGGCAGGTTATTGGAGATTTCCCGGGCACTTGCTGTGGAACCAAAGCTTATTTTAATGGATGAGCCGGCCGCGGGATTAAACAGCCGTGAAACATCGGCACTGGCAAATCTCATCAGAAAAATCAGAGAATCCGGGATAACGATTGTGCTGGTGGAGCATGATATGGAATTGGTGATGGATATTTGCGATTCCATAGTTGTTTTAAATTTAGGCAAAAAGCTGGCGGAGGGGACGCCGCGGGAAATTCAGGAAAACCCTGCTGTGATTTCCGCGTATTTAGGTGAGAGTTAAATAACTTAACCATTTCGAAAATAGTGAGGAATATTCATTTAACGTTGCCGAGCGGAATGGAACTAAAAGCTGCAAATTTATAGCGACTTTGTAAAAAGTTTCAGAGGCAAGGCGTGTAAATATTGAGGAACGAGGCGTACCTTTTTAGCGTACGCCGCAGTGACGAAATATGCAGCACAATGCTGCATATGAATTTTTTACAAGGTCGCTATGCTGAAGATAAAAAACATAAATACATACTACGGCCAGGTGCACGCGCTGAAAAATGTTTCTCTGCATTTGCTGGAAGGGGAAATCGTTACGCTTATCGGAGCCAACGGCGCGGGAAAGACTACGCTGCTCAATTCTTTGTCCGGTATTGTGCCGTCCAAAAGCGGCGAGATTATTTTTGCCGGTGTTCCTATCAGCAGCCTCGCCCCGAGCCGTATAGTTAAACTGGGTATTTCCCAGGTGCCTGAAGGAAGGCAGGTTTTTAAGCCCCTTTCCGTTGAGGATAATCTGGAATTGGGAGCATACCTGCATTATAGGACGGCAGCTGGAAGAGCGGAAGTGAAAAAAACCGGCGATATGGTTTATGCCCTGTTTCCCATTTTGTGGGAACGTCGCAAACAGTTGGCCGGAACATTATCGGGCGGAGAGCAGCAGATGCTGTCTATCGGCCGGGCATTGATGGCTAAGCCGAAATTGTTACTTCTGGATGAGCCGTCAATGGGGCTGGCGCCAATGATTACTCAGGAAATATTTAAGGTAATTGAAAGTCTATCGCAGGAGAAGAAAACGACAGTTCTTTTAGTGGAGCAGAACGCACGGGCGGCACTGAAAATGGCCAATCGCGGTTATGTGCTGGAAACGGGGAAAATGATTCTCGAAGGAGCGGCTGCTGAATTATTAGAAAACAATGACGTTCAGAGAGCCTATCTCGGAAAAGATAAAAAAGAAATATGGGAAAGGTAATAATGACGAAAGCAGGCGAAAGTGCAAACTTTTATTAAGCTGTTCAAAAATATCCCCCAGCGTAAGCGGGGCACAGCAGATGCAAGGCGTGCAAGACCTGAGGAGTGAAGCGTACTTTTGACGTACGCCGCGCAATAAGCCTGCTCCGGCGAAGGCCGGGGAAGGACGCAGCACAACGCCACCTAAAGGTGGGAACCAGCAGATGGACGTTTTTCAACAGCTTGAATTTACCGGGAGGTTTTATTATGAATATCTGGGATCAAACTCATGAATGTATGTTGCGCGATGAGCTCGAGCAATTACAACTGGAAAGATTGCAGGCAACAATAAATCGTGTCCACAAGAATGTCACTTACTATCGAAAAAAATTCAATGAGTTGGGGATAATTCCCGAAGATATTCGTTCATTGTCCGATTTGACGAAACTTCCTTTTACCGGCAAAGAAGACCTGCGCATCAACTACCCTTACGGAATGTTTGCCGTACCGCTTAGGGAAGTAGTCCGCATTCACTCTTCTTCCGGGACAACCAGTAAACCTATAGTAGTCGGTTATTCGAAAAACGATATCCGTATGTGGTCTAATCTTGTCGCGCGTTTTATGACAGCGGCGGGTGTGACTTCCGATGATCTTGTGCAGATAGCTTTCAGCTACGGGCTTTTCACCGGTGCGTTCGGCCTGCATTATGGGGCGGAAGCTATCGGCGCCTCGGTAATTCCCATGGGTACTGGCAACACGGAAAAGCAGATCATGATTATGCAGGATTATAAAACTACCGTGCTGGTCAGCACGCCCAGTTATGCACTGGCTCTGGCCGAGCGGATGGAGCAGATGGGTATTGATCCGAAAACACTTTCGCTGAAGATCGGGCTGTTCGGCGGAGAGCCCTGGTCGGAAAAAATGCGTAAAGATATAGAAAATAAGTTATGTCTCAGCGCGACGGACAATTACGGTCTTTCCGAAGTAATCGGCCCCGGTGTTGCAGGCGAGTGCCAATGCAAAAACGGTATGCATATTTATGAAGATGCATTTATTCCCGAGATTATTGATCCGGAAACAGGAGAGGTGCTGCCGCCTGGCGCTAAAGGCGAACTGGTTCTGACAACATTGACCAAAGAAGCATTTCCCATGATTCGTTACCGTACCGGGGACTTAACCAGTCTTGATTATTCGCCGTGTGCATGCGGCCGGACCTTGGTACGTATGAAGAAAACAATGGGACGCTCCGATGATATGCTTATTATCAGGGGAGTAAATGTTTTTCCTTCGCAAATTGAGGAAGCAATTTACAGTGCAGCCCGCAGTGCGGCGCCCTACCAGATTATTGTGGAGAGAAAAGGCCCAATGGATAGTCTGGATGTAATCATTGAAGTTACCGGCGAAATTTTTTCGCTGGAATTGCAAAAACAACGTTCATTTCTAGAGACTGTTAAAAAGCATATCGTTTCGGTGACAGGGATTGATGTTTCCGTCCGGCTGGTGGAAGCAAAGAGTTTACCGCGGGTAGAAGATAAGATTATCAGAGTAGTTGACAAGAGGAAAATGTAATACCATCTCTAAATCACAGCGCTATTTTTGTTGGCGCTGTCGGCTTCCTCAATCCGCCGCGGCGTACCTGCGTCGCCTCCTCCTTGCCGCCTCGCTATCATCTTTGATTTAGAAATGGTATAATAAAGATAGTTTAATGATCGATTGCTGTGGGATCATTACGTCGTTTATCTTCCGCCCGGTGCCCGTACTTTTTGTTATCAGGTGGTCTTGATTTCTTCTTGAGTATTTCCAGCAATTTTTCGTGATAATAATAAGCGGCGACGAAGATGATGATACCGGCTGCTACAAAACAGCCCAAAAGCAGGTAATGACCGTTACGGGCGGAACTCCCGGTGATCGAAAGCATTATGGTGCCGAGCAGGCGGCCGGCTGCGGAAATGATCAGGAATGTCCCTACCGGCATGCGGCTGACACCCATGATATAACACAAATAATCCTTGGGGAACCCTGGAATTAGAAAAAGAAAGAACGATACCAGCATGCCCTGATGTTCCATGAAGTGGTCGAACTTTTCAATGATTTTCTTCTTGACGACTTTTTCTATAAGCGGCATGCCGAAGAAATGAGCCAGCAGGAAAGCTAACCAGGAGCCCAGCGTAAGGCCGATTGTGGAATAAATTGTTCCCAGCACCGGCCCGTATAAATAGCCCCCAATGAACCCTGTTAATTCTCCGGGAATAGGCGCGGCGACAACCTGTAATATTTGGAGTACGATAAAAATTACTTCATCGTAAGGATGAAATGACTGAACAAAATCTATTATTTTATGTTTGTTAGTGAAGAAATAATACAGATCAAAGTGAATGACAATGTAAGTTGCTATACTAAAGAAAATAATCAAAAATAGGATTTGAAGGGTTAAACGTTTATTCATGGGGCAAGCTTGAGCATCTTATTCCTTGGGCTTATTATCTATTTTTTTTGCTTCTTCTTCCGATTTTTTCTCCGGTTCATTCATTGCTTGCTTAAAGCCCCTAATTGCTTTGCCGATAGCGCTGCCCATTTCCGGTAATTTACCTGGGCCGAAAATTATCAAAACGATAACCAGGATAAGTATCAAATGCATCGGTTGGAAAAGTCCTTCTAACATAAGTAATCCTCCCATTATTTAAAATTTCATATAACATAATTTGATTTTCGTCAAACGTATTGTTGCTAGTAAGTTTATACCATTTTGCTTTCAAAGGATATTGAAGTGGCAAGGAGGAGGCGACGAGGGAGGCGTATTTTACATACGTTGAAGAAGCCGACGACGCCCCAGGCATGCCCAGGCATTCGCCTGGGTTCCCTACCTGGCTGCGTTGCTGACAAAAATAGAGCTTTGATTTAGAATTGGTATTATGTCTAAGGTTGCCAATAATCTCTATGTTTTCAGTCTGATATAACCATCGCTGATAGCCCGCTTTTCTTCGGCATTGAGGACATGAAAGAAGAGGTCTATCCCCCCGTCTGATGTGTTTTTTCCGGTGAGGCAAACCTTTATAACCGTGCCGGGAAGCACCATTCCGGTAAACCGGCAGTAAACCGATGTCAGCCGATGCGGATTGCCGCCAGCCTCCCTATTGAGCAGGCAATGGACGGCCAGAGCAAGCGTAGATGTTCCCTGATGGATAATGCCAAGCAGGCCAACCTGCCTTGCGAATTTTACCGAGGTGTGAATCGGGAAATGGATGTTTGTGCACCCATCGTAGATAAAGGGTGCTAGAGGATCGATGGGAATAATAGATTCCCACAATACAGGTAAATCCTCCTTTTGCCTCAGATGAGCGGGAATATGCTCTGCCCCTTTCCCGCCGTCAGTGCACTCGACACCGCGCATCATGGCGCCGATATGTTCCGTAAATATTATACTTCCATCAGCATCAATAGCGTCAAATCGAATAACGACATGGGTTCCTGCCTTATGCGGTAAAATTGCGGCTATGGCTCCTCTGATTATTAGATTGTCGCCGGGCTTTACCGGTCGGTGAATGAGAAGGTGTTCGGTGTAATGCACCTGTGTAAAAAGTATTTCTTTGGGAAATCCTTCCGCCTGAATATAATCTGTTATCTTCGCAATTATCGGCCAGGTGATTGCAACAGGAAACAGAGGCGGGGCAATTATTCCTTCCGGACTTTCATCATTGAAGTAGAGAGGATTGGCATCGCCGATGGCTGCGGCATAGTTCATGGATGAACGCGCGCTGACTATGCAAGCGTACTCTTTCAGGGTTGTGCCGACGAATTCAGAAGTCAGTTTCATAGAATTTTCCAAGCATTCCATCCGCTAAATTGGTTTCCCCAAACTTTCGTTGGAGTTTATACCCTTGATTTTTCTTAGCTCCGGTTGGGGATGCTGCCTGTAGAAGATGGCGATGTTGCCGATGATTCCAACAACCTCGCTTTTTGTCGATTGCTCGATTTCTTTGGATATTTCTTTTTTGTCTTCCTTGAATTCAACGAATTTTACTTTGATTAATTCATGGTCATTTAAAGCAGCATTTACGGAAGCCATTAATTTCTCGCTCACGCCGTTTTTGCCTACCATTACCACCGGCTTTAAATGATGCGCCAGAGAACGCAAATATTTTCTTTGAGAGCCTTTCAGCTTTTCCATGTTTTCTTTCTTCCTGACCAATAATATTTTCAATTAATATATAGCATATCTGGATGCGGAAAGGAAAAAATCTTATTGAGAAAGCTTTCCCGGCACTATGTAATTGCGAAAGGGCGACGGCACATAGTTTATCCAGCAGTTTACCTGGTGCATGCCGTGTATGCCGGGTAATTCGGTGTTCAACAAATTCCGGAAATTGCAGATAATTTGAATCTTCCCTGATATTCCTTTAATATTTCTGTTCGGGCAGAACAGCGGCTGGGCTTGTTTGATCAGGATACTTCCCCTTTACTGTTGCATAAAAATCCCGAATGGTTTGCATGTCCCGATCTATATTGCCTCTTAAATACAGAAGAGGCCCGGCTCCTCCCTTTTTTTGTTCGTAATCGAGAAAGGTCAGCAATAGGGGAACGCGGGCGCCTTGTACTATACGATAAAAACCTGATTTCCAATATTGTACTTTTCGTCTGGTTCCTTCGGGGGAGATGGCCAGGACAAATCTTTCATTTTCATTAAATTTCTGGATCATCTGACTAACGATATTGTGAGACCCGTTCCTTTCTATAGATACGCCGCCGAGCCATTTCATAAGCGGGCCGAAGGGCCGGCGAAACAATTCTTTTTTCGCCAAAAAAACGATGTCCAGCTTCAACGCAAAAGCCACAAGCACACCATAGAATAAGTCCCAGTTGGATGTATGCCACGCAAAAATCAGGACATATTTTGATTCTGCGGGCAGTTGTCCAACCGCTTTCCAGCCGAATATCTTTAAAAGAAATAGGGATAATCCCCGCAAAAAATATTTTAAGACCGGCGTATTGAACACAGTACGATGCATATGCATCCTTATATAATAAGAATATATTTTGAATGGAATAGTTTAAAATATAGCATATCTGAACGCGGAAAGGAAAAAATCTTATGGAGAAATTTCCCATATCTCACTAGCGCAGCGTGTCGGGATTAATGGCTTTCCGAAGTCAATAATTGAGTGATCCGGACAAATATGCAACAATATAAAAAATAATTACTGAAAGGCCTTTACAACGCTACGATAAAGGTGGTGATGCCGAGAAAATAGCTCCGACCTTAGTGTTTCCAATTATAGTTTTGTAATCCGATAAGGAGCAGATATTTTGAAGACATTAAATCCAGATCATATTAAAGCAGTTCTCGATCTTATTAACCAAGGACCCTACTTCAGGTTGTTGTCGATGAATGTCCGTGAAATTGGAAAAGGCTTTGCAAAAGTTGAGATGGACATCGAAAACAAACACCTAAACCCATTTGGAGGAATTCACGGTGGTGTTTACTCTTCGCTAATCGACACAGCCACTTACTGGGCGGTTTATTGTGATGTTGAAGAAAATGCCGGATTAATTTCACTTGATATTAAAGTCGATAATTTAGCTCCGGTAAAAGAAGGGCATCTTGTGGTTGAGGGAAAACGCATAAAGGTCGGAAGAACTATTTGCATAGCCGATGCATCTATTATTGACAGCCGAGGCAAGTACCTGGCTCACGGAACATCCAAGCAGATGATAATTCCAGGACTGCAAACCATAGCTCAGGCCGTATCAGCCATGGGACATAAACCCTTGCCTCCCAAATTTATCAATACAATTAATCCAGATCGGAAACGCTAATATATTGAAATGGCGATGAATGCGATTATGGATTTACCAACTCACCACTATGGCTCTTTTTTTATAGAAGAAAATTTAGAAATGCCTTCCTGAACCGTTGATTTTCTAATTCAGACAACCCATACTATACTTCACTCGGTAATCGCCAAAAAAATCTCAGAACTCTAACTCAAAATGTGT
>PLMQ01000058.1 GCA_003142535.1 Syntrophaceae bacterium
CTTTACCTATATTTATACCCATTCCGATACTTCAGGCGCTCCTGGAAAAGGGCGCAGCATTGGGTACTGCGCTGGCATTTATGATGTCGATCATTGGGCTTTCTCTGCCGGAAATGATCATTTTGCGAAAAGTTATCAAACTGCCGCTCATCATAATTTTCATCAGTATAGTAGCAGTGGGAATAATGATTGTCGGTTTTCTATTTAATTTAATATTTTAAAATAATTCCAAAGGAGAAACATTATGGCTGATTGTTGTAAGGGAGAAACTAAATTAATTTATGCGTGTTCCGGCGCCGCCGATGTCGGTGAGATCGCCGATAGGGTGGTACGAAAACTGCGTTCTGAAGGAGATTTTCTGATGACTTGTCTTGCTGGAGTTGGTGCCGGGTTATCGGGCTATGTGCAATCGGCCAAAGGCGCCGATGCGAATATTACCATTGACGGTTGCCCCGTTGCCTGCGCTAGAAAAACTCTCGAGCGAATAGGTGTAACGCCGAAGTCCTATATTTTAACGGAGCTGGGGCTGGTTAAAGGTAAAGCCGCCGTTTCAGAAAAAATTATTAATGAAATGTGCGAGAAAATAAAAAATACAAATGGTTCCAAACCGGTAAAAGAAAAAATCATTTCCGGCGGATGCTCTTGTGGCGGAAAGTGTTGAAAGTGATATGAAACTAAACTCCAAATTATTTATTATAAGTTTAACGACGGCGATAATTTTTACGTTCCTTATACTGGTCACTGATCACCAAAATGCTTCTGCTCAAACAAAGAATAATAAAGAGATAAGCACAGAGGGAAAAACCGCTGCGCCATTGGTAACTTTTGTCGAAATCGGCTCTATCAATTGCATCCCCTGTAAAGCTATGCAGCCCATTATGAAAGCAGTGGAAGAGGAATATAAGGGGCAGGTGAAGATTGTCTTTCACGACGTCTGGACGGCAAAGGGTAAAGCTGATGCCCGCATATATAATATTAGAGTAATCCCCACACAGGTATTTCTGGATAAAAACGGCAAGGAATATTTCCGTCATGAGGGATATTTCCCGAAAGAGGAAGTGGTCAGGGTGGTAAAAATGCAAGGGGTCAAGTAATGATCGTTGATCTCTTTACCTGGCTTTCAGGAACGCTGACGCAGTCACCAGAAATCGCGCTTATCGGCGCTTTCATCTGGGGCGTGCTTTCCGTCGCCCTTTCACCGTGCCACATTGCCTGTATTCCATTGATTGTCGGCTTTATTGACGGCCAGGGAAATATCAGTACAGGGCGGGCTTTTGTGCTTTCTTCTCTTTTCGGCCTCGGTATTCTGATAACGATGGGCATCATCGGCCTGATTACCGGTTTAATGGGACGGATGATCGGCGATATCGGCGGCTATGGTAACTACTTTGTGGCGGTCATTTTCTTTCTTGTCGGCCTTAATCTACTCGGGGTTCTGCCGCTTCCTTTTATGGAAGGCGGAGCGAACCCGAAATATCAACGCAAAGGAATGCTGGCTGCTTTCATCTTGGGGCTATTATTCGGCATCGCGCTGGGTCCTTGCACGTTCGCTTATATGGCCACCATGCTGGGTGTTGTTTTCAGCATGGCATCCACCAAACTTGTTTTTGCCATATCCCTGCTTCTGGCTTACGGTATCGGACATTGCGCAGTACTTGTTTTTGCAGGGACATTCACGGAAGTTGTTCAACACTATCTCCACTGGAGCGAAAAATCCAAAGGCGCAATTATTTTGAAAAAAGTTTGCGGTATTCTCGTGATATTAGGCGGTATTGACTTAATTATACTAAATTTTATTTGATGACCTAAAGGTAATGACGTTCATAAAAAAAAGAGTTCTGTTTTTATGCACAGCTAATTCCTGCCGCTCGCAGATGGCGGAAGGCATCGTCAACCATTTTCTGGGCGATAAGATTGAGGCATTTTCCGCAGGCACTGAAGCGACATATGTCAATCCCACTGCTATTGAGGTGATGAAAGAAATCGGCATTGATATTTCAAGGCATGAATCTAAAAATTTAATGGCATTCGATGGACAAAGTTTTGATTATGTCATCACGCTATGCGGCAATGCTAATGAAACCTGTCCGCTTTATATCGGCGGCGCGAAAAAAACGCATATCGGTTTTAACGATCCGGCCAAAGCCACAGGCACACAAGATGAGATTCTCAAAAAATTTCACCGCGTGCGCGATGAGATTAAAGAAAAACTAACTGCCTTTTTTCAGACAGAGAAAATAATTAATTGAGAGGGAATTTATGTCGGAACATGTTGCCAGTAAATTGTCATTTTTGGATCGCTTTCTTACTTTGTGGATTTTTGCAGCCATGATTCTGGGTGTGGGGCTTGGCTATTTTATACCCGGCGTCGAGGCCTTTATTAATTCGTTTCAGGTGGGCACAACCAATATACCCATTGCCGTAGGACTTATTTTGATGATGTATCCGCCATTCGCCAAGGTGAAATATGAGGATTTACCGCAAGTCTTTCGCAATGGAAAAGTTCTCGGCCTCTCCCTTGTGCAGAACTGGCTGATCGGACCTGTCTTGATGTTTATCCTGGCCATCGTTTTTTTGCCGGATAAACCTGATTACATGGTTGGCTTGATTATGATCGGTCTGGCGCGCTGCATCGCGATGGTTATTGTCTGGAATGAACTAGCCAAAGGCAATACAGAATACGCTGCCGGACTTGTTGCCTTCAACAGTATTTTTCAGGTTCTTTTTTATAGCGTCTATGCCTGGTTCTTTATTACCATCCTTCCGCCGCTCTTCGGACTTTCCGGAAGCATCGTGGATGTGAGTATCCAACAAATCGCTCAGAGTGTTTTTATTTACCTGGGGATTCCCTGCATTGCCGGCGCATTGACACGGCTCATTGGCGTAAAACTGAAGGGAAAACAATGGTATCATGAGCGGTTTGTGCCCGTGATCAGCCCCCTGACCTTAATTGCTCTTCTTTTCACCATTGTCGTGATGTTCAGCCTGAAGGGCAATCTGATTATTACACTGCCGCTGGATGTCGTGCGAATTGCAATTCCGTTGTTGATCTATTTTGTAGTCATGTTTCTGGTGTCGTTTTATATGGGCAAAAAACTGGGGGCGGACTATTCCAAAACGACAACATTAGCCTTTACCGCAGCCAGCAATAACTTTGAGTTGGCGATTGCTGTAGCTGTAGCCGTTTTCGGTATTAATTCCGGTGCTGCTTTCGCTGCTGTCATCGGTCCGCTTGTGGAAGTGCCGGTAATGATCGGACTGGTTACTGTGGCCTTGAAATTTCAAAAGAAATATTTTATACCTATTGGGAGGTGAAAAATATTGAAGATAACAGAGGGCCTCAAAAAATATAGAAACGCGATAACCATAATTCTCGCGCTGGCGGGCATTGCCCTGATGTTTTATTACGATTACTGCGATACGGCGTGCAGTTACCTCAAAGGCGATATCTTGGGGATTGACCTCAAATGGTTTGGCAGCGCCTATATGGCAGCGATTATCGCGTTTGCCGCTTTTAAACAGACGCCGTTTGTGCGGGCACTTCTGGCAGCAGGTCTCGGCGTGGAAGTCCATTTATATGCCTTTCAAGTACAAAATGATGTTTATTGCCCGTTTTGTCTGGCGTTTTCCGTGATGGTCATTTTGGCTTTCATAATTAATTACGAAGTCCCATCTGCCTGGTTTGATAACCGGCGCAGGATGTGGCTCTATTTTCTTGGAGAGGTGAATTTTCCTATGTTTAAGATTCATAAGTTGCCGTTACTCGTTGTCAGCATTGTTGGATATCTTGTCATCGCGTTTACCTTTTCCGGTTCTGTTACGCCTGCCTACGGACAGGGCACAACCTATAGCGTTCCGTCACTGGGCAAGGGAACTTACGAGGTTATATTATTTACGGATTATTTCTGCCCGCCCTGCAAGCGCATTGACGCAAAGGCTGAACCGGTTATGAAGGAACTGCTGGCATCGGGAAAAGTAAAGATTACTTTTGTCGATGTGCCATTTTCACCCGCCACGCCGATGTATGCAAAATATTACCTTTATGCCGTGAATGCCGGTGCTAACGCCAAAGAGATTTTGAGAATCCGCGCAGCTTTGTTTTCCGCGGCCCAGGTTAATAATATCCAGAAAGAGAATGTCATGCTGGGCTATCTGTCTGAACAGAAGATCGCCTGGAAACCCTATGATGAAAAGTCTGTCTTCCAGCAGTTTAGCCGGATTATCAAGGAAAATAGCGTCAATCAAACCCCTACCTGCGTCATCAAGTATTCCGCGACAAATATAAAAAAATACGTTGGTGATGATGAAATTTGGGATGGACTGACAAAATTAAAATCATATATAAGAGGAGGTCAACATGACCGATAAACCTGATCCACAGCAACCCCAGCCAATCAAAATCAATACCAGCGATGAGATATCCAGAGGCAGATACAGCAATTTAATGTTAGCATCGCATAGCCCGGATGAGTTCATGCTGGACTGGCTTTTGAACTCACCCAATGGTCCCCATCTTGTCGCGCGGGTAATTTTGAGCCCGGCCAATATGAAGAGAACAATCGAAACACTGAAGATCAGTTTAAAGCAGTATGAGGATAAATTCGGCACAGTAAAATTGATTGAGCCGGAGGAACAGAAGGTTCATTAGCATCATGACGGAGCAATCAGTTTGCTCCGTCATGATGCGGCTGGTTTCATACCCGTGATTATGCAGGCGGCAATTTTATCTAAAACTATAATTGCCTGCGCCGAAAATTCCGAGTATCCCGACGATAATTAAATAAATGGCCACAATAAAGTTCAGAAACTTGGGTACGATGAGAATGACAATACCGGCGATAAGCGCCAACACTGGTCCGATAGTAAGATGTAGATTCATAACTTTATCCTTTCTTAAGAAAAAATCTGGTAATCCTTTCTTACGGCAAAGTTCCAATAAAATTTGCTGGAGACTTAGCCACCTTTTAACCGCTTGCTCTAAAAATATATTTCACTTACTTTAATACAGAGCCTAAATAATTACCATGCTTTTTATCGTGAAACTCCAATTACGCAAGTGAAGCGCAGCGGAATTGGCAAGTTGAATCCGCCTAGGCGGACGCAGCGGAGGGGTTCATCCCCGTGGTTGCCCGTTCATTGCAATTATTCTTGTCCTCGTTTCCGCATTCAGAAAATTCCACAAGCCGATTTGTTGGAGGGTAGCGATGGTTGGAATCCCCGCGGAAGTCCAGCCGCGTTCCTGATAATACACAGAAATCAATTGGCGCAGTTGTTCTTTTCTGTGCTTCATCAGGATTTCGCGTTTGTCGGCGGTTTTCATATCCCTGATCTCAAAGAGGGATTTATCAAGGATTTTTACAAGTTCCTGGTCATTATAATCCTTTTCGGCTTCGTAGAGGGTATCATCGCTGGGGCCAATAGCCCTGTCCGGAATCCAGTCGTGTTCGCCGGTCGCGTTCTCATAAACCATGACATTCATTACCCGCTGCAAATTGATATCCCGATCTGTCTGCTCGAATATCTGCTCCCAGGTCATATTTGTGCCCAGCATTCCGTTATAAAAATCAGCGTAGATTTCCTGCGAGGCGGGGTTAATATAAATATCCGTATCTTTACGTTTTTCGGAATCAGGATTGAAAACATCCACCCAGGGCAGTTTGCACAAGCCCAGATTGTCATTGCCCAAACGGACGCGCGGATAGGTGATTAATGCTTTAGCGCGTGCAGCAAAGTTTGGAAACGCGCCCAGCAAATCTACTTTGATGAGCCAGGCGGCGGCGTGATGCGCCCCGATATCGCTCGCTGCCGCGTAAGATGCCTGCATGGACAAAGAACGGTGTGTTCGGTAAAGAGAAAAGGGAAGCCCTTTGGTCTGCATGGCAAATTGTTCGAGCTCCTTTTGGGGATTGGGTTTACCCGTTCTTGATGCATAAATAGCTGCGATCCAGGCGATCAACTCGATCATGCCCTTGCCGAATACTTCGGCCAGCGCAGTTTCTTTGCGGGCAATTTGATGGATAAAGTTAAGAGCGGCCTTTTCATCTCCCCAGTTGAGCGTAAATCCGTCCGTATCTTCGGCAATCAGGTATCCTCTCTGATAGCATTCCATCAAAAAGGCCATCATCACGGCGGTAGTGATAGTATCAATGCCGTAATTATCACAATGCCAGTTGGCTTCCATGATAAATTCGGGATGCCACACACCGAGGTTAGAGCCGAAACCGGCGGCTGTTTCATACTCAGGGCCATCCACCCATACCTTTTTTCCGCTATGCTCACCAGAGGTCAATGTTACCCAGCCGCCTTTAGTGCAACGCAGATTACAGCCGGGGAAGCAGCCATCCATGCCGCGATGGTCAAAAAGATGCTCGGCGTAAAATTTGCCGCAGATATTTTCCGCCCGCGGATCAGATCCCAGCTGATAATTTTTTACCGGCAGCGATTGGTATGTATCTTTATTCATAAAAGCGATCAGCCCTGCCGAACCTTTACGGGACATTTTGAGCGATTGCGGGTCAACCTCCTTCACGATCTTGTGGAGCTTCAATCCCGCTTGTTTTACTTTCTCCCAATCCGCCGCTCCATAAGGATTGTCGCCATGCGGATATTGCGCCAGGACAACTATAGCCCGAATGTTCTTATGCATCATGACGGAGCCCAGGCCCGTGCGTCCGGCCTGCTTGGTCCGAAAAAGTCCTTTTGTTGTTTCATCAACTGGTTTGGTGGCATCGAAATAATGACTGTTGATGCATCCATAGGTCGTGTTTGCCGCGCCGATACCTGTCGTCAGAAAGACGATATCCTTTTTTTCATGGCCGGCCTTTACAAATTGCTCAACAATTGCATGCTCCAGATTGAAGACCTGATCAATAGCCGGAGCATCCGTTATGGATATTTCACCCCGGAAAGCATCAATGATAATCATGACATCTTTTTCAGCAATGCCCGATATCTCCAGTGCATCGAAACCGGCGTATTTGAGGTAAGCGCCGAAATGACCACCAAAATTGGAGACACCCGGAATGTGGGTGAGCGGGGATAAAGAAATAGCCATGCATTTGCTTGTTCCCGGGAATTGCGGAACGCCGCCGAGAGGACCCGGTGCAAAAATCAGCGGGTTTTCCGGAGCGTAGGCGGTTGTTGTAGCGGTTATTCTCTGGTGCAGCAGATAGAGCCCCAAGCCCCTGCCGCCGATAAAAAAATCCCGAATCTGCGGGTTAAGCGGATTGATGGCAATAGCGTTTTTCCCAACATCTATCGTCAGAATGTGATTAGCATATCCATGATTAAGCGGTGTCTTCGTATACTTCATTAGTGAAACCTGTTTTCTTTTCCTTCCAGCTTTTTAGTTTGTATTAGATTGCTATGTGGGCATGGAGTATAAAAGGAATAGGGCTATGCGTCAATAAAATAATAAGCGCAGAAGAACAAAAGAAGACCTTTGTAAAACGACTCTGTTCGTCATACCGGCGAAAGCCGGTATCCAGGCATCGTCCCGGCGAAGGCTGGGGACCATAATATTGATAATGCTGGATTGACCCTGAAGGGCAAAGAGCCGGTATTCACCGGAATGACAAAATTAAGTATAACACTCAAGGATGAACGAATATCACCATCAATAAGAATATGACTATAACTGCCGCCACCGATAAACGGGGATGCGGTTTTATGGCATACTTGCTGATAGTATAACTCATCAGGAAAGATAAAGAGAAAACGATTCCGAACTTTATCAGGCTGGGAGTGCCCACCAGATTAGCCAGTAGCAATTGCAGGACTACTACAATCGGCAGATGCACCAGATAAATATTATAAGAATTTGCCGCTAAGGTTTCATTGATTTTATTTGGTCGATTCCAATAGCGCACTGCAATGCTCGTAAATACGATGAGAAAAGTCACCCTTAGAAAGGAAAAAAGCCACACATACATTATGATGAATTTCATATTGGTTTGATTCGCAATTAAATTGTTGAAATTAACAACATAACCAAAACATAAAATAATGCATATTGATATCCAGAGAAGGGGATGGCCGGGGAAATTATTATCTTTAACAAACCAGTTTCTGGAGAAGGCATAGATGCCCAGAGCGAAATAGATAATGTAAACAGGTAATCGCCAAGTCTGAAATTGAAGAACGTTGAAAATAATTGCCCAAGGGTCGGGATAAGGATAAGGAATAATGGTATTGAGTCTAAAAATAAATACGCCTAATAACCCAACAAATAACATAACCAGCAGCATTGTTTTTCCAGAGTGTGTTTTTTCTCGAATGGAAGATGAAGGGGAAAGGCGCTTCTTCAGAGCATATATTATTCCGAATATAATAAAGAAAAAAAGAAGCAGAGAAATAAACCAATAAATAAAATGATTAAAGCTTATACTTGTGCTCCAGAAACCCGTATAGAAATTACTTGCACTTTTCATCCAATTTATCCAAAATTGACCGTAGCTTAACAACTGCTGGCCGCCTAAATGTTTATAATAATAGACATAAGTATAAATGGGTGCAATGAAGATGACGCCAATCAGTAAAGGAATGCCCAGCCTTAGAAATTTGTCTTTAAGAAAAACGAGAGTTCCTTTTTTCTGAATATTGGGCAGGGCAAAATAACCGGCAATAAAAAAAAGCACCGGCATGATAAACACGTCAATTATCATTCGCATCGCGTCGAAAAATGTGGCGGTTGTAGAAGGATCCCAAACAGCCCACCAGAAGGTTAAATTACCGTAGCTGTTCCCTGCATGTTGAAGGACAACAAACGCAACCATTAAATAGCGAATGTTATCTAAAAATATAATCCTGTTTTCTGATGAATCCGGTAATGTCGGTGTCATGATTTTGCTCCTGCCTAATATTACGAATAAAATATTTTACCTTTATTTTGACTGCACCTTTAGAACCTATATGAGGACCTGTTATTATCACCTTGTTCGTTTCAGGTACGTAGCAATTAATATCCTGGTGGGTGTCTGAATGCGCCGGACGCGCCATCAATTGTCTTGGCAACGGACAGGAGTTCCATATCATGCCAGCGTTTTCCCACGATCTGTACGCCTAACGGCAACCCCTGCTGGGTGTGGCCCATAGGTATTACCACAACAGGGTTGCCGGTAAGATTGAATATAGTAGGATAGGAGACATTTGCAACCCAGTAATTGAGGGCTTTTTCATCAACCATAATCTTTCCGTTATGAACAGGGAGAACGCCGCCCAGATATCGCTCCGGCGGCATGTGGTTAAAAGCAGGTGTCGAGGTAACCGGACAAAGATATGCATCATACGGGGTCAGAAATCTATCCATTATGGCAATCAGCTTTCCCCTTTTTGTCAGCACTTTTAAATACTTTTCATATGACATGGGGTAAACCATTCGGGATGTTGGGACCTCTTTTCTCTTGGACGTGCCCGTTACATACTGCAAGAACCGCGCATACCACGGGAGATAAGGCCCGAAGCCTTCCATATCGAGCAAATCACCATATGTGTTCCAGGCAAGCATAAAATCAAAACCGGGCGGGTTCACCTTTTCCACCTTGCAGCCCTGTTGTGACAGCTTCTCCGCCAACGCTTTAAGCGCGGTTCGCGTTTCCGCTGTAACCGGCACGCCGCCAAAATCGTCGGTCCAGGCGATACGGAGTTTTTTGAGATCTTTCTTCCCGGTGTCATTGAGGTTCGCGAGAGGGACATCGACATCGTCTGGATCAGTACCGGCAATGATCGTAAGGGCCAGCTTCAGATCATCAATAGAACGAGCAAGCGGTCCCTGAACAGGGAGGTGAGGTGTGGTTTTGAAATCGAATTTCGGCATATCCGGCGTCGGAAGTCCCGGTAAGGAACCAGACAGAGACACCATATGTTGCGTCGGCTTCAGACCGTAAATGCCACAGAAATGAGAAGGAATGCGGATGGAACCAGCAAGGTCATTTCCTATTTCCAGAGGGCTTAACCCCGCAGCAATTGCCGCTGCACCGCCGCCGGTACTGCCGCCGGGCGTTCTTGATATATCCCAGGGATTATTCGCCGTGCCGAAGACAGGACTGTTGGCTTGAACATCCATGCCCATGGAAGGCAGGTTGGTTTTTCCGATAATAATGGCCCCTGCCTTGCGCAACCGCTCAACCACGGGGGCGTCAGCGGATGGCACATACTTGGCGAGGGCGGGCAAACTGCTTGTCGTCTTCATACCCGCGGTGGCAATGTTGTCCTTGATGGTCATGGGAACGCCATGTAGCGGCCCCCATATCTCGCCTCGGATAAGCGCCTTGTCCGCCTCTTTTGCTCTTTGTCGTGCCCCATCTTTGTCGAGGGTAACAATGGCATTGAGCTTACCGTTATGTTTCGCGATCTGTGCAAGATAGGCATCAACAACTTCCAGGGATGTAACCTGTCGTAATCGTATCTTCTGAGCCAGCTCACTGGCCGACAAAAAAATAAGATCATGAGATGCAATGCCTTTCTCCATAGCAAAGGCATTGGTTCCGGTAATGATGAGAACAGCTATACATAAGCAGATTGTGCCTATTTTTTTAACTAACTTGCGATTGACTAAAGAGTTCTTCTTCATATTATTTCCTCCTCTGAACAATCACGCTCCATGATTATTTGACTTGCTTGTTACTTTCCATCTTGTTTATTGCGCTCAATCCGCCGATTGCGCCGAGGTTCATTGATTCGAGGGCGGAACTGGGAACAATAATCAGCGAACCCTTCTCCTTGAGGCCTTCAAAGAGCATATTCATGCCGCGCAATTGCAGTGCTACCGGATTATTGATGTACATTTCGCTGGCCTTGGCGAATTTCTCGGCAATTTCGGTTTCGGCGGTGCCGAGGATGATTCTGGCCTGACGTTCTCTTTCTGCCTGCGCCTGTTTGCTCATAGCATCGGAAAGATTTGCGGGGATGATGATATCCCTGATACCCACAGTCTGGCAGGTAATACCCCAGGGATTTGTGTGCTCATCAATGATATGCTGGAGGGATTCGGCAATTTTATCTCTGTTTTGCAGAAGATCCGCCAGCTCATGTTTTCCGATAGTCTCCCGTAAGCTGGTCTGAGCCAGAAAAGTTACCGCGGCAATATAGTCCTGAACTTCCAGTGCCGCTTTTTCAGCATCCCATACTGTCCAATAAGCGATGGCATCGACTGTTACCGGGACAGTATCTTTCGTGAGTGTGGATTCAGCCTTAAAATCTATGACCCGAACACGCTGATCAATATATCTGACAACACGGTCAACAATGGGAATAATAAAAAATAGACCAGGCCCCTTGAGGCCGATAAATTTGCCCATTCTTAAAACAACAGCTTTATCCCATTGATCGGCAATTTTTAGTGACGCAGCAAAAATTATTGTAACTAAAGCAATACTGATACCCAGCGGGAAATTAATAATGTGAAACCATAATAGCAGCTCATCAATTGCCATGAAAACAACAAGAATCAATATCATTACCGGATTTACATATTTTGTGTTTTCTTCTTAAAATATCATAAACCTCCTCCTTATCTCTGTTTGATTTCTTTAATGATATCATCGGCGGTGAATCCATAGCTTGATGCAATGCTCAGGAGCTCCGAGCAAATGTCAGCGAGTTTTTTTTTGCGTTCGCCCGAGTTAATTTGTATTTTGCTAACTCCGATAAATGTGCCAGTTCCCTGTTGTGTTTCCAGAATATTCTGGATTTCCAACTCCTTGTATGCCTTGCTGACAGTATTGAGGTTCACTTTTAAGTCGACAGCAAGAGAGCGCACCGTCGGCAATTGTTCGCCGACCTTCAGACTGCCCGTAGCGATACCGTAGCGAATCTGATCAATAATTTGCCGGTAGAAGGGGACACCGCCTTTAGGGTCTAATTTGAACTCGATCACCAACAATCACCTCCTTTTCCTTCTTCGGTATGTTCCATATAGCTATAGTACTAGTTGGCTAGTACAATATAGCACTAAAACAGTAATGTCAAGAAAAATTTTATTAATTTCAAAATAAATGGATTTTATTATCAATTATGGTATTACAAAAATTATAAACACATTGAATATCGGCCTTGAGTTTGGCAGACTTATACCGTTTCGATTTCAAAGGATAACAACGCTGCCAACAAATTAGCCAATGACCGGGAGCGCATCCCGAAGGGGGCGCCTAATAATAAACAGGTTCTTACCTTACCGGTAATTACCATTCGTTAAATGGTAATTACAAGCGCATTGGTATTATGTGGTAGGGAAGTATAAAAGGAATAGCCCCCTGCGTCAATAAAATTATAGGTTACAAAAGAAAAAATCACACTAACGGATGAACGAAAATTAACGGCAATAAAGATATAATCACAGCGGCGGTTGCCGATAAACGCGGATGTGGCTTTATGGCATATCGGCTGATGGCATAACATATCAGGAAAGATGAAGAGAAAACTATTCCGTACTTGATCAGGCTCGGAGTGCCCGTCAGATTAAACAGCAGCCATTGAAGAATTACAACAATCGGCAGGTGCACCAGATAAATATTATAAGAATTAGCTGCCAGCGTTTCATTAACCTTATTAGGACGATTCCAATAACGAAAACTGATGCTCGCAAATAAAATGAGAAAAGCCGCCCGCAGGAAAGAAAGAACACTCGCACCTATAAAGCGGAGCTCAGAATTGGCCGGGCTGGACATCGAGCTTTTTGTGACTGCAATATAAGCAAAACCTAAAATAATGCAGATTAATATCCAAAGAAAGGGATGACCGGGGAAATTATTATCTTTAACAAACCATTTCCTGGAGAAGGCAAAAATGCCTAAAACAAAATATATTATATACGCAGGTAGCCGCCAAGTCTGAAATTGAAGAACACCGGCAATAATTACCCAGGGGTTGGGATAAGGATAGGGGAGCAAATTAACTATTATGCGTCCAATTATACACAATATCCCCACAGACAACATAACCAGCAGCATTGTTTTTCCGGAGTCTATCTTCTCGGGAACAGAAGATGAAGGGATGAAGCGCTTTTTCAGGGCGTATAATATTCCAAATATAATAAAGAAAAAGAGCAATACCGTAATGAACCAGTAAGCAGTATGATTAAAACTAATTTTATCAGGAGATATAAAGAAAAGGTTTCCTTTGCTGTTATAGAGAAAACCAGTATGGAAATCACCGGCGGTTTTCAACCAATTTAGCCAAAATTGACTATAATTGGACAACGGCTGACCGGCTAAATGCTTGTAATGTTGAATATAGGAAACTATGGGAACAATGAAGATGACACAAATCAGCCAGGGAATGCCCAACCGCAGAAACTTGTCTTTAAGAAAAACGCCGGTCCCTTTTTTCTGAATATTAGGCAAGGCAAAATAACCGGCAATAAAAAAAAGAACCGGCATAATAAACACATCAATAATCATTCTAGCCACGTTGAAAAAATTAGTAGTTGTAGCAGGATCCCAAACATACCACGATGAGGTAAAACCTGTATAGCCGTTCCCTGTATGTTGAAGGACGACAAAAGCAATCATTAAATAGCGAAGATTGTCTAAAAATAGAATCCTGTTTCCCGTTTGTTCCGGTAATGACGGTGTCATGATTTCCTGCTTTCTTCCGGCTTTTCGTATAGTTTTACAAGAGATTACATATGTGGTGGGGAAGTATAAAGGGAAGAGCACCGTGCGTCAATAAAATAATGTGCCACAGAACAACGAAATCACACTCGCGGATAAACGAAAATAACCATCAATAAAAATATAACCAGTATGGCCACTATTGATAAACGGGTATGCGGCTTTATGGCATATTTGCTGATGGCATAGCTCATTAGAAATGATAATGAGAAAACAATGCCGTACTTGATCAGGCTGGGCGTGCCTGTTAGATTAACCAGTAGCAATT
The DNA here is from genome assembly GCA_003142535.1 of Syntrophaceae bacterium. Classification (GTDB taxonomy): domain Bacteria; phylum Desulfobacterota; class Syntrophia; order Syntrophales; family Smithellaceae; genus Fen-1166. Next base: position 13,879 of record PLMQ01000058.1, read on the forward strand.
GCAGAACTACAACAATCGGCAGATGAACCAAATAGATATTATAGGAATTTGCCGCTAATGATTCATTAATTTTATGAGGACGATTCCAATAACGAAAAGCAATGCTCATAAATACAATGAGAAAAGTCGCTCGCAGAAAAGAAAGAAAGCATCCACTTATAAAACGTAGTTCGGTATCGGCCGGGTTTGATATATAATTATTCATAATAACAAGATAAACAAAACATAAAACAATGCATATCGATAGCCAAAGAAGAGGATGGCCCGGGAAATTATTATCTTTAACAAACCATTTTCTGGAGAAGGCATAGATGCCTAATGCAAAATATATTATATACGCAGGTAACCGCCAAGTCTGAAATTGAAGAACGCCGGCAATAACTAACCAGGGGTTGGGGTAAGGATAAGGAATCACGGTAACAGACGTGCGCATGATTATACACAATAATCCGACAGATAACATAACTAACAACATTATTTTTCCGGAGTGCCTCTTTTCTTGAATAGAAGATGGAGGAAAGAAGCGTTTCTTCAGAGTATATATTATTCCGAATATAATAAAGAAAAAGAGGAGCAAAGAAATGAACCAATAAACATTGTGATTAAAACTAATTATACTAGGATACAGGAAACCAATGTGGAAATCACTGGCACTTTTCATCCAATTTATCCAGAATTGGCCATAATTTAACAATGGCTGGCCACCTAAATGTTTGTAATGATAAATATAAGTAATAATGGGTACAATGAAGATGACCCCAATCAACAAGGGAATTCCCAACCGCATAAATTTGTCTTTAAGAAAAACACCGATTCCTTTTTTCTGAATATTAGGCAGGGCAAAATAACCAGCAAGGAAAAAAAGGACAGGCATGGAAAACACATCAATTATTACCATAGTTATATCGAAACAAACAATCAGGCGGTCTGAATCACCAACAGCCCAATACCGGCCAAAAGTGCCATAACTCGCCGCTGCATGAGTCAGGACAATAAACACAATCATTAAATAGCGAAGATTGTCTAAAAATAGAATCCTGTTTCCCGTTTGTTCCGGTAATGTCGGTGTCATTATTTTGCTCCTTTCCCTGCCTACCACCGAGATCGGTTAATATCTTTTTTCATAGTTAACGGCATAAACTAATCGGCCGTATGTTTTTTAACCCGCCTCATAAATAAGGGGGTTTCCCCTTTACCCTAATTAGGGGCCATCGCACCAAACGGAATTTTATGTAAGTTAAGCTTTTCGTAATGGACGAAACTGCCCTCGTGCCACAATTATTTTTTGCTTGACAAAAATCCTATGGGGATTTTTCCCTTTTTGTTTAGTTTTACCCGGCATTGCTGTATCCGATTACTATTTCAAATATTTCTCCAGAAATTTTTTAACTTGTATAGTTGAATCTTCGGCGGCAGCTTGGTCGTATTTTAAAGTCCATGGCTCATAGTGATGTTCTTGGTGCCCATAATATATCTTTACAGAGCGTGACCCCGCAAAATCAAAGCCTTGATAGCCAACAGGATAAACCTTTAATAAAACTTCGTAAATGTTTTTTTCAGGCGGCACCATTAGATTTTTGCAATCATTTCCTTTTCTCTTTGATGGTCCTTCGCCAATCAGGATCATCAAAGGTGTATTAAAATCGATTAATTTTTGGGTGCAAAGGCCATACATATTTACAGCAGCCTGAAATTTATCTTTTTTATTCTGAAGCACGCCGTAAGATAATGCAATACCACCAAGCCCCCATCCGATAACGGCTATTTTATTGGGATCAACAAAAGGCAGTCCGGCAAGATAGTTTTTCGCATCAAACGCATCATCAGCGCGGCTGGAAAAAAGTTCCCATATAATATGCATATCATTATGTGCCGGTTTATGATCATAGAGCGCGATACCCCGCGACCCCAAAGTGTCCACCAGTAATGTTACATATCCCCAATCTCTAAGCTTTTCCTCCCATTGATAATCACCTGCATTTCTCATCTCTTTATCCAGGAGCATGACAACAGCGGGGAAAGGGCCATTACCCGTCGGTTTCGTAAGCCAACCTTTTAATTTTGTTTGGTCTGTCGGGAAAATATCCCGGCCATGTCTTTTAAATATTACATTATTATGATCCTTAATATTGTTTTCCGTCATTATGAGTGGAGAGCAGGAAACGGACACTAAAATAAAAGCTAATAGAAAAAACCGAAACAAATACTGCAATGTTGTCTTCATCATATTCCCTCCTTTGAAAGATAGTTTTTAGTATTTCCTTCAATGTGCGCCTATTCGGGTTAACCCCAACATTGCTGCAGATCACGTCATAGATACCCAAGAATTGATTAGTACCGCAACAATCGCAACTAAACCAATAAAAATGAAACTCCTTTTATTTGATGATTTTGCTCCTTTTGCTTTTTATTATTTATATATCTCTTTTTGATTTTCTAAACGTTTCCAATCTTGCTTTTTATTGTTTCCAATCTTGCTAAAAGACAGATTAGAAAAAGGGAGATACGCAAAGATAAGATTTTGTATGAAAAAATGGTTGCGTACTTTTCATTTTAAGAAGATAACGGAATACAATAAGAAATCGCGGAACACTACTTGATGAATATCGGGGAGAATGATCTTTCTTATATTAGTTTTATTGGAATGCATAGATCGGCAATCATGTGCTTGAGAGGATGCTCATCATAATCGTTGCAATAAATTTGGTAGGCATGTCGAGTGTCAATTTTATATCCACTCGAGGGGAGCCAATCAATAAATAATCTTACCCATTCTTCTTCTGTATCGTGTTTATCCGTTTCACAATGATAGACTGCATACTTCCCACCAGGAATATCACGAATATTTAATCTTTCGTTGATATTAATATATTTTCTAGGTATGGTTAAGCATATATCATAGCTAAATTTTTCAGGAGTAGTCACGAATCCATCACTATTAAGGACTCCAATAAGTAACGAGTTTTCATTAAGCAATCCTCTTTCTTTTGCCCAGAGAGATATTTTTTTGCGTGCCTGTCTGTGTTTTTCGTGATCGTGCCCTATGATTCGAATATATGCCAGATGAAAAGATGGCATCTCGACAACATTTACCCGCATGGGTCTCTTTTGTTCCCTAACTTTTTTTGTCAATGAATTAATCCATTCATGTCCAGTGTCAGAACAATAAATTGTGCGGGGAAGGTCTTCTTTTTCAGAAAGTTTGTTTACAGGACCACCTATGCCTCGCATTTTGTACCAATTATATTCCCCTCTGACAAATTTTGGAGAAACATCAAAATGTTTTTTAAAAGCTTTGGTAAAATTTTGCGAACTGGAAAATCCGCATTCCAACGCAATTTCTGTAATTGATTTATTTTCTTCTACTCCTAGTTTGAAAAAAGCGAATTCTAGGCGCTGACGTCGGACAAACTCATTGACTGTTTCTCCCATTTGGTTGTGGAAGATACGATGAAAATGATACTTGGAAAGACAAGCTTCTTTAGCAATTTTTCCCAGATCCAAATTTTCGACAGCATGTGCCCAAATATAGTCAATCGCGCGATTCACTCTGTAAATATATTCGTATTTGGTCTTATTAGAAATAGTTGTCATAAGGATAAAATTAGCCGGGACTTCCGTATTCAACCGGTTGACCTTGAATCTTTTTGATTTTGTTATGACGTTGCTTATTCACGGCTGAACTATAGGCAACTTGGCCTTTTATGTCAATTAATTATAGGCCTCAAAATACTGGGCATGGTGTCAATGTTAGTCTTCAGGCGTGAACTGCGTTTATTACCATTTATAATGTTGAATATTTTATCGAGACAGCAATGTGTGTAGTTCAGGAAGTAATACATGTCTCAAAATGAAATGGATTTTATTATCAATTATGGTATTAGAAAAATTATAAAATATTGAATATCGGCCTTAAGTTTGGCGACTTATACCGTTTCGATTTCGAAGGATAACGAGGCGGCAAGGAGGAAGCGCCGGAGGCGTATTTGAAAATACGTTGAGGACGCTGACGACGCAGCTAACAAAGTTAGCCGATGAAAGCGAAATGGTGTAATGAAAATTAGAGACATTGCCATCGCCCTGCCCGCAAAAAGGATTGACAACAAATTAATTGCCGAATGGACGGGCGGTGATGAGGAATTCATTAAAAATAAAATCGGCATCGAAAGCCGCACTTTTTTAGGCGAGGATGAATCACAAATTGATTTATCCATGCAGGCTTGTGAAAATTTGTTCGCTAAAAATCCGGAGCTAGCGCGCGATAAAGTCGGGTTGCTGATTGTTGTTACCCAGAATCCTGCCTATAAGCTTCCCCACAGTTCGGCAATTTTGCAAAATAAATTAGCGCTGAGTGTCAATACCGCCTGTTTTGATATAAATCTGGGCTGTTCGGGATATGTCTATGCTCTGTCGGTGGCTAAAGCTTTCATGATTGCCGAGAATATTGATGAAGCAATTGTTGTTACCTGCGATCCCTATTCGAAAATTATGGATAAGTCTGATTATGAAACAATCAGTGTTTTCGGTGATGCGGCGACGGCTACCTGGTTATCCTCCGCAAAAGGTGCTGTTATCGGCATGCTTGATTACGGAACGGATGGTGCCGGGGCGCAGCACTTGATGGTCAAATCCGGCGGCAGTATCTTTCCCCATAAGGGCATCTGGCACGAAAATCAAACCGCCGTCAATGCCGATGATTTTCACGTCAAAATGAATGGCCGGGCAATCTTCAACTTCATGATGAAGCGCGTTCCTTCATCAGTTGATGCTTGTTTGCGGAAAAACGGGTTATCTTTATCCGCCGTTGATTATTTTTTCTTTCATCAAGCAAGTAAATATCTGATTGACAACCTGCGGGAAAAAATGAATCTTCCCGAAGATAAAGTACCCGTGGAGATGAAAGATTGCGGCAACACGGTATCGTCTTCCATCCCTATCCTTATCCATAATTTTATGCTAAGAGGTCTGCTACCCAATAAAAAGTGTCTGATTTGCGGTTTTGGTGTCGGCCTCTCATGGGCGACAAATATAATTTCGTTTGGCGGTGAATAATGACGCAGCATGAAGCATTAAATAGCATCACGACCGCGCTGAGAAAGGTTCTCAAGCGCGACAATATTGAAATAACTCCGGAGACTGACCTGGCGGAGAAAAAAATACTCGATTCCCTGGATAGAATTGTTTTTGTGATGGAATTATCCGAATTGACGGGCAAAGATTTTCCGGAAGAAATTGATCTGGTCAAGACAGGAATATTGAAAGTACATAATCTGGTAGATTTTTTAACAGGTGTTAAAAACATTTCCGATTTCGCAAATATCAAGGTTTAAGTCTTCGTCCGCTCATTAGCCTCATTGTAGTTGCGCGACAGAGGGTGACGAGGCAAAAAAGCAACGATTCAATATAACCCATAATAGCAGTAGGAAACGAGCCGGGCAGGGAAAGTTTATGGGACATCTGGTAGGAAAAGATATCTACAGGAAACTGGGGAAAAAGATCGATGGCCTGAGCCTGCGCGCTCCTTATACCAAGGCCTTTTCCGCTTTGGTGCACGAATTATACAGTGAAGAAGAAGCGCAATTGATTGTAAAAATGCCTTTTCGGCCTTCGGCAATTAGCAGAATTGTGAGGATGACAGGTATCCCTGACGCCAAGTTGCAACTCATGCTGGACAAGCTCTGCGATGCCGGTCTGGTCATGGACATATGGCACCCGCGGAAAAAGCAATTTATCTATATGCCGATGCCTTTTATTGTCGGTATCTATGAGTTTACGTTGATGCGGACCGGTGATCCCGAAAAAAGCCGTCACTGGGCTCAACTGCTTAATGCCTATTTAAGCGAAGAGGACTTATACCGCGCCAACATCAGCAAAGGGCAGCAGATAGGGATCATGCGGACGATTCCTCATGATGACGCGAGTCTACTAAATGATTATGTAGAAATTTTTGATTATCAGCGTGCCCGGACAATTGTTGAACAGGCGAAGGTTTATTCTATCGGGATTTGTTCCTGCCGCCATGAAGCCATGCACATGAATGAGAAAAAGTGTGATGTTCCTCTGGAGACTTGCTGTTCCTTTGGCCGGTCGGCCGAATATCTTATTCGCCATAAGCTGGCGCGTCAGGTGGATAAACAGGAAATGCTGGATTCTCTGGCACGCGCGCAGGAATCCGGTCTAGTGCTGAACGGAGAAAATGTAAAGCGCAATATGGAGTATATCTGCCAGTGCTGCTCCTGCTGCTGTCATCTCATTAAATCAATTAACCAACATGGCTATCAGGGAATTCTGGTAACTTCCGGGTTGCTGCCAGTGCTGAACAAAGATCTCTGCAAGGGATGTGAAAAGTGCCTGAAAACATGTCCTGTGCACGCCATAAGCAAACAAAAGCTCGAAGAAAAAAAGTTTACGATGCATGTGGATGCTGATCGTTGCATCGGTTGCACCGTCTGCCAGTGGGCTTGCACAAATAAAGCTATTCTCATGGGACGCTCCGATAAAAAGGTAATCTATCCAGAAGACGGCCTGGAAAAATATATTTTATCCTGTCTGGAGAGAGAAACTCTGCAGAATATACTCTTCGATGAACCGCAAAAAATGACTCATGAATTTATGAGGATTTTCCTCGGTGCCTTCTTGAGATTGCCGCCTGTTAAGCGCGCGCTTTTGAGTGATGCTTTCCGCTCAAGGTTTCTGAAGATGATTAAGGGATAGAAATTGCGAGTAGGAATTACCAAAGCGATGAAATCAAAAAAGACAACATCAAATCACGGGTATGAACCCCAAAGCAAGCTGCGGGGTATTATACCCTCCGCTGCGCGGGATTGCGAAGTCCGCCGACAGGTGGATTCAACTTACCAATTCCATAGTGCCGCGCATACGGAATTGGAGTTTCACAATAAATCCTGGCTGGTCTATATCTTGCGCTGTAAGGATAAGAGTTACTATACAGGTATCACCAGTGATATGGAAAAGAGGCTGGCGGCGCATATGGCAGGAACTGCGTCCAGATACACCCGCGCCAGAAGGCCGGTAAAGCTGCTGGCAACAACCAGGCTCATGTCCCGGAGTGACGCACTGCGCCTGGAAATAAAAATTAAAAAGCACCCGAAGGCAAAGAAACTGGCAGTTCTGGCGGCACAATCAAAGATATAAATACGAGTGCCAACCCTTCCTGTATTCGGTGTTCGTAAAGTGATAATCGGAAGCAATTACTTGCCGATCAAAGATTTCGCCCATCGGGCAGCGCGGATAATTTTATTGATATCCTCGATCATAATCCGATTTTGTTTAATGGAAAAGAGATTCGCTTCGGCGGCAGCGACAAATACTTTTTCCACTTTGGCAACAGGCACACCGAGGTCATCAGCAATTCTTGCGGCGATTTTATCAATGGAAACCATAAACATTTTTTTGTCACCGGTTTCGCTCTTTAAAATCAGATACAACTGTTGAAGGACAAAAGGAGTACATTCCATTGTCAGATGCGGGTGAATAAACATGTCCGCCGCTTGCAGCCTGCGGGTGATTGTAGAAACTATTTTTTCAATATAGGGTGGTAGTTTTTTTAAATTACGGGCAAGATGCTGTTTTGTTAATACGGCAACTTCTGTATCTTCGAGAGCTTTTACGCTGGCCGAACGTTTGTCATTGGTAATCAGAGCCATTTCTCCCACAATGTCCCCTTCCTGTAGTGTGCTCAACAGGATTTTGGTGCCGCCTGATTCCTTGAAAACCTGAACGCTGCCTTTGGTGATCAGATAAGCTTCTTCACCCGGTTCTCCTTCCTGCATAAGAAACTGATCGCAGGCAAAGTTTTTCTTTTCCTGTTTTGACCATTTGCCGGAAATAATATCATCCACATCGGCAATTAATTCTTGCACGCTGTGATAGCGATCTTCTTTTTTGAATGCTGTCGCCTTCGTTATTATCCGGCATAATTCTTCCGGAATCAGCCTTTCAGGGTTGCGGGTTTGCGGCGGAATCATGTCGCGATGCTCGGCTTTATTAAGAACATCCAGAACACTATTTCCCTCATATGGTGGTTCCAGCGTTAACATATGATAAAGAGTTGCGCCCAGTAAAAAAATATCTGTTTGTTTGTCCGGGGCAGCGCTATCCACCTTTACTTGTTCTGGAGCCATGTAAGCCGGAGAACCCTGGATAATTTGCCTGTCTCTATTGGAGGCTATGGAAATATCCCTAAGGATTTCCCGGTGAGCTGAATTTTCTTCCTTTTCCGGATCACCGATATACCGTGCTAAGCCCCAATCCATAACCATGACTTCACCATACTGGCCGACAATTACATTATGGGGCTTAATATCCTGATGAATGATATCTTTGGAATGGGCAAAAGCAATGGCATCACAAATCTTCCGGAAAATGTTCAGAAGGTCAAATATACTGAATTCTTCAACATATTCCGGAGTACCTTTTTTTATCTCTTTTATAATATAATTAAGAGGTTCTCCTTCCACCATTTTCATGGTGAAATAAAGCCCCGTTTCATTAGATAATCCCAGTTCATGAACCGGAACAATATTGGGATGTTCCAGCAAACCGGTAATTTTGGCTTCTTTGATTAATTCATTGAGGGCATCGCGGTCATTTTTCAAAGACGGCAGAACAACTTTCATGGCCGCAGGGCGCTGCAAATCCTGGTCGATTACGTTTAATATCGCTCCCATTCCGCCGGAAAATAGTTTTCTCTGAAATTTGTATTTATTATCTTTCTCTCTCTTGATTGCTACCCGATAAAGATCTTTTTCGAGATCGGATATACCCAGAAGCCTGAAGTCGGTTTCCGGTATTTGCTCTTCCGAAGTGCAGCGGTGTGTTTGTTTATAGGTGCTGTAGCTTGCCTCTGATTTTACCTTAATTCCGGCATCCGATATTATTACGGTATCTTCGCAGTTAATAGTAACTGTCTTATCAATTTTTTTTGTTATCGACATATACATCCTGTTTTGCCGCCATCCGTATCACGACCACCGCTTATGCGGGATAGCCCCACTAAGCTTCGCCCGCGGGATTAATTCAGCTAACAGATATTACAAACGGTCGCGCAGTAATATCTGAGTTTCATTAATTCGACCAACCAATTTCAACTTGTGACCTTAAGGTTACAAGTGACCTTAAGGTTATGCACTGCGCTTTTGCAATTGGGGTCTCACTAATAACGGTAAATTAGTGCCGGTATTTACTTTCTCTTCGACCCTGTGATTTCCCCTTGTTCCTTTTTCTTGCAAAAAAAGAGTTTCCCGGTTTGGCAAATATTTTATTTCCCTTTTCTCTGCTTTTACCTTTATCGGCATATTCAATCTGGATGCGGCGGTTCTGGAATTTTTCTTTTGTCAATTTTGCGATGATAATTTCCACCTGCCCGGCATCCGTCTCAAAAAAAGAATTGCAGCGCAGAACATCAACATGAGAAATGCGCAGATCTGGCATATTGACTGTTTCCTGCAGGTAAGCTTTGAGCCGGCGGTCATTAAATCTATCCATTTGCCCCAGATTGATAAATAACCGGACGGAACCAGAACCGGAGCCGACACCACCAGATCGGCCGCTTTCTTTTCTCAATTCCACGTTAATATCGGCAGCGTTGCGGTAATAGCTTAAAAAACGGTTAAATTCCGCCGAGACGAACCGCTGAATGATTTCCTCTTTGGTGATGCCCTTCAATTGTTCATAAACCGCGGGCAGAAAGGCTTCGATTTCTTGATGCTGAATTTCGGTGTTCTTAACTTTTTCGATTAAATGCAAAAGCTGCTTTGCACAGATTTCGGGGCCTGTCGGAATTTTAACCTGCACAAATTTCTTGCCGATTTGTTTTTCAATATGTTTGATGCGAAAATCTTCTTTTAAATTTATGATGACAATCGAAATGCCGGATTTGCCAGCCCGGCCTGTCCGGCCGCTGCGGTGAGTATAGTTTTCAATATCGTCCGGCAGGTTATAGTTGATGATATGCGTTAAATTAGTAACATCAATACCACGGGCTGCCACATCAGTCGCCACCAGCATTTGCAGATTCTTTGTTCGAAAGCGGTTCATCACGCTGTCTCTTTGCGGCTGGGAGAGGTCTCCATGCAAGGCATCCGCGTTATACCCGTCTTTAATTAACGATGCGGCAACTTCCTGAGTTTCAATTTTTGTCCGGCAAAAAATAATCGCGTAAATATCCGGATAATAATCGGCAATTCGCTTCAGGGCTACATACCTGTCTTTGGCATGCACCACATAATATTGATGCGAAATGTTTTCCGCTCCCATATTTCTCAGGCCGACCGTTATTTCCGCAGGCTTCTTCATGTAACTGCGGGCGATGGCTTCAATGCCCCGCGGCATTGTTGCGGAAAAGAGCAGCACTCTTTTCTGTTCCGGAGTTCCGGATAAAATGGCGTTCAAATCATCTTTAAATCCCATGTCCAGCATTTCGTCGGCTTCATCGAGCACCAGCCAGCTGATGGTGGAAACATTTACTTTTTTTCTTTTGAGCATATCGAGCATGCGACCAGGCGTGGCAACAACAATCTGTGCTCCCTGGGCTACCTGCTTTATCTGGCTGACAATATTGGCGCCGCCGTAAATCGGCACAATATGCAGATTTTCGATATGCTGGGCATAGTGACTCAGCTCATCAGTTATCTGCAAGCAAAGCTCTCTGGTCGGCGCGAGAATTAATGCCTGCGTTTTGGTTGAGGAGGGATCGATCTTTTGAATAATGGGTATGCCGAAAGCCGCCGTCTTGCCCGTTCCCGTATGCGCCAGGCCGACTAAATCCCTTGTTTGCTGTAATAGAAAAGGTATTACTTCCTGCTGCACAGGCATCGGCGCTGTAAAACCCATTTCCGTTATTGCCTTGAGGATTCTTTTATCAATGCCCAATTCTTTAAATGTTGTTACTGTTGTTTTAATGGTTTTGCCTCACTTGTTTTCCGAGAGTATTAACCGGGCGATATACCGGTATTAATTATGGAAAGAGATATTATTCTTTATACTTAATTGAGAAATTTCTCAAGGAAAGGTTTTGCCCGCATAGGCGAATTTGCCGGATGGGCCAACAGCAATAAAGATTAGCCGCAATTAACTTTTGGTTAAGAATCATTGTAAAAAAATACTTCATGTAGTAAACAAAAGCCGCACGCAATATAGTGCGAGCTTTGCAAAACTCCGCTATTCGTCATTCCGGCGAAAGCCGGAATCTAGGAAATACTTGATAATACTGGATTCCGGCTTTCGCCGGAATGACATAATTGCTGGTTTTATACAGTTTTGCAAAGGTCTCATAGTGCGGTATTTCTAATTGGTCACTAATTTAAAGGAGAAAAAAATATGGAACTCCAGGGATTCCTTAAAGGCATCGAAATCATCTCTGATTTGCCGGATGAAGATATAAACCTCATTGCTAAAAATGCCCAGCTTCTGGATTTTCCGGATGGAACCGTTGTTATCGGAAGAGGTGAACTGGGCCGTTTCCTCTGGATCGTTTATGAAGGAGAAATGGAAGTCCTGCTTACCGAGGATAATGGAAACAAAAGGACAATTGCCACATTGGAACGGGCGCAAGTCTTCGGGGAAATGTCGCTTTTGACCGGGGAGCCGGCAGTTCTGGATGTAATTGCCAATGGTGCAGCCAGGCTTCTGCGAATTCCGCGGGAGATTTTTTCCCGTATCATTGCCGGTAATCCCCAAACGCTCGGCAAATTCACCCGCCTGGTAACGAAGAGAATGCTCCGTAATGAACAGGATGACGCCCGGATTCGCCTGAAAAATGTTCACAAGGAAAATGAAGACCCTTATGATCTGAACTTCTCTTCCGTCGCCGATCCGCTGAAGATTCTTACGGTGAACTGTGGCAGCTCATCCTTGAAATATACATTATTTGATACGACAAAAAATGAGCCGGTCATGGAAGGGCTTATCGAAAAAATCGGGTCCGGCGATGCTTCTCATGTCATTAGGACAACGGAAACAAAAAAAGAGCAACCGGCCAAAAACATAATGGTTATTGAAGATGCTTTCCGGATGATGGTAGCCACTATCACGGACAAGTCAAATACAGGAATAAGTGATCTGGGAGAGATAAGGGCTGTCGGGCACCGCGTTGTGCACGGCGGGGCTAAGTTTCCCGTTGCGGTTCTGATCAATGATGAGGTGTCCGCGTCCATTAAAGAGCTTAATCCTCTTGCTCCCCTGCACAATCCCTACAATCTGGAAGGGATCGAATTGATGAAGAAACTTATTCCTGCCGTGCCGCAGGTTGCCGTTTTTGATACGTCCTTTCATATGAACATGCCGGAAAATGCCTATACGTATGCGCTGCCTTATGAAATCTGCGAGCAGGAGCAGATTCGTCGCTACGGTTTTCATGGAACGAATCACAAATTTGTCGCTCTGAGCGCAGCAACTTTCCTCAAGCGTCCGCTGGGGGAGTTACGGATGATTTCCTGCCATTTGGGAAGTGGCGCTTCCGTTTGCGCCATCGATCGCGGGCAGAGTGTTGATACGAGTATGGGGATGACCCCGCTGGAAGGTTTGGTTATGGGTACGCGGGCAGGGGACGTTGATCCCGGTGTAATCCTGCATCTGCTGCGGCACCGCAAGATGAGCGCCGATGAAATTGATCAGATGCTCAATAAAAAAAGCGGCCTTCTGGGCATCAGCGGTAAAAGCAATGATATGCGGGAGATTTTATCGGCGGCCGAAGCTGGTGATATGCGCTGCAAAAGAGCAATTTCAACTTTCTGCTACAGGATCAGAAAATATATCGGCGCCTATACGGCTGCGATGGGCGGACTGGATGTGCTGATTTTCACTGGCGGAATCGGTGAGAATTCGGCGGAAATCCGCTCGCGGATCTGTCAACTCATGGAGGCATTCGGTATCTTTGTTTTAGATGATATTAACCGGAATGCCCATGTTCAGCACGGTCAGATAACAGATATTGCCGAGCCCCGCTCCCGCGTCCGGATTCTCATAGTTCCGGCTGATGAAGAAAAAATGATTGCCCGCGAAACACTTCATGCGTTGGGCAGGGTGAGGACAAAAGACGATATTCAAAAACTCCAGTCCCTTCCTATTCCCATATCTACTTCGGCCCATCATGTCCACTTGAGTCAGAAAGATTTTGAAATTCTCTTCGGCGCCGGGCAGGTAATGTCGCCGCGCTCGGAACTCAGCCAGCCCGGGCAGTTTGCCGCTGTCCAGGCGGTTAACCTCATTGGCCCGAAAGGGAGAATTGATCACGTCCGGATTCTCGGCCCCGCCCGTAAAGAATCGCAGGTGGAAATATCGCGCACGGAACAATTCAAGATGGGCATTGATGCGCCCACCCGGGATTCCGGAGATATTGAAGGGACTCCGGGAATCACACTGGAAGGAGAACTGGGAACGCTCAAATTAAGCAAGGGTGTAATCTGCGCCAAGCGCCATATCCATATGTCTCCGGCGGAAGCTCTGAGTCTCGGCTTGCGCGATAGGGATGTAGTTATGGTCAAGGTTAAAGGCGTGCGGGAAATAATCTTCGGAGATGTGCTTGTCCGCGTTCATCCTGATTACCGGATGGATATGCATCTTGATACGGATGAGTCCAATGCCGCCCAGATTTCCGAAGGAACAGTTGGTTACATTGAAGCCATCCAGCACCGCAATTACATGTAATACCAATTCTAAATTAGAGCGCTATCTTTGTTGGCAGCGTCGTCGGCTTCCTCAACGTAGTGATAGGGGACGGTCGCGACCATCCTCTATATCTCCCCCTTACCGCCGCGTTATCCTTTGAAAGCGAAACGGTACAAGTATCATTCTTGATTGGGCTCTCCTGCCAATTAGGGTGAGGAAAAGCCCCCGTAAAAAGCTGCGGAAAAAACTAATGTTTTTTCCGCAGTAGTCATAAAGAAAGTTGTCAAATGTAGTTTATTGGTTACACCTACCTATGCTGTTCAGTGGTCGTCATTCATCAAAACTGAGCATTACCATTTGTAATCAGTCTTAGAGTCCGCCCACTCAATCAACGGCAGTATCCCTTGCCTTTAGCGATGTTTAACGTTTTGCATGCTCCCAATGCACACGCTTTTTGCGCATCACGGCAGCCAAAATTGTTGTTGCCCTGTATAAAATAAGCAGCCCCCCGGTTGTTGTAAGCTTCGGCTAAATCCGGTCGCAGGCGGATAGCCTCGTTAAAGTCTGTAAGGGCATGCTGATATTGACCAAGTTTATAGTAAGCAATACCCCGGTTGTTGTAGACAATGGCATAATCAGGTTGTCGGCTGATCGCCTCGTTGTAGTCCTCAATGGCTCGCTGCTGCTGGCCAAGATGAGCGTAAGCAAGCCCCCGGTTGTAGTAAGCAGTGACATAATCAGGTGTTATATGCAAAACATGATTAAAAAGCTCGATACTGTTTTTCCAGTAACCACATTGTTGCCAGGTTAAAACTGCCAGGATGGCCAGGACGGCTATTCCGGCCGGGAATAAAATCTTTTTGCGCATGTTTTCGCGTTGGAACAAAAGCGGAATGCCCCAGACCAGCATAATGGCAATGCCGATAGAGGGCAGATAAGTATAGCGGTCGGCCATCGCTTGTCCGCCGACCTGCACCAACCCGATTACGGGAATCAGAGTTCCCAAATACCAAAACCAGCCCACGAATAAAAAAGGCAATTTCTTAAGGGCATAAATAACAACAATAGTAATTCCGATCAAGATGAAGCAAGAAACTAATATTTGCCATAGCGGAAAGGGATATTCATAGGGATACAATACGGCCAGATCAACCGGCCAGAAAGTTTTTCCTAAATAAGAAACATAAGAAATGATCGCATTCAGAACACGTGCAGGAAAGGGCAGCCTCTGCACAGAAATCAGAGCGCCGCCTTTATTTTGAGCCCAGAGGGTAACAATACTCGCGGCGATTGTTAAGAAAATAAAAGGAGCCTTTTCCCATAAAAGAGAACGGATGATTGAAGAACGGCTCACAAGCGGCGTGGATATCCTTTCCTCTTTAGTGGAATAGGCTTTACGCTGTTTAGTTTTCTTCTTTCCTGATCTTTCACTAACCGCTACCGGCACTTTTACTGGAGCGAGGGCTTTCTGCCATCGTCCTAACGGCCAGTAATCAAGAAGCATCAGCACAAAAGGCAGGGTAACCAGCATGGGTTTGGCCATTAGTCCCAGAGCAAATAATGTTAAACAAAGAAAATATCTGGAGAGTTTATGCTCTTCAACGTAAAAGGCATAGACGTAGAGGGTTGCCATACCGAAAAACATGCTCAAAACATCTTTGCGT
Organism: Syntrophaceae bacterium; assembly: GCA_003142535.1. Taxonomy (GTDB): domain Bacteria; phylum Desulfobacterota; class Syntrophia; order Syntrophales; family Smithellaceae; genus Fen-1166. The sequence goes on from PLMQ01000058.1 coordinate 29,172, forward strand.
TCGGCAGCCCAGGCAACCGATTCCACCCGCAGGGGATGCAGGGCAAAAAGAGCTGCGACGAAAGCGGAAGGCCAAAGGGATTTTGTCGTCTTTTCTAAAAAGAAGAACAAAAAGAGGACACTGCCGATGTGCAACAATAGATTTACCAGGTGATGACCAGAGGCGTTTGCGCCGAATAAGCTCCAGTCCAGAACATGAGAAAGTAAAGTCAGGGGATGCCAGTTAGCTAAGACAACAGCGCTAAATGCCCATTTGATCGTTCCCGAATCAAGGCCTGATTGAATATGATTGTTTTCAGTAATATAAGCGTAGTCATCAAAACTAACAAAACCATTGCCCAGGATTCGGCTAAAGGCGATAAAAGAAACAACAATTAAGAATATGACAATGAAATATGTATATTTTTTATTCATAAGTTGGGCCATCCGTTAAAACATAATTTTATTATTACAAGACAACAAACCTGTGTCGTAATGTAGCATTTTTCATAGTAACAAATACATAAATAAATTACTTTATTCTGTTTGCTTATCCGTTTTTCTCTTGCTCCAGGGTAACCTGCCCCGATACTTGTAATACATGTTAAGTTAGAGTTCAGCCATTTATTGATTATTTTCAATTGAAATGTTGTGTGAATTGGGAAGGGTTTCATAAACCGATTTTTAAGGGGTTTTTCCTCACATTCATGCAATCATATATATGGGCCAATGAAAACACAGCTGCGTTTTCACGCAGTATAAATTCCCTTTGTTAAAATAGCACTGGAACAATGGATCGCTTTGCTATTTCTTTCTGACACCGAATCCGGTTTTTGGCCAATGCGGAAGCAACATTTTTTCCGCGTCAACAAAGATTAATACAAAGAGAGATGCAACTTTACAGCAATATATCAACCCCGGCATTACATGCTGCTAATAGAGTAAAAAAGCCTGCGCTTGCGTGTAAGGAATGATCTTTTCACTTGACAAGCTGGTAAGCTATATATAGATAAATTTTGCAAACTCAAGAAAGCAAACTTCTCAATAGTATTTATTCTGTTGCGGAATTGTAGAATCAGTTTGCGGTGGAATTGAATATTATAGAGTAAATCCAAAAATTAAGGAGTGAATTATGAGTAAAGTAAGTATCATCGGTGCTTATAACACCAAGTTTGGTTCCTTTGTTGAGAAAAACAAAGAAACAGGCGAAGTAAAAGATCTGAAAAGTTATTATGATCTGATTATTGAAGCTGGACAGGGAGCTATCAAAGACGCGGGTCTGGAGCCCAAAGATATAGATGGTATTTGGTTGGGCACTTGCTCTCCTTCAATGTTTGTCAATCAGGAACACGATGCCCCGTTGGCATTGGAAGTAGCGCCCAATGATCTTAGATTTGTCCATACAACAAGAACAGAAGCGGCCTGCGCTTCATCGTCTATTGCATTGTACAACGCAATTTTTGGCGTTGAATCAGGAAGATTCAAGCGAGTTCTCGTTATTGGCGCTGAAAAAATGAATCTTCTGGATACAAAAGGAACAACCCATGCTCTGGCTTGTTCGTCTTACTGGCCGTCAGAAGGCTCCAAGGGAATGACCTTCCCCGGTCTTTTTGCCGAGTACGCAAAGGGTTACATGAAGCATTATAATTTTACACTGGAAGAATTGAGAAAGATGTTAGCCACTGTTTCCGCCCTGATGTATAAGAATGGCGTCGAAAATCCATTGGCACAGTTCAGTAAGGGTGGTCCTCCGGATAAGATGCAACTCTTTACCGCTGAAGCTATTCTCAACCTGCCCTCGGAAGGCAAGGGTAGCAATCCGATTGTCGCCGATCCTTTAAGGCTGCATGATTGCTCTCTGATTTCCGATGGAGCGGCCGCTCTTGTGATTGTTCCGACCACGGAAGCCAAAGCAATCAGCAAAAAAGTTGTTGAAATTGCCGGCATTGGTTCCAAAACGGAGAGAATGCCCTTAAACGTCAGGCCGAACATGTATGAACTCTCTGCCGGTAAATTGGCTGTAAAACAATCTTTCGCTGAAGCCGGAATCACCATCAAAGACGTAAATGTTGCTGAAGTTCACGATTGCTTTACCATTAACCAGCTTCTCAGTACGGAAGCGCTGGGACTTTCCAAAGACGGCCGTGCCGGATTTGACTATATCGAAGGGAAATACAGCCGTAACGATGATTGCCCGATCAATTTATCCGGCGGTCTCAAGTCGAAAGGTCATCCCGTTGGCGCAACCGGCGCTTCCATGCATGCGCTGATTTATAAGCAACTGATCGGTGAGCCTATCGGCGCTACCCGCACTAAAGGTCAGCCGGAAATCGGCGTCGCCTTCAATGTTGGTGGCTCTGCTGTCACCAATTGCGTCACAACGATGAAGAGAATTAAATAATTTACTAAAATAATTTAGGAGAATGACTATGTTAGAAATTAAAGATTCTGTTGCTGTTATTACAGGCGGAGCGCGAGGTATCGGTTTTGCAATCGCGGAGCATTGGGTTAAACAAGGCGGTAAAGTGGTTATCGGCGATATTTTAGTGGATATCTTAAAAGAAGCGGAGAAGAAACTTAAAGCGATAGGCGGCCAGGTAGCGACTGTTGTCTGCGATGTTACCAAGGAAGAAGATTGTGCCAAACTTGCCGATACGGCGATCGAAAAATTCGGCAAAATTAATTTGGTTGTTCCCTGCGCCGGCATCATTAAAGACGGTATGATGGTATCTCCCGATAAGGAGACAGGAAAAGTAACAAGAAAGATGTCTCTGGACCAATTTAAAATGGTCATTGATGTCAATCTTACAGGCGTCTTTTTAACTATCCGCGAATGCGCCGAAAGAATGATTAACAATAAATGCAAGGGTTTGCTCTGCCTGATTTCTTCTACCGGCTCTTTAGGTACGGCCGGTCAAATCAATTATTCATCAACCAAGGCGGCAGTATCGGTAATGCCGAAAGTTCTTACTGCCGAATTTATGAGAAGAGGCCTGGGCGGGCAAATCCGTTGCGTCGCGATTGCTCCCGGTTATGTAAACACTGATATTTTAAAGGGGATGAATAAAGAAGCTTTAGCTAAGATTAACGCGGATATTCCCATCGGCCGTCTGATTGAGCCGGAAGAAGTTGCTCAACTTGCCTGTGATTTATATAAAAACGAAGCGCTGGCCGCAGAAGTTTATTGCTGCAGCGGCGGCTTGCGTCTCAGTTCCAAAGGATAATCCCGCGGATTTGAAATCACCCGGCTCACGCCGGGGGAGGAATGCGCCGTTGTCTGCGGGAGGTCGTGTTCTTCAGGGGAGCTTCCGGCTCCTGCCGGAGGGGGCTCCACTAGCAAAATAGTTTAGTTGGCAAATCCCCGTGGCGCGCGCCACGGGGATTTTTATTTGTGAAACTACAATTCCGAAAGCGAAGCCCGGCAGGGAACACCGGCGCATAACCTGAAGGTCACAAGTGCCTGGGGGATGCAGGGCGAAGCGTATAACCTAACCACCTGATACCCTAATCACCTAAAGGTGACAAGAGGGCACAAGTCGGAATTGGTAAGTTGTAATGNNCCAAACTTCAGAAACAAAGTACGTAACCTAATAACCTAAAGGTCACGCGAGGTCACAAGCTAAAGTTAGCTGGTCGAATTATCTCGCGAAGCGAAGGGTATAATACCCCGTAGCGAGCTTTGGGATTCATACCTGTGATTTCATCTCTTCTGTTTGAGCTTAAGTCTAGTCATTTATGAAGCACGACACTGGTAATGCCAATCAAAAGCACACCTGATAAATCATAACTCAGATTACGGAAAGTTGCATATAGCCTACGGAGAAACGGCCGCTCTCCGGAATGAAACAAAGAATCTTATCGCCTTGTTTCAATTTACCGGAATGGAATATCTCTTCCAGCATTACATAAATAGATGCCGAACCGGTATTGCCCTTATAAGTGAGATTGCTGAACCATTTCTCGTAAGGTATCTGGAAATCAATTGCTTCCATGGCGTTATATAATTTATCCCGGAAATACTCCGATGAATAATGCGGCAGGAACCAGTCAGTGTCGTTTGCTTTCAGCTTTCTTTTTCCGATAGTACGGGACAGGGCTCTATCCACACTGACTTTTATCATTTCCTGATTGAGTATGGATGTGTCCTGCTTCAGGGCGAAATAATTTTTTTCCAGCGCTTCCTGCAGGGAACCCAGCTCCTTCCAGCCGGTTATTGTGCCGTCATCATTTTTCACGGCGCCTGCGTACATGCATGTTTCCATCTCGCCGGCATAAGAAATGTGTTCAATCCAGTCAACCTGCAGCGATATTTTTCCCTTGTTTTTCTCTCTCGTCATATAGACTGCACCGGCGGCATCGGAGAGCATCCAGCGCAGGAAATCGGATTCAAAATTAAGAATGGGGTGATTGGCGAATTCCGGATCGCCTTTCAGATGTTCGAAGAAATTGGAGCGGATCAGGGAAGAGGCATGCTCCGAGCCGGTGGCCACGGCATTATCACTAAGCTCCAGCGCGACGTTCATATAAGCCGCCTTGAAAGCCGCAATCCCGGAAAGACAAATGCCCGACGTGGAAATAACTTCGCAGGGCGGAATTTTGAGTTCGCCCTGAACCATCAGGCCGTGTCCGGGAGCAATCACATCGGCAATAGTTGTGCCGCAGCAAAGACACTGAATTTGATTTATCGAAAAACTGTCCGAAGGATGCAATTTGCGGATTGCTTCGGCGGTCATCTGGGCATTGTTATAATTGAATTTTCCTGTTTTAGGATCAATTGCATAATAGCGTTTTAAGATTCCATTGTTCTTGAGTATGCGCGATTTTACTCGGGAAGGTATGTTATGAATCTTGCCCAATACTTCTTCCATATGATCGTTGTCCACCGGATCGTTAGGCAGAAAAGCGGCGACATCGTTAATATATACTGGCATAAATAAATAGTCCTCCGTTATTGTGTTTTATGTGGTTTTTCGTGCAGCCGATTTACTATATCGGCAAAAGTTCTGTAAAATAAATCCTGCGGCATTTTTGTCGTTGTAACCGCGTTAGTAAATGTATAATAATCCAGGTTATCAATTATTATCTGATTTTTCATTTTTTCATAGAGTCTGGTCCCCGGAATCGGCGTGAGAATCGAAATGACGGGGATTTCTATTTTATTGGCCAGGATAAATTTTTCCAGTTGGGCAAAATCGCTTTCGTCGTATTCCGGCGAGGCGATAAAATCGCCGACGATGACGATGCCGGTATAGTGCAGTATCTCAATGGCCTTGGCGATGATATTACCCTGGTATTTTTTATCATAAGCTGCCAGGCGCGAATCCTGAACATCTTCAAAACCCACAACTACAGCGTAAAGGCCGGCTTCTTTCCATTTCTTTATCAGGGACGGGTGCTTCACAATGGTATCGGCGCGGACATCGGCGAAGAGTCTTTTTTTAATTCCCGCCTGCATGATTTTCTCATAAAGATCAAGCGACAGTGAAGGATTGCCGAAAGTATTGGCATCCACCATTCTGACAAAAGGAATATCACCGAGCAATTGAATATCCCGTATAACGGCAGAGGCCGAGTGGCTGAGATATTTGCCACCGGTAAGCGCGGGAATGGTGCAAAAGGAGCATTTGTGTGTGCAGCCGTAAGCGGTAATCACAAAGCCCATTTTCAAGCCCAGCTGTTCCAGAACATAATTGTTCCTGTATTTAACTACGAGATCATAGCGTGGTGCGTAAGTTTCCAGTAAATCCTCTTCAGTATAATTGCGGGGAATAAAGGAAAGCGTTTTGCCCTGTGCGATCCTCGCGATGCCCGGAATGCTCGTACCCTCTTCGCCTCCGGCCAGAGCATCCACCAGATCAAGAAAGCTTTTCTTGCCCAGGCCGATGACAATATAATCAAACTCGGCGCGGTTAAAATATTGGGGAACATAGGTGGCATGGTTGCCCCCGATAACTATAACGGGGTTCTTTCTTTTCTTGACTTCAGCGGCCAGGCGGATAACCGTATTGGCTTCGCAGGTCAGAGAGGTAAAGCCCACCACGTCCGGCTGAAAATTCTCCAGTGCCGGCCAGAAGGCTTCTTCATTTTCACATTTCAGGTCAAAGATGGTTACTTCATGATCGGTCAGCGGTGCAGCGAGAACTTCCAGATTAAAAGGTTCTCCGCGGAAGATTTGTTTAATCGAGGTGATGCCGTATTCCTCCTCCGGTATGCTGCGTCCGCAGTTGGGAGGATTAACGAGCATTATTTTCATTCGTGAAACTCCAATTTCGCAAGCGAAGCGCATAACCTAAAGGTCACAAGTCGGAATTGATAAGTTGAATCCACCTGTGGTGGACTACGCAATTCCGCGAAGCGGAGGGTATGATATTCCGCAGCTTGCTTAGGGGTTCATACCCATGGTTTTCTTTTGGCCATAGCCCTATTTTGTATAAACCAGTTAAAAAAGAAGCCCTCTTTTTAGGGAGGGCTGATGTTAAATGGTGGGCCAGGACAGAATTGAACTGTCGACACTCGGATTTTCAGTCCGATGCTCTACCGACTGAGCTACCGGCCCACCTGATTAGCGAAGATACTTAAAAAAGCAGGAATCCTCTATAAAATATGGATTCTTTTGTCAAGGTATTTTTTGGTCATTAAGCCCCGGCTGCTCATATTTGACAGCATTTTCGCTCGATGTCGGATGAATAGGCGAGACCGTTGCCTGACTGCCGGTCGTATTTTGATTTTCGGCGGCGCCGGCGACAGTCAGATGAGGTGAAGAATCCGGTATGCTTATGCCGGCAGATTCGTTTTCCTGCGGACGGATGATAACCACCGTTCCGGCAATCTTATCGTGCCAACTCTGCTTACGGCGGTCGAAGGCCGCCCAGATGAAACCGATATTTAAGATAGCGGCAGAAACAAAGTAGCCCACCGAGCGCAGGAAGGCGATGCCGAAGTTAATCCGATTACCTTCAGTTGATAGAACCTGCAACCCCAGCAGCATTTTGCCGGGCGTGCGGCCATTCACACCGTGAAAATAAGTGAAATAGGCAATTGATAAAAATAAATAAAAAGCAACCATCAATAAAACGGCGAAAGACAGCCGTGTAGGGTCCATTATATCCGTAAACCAGGAGTTGCCCTCCGACGATATAGAACCGAAAACAAACGCGGTTATAGTTATGATAAATAAGATAAAGAAAATCATATTGATAATAATGTTGTCAATGGTGTAAGCCACCAGACGCCGCCAAAAACCGGCAAATTTATAAACAGCCATAATTACCTCCCTGAAGTATAACGGCCTCGTAAAAAGTCCATATGCTGCGTTGTGCTGCATCTCTCGTCATTGCGGCGTACACATAAAAGTACGCCTCATTCCTCGTGATTTGCACGCCTTGCCTCTGGAGCTTTTTACAAGGTCGTTGGAAATTAACGAAACAATTTAGAAACATTGCTAAAGATTCCCTTTTCGTATTGAATTATCGAAATTATCGCCATTGCTGCCGTTTCTACTTTTAAAATCTGTCTGCCCAAGCTAACCGAAATAAAGCCCGCCTCGCAGGCTCTGGCGATTTCGTCTTTGGAAAAACCGCCTTCCGGGCCGATGATAATAAAGATGTCTTTCGTGGATGTCCAGCTTTTATTTGTGAGAACATCTTTAATACTCTTTTGATTTTCTTCTTCCCAGAAAATCATTTTTAGTGACTCGCTTGTGGGCAGGGCAAGCATGTCCTCAAATGAAGCAATCGGCAAAACTTCCGTTATCTGTGCGCTGCGGCAGCAACGCGCAGCTTCCCTTGATATCTTCCGCCAGCGGTCGGTTTTTAAGGTGCTTTTATCTCCCGAAATGCGGCTGACCGAACGCGCGGCGGCGAAAGGAATGATTCTATCCGCACCAAGTTCCGCAGCGGTTCGCACAATCATATCCATTTTGCCTGCCTTCGGCAGGGCCTGACCTAAAGTTATTTTTATTTCTTTATTGCCTGTGCAGGCAATTGCTTCTTTGAGCTCTACTGCAACTCCATCTGCCGTAAAACTTTTGATGACAGCGGCAAACTCGTGCCCAAAGCCGTCAAAAATTGTAATCCGGCTACCCGGCTCCAGGCGTAACACCTGCTTTAAATATTTGTAATTATCGGGGCCGAGTTGGCAGAATTTTCCTTCTTCCAGCGCTGTCGGACTATAAATTCTCGGGATAGTCAAAAAATATTTTCCTTACCTGGGGATTAATTGCCTCACTTGATGCCGTTTACGTATTTAAATTCCGGAAGAATATTTTGCCATTAAACAGCGGGGTTGCTTTTCTTAAATACGTAGCAGACCCATTCTTTTTCAGTGATGATTCTATTCCGGGTTAGCGTATCGGCACAAAAATGCTCTTCGATATTTTTGGCATCCTGCTCGATAATGCCCGAAATAATCATATAGCCTTCCGGCAGAAGCAGATTGATCAAATTCTGACGAATTTTCAAAAGCAGCGTTGCCGTAAGATTGGCTATTATCAGGTTGCGTGGTTCTTTTATTGATGCTGCATCCTGATTGAGGATGCGTACCCGGTCATCCACGTGATTGATTGCTGCGTTTTCCCGGGCGATTTCGATGGCCTTTTTATCAATGTCCACACAGGTAACTTGCTCAGCGCCTAGCTTGGCGGCTGTAATTCCCAGGATTCCGGTGCCGCAGCCTATGTCCAGCACCTTCCAGTTTTTTACCGAGCGGTCTTTCATGATGATATCTTCGAGAGCTTCAATGCACATCCGGGTGGACGCATGCTGGCCGGTTCCGAAGGCCATACCGGGGTCAATTTCAATGACAATGTCGCGGCTGGAGGGAGCGTATCTTTCCCAGGTTGGCTTGACAATAATATTACTGCTGACGCGGATCGGCTTGAAAAATTTTTTCCACTGTTCGCCCCAGTCTGGGTCGGAGATGATTTCTGTCTGGAGAGAGGGTGCGGCCAAATCAGCAAAGATTTCGCTTAAGCTCTCCAGATATTTTTGCACTATGGCAATTCTTTTTTCGCTGCGTATATCCTGAGGAAAATAAGCTTTGATAATTTCGTAGCTCTGAGCTTCCAGAAACCCTCCCGGTGTTTGAGGTTCCAAAAATTCCTGAAACACTCCCTGTGCGCCCGTTTCTGTTAGAAAATTGCCCAGTGCGTCCATTAACTCTGCCGGGGCTGATATTTCCATCTTCAGCCATTTTTCCCGTTCTTTTTCTGCCATGAATAAACCTTTAATTCCTGGTAGTTAATTTAAATCCACTGATGCAAAATTGTCATTTGCCAATAACTATAGCCTCTTTTAGGTAATATTTCAAGCAGCCTGTAAATATACACATTAGACGTGTTTTTTAAGAACATTGACATTAAACAGGCATTAGGCTTATCTTTAGCTAATACCAAGTCGCATTCTTTAGCTAACTTTGTTAGCTTCGCCTGCCCCGCGCATGTAGGGGTCGTCGGCTTCCTCAACGTATAACCTGAAGGTCACGGGTTAATAATACACTTGCGGAGCCTCCTCCTTGCCGCCTCGTTATCTTTTGAATGCAACTCGGTATAACTTATTACTGTCCGGAATGAGGGAAGAAAAATGCCAATATTATTAAACTTACAAAAAACAGGTTTAGCTATAACAACTATTTTAGCCATACTTTTCGGCATTAGCGGGGCAGTCCTGGGGCAGTCGGCAAATCCGGAGGTATCCAAAAATGATCTGCTGAAAAATCACTGCGACGGCATTATGAATCCCAGGATAGAGAAAATATCCGAACATGTATGGGTAGCATTAGGTTTTGATCTGGCCAATGAAATTCTTATTCAGACAGGGGAAGGGATTGTTATTGTTGATGCATTGATGAACTTGGAGCGCGCCGCTGCCGCCCGTCAAGAGCTTCTCAAAAATGTTCCCGGCGGAAACGTGAAAGCAATAATCTACACGCACAGCCATATCGATCACATTGGAGGCGCTTCCCTTTGGGCTAAAGATAATCCCCCTATCTGGGCTACCGCAAGTTTTACAGACAATTTTTTCAAACAGTATCAGGTTTACCTGCCGATTGAATCCATAAGGGGTAAACGCCAGTATGGCTATCACGTATCCGATGCTAATCTTCCCTGTAACGGTATCGGCCGCCGCGTGAATTTGAACACGGAAAATGTAGCATCAGGTATACGTTTGCCCACTCAAACTTTTGCGGGAATAAAAACCATGAAGATAGGTGGTGTTGTAATCGAACTTATTGAAGCGCACGGAGAGACGGGCGACCAGCTGATTGTCTGGCTGCCGCAGGACAGAACATTAATTGCCGCCGATAATTTCTATGCGGCGTTTCCTAATTTATATACAATCCGCGGCACCAGCCCCAGACCTGTTGATCAGTGGATAAAAAGCATTGACGCCATGCGTAAGCTCAATCCGGAACATCTGGTTCCCTGCCATACCTTGCCCATCCATGGCGCGCAGAATATTGCCGCAACTCTGACTGATTACCGGGATGCCATTCAATGGGTGCGCGATGTTGTAATTCGTGAAGCAAACAAAGGGCACGATCTCGATACAATCGCTGAAAATATTAAGCTGCCTGTACATCTGGTGGATAAGGATTATCTGCGGGAATTCTACGGGCAGGTTGACTGGTCGGCACGGGGAATTTACACAAGCAATTTAGGCTGGTTTGATGGCCGTCCGGATAAGCTCTATCCCATAAAAGTGCAGGAGGCAGCAGGGCGCGAGATCGCTCTTATAGGTGGCACGGCAAAAGTATTGGCTGTAGCCGATGAGGCGCTGCAAGCTGGCGATTTGAAGTGGGCGATTCATTTACTGGCCAAACTGGCCGACAGCGGTTTGGGGACTGTCGATCAAAAAAAGATGCTGAGCGAAAAACTGGCATTGAGTTATGAACGATTGGCGTTAACAATAAATAATTCCAACGGGCGGGGTTATTTGCTGGAGTCGGCTTGGGAATTGAGAAACCCTGGAGAGACGAAAACTCAACTTACGCCGAAGCTGGATAGTGCGCTTGTCGTCAGTATTCCTCTGGAAACCATATTTTCGATAATGGCTACCCGATTGATAACGGAAAAGGCACTGGATGTTTATGAGACTGTTCACTTTGTCTTTCCTGATGAACAAAAGCGTTTTATTGTCACTGTGCGCCGGGGTATTGCTGAAATATCCGAAGGGGAAGCCTTACCCGGTACGCCTGATCCTTTGGCAGTCCTAACCGTTGATGCCTTAACTTTCCGTAAAATGGCGCTAAAAATTACGAGCCCCATCAGAGCTTTAGCCTCCGGCAAAATGCAGGTGCAAGGTAGCTGGCTTGGTTTCCTGAAATGGTACGGCAGGTTTGATAGGGATTAATCAGCTTGTATCTTAATTACCAGCTTAAAATATTGATAATTAGCCACCTTCGTGGTAGTTTTCTTTCATGCCTTTCGCTTTCTTTGGCTAACTTTGTTGGCTACGTCGTCGGCTTCCTCAACGTATAACCTGAAGGTCACGGGTTAGCAATATACGCCTGCGGAGCCTCCTCCTTGCCGCCTCGTTATCCTTTGAAAGCGAAAGGTATGAGTTAGATTTTGTCAGTGTAACTCCGTCTGGAGAGAGGGGAATGTCATGAAATATTACCCTGTGTTCTGGGATATCCAAGATAAGAGATGTGTCGTCGTGGGCGGTGGCGATGTATCTTTAAGGAAGGTCAAAAGGCTTCTTGACTGCGGCGCTAAGATCTCTGTAGTGAGCCCGAAACTTGTGCCGGAACTAATATCCCTGAAAGCGGAAAACGCCATTGAACACATCGCTGCTGATTATGATGTCCGGTACATGGAAGAAGCGGCATTAATCATTGGGGCTACTGACGATGAAAAAACCAATGCGGATATTTGTGCCGATGCCCGCAGCCTTGGAATTCCCGTGAACATTGTTGATGATCCGCAAAAATGCGATTTCATATTGCCTTCCATTGTGGAAAGAGGCGATCTGACTATTGCTATCGGTACCGGCGGGAAAAGCCCGGCACTGGCGCGTTCCCTGCGCGAAAAACTGGAAGACAAGTACGGAATTGAATATGAAATATTGCTCAACATTCTGGGAAACCTGCGTGCGAAGATGAAAGAATCAGGTAGAGGAAAAGCCTGGTTCGAATCTTTGTTAAATGCCGGGATACTGGATTTGATCCGGGAAAAAAAATGGCCGGAAGTGAAGAAAACGGTTAAGGAAATAACGGGCGAGGAGGCGACAATTGATTAGCATTGCTTCTTTTTTATTCAAACTGACTTTCGCTTTCTGTGCTTTGAGCGTGCTGGCGTATTTGCTTTCACTGCTGATTAAAAAGGTGGTGTTGGCGAAAGTCGCCACATGGATTTTGGTCTTTGCCTTCTTTTTGCTGACAGGCAATTTATTGCCGGCGGTCTTTAATCCGGCGGGGTTAATGAGCATTGCCTCGCGGGATTTTTTTACCTTTTGCGCGTGGTCGGTAGCTGCGGCATATCTTGTTTTCCAGTTTAAAACCAAAACAAGAATACTGGGCGCTTTCGTATCACCCATTATTTTACTGTTGCTGATAATTGCTGCGGGCACGGCCGCGGATAAATCTTTAGTGCCGGCCGATTTGCGAAGCTGGCTGACTTTCGCGCATTTGATTCCGACTATTGGCGGCGAAGCGCTTTTTGTTATCGCTTCTTGTGCCGGCGCGATGTTTTTGATTCAAAACAGCTCTCTTAAACATAAGAAATTAAGCGCGCTGGGAAGGCTTCTGCCCTCTTTGCATGATTTAGACAGAATCAATCATCATGGCCTGTTGTGGGGATTCCTTCTTTTGACACTGGGTATTTTTGCCGGCGCGGCTTTTGCTGTGTCGGCCTGGGATAAAGGCTGGCCGACAGATCCCAAGATTATCTGGACTTTTGCCGTTTGGGTAACTTACGGATTCCTGCTGCATCAGCGCCTGGCGATAGGCTGGCGGGGGGCGCGCATGGCGCTCTTATCCTGCGCCGTCTTCATTATTTTTCTTTTTTCTTATTTGGCTGTAAAAATTTGCTTCGCGACTGTGCATAACTTCATATAAATGATGATAATACTGACTGGATTAAATCATAAAACGGCGCCTCTGGCTGTGCGGGAAAAACTCCTCGCTGCCTGCACGGAGAAAACTGATTTGCTATCCGAGCTGCTGGCTTTACCGGGTGTGCGGGAAGTCATGCATCTGGCTACCTGCAACCGCGTGGAAATATTAGCCGCAGTTAAAGGGCAGGACCAAACGACGCAGGCACTTCGCTCGTTTGTCGCGCAAAGCGCCGGCATAACACAGGATGAAGCTACCGATTGCGTTTACACTTATTGTGACGAAGCGGCGGTCCTCCATCTTTTCCGCGTGACATCCAGCCTCGATTCCATGATCATGGGTGAAACACAGATTTTAGGCCAGGTAAAGGAGGCCTATCGGCAGGCGCTGGAAAAGCATGCGACGGGCGCTCTCATGAACCGCTTGCTGCATCGGGCGTTCCGCACCGCCAAGCGTGTGCGCACGGAAACGGCGATTGCGGCCAATCCAGTATCGGTGAGTTTTGCCGCGGTGGAACTGGCCAAAAAAATATTCGGCAATTTGTCCGGAAAAAAGGTTTTGCTCATCGGAGCGGGTGAAATGGCGGAATTGACCGGAACGCATTTACTCGGTAATGGCGTGCAGGATATTATTATCGCGAACAGATCAAACGCGCAGGCCTCAATACTGGCAGAAAAGTTTCATGGCGAGGCGGTGATGCTTGCTGATATTGAAGAAAAGTTAGCGGCGGTGGATATTGTTGTGAGTTCCACTGGCGCTACAAAATATATTTTGTCGGTGGATGCAATAAGGCAAAGCCTGACGCGGCGGAAAAACCGGCCGCTGCTGCTCATTGATATTGCCATGCCGCGTGATATTGAACCGGCGGCAGGCGAGTTGGAAAATGTCTATCTTTACAATATTGACAATCTCCAGGACATCGTTGATGAAAACTTGCAGAGCCGGAAAAGGGAAGCGAGGCTGGCGGAAGCAATCATTGAAGAAGAAGTAAGAAAATACTGCGATTGGGTACGGGAACTGGAGGCCGTGCCGACGATAGTATCGCTGCGGGCAATGGCCGAAGCAATTGTGCAGGCGGAAATTGCCAAAGCCGCGCCGTGGCTGGAAACAATGAAGGATGAAGAACGGCAGAAGGTGCAGGCCTTGGTCAACGCAGTTGTCAATAAGCTCCTGCACAATCCGGTTGCCGCGCTCAAAGAAGAAAGCGCTGATTTCGGCTCGGCACATATCACGGCTGTAACGAGGCAACTTTTTCAACTGGATGAATGATACCATTACGCTTTCTGTGGCTAACTTTGTTGGTATCGTCGTCGGCTTCCTCAACGTATAACCTGAAGGTCACGGGTTAGTAATACGCCTGCGGAGCCTCCTCCTTGTCGCCTCGTTATCCTTTGAAAGCGAAACGGTATGAAAAATTTTGTTGGTTCAATAATTTTTTGAATGAACTACCACGCGCAGTTACATATGGCGATGAGTTGAACAAATAGCCATTAGTTGACATATAAACTAAATGGGGGGATATAACATGAGTAATAAAGTAATATTAAGCATCAGTCTAAAAGTTATGGGCGTCTACTACGCATTAAGCGCACTAAATATGCTGCCATCAGCCATTACTCAAATTGTCTTGTTCTGGGATGCTTGGAAACCAACAACTCAGAATGATCCACTAAATAATATGCTCACTTTCAGAATGGCAGCATTCGCAGGCATATTAATCCCTGTACTGCTTTTTTTATTTGCGTCATTAATTGTTTTCAAGTCCGATAGAATTAGCAATTTCCTTTTGAGAAAAGAACGATATCTTAATAATAATTTTTCAAGTGATTTCTCAAATACCGTTTTAAATTATTCGATAAAAATCTTTGGGTTTTTCTCTTTGTTATCGTCAATACGTTATATTTCAGAACTATTATCAAAATATTTGGTTATGAAAGATAATTTAACATTTTACGATAGCCCGAGTAAAATTAATTTAGCGTCGTCAGGAATATCTGCTGCTCTTTATATCTGCGTCGGCCTTATACTTGTTTTCTATTCGCGTGCAGTTGCTGATAAACTGCTGAAATTTGATTCTAAGATTAAGAAAGAAGATGATACATCAGAAACATAGTTTCTTGCTGGTTCAATCTTGAAGATTGGACCAACCATTATTATTTTGGAGAACTGGATTCCGATTTCCATCGGAATGACAGGATAAGAATTGGAGTTTTATGAACATTAGAATCGGAACGCGCGGCAGCAAGTTGGCTTTGACTCAGGCCAATCTGGTTGCCGATAAAATAAAAAGAGAGAAACCGGATGTAAATATCGAAATCTGTGTCATCAAGACCAGCGGTGATATCATGCAGGATATATCGCTACTCCAAATCGGCAGCAAAGGCGTGTTTGTCAAAGAGATCGAAGATGCACTGCTGGCGGGGGCGATTGATCTGGCTGTCCACAGCATGAAAGATGTGCCAACGGAAATTCCTATCGGTCTTGAGTTTGCCGCCATCCTACAGCGGGAAGATGCGCGTGATATTCTGGTATCCAAAGGCAATAGAAAGATCGAGCAAATGCAAAAGGGCGCACGTATCGGCACGGGTTCCATGCGCCGTGCCGCCCAACTGCTGGTGATGCTACCGGATTTGCAAATTGTCTCCCTGCGCGGTAATCTGGATACGCGGTTGAAAAAAATAGAAACGGAAAATCTCGCTGGTGTGATTGTCGCCGCCGCGGGTATGAAAAGAATGGGGCTGGCGGAAAAAATAAGCCAGTATTTACCCATAGAGACAATGCTGCCGGCAGTGGGGCAGGGCGCGCTGGGGCTGGAAATAAGAGCTGATGATAATGATTTATGTGATTTACTAGCCAAGCTGAATCATGTGCCGACGAATACGGAAGTGACTGCGGAGCGTTCATTTCTGCGTCATCTGGGGGGAGGGGGCTGCCGCCTGCCGATTGCCGCATTCGGGAAGCTGGAAGGTGACAAACTGACATTGGAAGGATTGGTTGCGGCACCGCGCGGCACCGGTATTATTAGAGATAAAGTGCAAGGCGCGGCGGGTGATGCTGATGAACTGGGTAAAAAACTGGCCGAAATGATTCTGGAACGCGGCGGTAAAAAACTGCTGGAGCTGGTTTATAAATAGAATACAGTTGGCATAATATTAAAAAACTGATAGTTATACGGTCATTCGGAAAAGCGGCAACCTTACGGGTTGGCCTGCTAAATTAATATTAATGTGGAGAAAGAATATTGGATAAGAATTCCGGAGTGATTTTCACTGTTGTTCTATGCGTTGCAATAATATTGTTTCCTGTATCGTCAGGATTTTCTAAACTGCCTGTAAGCTCAACCTCTCAGCGTAACAATTCGATTGATGAGGCCGGCCGGGTTTCCGGAAAGCTTGTTTTGCGGTCATCGTCCGTACTGGTGAAAGATCAACAAACGGGGGAACTGCTGGTTGAAAAACAGACGCAGGCAGTAATGCCGATCGCTTCGATCACCAAATTAATGACTGCCATGGTCGTGCTTGATGCCAATATGGATTTGCGGGAGTCACTTACTATTGAATCCGCAGATGTGGATATTGTTCGTCACAGCCGCTCGGGTTTGCGTGTGAGGACAAATCTCACCTGCCGGGATGCATTACTTCTGGCATTGATGGCTTCTGATAATCGTGCTGCTCATGCTCTGGGCCGGACATATCAGGGCGGCCTTGTTTCCTGTGTTGCCGCGATGAACACCAAAGCCAGGCTGCTCGGGCTTAATGACACGCATTTTGAAGACAGTACCGGACTCTCCAGCGGCAATGTTTCCTCCGCGAGGGATTTAGCACGGTTGGTGGATGTTGCCTATTGCTATCCTCTCATCCGGGAATTTACTACATGCAACAAAGCAATTATTCAGTCCGGCCGCCGCAATTTAGAATTTCATAATACCAATTATCTGGTGAGGAGCCCGCGCTGGCAGATCGGCCTTTCCAAAACCGGTTTTACATCCGAGGCCGGACGCTGCCTTGTTATGCAAGCTCATGTGGCACAGCGTCCAGTTCTTATAGTGCTCCTGGATGCTCAAGGCAGGCTGACTCGCTTTGGCGACGCCAATCGGATTAAACACTGGCTGGAAGGAACTCTGTATCTCTCTTCCATGCCGGGCATAAAGGAATCCCTCAAAAAGGAATTGAGGCGAAGCTGAAACAGCAAATTGGTGTAATCTAAAGTATATGACCACTAAAGGTAAAGTCTACATAATCGGTGCGGGGCCGGGTGATGCGGGCTTGATTACAATTAAAGCCGTGGAATGCCTGCGCGAGGCCGATGTTGTTGTCTATGATTATCTCGTTAATGAAGAATTACTCAAATATGCATCCGCTGGCTGTCGTTTTATTTATGCCGGAAAAAAAGGCGGCGAGCATACCCTGTCTCAGGATAAAATAAACGCTCTGTTAGTAGAAGAAACGCTGGCTGGAAATACGGTAGCGCGTTTAAAGGGTGGTGATCCCTTTATTTTCGGGCGTGGTGGAGAAGAAGCCGAGTTGTTGGCAATTAATGATGTGCCTTTTGAGATTATTCCGGGTGTAACTTCGGCCATCGCTGTTCCCGCCTATGCCGGTATTCCGCTGACCCATCGCGGCATGACTTCCACTGTAGCGTTTGTCACCGGACATGAAGACCCGACGAAAGAAAAAAGCGATATTGATTGGCAGGCGCTGGCAGGAATCGGAACGCTGGTTTTTCTTATGGGTGTGAAGAATCTATCGCAAATCACAGAAGCATTGATCGCACATGGCAAAGCGCCGGAAACACCGGCGGCCTTAATCCGTTGGGGCACAACGCCGCAGCAGGAAACGCTGACCGGAAAACTGTCTGATATTGCTGCCAGTGCACAGGCCAGCGGTTTTGCCCCGCCGGCAATACTTGTCGTGGGTAAAGTCGTTGATCTGCGGGAAACCTTGCAATGGTTTGAACAAAAAACACTTTTTGGTAAAGGCATTGTTATTACGCGTCCGGAGCGGCAGGCCGATGAATTAGCGGTGCTGCTGGAAAAAGAAGGAGCGCAGGCCATCAATTTCCCTACGATAAAAATTGTCCCACCACAGGATTGGAACGCTCTGGATGGGGCAATTAATAAGCTGGATATGTATGACTGGCTAATTTTTACCAGCGCTAACGGTGTTCAGTATTTCTTTGAACGGCTATTCGCGCTGAATAAAGATATTCGGGCGCTCAAAGGAATTAAGATTTGCTGCATCGGCCCGGCAACGGCTGAACAAATCACCAAGAGGGGAATCAAAGTTGACTTGGTGCCGGAGCATTACATTTCCGAAGGGATTCTGAAATCATTTGCCGAGATAGATATGCAGAAGAAAAAAGTCCTGATTCCGCGGGCGGCGCAGGCGCGCGATATCTTGCCGGAGGGGCTTAAGAAAATGGGAGCGCTGGTAGACGTTGTGACCGCTTATGCAACGGTTAGTTCCGGAGAGAAAAAAAAGAAGCTCGAAGAATTGATCCGCGAAAAACACATTGATGTGATAACCTTTACCAGTTCCTCAACTATAACTAATTTTCTGGAAATTATGGGTAAAGATTTTTCGATACCTCCCCAAATAAAAATTGCCTGTATCGGCCCGGTCACAGCGGCAACGGCCCGCAAAGCCGGATTGAAGGTGGATATTCAGAAGGACGAATATACAATGCCGGGATTAGTCCATGCGTTAATTGATTATTTTAAAGGTGTAGACAAAAAATGATCGGTATTTCCAAACTATATTGCGGGGCAGTCGAGCCATCAGATGTGCTGCGTTACGGCCGGGAATCAGGCAGGCTGCCCTCTCATCTCTTGCAGTTCTCTGCCGATAAACGGCCCGTCGTTGTCTGGAATATTATCCGCCGCTGCAATTTAAAGTGCATTCACTGTTATTCCAGTTCTCAGGATATTTCTTATGCCGATGAACTGACGACACAAGAAGGCAAAAATGTAATTGATGATCTGGCGCAGTTCGGAGCGCCGGTAATTCTTTTCTCCGGTGGCGAACCGATTTTGCGGCCAGATTTACTCGAATTGGCGCAGTATGCCGTGGATAAAGGGCTGCGCGCGGTAATATCGACCAATGGCACGCTCATCACTAAGGAGCTGGCGGTAAAATTGCAAAAAATCGGGCTTTCCTATATAGGTGTCAGCCTGGATGGTACACAAAAAACACATGACCGCTTCCGCGGCAAGAAGGGAGCCTACGCGGCAGCAATGGAAGGAATCAGAAACTGCCGCGATGCGGGAATCAAGGTCGGCATCCGCTTTACCGTCAGCAAGAACAACATACAGGATGTGGGGGCGATGTTCGATTTACTGGTGACCGAAGAAATAGAAAGACTTTGCTTTTATCACCTAGTTTATTCTGGCCGCGGCTCCAGTCTCCGTGCCGAAGATTTAAGCCATGCCGAAACACGCGCGCTTTTGGATTTAATCATGCGGCGGACAAAAGAACTTTTTGCTGCGGGAAAATCAAAAGAAATTCT
Organism: Syntrophaceae bacterium; assembly: GCA_003142535.1. GTDB lineage: Bacteria > Desulfobacterota > Syntrophia > Syntrophales > Smithellaceae > Fen-1166. The sequence continues at coordinate 48,704 of PLMQ01000058.1, forward strand.
CACAGTGGATAATCATGCCGATGGCCCCTATCTCTATTTGAAATTGCAGGAAGAAAATCCGGTGCGGGCGAAAGAAGTGCTGGAGTTACTTAGAATGAATGAAGGCAATTCCTCCGGTCACGGAATCGGTTGCGTAAGTTGGGACGGCGAAGTTCATGCCGATCAATTCTGGCGCGGCATTTCTTTCGGTAATGTCAGAAAAAAACCATTCAGTGAAATCTGGCTGGATAAATCCAATGAACTTATGGCAAGATTAAAAGAGAAAAAGAAATATATCAAAGGGCGTTGTGCGCAGTGCCGCTGGCTGGATGTCTGCGGCGGAAATTTCCGGGCGAGAGCAGAAGCGGCGGGAGATCTCTGGGGGGAAGACCCCGCTTGTTATCTAACGGATGAAGAATGCAAGGCAAAAGATTATTAATTATTTAAGGAGAAGAAAATATGCAATTTCCGGAATATCGTCCACGGAGATTAAGGCGCAATGAAAACTTTCGCCGGCTCATTCGTGAGACTCGCCTGAACGTTGATGATCTGGTTTATCCTCTTTTTGTTATTGAAGGCAAAAACATCAAAAAACCTATTGATTCCATGCCAGGAAATTTTCAGATGTCGGCTGATAACATTGTCAAAGAAACGCGAAATGTCCGTGAGTTGGGCATTCCGGCTATATTACTTTTCGGCATTCCCTCTCAGAAAAACGAATTGGCTACCGGCGCTTTTGCCAAGGACGGAGTAATTCAGCAAGCAGTAAAAAAGATTAAGAATGAAGTTCCTGATATTCTGGTTATCACCGATGTTTGCCTGTGCGAATATACCAGTCACGGCCATTGCGGCATGATCGAAAAGGGAGAAGTGGCAAACGACGCTACGCTGGAGGTTCTGGCGGAGACAGCGATTTCCCATGCCCGCGCCGGCGCAGATGTGGTCGCACCTTCAGCAATGATGGATGGACAGGTAATGGCTATCCGCGAAGGGTTGGATGAAAATAATTTTGAAGATATTTCCATTATGGCTTACGCCGCCAAATACGCTTCCTGTTTTTATAGCCCTTTCCGGGAGGCCGCAGAAAGCACACCGCAATACGGCGACAGAAAGGCCTATCAAATGGATCCCGCCAATGGTGATGAAGCAATCCGTGAAATCACGCTCGATGTGTCCGAAGGCGCGGATATCATCATGGTCAAACCCGCGCTAGCTTATCTGGATATCATTTACCGCGCCAAACAGGAATTTGATTTGCCCCTTGCCGCCTACAACGTCAGCGGTGAGTATTCCATGATTAAAGCCGCCGCTAATCTTGGCTGGCTTGATGAAGAAAAAGCTATGGTGGAATCACTGACGGCAATCAAACGTGCCGGCGCGGATATAATCATCACTTACTGGGCACAAGAAGTAGCAAAGCTGCTGAATAAATAAGAAGAGTTACCTGATTAATGAGCATTGGAAATAAGTAGAGCTATTAGTTATTTCGACGAATTTGTCTAATGCTGGATTGCCGGATCAAGTCCGGCAATGACATGAAGAGAAAGATAGCACACAATGGCAATGAAGGTCTTTCCACCCTCCTGTGCCCTTTAGGGTATGGCGGGCGGGAATTAAAGGGCGGGGGAATTAGATAAAATGGTATCACCCTGTGATGAGGAATTATTAGGTTGGAAAAAACATTAGAATTATTGCCTGGCAATCTGCGGATGGTGGCGTGGGAAGTGACGCGCAGTTGCAATCTAAATTGTCTTCATTGCCGTGCTGCCGCAAACTGCGGTCCTTATGACGATGAGCTTTTAACAAAAAAATGCTTTCATCTGCTCGATGAGATTGCTGCTTTTGCCAAACCGGTAATTATCCTGACTGGCGGCGAACCACTGTTGCGTACGGACATTTTTGATATCGCGAGCTATGGTACTCATAAAGGTCTGCGCATGGTACTGGCCAGTAACGGAACTCTCGTGAACGATAAAGCAGCGCGTAACATGATAGCCAGCGGCATTAAAAGAGTAAGCGTAAGTATTGACGGCAAGGATGCGCAAAGCCACGATGCTTTCCGCGGGGAGGTGGGTGCTTTTGCCGGTGCGCTCTCCGGCATTGAGGCACTGAAAAGTGCCGGCATGGAATTTCAAATCAATACCGCTGTGACAACGGCTAATCTTGGTCAGATTCAGGAAATTCTTGATCTGGCAATCAGTCTGGGGGCGGCGGCGCATCATATTTTCCTTTTGGTGCCGACAGGCAGAGGCCGGCAAATAGCGGAACAGGCAATAGCAGCAGAAGATTATGAAGAAACACTGAACTGGTTTTACAATGAAAGTTTAGATTGTCCTATCCAGCTCAAGGCGACCTGTGCGCCGCATTATTTTCGCATTCTTCATCAGCAAAAAGGAAAAAATCAGGCAGCGGAGAAACCGCAGGAGCGATTTAATGAAGCGACGCGTGGTTGCCTAGGCGGCATCTCGTTTTGTTTCATTTCTCATGTCGGGCAGGTTCAGCCCTGCGGTTATCTGGAAGTGGATTGCGGCAATATTCAAAAGCAAAGCTTTCGGCAGATATGGGAAAATTCGGAAGTGTTTAAAAACATTCGCAATTTGAATAATTACGGTGGCAAATGCGGCCGCTGTGAATTTATCAAGGTGTGCGGCGGCTGTCGTGCCCGCGCCTATGAAGCGACGGGCGATTATTTGGCGGAGGAGCCGTTGTGTCTATATGAGCCTAGAGCAGGCTATTGAAAAGTACCGATCTGCGGTGTTGCGCTGCGACCCGCATCGCTCAACGTATTAATAATACGCCTCGCGATACGGTTCTTGCGCGCCTTGCATCTCAGCACTTTTGAACAGCCTGTAAAGATATGATTCCTTTTCCCAGCTTTTGCTGGAGTTACGAAAGTACGATAACAATGGACGAAATTGATAAAAAGATATTAAACGTTCTGCAAAAGGAGTTTCCGCTGACGGCGCAACCGTTTCTTATTGTATCAGAAAAATGCGGTATCAGCGAAGAAGAAGCCTTACACCGCATTCAAAAAATGAAAGATGAGGGAATCATCCGCCGGATCGGCGCAGTCTTTGATGGCAATAAACTAGGCCGCGTTAGTACCCTTTGTGCGGCGCGGGTGCCGGAAGTAAAGTTGGAAAATTTCGTTAAAGCTGTTAATGCTAATCCGGGTGTTACGCATAATTACCTCAGAAACAATGAATACAATGTTTGGTTTACTCTTGTATCGGAAAACGAGCAGGGTATTGACTCCTTTCTCGCTGAATTAAAGGCAGAGACAGGAGTCTCTGATATTCTGGATATGCGTGCGGTAAGGACTTTTAAGATAAATGCAACATTTGAAGTATAATACCAATTTGCGCTCGAAGGCTAACTTTGTTGGCTTCGTCGTCGGCTTTCTCAACGTATAACCTGAAGGTCACGGGTTAGTAATACGTCTGCGGAGCCTCCTCACTTGCCGCCTCGGTATCCTTTGAAAGCGAAATGGTATAATTAATAAAAGGAGGATTTAAAATGGATTACAAAGACATCAATTTTGCTGCAATGCCGCAGACAGCGGTGCGTGTTGTTACTGCACCGGCAGATTTTTTTAAAACAATGCCCAAAACCGGAGGGTTTCTTGAACCTCTCGTATTCGTCGTAATCATGGGAGTGGTTGCAGGCATCATTCAGGCCATCTGGAGCCTTTTAGGTTTCAGATATGGCGGCGGCATGGGCGCCAGTTTATATCCAATTATTTTTATGCCGATTGCGGCGGCTATCGGCAGCTTTATCGGTGCGGCTATTATTTTTGTTATCTGGAAACTCATGGGCTCTCAGGAAAATTATGAAACATCTTATCGCTGCATGGCTTACCTTATGGCATTGGCGCCTATAACCGCAATATTTAGTGCAATCCCCTATGCCGGCGTCATTATTAATATGGCTATTTTTGTCTATTATATTGTGATTGCCAGCACGCAGGTGCACAACATTCCGTCACAAAAAGCCTGGTTAGTTTTCGGCATTATCGGCATTGTTCTGGCTTTGATCAGCTTAAAAGGTGAATATTCTGTCAGAAATCTGTCGTCACAAGCTGAACAATGGAAGAAAACATCAACGGAAATGCAAAAACAAGCAGAAGAAATGGCCAGACAATACAAACAGCAGGCCCAACAAAATAAATAGCAAATAAAATTCCGCTTGGAGCAAATAATTGTATGGCTACTGAAAATCACAGGTATAAACCCCCAAAGAAAGCTTTAGAAACATTCGTGAGCTCGCAGCAGGGTATTATACCTTCCGCTTCGCGGGATTGCGAAGTCCACCAACAGGTGGATTCAACTGACCAATTCCGAGCTCCGCTTTCGGAATTGGAGTTTCACAATAAAATTCCCGTTGTTGCTCTTGTTGACGGCAGCAATTATATATATCGGGCCTTCTATGCGATACCGCTTTTGACAAACTCCAAAGGGTTTCCCACCAATGCTATTTATGGCTTTACCAATATGCTTTTGAAGCTTCTGCGCGATGTTGCGCCGGATTACATTGTTGTTGCTTTTGATCTCAAAGGGCCGACGGCTCGTCATGAAGAATTTGCTGATTATAAAGCGACACGCAAACCGATGCCTGATGACCTTATCCCGCAGATACCTTTTATCAAAGATATTGTCCGTGGTTTGTCTATTAGCGTGATGGAAAAGCAGGGCATCGAAGCCGATGATCTTCTCGGCACGCTGGCGCAGAGAGCCAGCGTGCTCGGCTGGAAAACTGTCATTGTGTCAGGGGATAAGGATTTAATGCAGCTTGTCGATGAAAATGTCACCATGATGGATACGATGAAGGATAAAACTTACGATGTGACGGCTGTGCAGGAGCGTTTTGGCGTGGCCCCCGATAAAGTTCCGGAGATTCTCGGCCTGATGGGTGATACATCGGATAACATTCCGGGAGTTCCGGGCATCGGCCCGAAGACAGCGCAGCGATTGATTGAAGAATACGGTTCGGTTGAAGCGATCCTGCAAAACATCGATAATTTGAGAAACATTAAATTGCGGGAAAGTTTCCACCAGCATGCCGAGCAGGCGAGGCTGAGCCGCCAGTTAGCGCTCATCAGAAAAGATATTGAAATTGAATTTGATTTAAAAGATGCGGCACGCCGGGAGCCCGACAAAGAGCTTTTAGCCGGGCTTTTCAGTGAATTCGAATTTTCATTGCTCCTGCAGCAGATTAAAGGCGACAACAAAAAAACTGCTAAAGACTGCCCGATTATTCTGAATAAAAAAGAACTGGATGATCTTATTGCCGAACTCCATAATTGCGAGGAATTTTCCTGCGAATTTATCTGGGAGAAAAATCCGCCGACAGATTTAGTTGGAGTTGCTTTTAGTGCGGGTGGTAAAGCCTTTTACATCCCGCTGGGCCACAACAACCCGCAGGCGCCGATGCAGTTGCCCATAAAAGAAGTGCTCACGGCATTAGTTCCAATTATGACCAGCGGCAAGATCAGAAAATATGCTCATGATTTAAAAAACACGCTGGTTAATCTTAGTCAGTGGAATGTGGAAGTAACAACGGATAAAGATACCAAGTCGCAGTCAAAAGTATACCGCGACGGCGAGGAAGAGGCGACGCAGTCATATAGTAACATACGTCGAGGAGCCGATGAAGAAGTCAACAAAGGTAGACGCATGAATGCAACTTGGTATGATGTAATGCTGGCGGCTTACTTACTCAATCCGGCCAAACACTCTTACGAGCTTGCCGAACTGGCCCGGGAGTTTTTGCATGAACAGCTTCCTTCGCCCAGCGATATTAGTGAAGGCAAGAGCAAAAATTATCCCATGAGTTTTGTTCCGCTGGATAAAATGGCCGCCTATGCGGGTGAGCGCGCCGACGCTGTATTAGCTTTATTCCCCGTCTTATCGGAAAAAATGAAACAGATAGATTCCGCTGATCTTTTTCACAAAGTCGAAATGCCGCTTTTGTATGTTCTGGCGGATATGGAGAAAAAAGGCGTACTGGTTGATGTCGGCCTTTTAAAACAAATGTCAACGGAGCTGGGACAATTGCTGGGAATTTCGGAAGAAAAGATTTTTCGTCTGGCCGGAGAGAAATTCAACATCAATTCGCCCAAGCAATTGCAGAGCATTTTATTTGAAAAGCTCAAACTGCCCACCGGGAAGAAGACAAAAGAAGGATATTCCACCGATGTGGATGTATTAACCGATCTGGCACGTGCGCACGAACTGCCCGCGGAAATTCTGGCGTACCGCAGCCTTACCAAACTCAAATCCACTTATGTTGACGCCTTGCCTGTGCTGATCGATCCGCGGACAGGCCGCATTCATACATCATATAATCAAACCGTCACCGCAACGGGAAGGCTCTCGAGCAGCAATCCCAATCTGCAGAATATTCCCATTCGGACACTCGAAGGCAAGCGCATCCGCCAGGCTTTTATTGCCGCGCCAAATTGCCTGCTTATTTCCGCCGACTACTCGCAGATTGAATTGCGCGTACTGGCTCATTTCTCGGAAGATAAGGCCTTGATTGATGCATTTATGTCGGGCGAAGATATTCACAGCCGCACGGCATCCGATATCTTTGGCGTCTTTCCGGAAATGGTTAATGCCGATATGCGCAGGCAAGCCAAAGTCATCAATTTCGGTATCCTTTACGGCATGAGTGCTTTTGGGCTGGCCAAAGAACTGGGCGTTTCTCAGAAAATTGCCCAAGCCTACATTGACGGCTATTTTCAGCGGTATAAAAAAGTACGTGATTATCTAAACGGCATATTGGAAGGCGCGCGCCGGGACGGCTTTGTCTGTACTTTGCTTAACCGCCGCCGATATCTGCCGGAACTGAAAAGCCCGGTTGCGGCGGTGAGAATGTTTGCCGAACGCATGGCGATCAACACGCCAATTCAGGGAACAGCCGCCGATCTGATCAAAGTCGCGATGGTTAATATCGTCCATTTGCTGCAAGAGAAAAATCTTGCTGCCCGCCTGATCATGCAGGTGCACGATGAACTTGTTGTCGAAGCGCCGATCAAAGAAAAAGATGAAGTAATGGCTTTGGTCAAAAAAGAAATGGAAGAAGTCATCAAACTGAAGGTGCCGCTGGAAGTCGGAATTGCCGCAGGGAAGAACTGGGACGAAGCCCACTAGGCAGGACTTCTGAAAAAGACCTATCTGCGGCGTTTCCCTCACCCTTCATCGTTGCGACGTATGAAAATATACGCCTCACTCTTCAGGGTTCGGGGGCCTTGCATCTAGGCCTTTTTGAGCAGTCCTGGAAAAAGTTATTGTCATTCCGGCGAAGGCCGGAATCCAGTTTATTTATAAAAATATCTCTTGAATTACCGCGAATTATTGAGTATTTTTATATAATGAATAATCATCGTGCCGGGATTTAGATTGTATGAGCGAAACAAAGCAAAAGACAATTGATTGCTATAGAATTGACTCAGATCAGGGAGATTATTCAATGGCTCAAATCGATAATGTAGTCTTAGGCAAATTACAAACGTTTATCATCAGGCTAAAAAATAGCGGTATATCTGTCGAATCGGCATATCTGTTTGGTTCTTACGCCACTAATCACGCCGGAAAGTGGAGCGATATTGATGTGGCTATTGTATCCCCGGATTTTTCTGCTGATCGTCTTGATGATCGCATTCGTCTTATGAAGCTCTCCACAGAAGTTGATAGCAGGATTGAACCTGTGCCATTTCATTCCCGTGATTTTATCGATTCCGATCCCCTTGTCGGAGAAATTAAAAAACACGGCATTTCTTTATTGATCTAGAATGGTGCTGTCATTGCGGGTGTAATGGCAAAAA
>PLMQ01000062.1 GCA_003142535.1 Syntrophaceae bacterium
GGCTCAAAGCGTCCGATAGGCGCGGCACTTGTGCTGTTGAATGTGATCCACCGCAAAGGGATTGAGGCTATTCTTTAGACAAAAGGAGACATTAAAAATGTGTCTGACATCTATTGCCTCTTTGTGTAATATGATGCGGTATCAACTGAGCTACTATCCTTACTACTCTTGCCATGTATAATCATCCAAGGTTATTACGAATCCTGCCATGGGAATAATTGTACCTGTCCCGTTTATTTCTGAATTAAGTCCTCATCAGTTTTTAAAAAATTATCTACCATACAATACACAAAATGTTGTGGAGTAATATTTTCTTAAAAAAAAGGAACTTCTTTCTGGGCTAGCGGGACGGTTACTTTAATTCAGGATTATTTTATTAAATTGTTCTTGGCCCATTTTTCTAACTCACGAATTGCTAGAAAATCACATAAATGTTCTGCAAGTTGAAACATTGAAGTGCCAGGAATACATTGAAAATGTACATGCGATATTGTTGTTAAAATATTCCTTGAATCTGTTTCGTCACCTGCTGGAACGCCCCAAGAGTAATCAACTATCATACTCAATTCATGAATTATTTCTGAATTATATTTTCCAAAACTGTCTTGCACATGTTTTTCTAGTCGATATCTACGCTCCAGTCTTCTGGCATAATCACTTATAGGTCCGTCACCACTTCCTCCACCCCAATGAAACTCAAGATAGGGATATTGAGAAGTTGCGTTATGATATGTTTCAGTATCAATATGATTCGTTACTATTCCATAATCTTTATACAGCCCTTCCGCAATCTCAATTGAAACAGGAAAAGGATGATTTAAGTCAAAAATAACATCAGGATCATACCAAGGATCGTCATAGTTAACATCTCCAGATGATCTGGCACATGACAATCTTTCATTTACTCCAAGAGATATTTTCCCAATATTTTTTCTATACGTAACAAATCTTCTTACGATATAACCTAGCAAGGAAACTTCTTCATATTCAGTTAGAAGTGAATCGTCTATTCTAAGTAAAGGCAGATTTGCCTGCTCACATATACGATTTTTTCTTATATCTCGCTGTCGGTTCTTAAAGTGAGAGTGACACGGCCCATCGAATTCAATTACAAATTCAGGCCACAATTCTTTATTGTATATTACAAAGTCGAAAAAGGCGTTGTCGAGAGTATTTCGCTCTTCTTTGGTAATTCTCTCTCTTTTATCAGGTTCAATTACTTTTCCAATTTGCATTTCTGGGTGTAAATAAAATCCTTCACCTTCAAGAGATTTGCGAATTTCGTTAAAAGTTTTATATTCACTTGTATTGAATAACCTTTTCGTTTTCATATTCACGCTTCAGTAAACTAGTTTTATGGAATACCTTTAATTGATATAGGGGTACTCCCAATACTCGTGTAACTGGGGGCTATTTGTGTTGATGCCGTCCAGAAGCTGTCGCCTTAAGTGAGTTGTTATGGGCCACACTTTTCTTACCAATCCGACTTCTCGAAGAATCTACTATCTTGCCCCAAATCCTATAGAGGCAGAGTCATTTCCAAGTACCTACAAAACGCATTGGCCAGTTGCATTTGGCGTGGTGTCCTACAATCCGCTTCAAAAATGCCTGGTGATGCAATCAGGATGGCCATGCATTTGGCACGTGAAATAGCAACGTTAAAGCGATTTAAGCTGTATAGGAATTCCATTCCCCGAGGCGCATCTGCATGATTCGATGTCGCCATAGAATAGATCGCAATAGGAGCTTCCTGTCCTTGGAACTTGTCAACCGTACCCGCGCGCGCCCGAGGTAGCCGCTGTTGAATTTCAAAAACCTGAGCGTTGTAGGGCGTGATAATAAGAATATCTTCCATTGTGATGGGCGCAGTTAGCCCATCATCATTGGTCCATTGTGTGCCCTCGGCAAGGATGCGCTCGACAAGGGCTTTGACCGCGTCTGCCTCCTCAATTGATGAACTTGTGTTGCCAGTATGGTCGATTCGCAGATAGCGAAGGCCAGAACCAACAAGAAAGCCGTTGGAGCTGATTTCATGACGAGCACAACTTTCTACAGACATGAGTTTTGCATTGTAAAAAAGCTCCGAATTGAACGTGCAGATACTTGGATGAAGCCGGAAAGTCTTCTCCAAAAATAATCCTTGTTCCTTTGTGATTGTCTGCTGCCCCCCAAGGATATGATCCAGCGCTGAAGCGTCCGTTCCGTCTGGATGCGAACCTTGGGTGGGCTGTTCAAGTTGTTGGGGATCGCCAAGTAAGATTAGTATAGGTGCCGCAGGCGAAATGGCCAGAACGTTCGCAAGGGACATCTGGGCTGCCTCATCAACAACTAAAACATCAAGTGTGTCACAAGCATCTTCGCGAGACCATAGGAAATGAGTTGCGCCTGCTACTTGTGCAGTTCCACCAGCAATAGCAGCAAAGACATCCTCATTCTTCTTCGCAAAAATTAGCGACGCCTGATTGGGCTCCATTTCCTTTGGTTTCTGTACGCAGTTCACACTGATCTGCATTTCACCAGCAGCTTTAATTACCTTATCAATCAGATTACGAATGACCTTATGGCTGTTCGCTGTAATTCCAACTTTTTTACCCTGTTGCACAAGTAAGCAAATCATCCGCGCTCCCGTATATGATTTTCCAGTACCTGGTGGACCTTGAATGGGCAAAACCCCGGCATCAAGATGATGACAAATACGTAATGCAGCTTCGAGGGTGCTCTCACCATCTACCTGAATCACTTGGCCTTGCAGATTGGGTGGCTCGCGCAATAGGAGTGCGCGAGCACTCTTAAATGCTCCCTCACCTTCGATGCCATTTTCGGCCACGTGTTCTCCCAACCGAAACAGCGAAGCCGCCTGTTCCTTGCTGTCGAAGACCGTGTGAGCGAAAATTGCTTCTGGATGAAGATCTTTAGTTTTTGCAGTTTTTCTTACGTCAATTGTGCGTGCATCAGTGGAGATATCAACTGCTTTGCCAAAATTTTCGCCACCGATTGATCTCAGGTCTTCGTCACCACGTAAATCAGTATCCTGTTGTTCAAAGTAATAACGATCGGTGGGAATACCCTTTGGACTAAGGCTGACTGTACCAATGAAGGATAGACGCGATATAGCGGCTCGCTCACCGACCAATTCATCAGCGGTAAGGTCTCTTAGTCGGAAAAATTCCCACCAAAGGGCTTTATTTTCGCGGCGGTGCCATTCCAGAATGTGCGCAAGTATCCAACGTGCCTGTTGCTCATCGGTGCGAGCCTCAGGATCAACAGGTACATCGTGCGTTAGTCGCGTCACGAGTTCCTGAACACGACGGGCTTGTTCGTCTAATTCCTCGCTTGGCCCTTCTTGGCCTGGTGCCGGACGCGGAATATCTTGCCCTTGACTAACGAGTTGGGATCTCAGATTTTCAAGCCATTCCCTGAGCGCTGCTGTCGCATAACAATCATCAGCATTGTAGTCCTGCACGATCGTTTTCGTATCATCTCCTATGGATGGAACATCATTGAGTTCCAAACCCGCCGAAATCACTGTCAAAGCAATATTGGCTTCATGCAAAGAAACCTTGCGCTCAAAACCAAAGAACGGCTCCAGTCTTTTGAGAGAGTAACTTTCAACGCTTGCTCGCATTGCGTTGCGAACAACGCTGAGGAGATCAACAAAGACCAAGCCGCGTAGAAGGTTGTCGATCTCATTTTCGCGTGTCGCATACCGCCCCATCAGGCGTTTGAGTGCAGATTGCTCATAAGGGGCAAAGTGGTAAATGTGCATCTCTGGATTTGCTTCACGACGCTCAGTGATAAAATCTACAAAACGCTCGAAAGCTGCTTTTTCCTCCTTACGACTAAAGGCCCACTCTCCCGTATAACGCATATCACCATGCTTATCCTTATATGCATATCCAAACAGATATTCCAAGCCATGCTCACCCACAAACGGATCACTCTCAATATCAAAGAAAACATCAGCAGTTGATGGCTTTGGCAAGGCTGCTAGACCTGTCTTTTGTACGATGTCGAGAAGCTCATATCTAAGTTCTCCAGCTTCACGCGCTTGAACTTGAATTGATGCTTGCGCCTTAGCTTTCTCAATTGACACCAGCGAACCCTTCCGAGGTACGAATGGTATTGGGATCGGCATGTCAGCAAGAGCTTGAGTCGTAGTTATACCATTGGCTTGCAGTTCGCATATCTGATTCTTTGTTATATTTGCGACAAGACACAGATGATCATCATCACGACGTTGCTGATCACACTGAGTGCGCCATCTGCAAATTAAGCAGTAATCTTTGGGCTCTGGGTAGGTGGCGGAACTACTACTTAGATCGGCGGCTAATTCTGCCGCTCTTTTCACTTGACGGAAGTAGGCAGCATAGTCGGCAACTCGAAATACTTGTGGTACGTAATCAGACCACGGTGCAACAACATAAACATTCTCAGGCTCAACACCTTGCATATGGGCAAGTAGATCGGCATACAAACTGAGTTGTAGAACTGTTCCGCCTTTTGTTTCGCGTGCAAGCTTTGTATCAATCACTTCGTATGACCAATCTCCGAACGCACTCGGAATCTCAACGCGCCTTAAAATGTCCGCACGACCACTCCATCGGTTATAGCGCAATGCACCTTGGGTAATAATACTCTTTCCTTCTCGCATCGCCTCTATTGTAGCTTCCACTGCTTCTTCAGTAATGTCAAAGCCTTCTATAACTGTAATTTCGCAGCCACAGTTTTGAAGATGTTCAATATAAGTTTGTTCGTGGCGATATCCCCGCTCCCTGAGAATTTCTAGTAACGGATCATAATGATCAGGCTTAGCAAGCAAGCCTTTTGCCACTTGAACATCTAACGCACTCAAGTGGTTGCAGTTTAAATGACCTACTATATCCGAAGCACTCAGGTGAATTGTTCCGTTTGATATTTTCATCGCAAATCCCAAATTACCTATTTTATGCCCACGCAAAGGAATGTGTGCAATCGAAGCCAGATGACTCAGTTATTATTGAACTGGTAAGTGCTCAAAATTAAAATTGTCCGTTTCAGCCGACATCAAACGATTGTGTCCATAAATTCAGATACAACCTTTTTATAGCTTCATTTATAAATGTATTCCTGGTAATTTTAAAAAACAGCTAATATTTCTTTTTATAATATTATTTCTAGCATCTATTTGAGTTTTACTAGCAGAAAAATAAACCTGTTTACGAGCCCTAGTAACTGCAACATAAAATACACTTAGTTCTTCAAGAAATTTATTTTCAATTTTCTTTGTAACAACAAGATTGCAGTTTGAACCGCAGCCACAAACTCCACAAAGTCCAAAGTAGTTGGGGAATGAAAATGCTTCCATATCAGGAATAATTACAAAATCCCATTCTAGTCCTTTAGAGCCGTGAACTGTTGAAATAATAATTTTAGCATCAACAAATTCAACGTATTGTTTTAGTCCATTATGCTCAAATGTGTCTTTGATTAAAGAGATTTTATCTTCATTTGATAGAAAAGAAAAATCACTAAAAACCTTGGATAAAAAAATTTCTAAAAGATTAAATAAAGAAAGTGCTAATATATCTCGATTTGTAATTTTTGCTTTAATTTTGCTGATTAAATTAGATGCCATTTTTTTAGTTACTTGATCTTTTACTCTAAGCAACTCAATAAATTCAAATAAACATTCACGATTGAACTTTACGTAGTTTTGGTCATCATCTGTAAAAAGGCCATAAAAAAAAGTCACAGTTTTTTTGTTGAATTCCTCCATTATGGCATTTATGTTGTTACCTCTTTGTTTAACCAATATTGCAACTTTTGAGTCTGGAAAATCGTTAATGAGCTTAACGGATTTATTGATTAAGTATTCAGCTTCTGCTATTTGGTCGCCAAATAATGAAAATTCAATATTTGCAGTTTTTGAAATAGTAGGTGCAATTGCGTTTTCTGCATTCCTCCTAATGTTATTATCTAAAATAAGCATTTCTTTATTGTGCTGAAATCTGTAATTTTTATCGAGTTGAATTTTCTCAAGTTTAAATATTTTTTCTGAAATGGAAAGTAAATTTGGAACAGCCCCTATAAAACCATAAATGCGTTGCAAAGTATCACCCATCAAAATAATATTAGAGTTATCTGAAAATAAATAATTGAGAAGTTGATAGCTTAAGATATTGGTATCTTGATATTCGTCTACTAAAATAGTAGTGTATAATTTCTGATAGAAATTGCGAATGACTGTATTGTCTTTTAATAATTTACAAGCTAGCGATAAGATTGCATTATACGGTATAATTTTTAAAGGTAATATCTCCGTAATTACTGTTCTATTGTAGGTCTCTATATTTTCCTTAACATATTTAATATTTACGATTTTTACTGCTGAATTGAAATTTGACAATATTTCTGCGTTTGCATAACTTAGTTTGGAAATTGATTGCATTAAATTTTTGGTGTCGCTATCATCAATTGATTGTAATTTATCCATTTCTATCAAGCTGGCGTGAATGTTATAACCATAACGTTTTAAAATTCTACGAGCAAAGCCGTGATAGTTGGATACCAACATTTTATCAGTAATACTGAAATCAGATTTTGTTCCGTCCAGAATACTGGGAATATTTTGAGTTACATCTTTTTTGATTTTGAAAGCTGCGTTCACACTAAATGTCAATGCAAGTAGTCGTTTGGGATAAGGAATCTGATTTGATGCCAGCATATAAGCAATCTTGCTTACCATTGTTTTGGTTTTACCATAGCCAGCAGGAGCTTCTATAAGCAATCTATTTGCTCGTGAGAAAATTATTTCTAATTGTTTCTTATCACCAAAGTGACTTTGCTTAAGTTTTTCTTCTATGGTGGGATTACTCATTATTTAGATAATTCTACTGCTTTTAAAATTGCTGTCTTGTAAACAACTGGAATGTCTTCGACTACGATTTTCAGTCCAATTAATTTCCCTAATGGATATGATTTCTTTCCAGATAGCCAAGTCAGATAGAATGATTTCAATTTTACGCTATCTGTTTTCACAATGTCTAATAATTTTAAATCTGCTGTAAAATTTGTTGCTGTAATTCCATATGCTTTAACCGCATATTTATTTAATGCACCTTCTTGAACCACTGCGTCAGCACCTTCATATTCTTTCACTAAATCATTTAAAAAGGTTTCTTTACCTGTATCAATTAATGAAACAAATTCTTCTTCAAAGTCTTTTTTAGTTGTTATATAGAGTGGCGCTGTTGTCGGTCCATTATTGTCTCTATCTCCAATACCAACAGATTGGATATCAAATTTCGCAACCAATTTCATTAGTATGTCAATCGTTTTAACCCCTCCTCCTCGTGATTGTATTATGCAAATGCCTAGGTCATCAAAATCGATCGCCATTTTTGTTGCGAAATGAGTGAAACTTCCTTCTTCTGAAACTCCCTCTACAAATATTACACATCTTGAAAAAAAGGCTTCTTTAATAAATGGGAATTGCATATATAAATGCTTAGAATATTGTGGATCTAAAACAATTTCAGAACCCGATTTAATTTTAATTCCTCCGCTATGTGGATAAAGTCTGATTATTTGTTTATAGTCATTTAATAAAATATTAGGTGAATGAGTTGCAATAATTATTTGACCATTAAAACCATCAATATCAAATAACTCCTTTACTAATTGTTGAAACCCCGAGTTCTCATTTGAAATTATATTATTTAAATATTTAATTAAGGAACGTTGCATATAAGGGTGCAAATGAATTTCTGGTTCATCTAAACCCAAGATTAATGAAATGTGTTTTGTATGTTTTGTTTCATGTTCGAATATTCCTTTTTCTTTTCTCTGCTCTTTAATTGATTGAATACGCTCTAAAATAGATAATGTAATTAATATCAAAAATTGAACACCATAACCTGATTTTGCAAGAGATTCACCCTTTTCATCTTTCAGAACAATAATTTTAGAAAGTAAACTTTCTAAGTCGCTTTCCGAATTCGCATTTATTTTAAAATCATTGAAAGTCTTTAGCTTTGAAATTATAGCATTAATATTTCCCAATAACTCATTTACCTTTCCTTCATTTATAAAGTCCGTATCTAATAATTTTTTTTCTTCTAAATACTTCGCAACTATATTTGATAAAAAGCGCCCAACGCCTCTGCCTTTATCAAAATTGATTTCAGAGATAGGATTACGTAAAGAATCATAGTAAACATAATTAATACACCTTATAACTGATGACTGAATAAAAGTATTCGTTTCTAAGTGATAAAATTCGATATTGTCTTCAATTGTTAGTTGTCTGCAAGCAATGTTTATTAAATGATAATCATCTATATCAAATAGGTCTTCAAAGTGCCCAATTTCAATATCCTCTAATTTCAGTTGAAGAATAATTTCTATAGGCTTTAAAATATCTTTAAAGTCATCAAATTTGAAAGCTCTATTAGTAAATAGAATATGAAGCATAGAAAGTAGATTAGATTTGCCTAAATTGTTTTCACCAACAATGAAATTACAACTGTCCGCAAATGAAATCTTTTGACCGTCTAAATTACGATAGTTATTTATTGTGAGTTTTTTAATTTGCATTATCTAAATATTTTCTAGTTGAATTATTTTACTATACGTTCGCAAAAAAGCTTCTTTGCTTTTAAGAAACTTTTTTTGATTGATATGATATTGCTTCTGGATTATTGGACTATAGGAATGTTAATCTTATATGTCAAGGGAATCTTAACTGCAAAATGTGGAGTATGTTCCCGATATCGGTTTTAGAGTGTGAATTGTGTTGGTCACAAATTGAAAGCACGTATGCACATAGAATATTCTTGATGCTTTTTTCAGGATGAGTCTTGTAAAATCGTATTTTTATGAAAATATGCGATTTCTTAAAAATAGTCATTTCACTTAAAGGTTTACGTATCTAGTCTAATAACCCTTGTATTGTGGAATGAATTGTAATTCTTTCTGTTGGAACAATCACATATCTCCAAAGTTTTACTATTCCAAACTTACCGATATTTTTATTCACTATTTCACAATACTTTTCAGCAGTCTGTTTTTTAGCTTGAACACTTGGATCACTAATTTCACTTGCCGGTTTAACTTCTACCATTATAATTTCATTATTTAGTTCAACAACAAAATCCGGTTCATACTTATGGTTAGCCTCGCCTTCTGCATCTCGCCAGAACAGACCTTCAAATTGATTGGGTGCTGGACGAAGCCAGTATTGTATCGCGTCATCGCGCTCAAAAATGTACGCTAGGCGCACTTCAAAAGATGAGCGATCAAAGCGATACATAGGATGACATGCTTTTAAAAAATGTCCATAAAGAAGTTTATGAGAAAATGTATCAACTTGAGATTCAAGCGACACTGGTTTTTCCCCCAGAGACAAAGAAATATTATACTGTTCTAAATAAGGTTTAGGCTCACGCAAATCAGAAAACTGGTAACCTTCAGATTTCAATTCCTTATGCATTAAAATCTGTTTATTAATATCGTCAGCAATTGAATGGGCATTACTTTCAATAATTAAAGCCAAATTATCTTCATCAATAGCTTTTTTGCGGTAGTGCACAACTGCTTGATCGGCCAACTTCAGGAGCAAAGGTTTTTGTGTCGGATCATCATAATCAATTAAAGGAAAATCAAGCAACGCGGCAATAATAGTGCTTTGCGGGGTTTGCCTGGCATGTGATCCAAAACTGCTTACTTTCGTAACCTCCGACATTCTGCGACCAGGAACATCTTCGCCAAATAAATTTTTCTCGTAATTATTTTGTAACTGCTCTTCTAAAATTGCTCTTTCATTTGTGTAGGAACGCAGCAGACCTGTATCAAGATCAAAATCTTTTAAGATAAGTTCACTAAAATGCGGGGTAATCATTAAACGAGGTATCGGAATATTTCTTTTTTCCATTGTTTGGGCTGATTTTTGAGCAATCTTAGAAAGCTCACTTTTTGCTTCCAAACTAAAAGATCCAAAAAGAGTATCGGGTCCAAAGGATACTTCTGCCGGTGCGGTTGTTGGTTGTCCGTGAAAGATAGAAAATGTATTGGGCTTGATTGTTTCTTCACTGAGAGCTTTAATCAATTCATCTTTTTTCGTTTCAACAATTTTATCCCGCACACCCGGCTCCATCTTTTCTATCTGAGGGAGCTTGGAAACCAGCTCTTCAACTTTTACCTGTACGGCCTGCATTACGACTTTATTTTGTTTGATTTCATCTGCAATATTTTGCAGGACAACAGGTTGAACTTCGGTAAAGTTTTTTATTTCTTTAGCTTCCTGTTCAGAAATCTGTTCTACCTGACCTTGAATCAGCGGGGAATCTTTAGCGAGCGCTACGACTTTAGCAAACTGCTCATGCGCGACAAGGACTAACCTGTCTACCAAAGGCACACCCGTTCGCTCACCATAAGGCAAGCGTAAACCGCGTCCAATTGTTTGCTCGGTTAAAATAGCGGCAGCAGATTCCCGCAAAGGCGCGATGGTATAAACATTGGTCACGTCCCAGCCTTCTTTCAGCATATTGACGTGGATAACAATCTCCACCGGATTATCGGGATGCTCCAGCGAAATCAATTTTTCGATATTTTCATCAGCTTCATCACCGCGAAGTTTTGTATGGATTACAATGACCTTGCCTTTAAATTCGCCGCCCCGAAAATTATCACTATCCATTAATCCACGCAGTGCTTCGGCATGTTTTATATCTTTAGCAACTACAAGCAACACCGGCTTTACAGGCGGCTTCTTATTTATCAACGCATACTCTTTAAGCGCATTTTTGGCACGCTCATGAAAAAAGGCGGCTAATTGTAATTTGCGCGCGTCAGTCTCGATAGAATCAGGATCAAATTGCGTAAAATCAACATCCGCTTCAGTCCCCACCCAAGGGTCTTTGACGAGCTTTCCGCGGATGGCATCGCCAAGGTTATAGGAATACAAAACATTTTTCATTCTGATTTGACGTGCTTTTTTGCCTGTGCCTTGAGTACCAAGATAGGGTGTGGCCGTCATTTCCAAACCAAAAAGCGGATCAAGTACATCCAAAGCGCCCAGCGCCGCATCGGCGTGATAGTGATGCGCTTCATCCAACATTACCACTAAATCATCATGCGCTTGCAGATAATCAAAATATGATTCACCGGCAGTTTCCCAAGCCTTAGTAATGCCACGCTCACTTGTCATATCCTTTTGCGCAAATTGCTGGATATTAAAAATATTGATTTCAATTTGATTGCCGAAAAGGGATTTCCCACGCTGATTGGCATAATTATCCGTCGTAATAACTTTAGCGGTATTGATGTTGATTTCTTGAACACCTTTAAAAACATACTTGGGATTATTCGCTTTGCTGAAATCATCATAAAGTTTTCGATAGATAGTTAGATTTGGCGCCACGATTAAAAAATGCTGAATATTATAAACCAAATATAAATAAGCCACGAAAGCGCCCATAAGTCTGGTTTTGCCCACGCCGGTAGCCAACGCAAAAGTGTAGGCAGGAAAAGATCTTTCAAATTCTTCAAGCTCGCGCGCTTCGGGAATAGAGCTAAAATATTCTTTGCTTTCAGTTAATATCTCTGGTGTATTGCCACGCGTTTCTTTTTTCATGCGCGCCAGTAATTTTTGCCCTGCTGGTGACTGCAAATAATCAGCAAAAAGCGCCAGGCTTTTAGCCTGTGGAATGTGCAAGCTCATCGCGTTGTTTAAGTATTTTATTGCCTCTTCTGATTTCATGACACGTCCTCATCTTCAATTTCCATCTCTTCCATGGCGGATTCTTTGATCGGGAGTAAATATTCTTTTTTGCCGAAGTGACAAGCTTTCAAAACGGATTGCGGAATTTTTTTAATATTAACGCGGCTATCAATTTTGTCAGCACCCGGCTCAAATTTTTTCGGACAAATAATCAGCGATTCGCCTGCCGTAAGGTGGGCGGCAATCTGCTGAATCATTCCGCTGGTGAGAAGCTGAGTCGTCACATACAGATAATTTTTCCCTTGCCCGACACCGTGTTTCCAGTACTGGGTTTGGCTGGGCTGGAAAGTGAAGTTCATTAATTTACACATGGCTTTGATAAGCTTGGTGTCGTTATAGAAACCATCAATTACCGGATTGCCGAATTCATCTTTCACAATAAAACTAGGTGCGAGTTCGTAAAACTTATACGCACCGCCGCCCTTCCAATCTACTATTTTACTGATACCATTTTGATCTGTACCATTTATCACGTTATCCAAGCGCACCTTGCAATGCGTGTAGGCATGATCGTCCATTTCAATACCAATATATTTTATACCCATCTTGTGAGCTACTGCGGCAGTAGTGCCAGAACCAAGAAAAGAATCAAGGACTAGGTCATTTTTATCCGCAGACATTTTAAATATTCTCTGTACTAACGATTCTGGTTTCTTTCCATTAGGGAAGAGTACATTACCCTCTTTGGTTACATTAATCCAACTAAAGCCATCCCAGTATGTACCAATCTTTTCTTTTTTAAATATTTTTCCATTTTTCATTATAGCTGTATCTCTAAGCCAAATAACCAGAACTTTTTGCTTACCCATAAGAATTAAATCAATTTTTTTATTTTTGTTTTTACCAGACTTCGGCGTATATGATGCTAAGTACATATTGTTTTCGCTATCTGTAGCCTCCCAAACCCTTGTCCTTATTGAGGTCTGAGCATTTGTTGTTGTCATTATTTTGTCAAAATACTTATCATAAACTTCCTTCTCAGTAATATTTTCAAGTTGTGCTACCGATTTCACACTCTTAATCTCATATTCATTTACTGCAAATATTTCAATGTCATCACCACTACCATCTTTTATTACTTTGTAAGGAGCAATATTCTTCATCTTGTAGAGTACGGATGTATACTTAAAACTTTTCGCATCATCTTTCATTTTAGTTATATAACTCATTAGTTCAGTTTCTTTATATACTGATTCAAATGGTTGGAATAAATTTATTTCTTTACAAAATACTAAAATATATTCGATATTCTTTTTTAGTTTTTTATCTTCACCACCACCACTGGCCCCTGCACTTACTTTTGTATTAACTGAAATTGAATTTATATAATTATTCCTTCCGAAAACCTCATCCATGAGAACTCGTAAATATGCTTGTTCAACATCATCAATTTGCACAAAAATAACCCCATCGTCTCTCAACAATATTCTCAGTAATTCCAATCTTGGCTTCATAAGCGTGAGCCAAGTGCTATGTTCCACATTATCATCGTATGGAAAACCAAGATTACCGGTATTATATGGCGGATCAATATAAATACATTTGACCTTGCCTTCGTATTCAGGAAGGAGCGCTTTGAGCGCAAGAAGATTATCACCGTGAATGATCATGTTTTCGGTATTCGGATCATTGGCACAATTGGAAAGCGCCGGGTTTTCTTCCAAAATACGCGGTTCAATATTGGCAATATCATACTCAGGATTATTCTTGCCGATCCAGGTAAGTTCCAATTTTTGTTTGTTATTATTTGTCATAATTTCATATCACCTTAAATCGTATTGTAAATAATTTTGTAAGCGTCGTTTTTTGCTTAAGCTGTGCTTCTACTCTTTCTAATAAGGTTTCTTTTTTTACATCTACCTCGTCTTGCGCAAGATAGAGTTTTTGCCGCATCTCATTGCGTTTCTTTTCCCAATCTTTTATTTCCCGTTGTAGTTTTACTTTCTGGGACAGATTCAATACTTTTTTTGCATTCGTCTTCATCGTTTTTATATCAATATCCAAACGCTTAAGTTCTATTTCTAAACTCTTTTTTACATCTTCCGCCCATTTGTCCAGTTTGTCCACTTCCTCATCAAAATAATCACTGTTGCGCTCAGCAATGCCCGCCGTGAGAATCTTTACTTTTTCCTGTTCTTTTTGCTGCAGTTCTTCGTTTATTATCGCTACTTTATTTTGACTTATTTCAGCGCACAGCATAAATAATTTTTTAGCAATACCTTCTTCAATGAGTTCACCATCATCCAGCAAAGCGGTTAAAAGAAGAGCATCTTCGGTTTCAAAAGAATCAATCGTAAGCTCTGATAATTGCAAAATACCGGAAGAGCCAACCAATTTTTTAATTGGTGAAATGATTGGTCCATAATTGGAATAATCAAAAACCAGTTTTGCACTTGGTAGGGTTTCTGATTTTATTTCTCGCAAAATACGCTCGGCAAGCGGATGTCCAGGCCTGTAAATATGGGCATCATCAATATTTTTCCCGATTTTATATGGACCTTCATCTATATCTTCACCGGGGAATGGATTATGTTTAAGCATAAAAGAGTATTCATCATCGGCATAAACGGCATTATCACCCAAAAAGTACAGAGTGATGTCCCAGAGCCACTTCTCATATGTTTCTAAATACGCCTTGCTCTCACGTAAATTTATTTTCAATTTTTCATGCACGTCAGTATCAAAATTTTCCAAAAGCTTTTCTTTCGCGCCACGCATACCTTCTTGAATAGGTTCGTCCATTTCTTTTTGCAAAGCATCAAAGGCAGAATTAATTTCGTCTTCAGTGCGGCACGATTGGTAAATGCCCGCGATCCTTTTTTCAAAATCAACGCCGGACTCAATGCTGCCAAGCACTTCATCGCTTGCTCCAAATACACCTTTAAAAAGCTTGAATTTCTGATCTAAAAGTTCGTAAACACGCTGATCGGCAGCATTCTTGCGATTGACAAAATTGACCACCACCACATCATGCTTTTGACCATAACGATGACATCGGCCAATTCTCTGTTCAATCCTTTGCGGATTCCACGGAAGATCGTAATTGATAACAAGAGAACAAAATTGCAGGTTAATCCCCTCAGCCGCCGCTTCGGTAGCAATCATAATTGCAGCATCTGACTTAAAATAGTCAACAAGTGCCGCTCGCAAATCAGCAGTTTTAGAACCAGTTATTTTATCACTATCTTTGTTATTCTTAAACCAATCGGCATAAATTTCTTTTGACTTCTGATCATTATTAGACCCGTTAAATAAAAGAATTTTATCTTTGTATCCACTATCTGAAAGCAACTTCCAAAGATAGTCCTGTGTAATTCTTGATTCTGTAAAAATAACTGCTTTTTTCTGCGCGCCAAGCGTTGCAGTCATTTCAAACCCTTTTTCTAAAGCAATGAGTAGTGATTCTCCTTTAGAATTTTTGAAAATAGCTTTTGCCAAGTCCCTGAATTTTTCCAAGTCCTTTTTTTCCGTTTGAATATGCGGGATATCTTTGAGTGTATATTTTTTCTTTTCTATTAACTCTTCATCATCATCTTTTTCCTCATCATCAATCCATTCATCGACTGTATCTGTAAGCGCTTCATAGTTTTCTTCAAGCCCCGGAGGAAACTCGCCGTTGATGGCAACAGTTTCTTTTCTAATCTCTTCTTCCAGTTTTTCCAGCTTATAGACAAGGCCGTTTAAAGTGCTGGCAATAGCAAATGAAGACGAGGCAAGAAGTTTACGTAAAATGAGTGTTATAAGTTGGCGCTGACTGAAAGGCAATGCGTATAACTTAGGCCGTTGCAGATATTCCGACATGCCGTCATAAAGCTCGATTTCTTGTTCGGTAGGGATATAGTCTTGTGTGATTGGTTTACGATCACGGTAATTAATATATTCCAAAACTTGCCTGCGAAGGGTGCGGATACATAAAGGCTTTAAGCGATTACGCAAATCAGCAAACATTTCTTGTCTGGGTTCTACTAAGCCAAGTTCACTTTCGTAAATATCCTGTTCGCGGGAAACCTTGGAATAATTCGCCTTAAAACTATTTAGATCGCCAAATATATGATCGTCAATAATACTCGTGAGCCCATATAGTTCAAGTAAGGAATTTTGAAGCGGCGTAGCTGTGAGTAGTAATTTTGGATATTCCTGAATAGCGTCTTTTATTTCCCGGGCGATTTTATTGCTTGTTTTATAAACATTACGCAGGCGGTGCGCCTCATCTATAACCACTAAATCAAAAGGTGTCTGTTTGATATAAGGAGATTTAGCTTTAGCAAAATGATATGAGCAAATAACAATCGTATTTTCCTGATTAAATGGATTAAGATTCCCGTCTTTTATACTTTGATTAAATGATTTTGTTTCCAGGATTATTGATGGCAAAAAAAACTTTTCTTGAAGTTCTGCATTCCATTGCTTTCTGAGATTCGCCGGCAATATCAATAATATTTTTCGTTTACGCTCTGCCCATTTTTGAGAAAGCACCAATCCTGCTTCGATTGTTTTGCCAAGCCCAACCTCATCCGCCAAAATTGCACCTTTTGATAAAGGCGATTTGAAAGCAAAAAGGGCAGCTTCTATCTGATGCGGATTAAGATCAACTTGAGCATTAGAAAGCGTAGAAGATAATTTTTCTAAACTATCAGAAGAGCATCGCTTGGTTATCTCATGAGCAAAATATTTAGCGTGGTAAGGCGTCAAGTTCATAGAAGTGATTTTACGTTTCGCCTTTCAAGTTATTTGATGCTGAAAAACATAAACCAAAATAACGTATTGGAAATACACCTTAATCGATGATTTAGTTAATAAATATAAAATATCCTTTGTAACTTTTATTGTTCATTTACAGCCTGTTTTTGCCTTCGAGAAACCTCTGTAATCTTATCCAATTGACATTATAATTGACTAATTCCTGTTTCGTTTCATATCTCGGTTTGGCTACAATCGCTTGGGGTGCAGGATTCAATAAAGCAGCTAGAGGAGATAACTGTTTTCTTGCCAAATTGAAATCTCCAATGCCAAAGTTATAATTAAAAGATGGCTTATTGGATATATATGCTGGAGTGTCATGAACTTCAACTAAGCTCTCAGAATAATTACCTGTTAGAAAAGTCTTTTTTTCTTCAGAAGAGAGTTTTGCCGCGAATTCCTTCGTTGCCAATCCATTATCCGGCTGCACGTTCTTTTCCAATTTTGCAACCACGTGTAAAGGCATGCCTATAGCCGTTAAATTATAATCACCCCATGGTCCAATATTCCCTAGTATCAATTTTCCATAATGCATTATTATTCGAGATTTAAAAGGAAAGTTTCCAAATGTTTGATCAAGTGATTTCATCTTCGTCATAGCAGTACGCGCGAAATAGGCTGCTTTTAAAACATTTAAAGCCATATCATAGTTATTTGGGAAATAGGCCATAACGCTATCACCTGCATACTCGACTTGCCTGGCATCAGATCCAAATGTGCGTGTAATGTCATCGATGGTTGACAGGAAAACATGGGCTATTTTGAAGTATGTTTGAGATGATCGCCGCAAAAAAAATAAGGTTGAATTACACAAGTCAATTTTCAGAATATAATAATCAGCTTCCGTACCTTCACCACGATTCAGTTCGGAAGGTGTTTTTTCATTTGATAATCCTTCAGCGGTTTCTGCATAATATTTATTTATAATTTCATCCACTGTCTTAGGCATTCAAGCCTTCTCCTTAAAATCAGAAATGATATAAGATAATTATTTTAATTATTATTCTAAACAATAAATCTATTTTGATACGGTACACAAAACATTCTTTACTTTGATAGCATAAATTATCAAACCCATGATCACCCAACACACCGTAAATCTGAATGCCCATAGTTGTCTAATTAATTTCATATCTCGTATATAGGCTAATTTCATTTTTTCAAAGATTAGCTCCTCGAATATTTCAATTTTTGTTGAAGGCATGTCTTTACAGTATTCTGCGAACGCTTTCTCCGAGACGATTGATGATCTATTAAAAACAGCGTCAATAAGATTTCGGTTATATAACCCTCCTGAATAGAAAGTTCCCTTAGTTTGTTTATTCATTGCTTTGATATGACTTAGCGGATTATCTATTGCTGCAATACCTCTGTATGTACAAATACAAGCAAGCAACCAAAGTATTGCACACATGACAATGATGACCGCTTTTAAAATTTGAATTATACATCCATCATTCGTGCTCAAAATTAGAAATAACCCAGAGTATATTTTGCCTACATTCGTAATAGGAATGATGTTCAAGATGAGAATAAATCCTAATTTGGTGTCGATTGATTTGATTGTTGCTTGCGTGTCACTAATGGACTGATACATAAACGTTAAGACATTTTCGTTCTTTTCTTTCAGATCAGTTATGGCTTTTTTAGCATTATCGTCTTTCATCTATGCGCCCCCTGTGATGTAGACATCAAGTCATTCGTTCACAATATATCCTTTGAAATCTTTAAATGGTCTCATTGTAAATTTCAGTTTGCCATCTTTTGAAGAAGGCCATATCATCTCGAGATTTTCATGAACAATAATTTCATTTCTTCCTTTAGAAAGCTGAGATGCTAGATAAATACATTCTCCGATCACTTTAATCTGCGTATCTGGATGTAATCCAAAGTGGGAGATAATGGCATCGCTATATGCCAGCCCGATTCCTATTTCCAGTGAAGGCAAACCATATCTTTGGTACAAGATTGGATTGACGACTTCATTTAGACTATCCATGCAGCCTCTTGCTGCGGTTACTGTATTTTTTAGAATCTGATTTCTTTCGTCAATATTTCGAGAAGATTGAAATAATGCTAATAGTCCATCACCTAAATATTCGGTAACAGCGCCCTCATAATCTTGTATTAGTTTTGCCATCGCTGGCAATAAAGCAGACACCTCGTAGTAAACTCTTTGCATTTGACTTACTTTGGCAATGCGAGCGCTGATAGCTTGTCGCAGATGTTTCGTAGAATCTCTCATGTCCAGCATCAAACAAACGAACTCATCAGATTTATATTCGTTTTTATCCAAGTATGGGTGGCCAGGTATATGTGCATCAGAAAACGCGGCACGAAGAACCCGTTTTTCTTTACCGATGGTATTGTTCCAAAGCTCTTCACATCTATTAAGTGAAGTTTCGACTATTGAAGTAAGTTCTTTCCTTTTTGTGTCTGTGAGCATTTGTATCTAGTATTCATTGAATAATAAAATTGCTATTTGTTAACCTCAGTTTATCGCATGCCGCTGTTAATGAATGTATCATGAAGTCTATACTTCATAATTGTTCATGTCAACTGAAGAGTACAGTGTAATTATATGTAATAAAAGCAGCTTACGCTAAATAAACTTCTTTATTCTTTGATTTTTTCTTCAACTAAACGGATAAGTGCCACCATGAAATTCCTAAGGCTTTGGCCAGTTGAAAGATTGTTATCAATGAAAGTTATTTGGTGCCATAAAAAGACAGAAGTTGGAAAAACTCCTGCAACAAAATGTCTCATGCTGGCCGGAAAACTGTCATCGTATTATTAATAAATCATCACCTCATTCATTTGTAGAAAACTAATCCAAGTTTCAAATCTCTTAAATGCTTTTACGTTATGTTTATTAGCCATAATTCATTCAGCTCTATATGGCGAGCTTTCCTGTTTTTTTATAATCTTCTAATATTTCCTTTGCGGTGTTGAATATCTTCACCCAAGCAGCCACACCCTTTTCTTGACGAATATTTTCAGCCATAAAAGCACAATTCATTATAAGCAAATTCTTTAAAGATTTAATATCTCCTTCTATTTTTTTTAAATTTATAATTGTCTTTTCTGTCTTTTCCTGTTCATAGGCAAATATTATTTTTTGCCGAATTAATTCGGACATTGAGCATTTTTTATCTGTTGCTTCCTGATCCATTCTTGCCCTTAGCTCACCCTTTATCCTGGTTCCAATAACCTTCTTCATCTGTTAACCTCGTATACATATATTTTCATTACTAAATTGTCCTATTTTTTATTTGCTGTGTTAACAAATTGTTAACGCTTAATATTTAATTATATCAGCTACTAATAATCGTTTTTTCATCCCGTTGTTAACGCTTGAGCAGAATTTTTCTGCGTAGGGTCTCCGGAAATAACCCGCGTACTCTTCCATTAACCTCTTACCTGAGTTCTTCACTCCATATTATCAAATATGAGATTATTAAATTGTGATTCGCTGAATATTTTTTTACAGGCTCTAAACATTATCTCTTACAAAGAAACTTTTTTAAGGGCTTCTTTCATTGCCACTTTAAATCCTTCTCTTGTTCTATCATCCTTGAAGATGCCTGGTATTTCTTTGAAGCACCTCTGATACAGTTCACCATTTTCATTGGCCATCATTTCTACATATCTTGATTGTAGCGTAGCTTCTTTATCCCTATTTTCGAGGTCGATTAATTCTTTGGCTATACGTTCTTTTTCTTCAACCTGCTTTTTTAAATCGGCCAGTCTTCTTTCTTCAAGTGTTAAGTACCCCTTGGGAATACGGTAGGCCTCATTCTTCTTGATACAACCATAAAAATAATCAATAGGTGACTTTCTTAGAACCAGGGCTTCATCGTTTAAAATATGGAAAGCGCATCTCGAAAGATAGAGTATCATATCCTCCAGGGTCAGATCGAATTCCTGGAGCCATTTTAAGACGTCCTGCGGGGTTAAATGATTATCGGTCCAAAATAACAAATCCGGATGATAATCAAAATATTCCTCGATTTCTCTTAGTAGTAGTGGTTCTTTATTATTAAGAAAACTACTACTACTGTTCTCGAATGGGTGATTCAATCGGTGTGCCAATGGGTGAACCATGGGGTGAGGGTTATAGATATTTGATCTCTGGTTGTCGATGCACATGGAATCAAAATCAATACCTCTGAGTTTCCGATCCAGTTGAGTCCGGTCATCTCCGACAACCCGAATGGGACAGCCTGTAGCTTCCGCAGTAAATCCGTGCAGCCCCAGACAATTGCTTCGTCCATGATATAGAACGGCTCCCGTTTCTTTTAGCTTTTTCAAGGCTGATTTGAGTGTGTCCCGCGATATTCCGGTAGCTTTGCTGATCTTAACAAGATTGGTCAATCGGCCATTGATCTCTTCGATACAACGATACAGATAATACTGGGTGTTATTCAGGACTATTTCTTTGGGAAAATTTTGTTCATTGTGATCATCACCCACCGTTTGACCTATCGATTCCGCTATCGGTTGAACAATCGATCCCTTCACCGCTTGAACAATAGGTGAAGCATTGGGTGAAGGAATGGGTATATCGATTGGTTCACCGGTTGATTCACCTAATGGTTGACCGATTGCATCACCCATTGAGTTATCGTTTCTATTACCGTTTGGTATATGGACAGCGGAAATTATATCTCTTATTTTTACCGGCGTGATTGTATTTCGGGTCTCAGGAATTGCTTTGTCTTTTAATACTGCCTTGTCATAAAACTCATCGGCCTTAGATTTCATCATCGCCTGGACATAATCGGCCAAATGAGATTTACTGTTTTTATCTTTCATTTGTTTTAGCATCCAGGACATTGATTATTTCACGAGCCACATCCATATAAGCCTTGGCACCAGAAGCAGAGCTATTATAATCAAATATGGATTGGCCCAGGGTTTCGGCTTTCTGGAAATCAGTATTAACGGGAATTACTTGATTGAACACTTCTGAATTATCAAAAGATTGCCTTATAGCTTGAATGATATTGTTGCAGATCGATGTTCGTTTATCGGCCATTGTCACGAGCAGTTTCAAAAATCTAATATCCGGGTTGTGGCTTGCTTTGATGTCATCGATAAAAGCTTTTGCCTTGATTAATCCATTAACAGAAAATTTGCTGCCCGCCATTGTTGGAATGATGACACAATCAGAGGCGATGAGCGCTGAAATCACAAATGCTTCCAGATTAGGTGGACAATCGATAATTGTTAAATCATAATTTGCCGCCGCATAAGATCGAAGGTATTTACGCAAGGTAAATAAACTGTCCACACCGTTGATAATCATTTTGGGCCCGAGAATTGCCGATTCCGGGATGTTGGGTAAGATATCCAGTCCCAGCCATTGCGTGGAATATATGGCCTCTGATAAGACTACACCGAACTCAGGGTTCAGGATATCGCAAAGGCTGTTCTTAATGTGATGCTGCCGACTATTGAGTAAAATATCGGTGGCGTTGCATTGGCTGTCCATGTCCACGACAAGCACTCGTTTGCCCAGTATCGAAAGTGCAACACTTGTGTTCACAGCGGTTGTGGTTTTTCCGACTCCGCCCTTATTGTTTATTATACTGATAATCATAACGGTGTTTTGTGCTTCTTTCTTTTCGATGTGATCTTGTTTATCTCCTTTCATGGTTTGCGTACCCCATTATTGATGAGTGCTATAATATCTACAACTCTCCACGCTGTTGTTCTTCTCCCCAGTTTGACCGGTTGAGGAAAACGTCCTTCCTTTACTCCGGCCCACCAGCTGGATTTGGAAATGGGAATTATGGCCGGTCTTGTTTTGTCTCCGATAATTTGATTGATCCTTAAAAATCCGGTTTCCGGTAATCTGTTCATCTTGTTTCCTCCTGCACAAAATTGATTCGCTGTTTTTTGCCAATGTCCTTCAATAGTTTTTTTAAGTCTTTTTTCTATTGATTCTGGTTGGCTTTGTTTTGCTGCGGACAAAATAAAGCAAAGCCGCGTAGATGTCAGTCACCTCGAATCGACACGAGTGGGGAAATGTCTTAATAATTAAAGGCTTGACTTTAAAATAATATTTAATAAGAAGATGATGATATGGAAAAATACGGATGGGACAGGTATAGAAAAGAAGGTTTACAAGAGCTTCGGCAGATCAAGGAATCTCCCCTGTTCGGCAATAAGAATGCCCAAAAATCATTTCTGGAAATTTATTACCAAATCTACCACGACGAAAAAGAAGATCAAATCAAGGCAACAGTCTTTTATCCGGAAAGTATAAGTAATATTGTAGCACAACACAGAGCCAGGACTGTAATTAAAGATTTGCGCAAGAGCATAGATAAATTTTATGAATTTGCAGAAGGAAAAGATGCAAAATTTGAAATTTATTTTATCGCTGAAAGTGGAGATTATAAGTTAGGGATACGGCCTAAGAAAATAAATGCCCAATTGTTCTCTCCGGAAGAAGCTGTATCCTATAACGAGCATCAGCATTTTATTATCAGGCACAGGCCTGCCGCAATGAAAATGTTTAGGGGTTTGCTTTTATTAATAGCGCCTCTTCTTTTTTTGATTAGTTTGGTTATTCTTTATGTGGAGAGATTTCATTCCTCCTGGTTAATTTTTTTTGTTGGTTTAAGTGGTGTTATTTTAAGTCTGGGGATGGCCTATATTGTCATTGTATTGTTTAAATTCATGTTTCGTGAATTGGTGCATTTGTCATCAAAGTATTTTCTCAAAGACGCCATCGATCATATTGCTCTTGTCTCTTATTCGGCAAAATGCCCCGTTGCAGGATGTGGGGGAAATGTGTTTGTTTCCGACGAGTATGACGAGCGGGTAGAAGACAGCGGATATGTTGCTAAATGTTCAAGAGATCCCAAAGGGCATAAGTTTTCTATTGATGCCCAAACGCTTAAAGGAAAAAGAATCAAGATCAAAACCCGATTCCCATTGATGAATATTTTTCGTTAGTTTACTTTGGCTTCTAAAATCTCGCATGGCAGCTCTGTCCACCGATAGTTAATTTTATACTGCTGCTTTCTTAAATGGCAGTACCTTAGCTTCTATTTTTAATCCGTCTAGATAATCAGCCCATGTCTGCATCATCTTCTTTCGTTCGGGTAAGTGCGATGTCCTGTTATAGGCTCTGCCTAATACGTCAAGAACTCTATGCGCTAATTGCGCCTCGATAAGATCAACCCGGACCTGTAATACTTCGTCCAGGATAGTTCTTGCCATTGCCCGAAAGCCATGCGGTGTCATTTGTTCCGCCGTGTAGCCCATATTCCGAAGTGCGGCCAAAATGGCGTTATTGCTCATCGGCCTGTTCGATGTCCTTCCATGAAACACGTAAACCCCATTACCTGTAAGCGGTTTGATTTCATTTAGTATCTCAAGAGATTGCTTTGATAGTGGAACAATATGCGGTTGTCGAAGTTTCATCTTGTGTGCGGGGATATGCCACTCGGTTTTTTCAAAATCGAGTTCGTCCCACTGCATGTGTCGGAGCTCTCCCGGCCTAACAAATACAAGCGGCGAAAGCCTAAGCGCGCATCGAACGATAAACGAACCATGATAACTATCAATTACCCTGAGAAGATTAGCCACTTCATTCGGCTCTGTAATGGCCGCTAGGTGCCTTTTTTTTGCTGGTGACAATGAACCTATAAGGTCCTGCGCTAGATTGTGTTGAGCGCGTCCAGTGGCAGTGGCATATCTAAAGATCATGTTACAGATACCTCTCAATCTGTGTGCCGCGTCAACCGCCCCGCGTGATTCTGTCCGCCTCAATGCTGCCAATAATTCCGGTGCTGTAATATCCTTTATCGGCTTTGCGCCAATCCATGGGAAAAGGTCACGCTCCAAAGCCCGCATCATTTTAAGCGCGTGGCCTTCCGTCCATTTTGATTTAAACTTGTCATGCCATTCTCTGGATATGACCTCAAAAGTTTCGGTCTCTTCGGTCTTAGCCTGCTTTTGTGCTTTACGAACTGCATCCGGATCAACATCATTCGCCAGAAGTCGTCGGGCGTCGTCGCGACGTTGTCGCGCATCTTGCAAACTAATTTCTGGATATGATCCAAAAGCAAGTTTCTTCTCCTTATTGTTAAAGCGATATTTAAATCGCCACAACTTACCGCCGGAAGGCGTCACGAGCAGATATAAACCACCACCGTCAAATAAAGAAACTGGCTTGCTCTGTGGTTTTGCTTTTTGAACCTTCATGTCTGACAAGGGAATAATTCGTTTAGGCATGTTTTTACCTCATCTTTTTTTGGGTACCCATTAATTTCATTGGGTACCTTTTTTTCAAAATTGGGTACCCAAAATTACTGGACTCTGGTAAACATTAAAACACATCTTCGGACTTAAAACAAGAGGAAACACGCTACTTACAGCGTGTTTTTGGACTTCTTAGGATTGTATTGGATTAGGTTTTGGTGGAGATGAGGGGGATCGAACCCCTGGCCTCGGCGTTGCGAACGCCGCGCTCTCCCAGCTGAGCTACATCCCCAATCTGGTAATTTAATTGACAGGGCTCTTAAAAGAAGTAACCCTCGTCTTTCGGCTGTTCAAAAATGCAAGGCGTGCAAGAGCTGAGTCATGAAGCATACTAACAAACGTATGTTGAATGACGCGGATCGCAGCACAACGCCACCTGAAGGTGGGAACCAGCAGATGGGTATTTTTCAACAGCCGATTTGAAAACGTGCGCGAGCATATATTATTGGCGAAGTCTATGTCAAGAAATTGTTAGTTCTATTCTTGTCTTGACAAAATCAGAACTATTTTCCTATACTCAATCATAATCCGACAGCGGCGAGGTTAACGGTAATTTGTATTACTGTTAAAAAAGCTGCCGGCATTGAAAATTGAACAATTAATCCTCCCAGGGAGAAAAAAACATGGCAAAGATTGACGCTTTCTTCCAGCTTATGCATGAACAGGGCGCATCTGACCTTCATCTTGTTTCCGGCCAGCAGCCCGCTTTGCGAATCCGCGGTGATATTGAACGAATAAAATACGATGTTCTGAATAATGAATCGTTAAAAGTACTGCTCTACGAAATTACGCCGGAACATAAAATCAAACAGTTTGAAGAAACCGGCGACGTTGATTTCGCCTATGAAGTGCCGAATCTGGCCCGCTACAGAGCAAATTATTTTCAACAAAAATACGGAATGGGTGCCGTATTTCGCGAAATTCCAAACCAGATTATGACGTGCACGGAGTTGGGAATGCCTTCGGTTATTGCTAAACTCGCCACGTTACCGCGTGGTCTTGTTCTGGTAACCGGACCCACGGGCAGCGGTAAAACCACTACTCTGGCAGCAATTATTGATGAAGCCAACCGGCTACGCAAAGATCATATCATCACTATTGAAGACCCCATTGAATTTGTCCACAAGAGCCAAAATTGTATTATTAACCATCGCGAAGTAGGAATTCATACCAAAAGCTTTGCCGCAGCTCTGCGTGGTGCGCTACGTGAAGACCCCGATATCATTCTGGTCGGTGAAATGCGCGATCTGGAAACCATATCTCTGGCTGTGGAAGCTGCCTCCACCGGCCACCTTGTCTTTGCTACCGTGCATACAATAGGTGCCGCCCAGACAGTGGAACGAGTAATTGAGGTTTTTCCTGATACCGAACAAAAGCAAATCCGCTCCATGCTGGCCGATGGCTTGCGGGCGGTTATCTCACAAGTTATTTTTAAAAGAATTGACGTAAGAAGCCGTTGCGTTGCTCTGGAAATATTAATTGCTACTTCCGCCGTTCGTAATCTGATCCGCGAATCGAAAACATTTCAAATTGCTTCGATGATTCAAACCGGTAAAAAGTACGGAATGCAGCTTCTGGATGACAGTATCCTGGATCTTTACAACCGCGGATGGATCAGCAGCGAAGATGCTTACATGAAGGCGAACGATAAAACCAGATTCCGTCCGCTTTTGAAATACCCGCCGACAGATTTTACGGAAGCATAAATTATTGCGAGGTTAGATTATGAGAAAACCGGAAGTTGACCATATCTTGATGAAAATGCTGGAATCCAATGTCAACATATCCGACGTTATTCTGACCGTGGATAAACCATTTCAGGTGGAAGCTTCCGGTCAATTAGTAGGTGTTGATTTAGAACCGCATTTTGAAAAACTGACGCCTTTTCAAACGGAAACTTTTGCCTTAAACCTCATCAATCAGGATCACCGTCTGATTGAAATGTTGATTACCGAAGGTTCGTGTGACTTATCTTATGAGCTGCCGGGTATGGCCCGTTTCCGCGTGAATATTTTCTCGCAGCGCGGCAATTACTCCATCGTTTTGCGAAAACTGGAAACAAAGATTCCAACCTGCACAGAGCTCGGCCTGCCCGATGCTTATAACCGTGTTGCCGTTGAAAAAAACGGCATCGTTCTGGTAACGGGAGCGACTGGCAGTGGTAAAACTACGTCTCTTGCCGCCGTTATCAATGAAATTAATGAACAAAAATCTGTGCACATAATTACTCTGGAAGACCCTGTGGAATATACACACGAGCAAAAAAAAGCCACCATCAATCAGCGGGAATTGGGTAAAGACTTTGACACTTTTGCCAATGGCCTGCGCGCCGCTCTGCGCCAAGCGCCAAAGGTTATTCTCGTTGGTGAAATGCGTGACCGCGATTCCGTGGAAATTGCTCTGAACGCGGCGGAAACAGGCCACCTTGTTTTAAGCACCCTGCATACCATTGATGCCGGCTCTACAATCAACCGTATCCTTGGTATGTTTGCGGTCGAAGAAGAAAATCAAATCCGCACGCGTCTTGCGGACTCTTTGCGCTGGATAATCTGCCAGCGCCTGATGCCAAAAGTCGGCGGCGGGCGTATTGCCGCCTTTGAGGCGTTGGGAACAAGCCTGCGTGTTAAAGATGTCATACTGCACGGCGAAAGCGAAGGCAAAACCTTCTTTGATATTGTCCAGCAGGGCAAAGCTTTCGGGATGATTACTTTTGATAGTTACATGGTTGATCTTTACGAGAAAGGTTTGATAACCGAAGATACGGCTAAGGCTTACGCCTCCAACAGATCTAATGTCAGCAGGGGTATTGATACCATCAGAAGCACACGCGGTGAAAAAACAGCCGATATGGGCAAGCTCGAAGTGGACAAATCGTATGGTAAGCCCAAAAGCGACCCCTGGAAATAGAACCCTTTTCCTGACGAATATGAATCCTTAGCGCCGCGGGATAATTCGTCCTGCAAGCTTCAGCTTGTGACCTCTTGTGGCCTTTAGGTTACTTGTAACCTTCAGGTTATGCGCTTCGCTTTCGGAATTGGAGTTTCACAACCACCGCTTACGCGGGATAGTTCAACTTACCAATTTCAATGCACTACGTTTTTGAAATTGGAGTTTCACTATGAAAAGGAGATGGAGATGACCGCAAAAAGAACAGTTATACCAGCAGCGCAGGAACTTGACTATAAAGAGCGGCCATTCGGCTATGTTGATCCGGATAGTGAAACGGCCATGGTTTGTGAACAAGACCCGGTAATTCGGGATAAAATCTGCAGTGAATTGAAGAAAATCGGCATGGAAGTGGTTCCTCCATCCACTTTTCAAGAAGCTCTCAAATATATGCGTTTTCATATTTTTGATGTCATTTTCATTAATGACGAGTTTGATACAGGAATCTGGGAAGTCAACAATGTTCTTAGATTTTTAGAAGGCCTGTCGATGATAGTGCGCAGACAGTCTTTTGTTGTTTTGATAAGTAACGTTTTTACGACAGGGGACAACCTGCATGCTTATAATAAAAGCGTTAACCTGATTATTAATAAATCGGAATTAGACGAAACAGGGTTGATTTTGAAAAGAGCACTGGCGGAATATAAAGATTTCTACCATGTCTTTAAAGACAATATCCGTAAATACGGAAAAATTTGATTTAAGTTTAAATGAGTTCCCTTCCTGTGCTTTCTGGCACATTTTGATGTCCTGCGGTCTCTGCCGCAGGAGAGTTTACTTAATGTTATACCCATTTCTAAATCGAAGATGATATCGAGGCGGCAAAGAGGAGGCGACAAGGCGTATAACCTAAAGGTCACGCGTTGTACATACGTTGAGGATGCCGACAACGCAGCTAACAAAGATAGCGTTTTGATTTAGAAATGGTGTTATTTATCAGATTTAGTGTCTCCTGCGCCCTATCAGTTAATCCCATAGCATTGTAAACAGAGGCCAAACTTAAATAATATTGTTGTAGGGCATCATGCTTTATGGCTTCCTGAAAAGCCTCGGCTGCTTGCGAAAATAACTTCGCCTTGATAAGAGTGTTTCCCAGGCGGTTATAATAGGCACCGGCACGGGATTTATCATATTGAACGGCCATCTCGTATGATGCCCGAGCCTTTTCATACTGCCCCAGACCAATAAGAGCATCTCCTAAACAACAATGATAGACTGGCTTAGCCGGGCGCAACGCAATGCACCTTTCCAATATTCTTTTTGCTTCAGTATGATTATCAATTTTTGTAAATAGAGCGGCCAGCTTAAAATGATACCGGTCAGCCTGTTCCTGATCAAGGAGAGCTGCGTGCAAATAAGCGGCTTCACTTTCCTTCGTCCGGCCACAAGCGAACAACGTTTCACCCAGAAAGCAATGGTAGGCAGAATTATCTGCTTCCATACCAATCAGCTTTTTGTAAGCGCTTAACGCTTCTTTGGCTTTGCCCGCCTGAAAATAGGCGTTGCCCAATTCGGCCAGCAGTCCTAAATCTTCGGGTTGCGCAGCCACAGCCCTTTCGCAGATTTCCGTAAGCCCGGCGTAATTTTTCTCCTTCTTATATATGCGGACAAGTTCATCGTAAGCAAATCCGGTGAACACTTTCCTTTGTAGTTCGCGATCCAGCAATGTTTCCAGGCACTCTATGGCTTGCTTGGTTGCACCGTTATCATAATGCGCCCAAGCCAACATCAGTAAAACCGACTCTTCTTCGGGATAAGACTGACGAACTTCTTCACAGAGCTTAATTGCTTCCTGATAACGCCCTTCTTTCAGGAGTTTTTCCGCACTTTCCAGTTTTTCCATTATTTGGCCTTAAGAAATTGTACTTGAAAAAGTAAAGGGGATAATCCCGCTCAGCTTCGTACGCGGGATTAATTCAGCTAACAGATATTACTTCACTACGTTTGCAATATCTGAGTTTCATTAATTCGACCAGCAAACTTCAGCTTGTGACCTCTTGTCACCTTCAGGTGGTCAGGTTACGCACTTTGTTTCTGAAGTTTGGGTCTCATTACAACTTACCAATTCCTACTTGTGACCTTTAGGTTACTTGTGACCTTTAGGTTACTTGTGACCTTTAGGTTATGCGCTTTGCTTTCGGAATTGGAGTTTCACGAATAATCTCCCCCCGAATCTTCAACAGCTACTGCACGATGATCCGCATCCGCCTTCCGCCGGTGCAAGGCTGGAAGTCAATTTAAAACCGGAACCGCGTGCTGTTTCAATAAAATCAACATTAATCTGTTTGGCCTGATTTAAAAGGTCTTTGTTAATTATGAATTTTGTCCCTTTTTCATCAAACACTTCATCTTCATTTTTCGGCTCATCCAGAGCCATGCCCAGTGCGGGCCCGGATCAGCCCCACGACATTGTAATCCGGATAGCAGAACTTTCATTTTTACCTTTGAGAAATTCTTTTATTACTTCTGATGCTTTATCTGTAACTGTCAACATGAAAATTATCTCCTTCCCTTGATGGAAATTGTCCGTCGCTCTTCTAAAGAAGTTATCCACATTCAGTGTATTGTCAATTACATTTTTTAAAATATTACCGCAAGGAATTGATTATTCGAAGATTTGTTTCCATTGACATTAAAAGCAACTCTCGCTTATTATTCATTTTAAGGATTAAAATCACGGGTATAAACCCCACAGCAAGCTGCGGGATATTATACCCTCCGCTCATACGGGATTGTTCAACTAACCGATTCCGCCGCGCTTCGCTCGCTGAATCGGAGTTTCACTATAAAAAAGGAGCGTTTCTATGAAAAAGTTCTTCAGCATAAGTCTAATGCTTTTTGCCACTGTAATTGTGGCGCCCTGTTTTGCCGAAAATTTTACGGTGAAAGGCGATATGTCTTCCACGATTCATTACGAATTGCAGCATCAAATCACTGCCGGTGATGCTATGAGCAAACTATTTTTGAGCTTTGTCGTACCCCAGAGCTTTGAATCCCCCACCTACAGGCAGCAGATAACCAATTTTAAAATGACCTTTTCACCGGAGCCGCAGGAAAGAGCAACTGCAACCGATGCGCGTGGCAATAAAACAATTCTGGCTACCTGGACGAGAGTCCCCGATAAAATTGACGCGATAGTTTCCTTTGACGCCGCAAATCTAACCGGATTAAAACTTATTGAAACAGACTCCCCTTTCCCGCTGGCCGCACTACCCGCATCAATGGCCGACTACCTGAAAGCCACCGAGCAGGTGCAGTCGGATAGTGCTGAAATCCGCAGGCTTGCTTTGCAACTGACCAAAGATGTCAAAACTCAGTTTGACGCCGTGCAGCAGGTGATTTCCTGGGTTGTGGATAATGTCCGCTATGTCAGTCCTCCTGTGCAATATGATGCCCTGTATGCGCTGACTTCAGGGAAAGGAAACTGCCAGAATTTTTCCCATCTCAGTGCAGCGCTTTTACGCTCCGTCGGAATTCCGGTACGCATAGTCAACGGCGTTACATTGAACCAGCCTTTTGATATCGTCTGGGAAAAGGGAACGCTGACTTTTAAGATGGGTCAGGGCAGGCATTCCTGGATTGAGGTCTGGTTCCCGGATAAAGGGTGGGTGCCTTACGATGCGCAAAACATGCAGCTATTCGTCTCCAACCGTTTTGTCCGCATTGAGGTCGGCGTGGATAATAATGAAACTAAAAACGATGGTTTAGTCCGTTGGGTACAAGCTACCGACGCCCGCACCAAACCGAGGTTACAGGAAACAATTGACGCCAATTTTACCTCCGACACCGTAAAATTCCGGGGATCCCGCCAGAACTACGGCCCGAAAAATTTGCTTTTAGGGCCTGATGTAAAAGCGGAATTCAAGAAAATTGAAATAATAGCACCACCGCCGCCCGTCGTTATACCGGAAGAAGAAAAGAAGACTTTGCGCTTCATAGTGCCTTTTGTTTATGGGAATACGGAGTTCCCGGAAGATGTTGATTTTGCTTTTCCGCGGTCAACTAAAGCTTCCGGAGCTAATGCTTATGAGATGTCACGCAGTTTTCTGGTGGAAACCGCGGAATATGTAACTACCAAAGCAACACAGTATGCCCAGGTCGTTGTGCTGAAAAACCCGGTGAAACTGCAAAAAGTTGCTCTGGCTTTACATAAATTCGGGGGAGAAGGATGGCTGTGGGTTGATATTTTTCAGGATGATCAAGGCAAACCGGGCGCGCCTCTCTACACAAGTGAAATGCTAAACCTGGATCAGCTTTCGCTGAAGCCGGGCTACCGCTGGACAAATTTTAATTTTAAAAAGGATTCGCCTTTTTTGTTTCCCGGCTCTTACTGGATTGCCCTTGGCTTCTCCGGCAGCCCGATTATCAACTGGTTTTATACATACGGCAAACCGGTCGGCCCTGTTTATGGAACACGCTACAAAGGCGTCTTTTCGGATGACTGGAGCGGCGCTCTAAGCTATGAGTTTAATTACCGGGTAACGGGACTGACAGTGAAATAGTTACAGCCTTCTGCGGAAATTATTTAAATTATTCTTTACAGCGTTCTCGCCGTTTATCCGCTAAGCTTTTACAGCAAGCGTTTCTCGGATAATATACAAACGGCAGCAAGAACAACCGTCACCTGCTAATCTTTTTCTAAAGCCAGTTTTTTCCGCGCCTCGATCAGTACTTCATCAAAATATTTTTCCAGCTTCAAATTTGCACCGCGCAAACCGTCAACAACGGCTTTGGCCCATTCCAGATAATCAATCCTTCTTTGCCACGACCATTTCAGCGGCGGGAAATTTGCAACATCACTGATATTGCAAATTTTATCGGCAAGTTTTAATTGCTTGGCCCGCCCGGAAAGAAATGGCGCACCCTTGATTTGATGAAGTTTTCTTTCCTGTTTAGACAGACTTTTATCATCACTGACTTCCAGAACCAGAGCCAGCACCTCTTCCCCAAAATTGGCAATGATTTCCTTATGGGTTGTGTTTGTATCTTCGATCGTATCGTGCAAAATCGCGCCCACAATGGTGGTAACATCATAGACATCGCCAATTGTCCATAAAACATTAGCAACTTCAATAGGATGATTAATGTAAGGCGAGGCATTTTCGTCCTTGCGCCGCTGATGACGATGTTTTTCCGCGGAAAATTTCATCGCCTTGAGAAATAAGGAAAGACCGTTTTGCAATGCCTTGCTCCTTCCGCCCATGATAAATCTAACACAATTCGAATGCATCTGTAAAGAGACTCACTTATTTACCATCGTCGGTAACATATGTTAACTTTTCGAACATTTTAATAATGGACTCGATCGTAAAAAGAATGGCTTTTATAAATAAAATAAATTTTGAAAAACCGGATATTGGTTTGCTGAAAATTGAATATACCTATCATGAATTACCCGGAGCTGCTGGAAAAAAATATGCGTTACAGCTACCGCTTTATCAACGCCAAATCCCGCATACTGAAAGAACGTCTGGGGCTCGGCTCGCGCAAATGTCTCAAAAATACATTCCTCCGCCGGAAAAGCGGAGGAATGTATCAATTGATATCTTTATTCTTTCAGACGCAGCATACTCTTTTCCTGCATCCACTTGCCTTTGATTGCGCGCTGCAGCGCCAGGCTGGTCAGGCCGCGGTGATCCGTAGCACTGTAACTGATCGACGGCAGAAGGCCTCCTGTCCAATCTTTCAAGCTCTCCAGGGCGGCAACAAACCCCTTACGGGTTAGCTCCGGGCCAGCCTGTTTCAAACCCTCCACAACCAGTTGAGCTGCGGCATAGCCGATGACACTGTCTGTGCCGACAACGATATCGCCATATTCCCTTTGCATAAGCATACGGAACAAGCGCGGCCCGCGATGGTAAATCGGGCCGCGGGGATAACAAATGGTTCTCACGCCGTGTGTCGCTTCATCACCGGCAAACCTGATCAATTCTTTGGTGGAAACAACGGAAGTACCTATCCATGACGGTTTAAAATTAACGTCATGAGCTTTGGCCAGCAGTTCCGATGCCGGGACAATATAAGTGTAAAGCAATACCAAATCTGGCGAACACGCCTGCAAATCCTCCACCCACTTGACAGGATCGCATTCGCCCGGCTGATGTTTGATTGTATGAACCTTCTTCAGACCTAGCTTGCTCATTTCTGCGGCAAATGAAGCCGCGCCTTCGTTGCCAAAAGGATCATCCACAGCAAAGACGGCAACTGATGACGGTTTCAGTTCATCCATAACATACTGCGCGATCAGTCTCCCTTCCATCAGGTAAGAAGGCTGCAGGGCGAAATAATTACTCTTCAGGGGCACCGACCATGCTGATGAACCGCTCACTGGCGCTATAACAGGAATGTTTTGTTCCACCAGATAATCCAGAACAGCTAAATTCGTCGGTGTGCCTTGCGGGCTGACAATGGCAAATACTTGATCTTTGTTGATTAGTTTTTCCGCTGCCTTTTTGGTCCGGACAGGATTGAACCCGTCATCTTCCATTACTACGTCAATGCGTCTTCCGCAAACTCCCGCCTGATTATTGATGTGGTTATAATAAGCCATAAAACCGCGCATCACGCCCATGCCTATAGCTGCATTGGGCCCGGAAAGATCGCAGAAAGTCCCCAGTTTGATGATCTTGGAGCTGACGCCAGGCGCTGTCGCTTTCAATTTCGGCACTATCAGATCAGCACCGGCAAATGCCATATGAGGCACAATGCCCAGACGATGGGCTTCTTCCCGGATGAAATCGCGAAATTTGGGATGGGCAATTTTAATCAAAGCTTCCATGCGGTCTTTGACGCAAAGCCCCTTCAATTCGGCAACGCCATATTCCGTCACAATGGTATCCGTTTCGTGGCAGGGTACGGTAATTTCCGAACCATGGGATAAAATCGGGACGATCGTGGAAATTGTTTCATCCTTGGCTGTGGAACGAAGGGCAATGATGCCTCGCCCGCCATGGGAAAGCTGCGCTCCGCGATGGTAATCAAGCTGGCCGCCTGTCCCGCTGTAATGCTGCACACCAATACTTTGTGAACAAACCTGGCCGTTGATATCCACCTGCAGGGCGGTATTCACGCTGATCATCTTGTAATTCTGGCCGATAATCGCGGGATTATTCGTGTAGCGTCCGCGCTGAAATTCGACGCCTAAATTATTATTCACAAAATCATAAAGCTTCTTGCTGCCCAGGGCAAAGGCTCCGATCATTTTATCTTTATGCAGGGTCTTGTTTTTGCCGGTGATTACGCCGGCCTCATACAAATCAACCATGCCGTCCGTATACATTTCCGTATGAACACCCAGGCCGCGCCTTTCCATCAAAAAAGGAGTGATGGCATTAGGAATGCCGCCGATACCCAGTTGGATTGTCGCCCCATCTTCAATCAACTCCGAGATATAACCGCCGATTGCTTTTTCCCAATCGGTTGAGGGAACAACGGGTAAGGCCGGAATGGCGATATGATTTTCGACTACATAATCAACATCGGAAATGTGAACGTGGGTATCACCCAGCGTCCAGGGAAGGTTTTCATTTATTTCCAAAACAACCATGTCGGCTGCTTCCATAAAATCTTTTTCGACCACGAGGCCGAGCGAAAGCGACATATAACCGCGTGAATCCGGTGGTGTAGCAGTTCCCCAGAATATATTTACATGGCCACCATTGGCTTTGAGCTTGTTCAGACCGGCAGCGTGTAAATTTGCCGGAAGAAATGAATTACGTCCCTGCGAATGCGCAACGCGGTCCGGAGCGCCGAAAAACCAGTTTTCGGAAAAGAAGTGCCCCGACATTTCCGGCTTATTAATGTAGTCGTACATGCGCAACGGCAGACAAACCCAGACCGTTACATCTTCAACCCTGGTACAGTGTTTTCCTAATTCCGTCAGTAAGCCGGACGCTTCGGCAGCGGCGATTCCTGTGGCAATTTTTTGGTGTGATTGCACCAATGATACTGCTTCGGGAATAGAAATCAGCTTCTGTTTGTAAAGAATTTTGGGATCCATAGACTTATCTCCTTATTTCGTTTATTATTATTTTAATCACGGGTATGAACCCCAAAGCAAGCTTCGGAAATATTTCGCGAGCTCTCTGCGGGGTATTATACCCTCCGCTGCGCGGGATTGTTCAACTTACCAATTCCGATGCGCTACGTTTTCGGAATTGGAGTTTCACTAAGAAATGAACAAAATTAATTTTCCCCCCACATTGAAACGTGCCTTTTATGGCACAATTATTATTTTGTCAATTCAAAAGCACTTGCCTCAGAAAATTTATTGACTTTTCTCAAAAATAATTTTTAGATGTATAAATTTTTAGATGAAAGGGGCATTTTATCATGGCTAAAGCTAAGATTATTGGAACAGGTATGTATGTTCCAGGAACTCCAATACCAAATAAGGAATTGTGGAAATTAACAGGCGTAGAATTTGACGAAGAAAAACTGGAATTAGGGATAGGCATCAAGCAAAGACACATGGCAAAACTCCGAGGAATTCCGGAGACGACTGCTGATTTCGCCACAAAAGCAGCACAGGCGGCAATTGCCGATGCGAAGATTGATCCAATGGATGTGAGCCTTTTCATCCTGGGATCGGATACACCGGAATATATTTCTCCGGGTTCAGCAGTTCTTGTACAAGGACGAATTCAGGGCAAGCAAATGCTGACGGGTTGTTTTGATTTAAATTGTTCCTGTGCAGGATTCGCGACATCTTTTGA
The DNA here is from genome assembly GCA_003142535.1 of Syntrophaceae bacterium. Classification (GTDB taxonomy): domain Bacteria; phylum Desulfobacterota; class Syntrophia; order Syntrophales; family Smithellaceae; genus Fen-1166. The sequence continues at coordinate 36,436 of PLMQ01000062.1, forward strand.
TGTTGGCGCCCGAATGGTTGCTACCGATCCGTCAATTAAATATGCAGTGGTCATCGGTTGTTATAACATGCCCGCTTTTATCAAAGATGGCGATGCTTTCGGCCTTGCCATATTTGCCGACGGCGCCGGCGCAGTCGTTCTGCAAAAAACAGACGATAACGATATCTCCGGATATATCGGCGGGCAACTGATGTCCGACGGAACACAATGGGATTTCATTGGCGTATACGCCGGCGGCACTAAAAAACCCATTACTCATGAAATACTGGACAAAGGTGAATATGGTTTCCAGAATTTGAAACCTTTACCCGGAGACCGCAATTTAAAACTTTGGCCGCCGTTAACTCAGCAGGTACTGGAAAAATGCCATCTAACTATCAATGATGTTGACCATATTATCTTTACCCAGATTAACAAATCGGTCATCGTTAAAGTCATGGGCATACTGGGGTTGCCTATGGAAAAAACAACCACGATTATGGATAAATACGGTTATACCGGATCCGGCTGTATTCCGATGGCTTTTCATCATGCCTTAAAGGAAGGCAAAGTAAAGAGAGGCGATACCTGCGTCTTTATCGCTTCCGGATCAGGATTCTATGTTGGCAGTAATGTATTCAACTATTAAACCGGAGACGATACAAGTTCAGTTCCGTCAAATGAATTATTTCATTATAAAATAGGCCTGCAAATTTTTGCAGGCCTATTAAATTAATCTCTACAGGATTAATACCAATTCGCTTTCTTTGGCTAACTTTGTTGGCGGAGCCTCCTCCTTGCCGCATCTGATTCTTTGAAAGCAAAGTGGTATTAATTAAATTTTAATGCTTGCTTTCACCACTTTTTTATCAATCTTACCGGCACCTGTTTTTGGTATTTCTTTAACAAATTTAAAATATTTTGGTATTTTGTATTTTGCCAATCTTTCCAGACAGTGTTTCTTGATTATTTCTTCATTAAGTTGCGGATCCTTGGGAACGATTACGGCACATCCTACTTCTCCCCATTTGGGGTCAGGAACACCGAATACTGTTACTTCGGCCACACCTTCATGGCCGAATATCGCGCTTTCAATTTCCGCCGGATAAATATTCTCGCCGCCGGAAATAATCATGTCTTTCAACCGGTCAACTATTTTGAAGTAACCTTCTTCATCCTTCATACCTAAATCACCGGTGTGCAACCAGCCATCAACAATTGTATTTTGGGTTGCTTCCCAATTATTCCAGTAACCGGAACAGACATGGTCACCTCTGATAATTATTTCGCCGATTTCGTTGGGGCCAACTTCCTTGCCTTCTTCGTCAACAAGCTTAACATCAATGTGGAATAAAGGAATCCCGACAAAACCCGGTTTCCGGCGAACATCCGCTTTCGGCAGCCAGAATGTATTCGGGCCGGCTTCGGTTAATCCGTAACCGGTTTTAAAATCAATGCCCCTGGCCCAGAATCTTTCAAAAACATCAATGGGCGCTGGAGCTCCTCCGTTGATAACAAGCTTACACCGGGAGAAATCAACTTTATCCCAATCCTTGTGCTGTTGCATAGTAATGAACATAGTGGGCACACCAAAAAATAACGTCACGTTCGAGTTGTTAATTAGATCAAATGTCTGGTCAACGCTGAAGCTCTTGCACAAGATACTCGTACCACCGGCTTGAACCAGCGGAGCCGTAAAAACATTTAATCCGCCAGTATGGAAAAGGGGAGCGTTTAATATGGCAACATCATTACAATCCAATCCCCAGGACATGACAGTATTTATAGCATTAGTGTTAATTGCCCGAAAGGTGAGCAAGGCGCCTTTCGGCATGCCGGTAGTCCCTCCCGTGTAACAGATAACCCAGGGGTCATCCTGATCTATTTCCACTTTGGGGAATGACGCTGTCGGGAATTTGCTTTTATCAGAAAAAGATATATCTGCCGGAAGGGCTTTTTTGCCCAGAGCGACCCAATTGCTGACACAACTGATGTTTTTCTGAAGGCCGGCAACGACTTCGCTGAAATCACTGGAATAGACTAAAACCTTTGGCGTAGCATAATCAATAATGCCTTTTAACTCCATTGGAGCTAATCGCCAGTTTAAGCTCTGCATAATCGCTCCCAGCTTGTTGCAGGAAAACCATATATCCAGATATTCTTGACAGTTAGTAGACAGTACGGCAATACGATCGCCTTTTTTGATCCCCAGAGACTGTAAATAATAAGCTGTCTGATTAGCGTTTTTATTCCATTGAGCATAAGTTAATTTTTCTTTTGTATCTGCATTTATCAGGGCCACTTTATCCGGTGATAACTGCGCTCTTTTCTCCAACCAGTCTGGAACATAACTTGTAGCATTTGACATAATCCGCCTCCCTATAGTGAAATATTTTTATGTTATGTATAAGCTCATTTCATTTATTAAAATTTTTTTAATTTCTTAACGATATTTTTAGCATAGCCTACTAAGATAGAATTATTATTTTGTCAACTCAAAAGGATTGAATATTAATGAACCCGTAAAAAGTCGAAAAATGCGGCAATTTCGGACGACCTTGTAAAAAGGCCGCAGGCAAGGCGCACAAAGCCAGAGGAGTAAGGCATACTTAGCGTACGTCGCAATAAGCCTGCCCCGGCGAAGGCCGGGGAGGGATGATGCGCAACGCCGCATCCGGACTTTTTACGAGGTCGTCAATATTAATTGATAAATAATCAGCCATCTGTATTTGTACGCAAATAAATATCCGGGGGCCGTATAATGAAGATTAAGTCGCCCTTCGCGATCACGGGATTGTTTTATTGCCCCGCTAAGCTTTGCACGCGGGATTAATTCAACTTGCCAATTCCGCTGCGCTTCGCCCAGCATCCGCCAAACTTCGCTTTCGGAATTGGAGTTTCACGACCGCCGCTTATGCGGGATTGTTCAACTTACCAATTTCCCTGCACTTCGTTATGGAAATTGGAGTNNAATTGGAGTTTCACGAATAAAGACCAGCGGAATCCAGGCCAGAATGTATTTGCCGGTCATAATTCTTTTGCCCCTTCAACTACTTTGCCGGCAATGTTCGCACAAACGTCACCGCCTTTTGCACCCACTCACCGAGCTCTTCATCGGAATCGAGGCCTCTGGATAAAATCATTACCCATCCCCGCAAAGTTTTTCCGGTAATGTCGAACTTTCTTGTATGGGGCAATTTCATTGCCTCTTCATATTTATCAGCACCGACACGGATAATAACGTCATCCTTGATTATGCCGCAAACCATGTTGCCGAAAAGTAAAAAGCATATCCCCCCGAACATTTTCTTTTCAGCAAAACCGGGTTCTTCCTCTAATATCTCACGGACTCTCTGCACCAATCCTTCATCGTAGGACATAATTCACCTTCATATAGTTTCTAATTTCCTGCTTGCCAGCTCTAACATAGTCAACAATAAGACCTGCCTCTTATTAATTTTATACCGCTTCCACAACAACACTACACGCTTTCACCGATGACCGATTGCAGCTTCCAATATTCTGGAAAAGTTAACTGCATCGTTAGTACCGAGAAGAATTATCTTCCCGTCAATCAAATATAGTTTCACAGCTTCGCGCCCGGAAACATTATAGAGAGTTCCTTTCGGCGTGCGATGAATGCCATAGCCATAATGCCCAGCGCTATTTTACCGGCACTGGCGCAGAATCTCCACAATCACTTCTCTTGTATAATCTTTCAACTGCCAGGTTTGAGCCAGAACAGATGCGTTTTCTGCAATTTTTTCAATTTCATCTTCAGGAATACCGCCAGCCACCAGAGAGGTGGGACAACCGATGGCGGCAAACCAATTTTTCAGTTTCTCGATACCTTCTGCTGCCACCTCGTTCTCATCGTTTCCGTCAATCCGGAAAATCTCCCGCGCCAGCCGCGCCAGTTTCCGGGAATTATTCTTCTGCATGTAGCGCATCCAGCCGGGCTGCACTATGGCAAGCCCAGCGCCGTGAGCAATATCATAGATGGCACTCAGCGAGTGCTCGATCATGTGAACGGGAAGGCTGGTTACACCCATGCCTGCCACGATCAAGCCATTGAATGCCCAGGTTGTCGTCCACATCATATTGGCGCGCGCATTATAGTTAGATGGTTCTTTAAGAATAATTTCCGTACTTTCCATGATTGTCCGCAGGAAACATTCCACCAGCCTGTCCTGAAAGGGGCTGTCCGACTCCTGATTATTGAAGTATGGCTCCAGCAAATGGGAAATGGCATCAACCGCGCTGTAGGCGCTGTAGGCCGCAGAAAGACTAAAGAGCGCCGTAGGATCGAGGATGGAAACTCGCGGTTGAATATGGAGCGAGCGAATGCTGAATTTCTGCAATCCCTCCTCGCGCGTCATGACAGCGGCCGCATTCATTTCAGAGGCACTGGCGGACAGCGTCAGCACAGTTAACACCGGAAGGGCACTGAGAATTGGTTTTTTATAGGTAAATAAATCCCAGACATCATGATCGACTTTTACTCCTGCGGCGATGGTTTTGGCGGTATCGATCACGCTGCCCCCACCGACGGCAAGGATAACATCTGCCTGCACCTCTCGCGCCAGGGCAATGCCCTTCAGTGTATGAGCAAGCATGGGATTAGATTTTACTCCCGGAAATTCCACAATCTTCAAACCGGCTTCCCACAAAGAGGACATCACTTGATCATAAATTCCGTTCTTCTTGATACTTTCACAACCATAGACCAGTAAAACAGTCCTGCCAAAACGGGCCACTTCTCTCCCTATCTGGCTTATCTGCCCACGGCCGAAGATAATCCTGGTGGAATTTTCGAAAATAAAATTATGCATAAACTATCCTTCTACTTTTTTACTTAAAATATTTGGAATCACGGGTATAAAACCCAAAGCAAGCTTTGGGAACAGATTGCGTAGTCCGCCGCAGGCGGATTCAACTTGCCAATTCCGACTTGTGACCTCTCGTGACCTCTTGCCACCTTCAGGTGGTTAGGTTATTAGGTTATGCGCTTCGCTTTCGGAATTGGAGTTTCACGAATGCAGTGACAAAAATCCCTGCTTTCGATTTGTGCTACATATTAAATGTAGCCAATTCGTTTAATTATTTCAATTAGTATCTGAATTTATTTCTGAATCACGGGAAACCCAAAGCAAGCTTTGGAAACTGATTCCGCAGTCCGCCGCAGCAGATTAAGGAAGCCGATGACCCAGGCACTTGTGACCTTAAGGTTATTCGCCGGGCAGGCTCAGCCAACAAACTTAGCCAAAGAAGCGAAAAGGTATCAGAATTGAACTTTGCGGATATAGATAAATTAAGATTGTTTTGATAATTGGTTACATCTACAAGTCCACACGTGCTACTTGAAAAATAAATTGAAGATTACCATTTAAATTATGGTATCAGACATCGCTAATGAGCCAAGCAATGGGTGACCCCCTCCGTTTTTCCTGGTCACCAAAACCCAAGCCCACTCCGCCACCAAAACAGCTGAATGTTTTTATATCAGCCAACGCCGTTTCCCTTTTGGCGGCATGCGCAGCAAGCCACATAACACAGCCCCACTTATTTTCCTTGAACTGCATTGCTCCTGCCGGTTTTTCATTAGACTAGATAAGAGCTACAGAGTGATAATCTAGATGGATTGTTCTGACAATTAAACTTTTCATGTTGTTGTTAAATCATCCTCATTTTCACTATAATATTCTAACTGAAAAGTACTAACATTGTCCATCTAAATCCAGTTGTGTCGTTGGTTTCACAACTGTTGAGTAGTGGGCAGTTGTCAGAATTGAAGATTACGGATGGAAAGAGAGTAACGAATTAAAAAGCCTGCCTCTTGGCTGATTTTCAGTGGCAAGTCAGGTCGGTATTTTTTCATCCGGTATCGTATCAGCGGCACAGTATCCCAAATTTTGTGACCTTTTTCATTGACACACAAAATTGTTTATTCTATACTCTGACGGTCAAAAAGCAAGGCCTTCTCAGAGGGGCAGTGATGACAAATCCATTCCCCAGAAAAAAAATTATTTTTCTTGTTCGCCTGGCGGTCATTATTACGACCGCTTATTTTATTCTTTTTTCACCATCCGCCAGCAAAGAATGCGAAGCCTGCGGATATATTTTCATTGCCGTTTATCTTCTGACCAATCTGATTGTTGCCCACATTCCGGAAAAATATTTCTATGACGATAAGCTTTTCTATGGGCTTGTTTTATGTGACAGCATACTGCTGCCGGCCGGGATTTATTTTTCCGGATATGCCGGGTCAGATTTATACCTGATGTATTTTTTTATTGTCTTATTAACGACAATGAGCTCCCATTTTAAATACCTCATGATAAACATCCTCATCTTTTCCGCCATCTATGGCTGGCTGTTATATCAACAGGGATTTTTAGCAGGTCCGCTGGCCATCAGCTATTTGATCCGGATTCCGTTTATTATTGTCATTGCAATGTTTTACGGATATCTTGTAACTACCATGTTAAAAGTCAAGAACATACGAATTAATGAAGCCAGGGAAAGATATGAGCAAATTGTTCAAGCTACTGATGTGTTGATGTGTATTGTCGATCATGATGGGAAGTTTTTATTTGCCAATCAAAAACTCGTCAAATTTTATGGATACCAGGATGAAAAAAGTATTCTCGGTTTGACCTTTTCACGAGTTTGTAACGAAGATGACATTGCAACGGAAAAATCATTGAGCTATGTAAGATCGGTATATTACAATAATGACATGGTGCAGTATGAATCCTATGATAAAAATCATGGTATATGGTTTGCCAATACGCTGAGCCCGATAAGAGATCCGTCAACGCGGGATGTTATGGCAGTTAGCATTATTTCAAAAGATATCACCGACCGGATTGACAAAGAGAAAAAATTAACTGATATCGTTGAAATTTTGCAAAGAACCCGTGATCAGTTAATACAAAAAGATAAAATGGCCGCCCTCGGACGGATGGCGTCCGGTATCGCCCATGAAATCAGGAATCCGCTGGAAATTATTTATATGGGAGTGGATTATCTGGAAAACAACCTTCCCGATGATAATCCCCAGATACGTGAGTCAATAGAAAAAATTTTTAATGCAGTCAACCGGGCCGATAATATCATCAAAAACATTTTGTCATTTTCAAGACAAACGGCATGCAAAATCACCCAACTCCCCCTCAATCCGTTACTTGATAACGTCCTGGAGCTTGGAAAACCCAAACTTGAAAAAAGCGGTGTGATCGTTCGACGTGAGTATAATGATGAATCGCTGGAAGTGGCAGGTGATCATACTATGCTGGAACAGGTTTTTTTGAATCTTGTCAATAATGCGGCTGATGCCATGAAAGACCGCAAAGAAAAGATATTGACGGTTCGTGCTTATAAACAATTAGTCACTGAGATCGGCTATAAAACCGGCTACCGTCGGGCTGATTTTTTCAGCATCGGCGATAAAATGATTGTTGTTGAAATATCAGATACCGGAAAAGGTATCCCAGAGGAGACCCTGTCAAAAATATTCGAGCCGTTTTTTACTACCAAACCCGCTAATGAGGGCACGGGTCTGGGCCTCAGCCTTGCCCATATGATCATAGATCGATTAAATGGCAGCATTGATGTTGAAAGCAGGGAAAACCAGGGAACAACTTTTTTTGTAAAACTCCAACCAACAAGTAAAATAATTGATACAAAAGAGGTGTAACATGACAAAAAATATAAAAGTGTTGGTCATTGATGATGAAGTGGATTTTTGTTATTTCGTTAAAAAAAATCTCATGCATGACGGACTGTTCGATGTGACTATCGCGACAAACGGCAAAGACGGAATAGAACTGGCCGAAAATGAACAGCCGGATATCATCCTGCTTGATCTGGTCATGCCGGACATGACCGGCGAGGATGTCGCGGCTGTTTTAAAAGAACATCCCGCTACAGCAAACATCCCGATTCTATATATCACGGCGCTCGCCACAAATGATGATGTTGTTGACAGGGAAGAGAATAAAATCGGAAATAATTATATCCTGCCAAAACCGGTACGGACAAAAAAACTGATAGAAACCATCCTGAACATCTTAAGAAAAACTTGACTTTATAGTAGGTGTACCCTAATATTAATGATATCGGTAGTATACGCTAGCTGACCTAGCCCGATACTTGTACCACATGTTAAGTTAGAGTTCAGCCATTTTTTGATTATTTCCGATTGAAATGTTGGTGAATTGGGAAAATGAGAAAAACAACATTACAGGAAGTATGTTTTGCAGTCTATCTTTACACCTATTGTCAAAGTAACTTCGTCCTACAGTAAAAAAGCCGATCTTTCAATACTCCGCTTAGTCGACAATCTACTTCATTTTTTTGTCTTAATTCTGATGCCATTGCATACGGAATCATCGGGATGGACGATTACCTTCTCTCTCTCTTGCAGTCCGGAAATAATCTCCGCTGTTAAACCATTACGCTGGCCTATTTTCAATATCCGTTGGCGCGCCTTTCCTTTTTCTCCGACAAATACCGCCCAGTCCTTTCCTGAACGAAAGAGCGCACTTCCAGGAATTTGCAGAATATTTTTTCCCTCCCAGATAACAAAGTGCGCTTCCAGCCGGTAGCCGTCACCTAGAGCGAGCCACATTTCCGCAGGCGACGTAATATCGGCAATAATCAGAACCCTTTGTTCTTCCACACCGAGACTGGATATTTTGGTAAATCCGGAAGGCTCGACTACCCGCACAACTCCTTCCAACGTTCCCTCGCCTCCCCAGCGTTTAAAAAACACGGCGGTTCCTTTCTTAATCTTCACCGCATCCGAAGAAAGCACTTCCACGCGGATTTCCAGGCTTTGAGAGTTGCCGATTTCCATCAGCGGCTCGCCAACATTGACCGCACCTTCACTCTCTTTGTAGATTCGGAAAATATTGCCGCTGACCGGTGAAGAAACGTAAACCTTATTGCGACTGGCCGTTTTTTTATCCGAAGCGAAGTTCTGCAATAATGTTTTCGAGCGTTCCAGTTCGGAGCGCGAAACATTCACAGCCGATTTAGCGGAGCGCTGGATGGCCCACCCCTTTTTGGTCTCCGCTTCTATCTGGTCAAATTGATCTTTGGCAATAGAACCTTTGGCATATAGATTCTTCAACCTTTCGAGTCTTTTTTCCATATAATCGGCATCGGCTGCCGTAGCGCTCTCCTTTTCAATAGCGGCGTTAAGAGCGGCCTCGGCCGAGGTAATGGTTGCTGTCGCTTCAGCCCGGCTGCGGGGATCGAGCACCGGCGAATGCAACGGCTCCAGAACTATGACGTCCTGTCCTTTCTTCACCTGATCTCCGGCTTTGGCGCGAATTCGTTCCAGATATCCGGCTGTCGGAGCCGTAATAACAAAGCGATCTTTCAGACGAGTGCGTCCCTCTTCCTCAATTGTCACCTGCAGCGGCCCGCGCGTGACATCAGCCAGATCGACATCCACCGCCTTGGGATAAAAACCGTAAACGGTTGCCAAAACCACACCTGCGATAATTATAATCACAAACAACTTTCGGCGTAATGCTACATTCATATTTCAACCCCTTGTTTTGTCATTCCGGACTTGATCCGGAATCCAGTCATTTAGATATGCTCTGGATCCCGGCCTTCGTAACCTGAAGGTCACGAGCCGGTATGACGATTATTGGATTTTTGATAAGAGCATCAATTTTACTTTTCTACACAATCTTTATTCTCTCGTTTTTAATACTTCCACCAAATCAAGATGATCGAGCTTATGACGGACGATCAGCCCCGATATCAAAGCCGAGGCCAGAACCACCAATGCCGCCAGTGCAAATGTTTTCAACTCTATAACCAGCGGTATCCGGAAAAGATCGGATTGCAATGCCGCTGCTATATAACCGCAAAGCGCGTATCCGATAAGAAAACCCAGCGGAATGGCGGCAAGCACAATAAACGCCAACTCTCCCAGGAGGATATAGGAAATTTCACCGCGTGTATAACCCAGTACCCGAAGGCTGGATAGCTCCCGGCTGCGTTCCGACAAAGCTATTCGGGCATTATTATAAACTACACCTATGGAAATTGAGCCCGCCATCAGCGTGGCAATAAAAGTAAAGAATAGCATGCCTTTGGCCTGCACATCATAAAAATTGCGAATTTCGTTTTTTCTCACGATAGTTCCGGAAACGCGCGGCATATTTACAAAACTCCGGTAAAGTTTTTCCTGATATTGAGAATCGGCAGTCAGATAAATCCCCGATACGGCGTCACCCTCCTTCATCAGACGGTTGAGCGCTTTCATGTCCATATAGCCCATCACACCCAGATACAACTTGACCAGCGCCACCACCGGCACCTGACGGATAGTCTTCGATCCTTCCAAAGCCTCGACAGTCAGCATATCACCGGCTTTCACGCCCAAAATCTCGCCTAAGTAATCATTTATTATAATACCTTCCTGCGGCAAAACCACCGGTTTTAAATTCGTATCCAGCAAAGGATGCAAGAGGCTATCCGGTTCTATTCCATTGATTACGGTTTTATAACTCGCGCGGCCGAATTTTAATTTTACCGGAACAGTGCGAAAGGCTTCGGCATAATGGACGCCTTCCATTTCCTTGATTTCATACAGCGCCCTGTATGATGTCGGTTCAATAAAACCCACAGCCATATCTTCCTTCTGGGAAAGAACAAATTGAACGTTCACCATATAATCAACTGAATCCTTGAAAAATCCGCTGGAGATCATCGTGGCGCAGGCTACGGCAATTCCAATAATAGAAAGTAAGGTTCTGACGGGTTTGCGTTCGATATTGCGGGCGATAATCCGCGTCGGCTGTGAAAGCGCGCGGCCAATGCCCATCTTTTCCAGCAGCGTTATCTGATACTTTGCGGGAGGCTCAGGCCGCATGGCCTCGGCAGGAGGCTGTTTGGCCGCCCGCCAAAGAGAATGCAATGTGCCGACTAGAGCGGAAGCGATACTGATGACAATCGCTGCAACAATGACCCAGGGTTTCAATATAAAAGCAAGAGAGGGAAAGCGATAGACTTCCATATAAATGCCGCCTAACATTCCCCCCAGCCAGATACCGGCAACTATACCGATAACCAGCCCGGCCAATATAATCAAAACAACCAACTGCGCATAATGGACACCGATGGCGAAATTATCATAGCCAAACGCCTTCAGAGCAGCAATTTGTTCACGCTGCGTATTGATCGTTCTGCTCATAACAACATTCAACAAGAAGGCGGCAACACAGATGAATATCGTGGGAAAAATTTTGGACATATTCCGGAGCATATTGAATTCTTCATTGAGCATCCGGTGCGATAATTGATCTTTGCGGGCATAGGCGCCGAACCCGCCGTAGCGGTCAACAATATTATCCAGTTCCCGCAGGACATCATTTACTTTAGCGCCCCGCTCCAGGGTCAACACAACATCATTAAATGCCCCTTCCATATTGTAGGCTTTACTGACGGCCTTGCGGCTCATCCAGAGAATACCGTAACGTTTGAAATCGGGACTCATGGCAAAAGGCCGCATGACCAAAACGAATTCCGGCGACAGGACAATCCCGGTAATTGTCAGTTTTTTCCACTTGCCGTTAATAATTGCGGCAAATTGATCACCGAGATTAAAACCATGAGCATGGGCGAAGGTCTCATTGATAACTACTTCGTTGTCTTTAGCCGGATCGGCAAGCCTTCCTTTGCGGATGTAAAGATTATTAAGCAAGGGAGGGCCGTCATCGGGAACAGAGATTATATGGCCGGTAACCGGCTCGGGAAAACCACTGATATCCAGTTTGACGTATGCAGATACACGGGTTTCCACCTGATTAACGCCCGGAACTTCTTTTATCTTTTCTTTCAGGCTTTCCGGCGCGCGCTTCAGATTAACAAAAACATCGGCAAAATTGTAATCGCGATAGAATGAATTTCTGGTGAGATCAAGCGAATGCATGGTGGTGATGAACATGATAAAGGTTGCCACTCCGCTTATAACGACCAGCGTAATGGCAAACACCTGCCCTTTCATCCGCCACAGGTCCCGCCAGACTTTCCTGTTGAGTGCTTTCATCGGCTTACCACTGTATTTCGCTCGGTGATTTTCTTACCTTGTTTACCGCCACTTCGGAAATTCTTCCGTTACTGAGATGAATGACACGATCGGCCATAGCGGCAATGTCCACATTATGTGTAATAATTGCCGTTGCCGTGCCCAGTTCGCGATTGACTCGTTCCAGCGCTTCGAGCACGACGACTCCCGTTTGGGAATCAAGTGCGCCCGTGGGCTCGTCGCAAAGCATAACCTCCGGATTTTTGGATATAGCGCGGGCGATGGCCACGCGCTGCTGCTCGCCGCCGGATAACTGCGCCGGAAAATGATCCAGCCGCTCCGTCAACCCGACCAGCGCCAGCGCATCTTCCGGCTTCATGGGATCTCTGGCAATCTCTGTTACAACAGCTACATTTTCGAGCGCGGTAAGGCTGGGAATCAGGTTGTAAAACTGAAAAACAAACCCCACATGGAAACGGCGATATTCGGTCAGTTCCGTTTCCGTTGCCGCGGTCAGGTTTCGGCCGCGGTAAGAAACAAAACCGCTGGTGGCGGTATCCAGCCCGCCGAGGATATTGAGCAATGTTGATTTCCCGCTGCCGGACGGCCCTAAAAGGACAATCAGTTCTTTGGAAAATAACTCCAGATTAGCTCCGCGCAGGGCGTGAACTTCCACCTCGCCCATTTTATAAATTTTGGCGAGATCCCGCACCTCGAAAACTAGATTATCCTGATTATTTGATTCTTTGTTTTGATCAATCATTTTTTCGGCGCTTCATGTTGCAGAAGAAAACGAATAAATTCTTTGGTCACCCTTTTCAGATCAAAATTTTCCTTGTCCATCATATAATGAGCGATGACACCGTCAAATGACGCGACCAGGTAACAGGACAGCGCGTCCGTATCGGTATCTTTAGACCAAAGCCCCTGTTTTTTACCTTGATCAATCATTCGCGCCACAAGATTTGTCATATCTTTGTGCAGACGATTGATTACACCCATAAAATCTTTATAATGATTGCAGCGGAAGTTCATGAGCCATAATTCCGTATAAACAACAAAAAGATTTTCCAAATCTTCCGTCACCTTCAGCGCTTCCGCGATTAAGACAGATAGTTTTTCCATCGGCTCATTGATGAGCAGCAGGGCTGCGCCGAAGGAGCGTTCCGTTTCATGAAAAAGCTCCTCCGAAACTACCAGCAGGATTTCTTCTTTGGTTTTAAAATAGTGATAGATGGTCCCCTTGCCTAAACCTGCGGCATCGGCTATATCTTGAATAGTTGTCGCCTGAAATCCTTTTTTAGCCAAAAGCGCAATTGCTTTTTGAGCGATTTCCGAGCGCTTCTTATCCCGATTGACAATCTTAGGCATAACTCCTCCAAATTATTAGTGAGACCCAAGCTTCAGAAACAAAGTGCATTGAAGCTTGCCGGACGAACTATCCCGCGCAAGCTGTGGTAGTGAGACTCCAATTCCGAAAGCGAAGCACATAACCTGAAGGTCACAAGTAACCTGAAGGTCACAAGTCGGAGTTGGCAAGTCGAACTATCTCGCGTAAGCGGAGCGGTAATGAGACTCGAACTTCAGTAACGAAGTGAATTGAAGTTCGTTAGTCAAATTATCCTGCATAAGCACGGGTATGAACCCCAAAACTTGCCTTGTGATTCATGCCCGTTATCTCGACTTCATGGTCGATATAATACCATCATTTTATATTATATTTGTCAATAGCTTATTTATTATAGGTTTTATGTTTATTTATTATTGACCGAACGTCCTATTGGAAGAGATAAAGATTTAAAACATTGACTTTTATACTCGGAAAAAATAAGAAAAACGCAATCGTAAAATACTCATATCAGGAGATAGTTATGCCTTATATTTGTGAAATCATTGCAGCTGCTGGTGA